>NZ_CP119107.1:1200250-1800375 GCF_029094525.1 Pullulanibacillus sp. KACC 23026 | reverse complement strand
GCTTCAACAGCATCCCCCGTCACAATAAGCACTTTCTTTGCCAACCTACTCACTCCTTGTATAATAGTCGTCTCCGTTACTACTATTATGAAGAAGAGCCATAGAAAATGAGATCAAATCGTTTTCTCACTCGGGTCCACTCACTGGCTTGGAAGCAAACGTTTGGGGCAGTCAAAAGCGATGCAGCTGCCCCTCTTGGAAAAAGCCATAGACCAGGCTATCCCGCAAGCTCCCTTCATAATCGATCGCTTATTTGCCGATCATATAAGCGGCTTTTCGTATAGGCTGAAGCCATTGTCTGATAAACCAACATAGGTGAAGCCGCAGCTTTTATAAAAATCATTTAATCGAACATTATGACCGACACAGTCGAGCCTGAGCCACTTAAACGTTGGGTGCTTCCGTCCGTATTCAGCAGCCCACTCAAGCATGGCAGCGCCTATCCCTTGTCCACCAAAATGGCGGTCCGTCGCAATCCGGTGGATAAATAAGGAACTAGTCTCATCCTCCAATTTTTCCTTCCATAAATCAAGGTCCCATTCACCCGGTTTCTCTTGAAGAACAATTGTTCCAGCTAAGCACCCCTCCTTATAAAAAAGAAAGGTTTCACCGGCTTCAATTCCTGCTTTAATCTTGAGGTCGCGAGCTCCTGTTGTGATGTCTTGCCATTGGTTCATTTCTTTTTCTTTTAACCACCTGGCCGTTTCATACAAAAGCGCTTTAACCGTTTCATAGTCTGCCATTGTGCATTGATGGACCGTTAAGTTCTGTGTCTGCATGCTTGCCACCCTTTTTCCTGTTGTCATTATTTTTGATTGATAAACGGGCCGATAAAGCGTTCAAAGAATCCTGGCATTAAGTGATACAGCTTAACCCCTGCCCCCATTGACCAAGGCAGATTTATCTCTCGCTTCGACGTTCCGATCGTTGCCACCACTCGCTTCGCCACTAGTTCCGGGTCGAGCATCCATCGCTTGACTTTGCTCACATAATGGCCATCTTTATCAGCTACTTTAAAAAAGTTCGTTTCGATAGGACCTGGATTAACCGCTGTAACTCGAACCCCTGTTCCAGCAAGTTCCATCCGCAGGCCATTGGTAAACCCTAGGACGGCATGCTTAGTTGCGGAGTAGACGGATGATTTGGGCGTTGCCAATTTTCCCGCTATAGAAGCTATATTGATAATATGGCCTTTTCCTTGTTGAAGCATCTTAGGCAAGAGCATACGAGTTACCGTCATTAACCCAAGCACATTAACACGAAACATCTCTTCAATATCCTCTACTTTCGATTCTGCAAACCAATCAAAGATGCCAAAACCGGCATTATTAATCAAAATGTCAATCACAGGATGATCAAGTTTAATGGTTTCAAAGCAATCCTTCACAGCGGGAAAATTGCCAATGTCAAGCGTATGTACCTCTACCTTAACAGAAAATTGCATTAAGATTTCCTTCTTTAAACGCTCCAATTTATCTGTCGAGCGGGCAATGAGGATCACATTAGCCCCATCTGCCGCACATTCACGGGCCATATGCCGGCCAATACCGCTGGACGCCCCTGTTATAACAGCCGTTTGTCCTTTTAAACGTTGCGCCTTCATTGATCCACTTCACCTTTCCTTTTAAATTTAAGACCTATCTATCCAATCAAACGAGAAACCCATTTACCCGTCAACCTAAACAGGATTAACCCTTTTTAAATACATGTTGGTTCACAAAATAGCGAATAACCGCTTCTTCTGTTCGCTTACCTCGAATCATCCCATCTGCTTCTAACCACTCAAGATGCCCTTGTATTTCGGATAAAACAAGATCCATCTGGGAGAGATAGACATCTGGAAAATAGTGTTTGGCGAGTTCGAAGGTTGTGGCACCTTCATCTGAAATCATGGATAAAATCGTGGCTCGCCTGCGCTCCTGCCCCCTTAATTTGCGAGAAATGAGAGACGTCGTGAATTCAAAGGGCTTCCCATGACCAGGTAAAACTTGTCTAATGGGTAATGCCATCGATTTTTGCAGGGTTTCACGGTATTGAATGAGCGGCCTTGGAGCAGGCTCCCCCTCTTGAAAAGGCGGCTCCATCAAGGCATTAGACGTCACCCTCTCAAGAATGGCATCGCCTGCCACAAACAGACCATCCGCTTCTCTTAATAGAGAATAATGACTTTGCGCATGGCCAAGTGTCTCCATAATCCCCCAGTCTTCAAAATGAGGAAGGCGATCCTTAGGCGTTACGGTTTGAACAATTGGTCTAGCTCCACTAAATTTGACATAATCATTGACGGCAGGAATGTAATGAATGAGATCAGCGGGCACCCCCATTTCTTTTGCTTTATGCCTAAAATAAGCCTCATAGCGTTCAAAGAAAGCCTCATCCCTCGTGAGCCAAGGCACCGCTTTAGGATGCGCATAAAGCGGACAATGCGGCATTCTTGAAACTAAGCCCGTATGATCAGGGTGATGATGCGTCAAAAAAATGGCGGTAATACACTCAGGTGCCCAGCCAAATTGCTGAAGTCCCTTTGTCAACTCCTGCCAGGCCGTTTCCGTGTTCACACCCGCATCAACTAAGAGAAGCTCTTTTTCTTTCTTTATTAAATAAACATTTACGGGTCCAACTGCAAAAGGAGTAGTGAGTTCAATCCCAAAGACATCCTCCGCTATTTGAAAGCTATCCAACTTAAACGCCTCCATTCACCTGAAAAAGAAGATTAGAAATCTTAAGGGCCCTTCTTTTATTATCAAAAAAGTTCGTTTTTCGTGCGACTAGGATGCTCGAAGCAGTAAACTTAAATAAGAGGTCATCTGAAGCTCTGTTTACCACTAAACTTGTCCGTTAGCTGTTCTTCAAGTGGTCGGGGCTCAGGCTAAAAGTGAACGAGCCGCTTTCGGGTGACTGATGCGTCACTCCGTTGCCTTTTCAACCAGCCTTGTCTTATTGTCTCACAATAGATAAGGAATGGTCCCATTAACCTGTTTGCTATTTCCTTTGGTCCATTCTCCACTCTTTTACCATATACTATTAAAGGTTCGTTTTTTTTCGCTGTAATCCTTTTTATTTTTTGATGCCATTTAGATTGGAGTGACCATTTTTGACCATCATATATGCTCACCGCGGTTCTAATGGACAATGTCCTGAAAATACAATGGCTGCCTTTAAGCAGGCTTTAAAAGAAGGCGCCGATGGAATTGAGCTCGACGTTCATTTAACTAAGGACGGCGTCCCCGTCATCATTCATGATGAGACTGTTGACCGTACAAGCAATGGGAATGGATTTGTAAAGGACTATACGCTTAATTCTATAAAACAGCTCAGTATGGGAAGCTGGAAATCCCATCAATATAGAGCCGAGACCATTCCGACACTTGAAGAGTTCTTAGAATGGGTCGCCTCCACTTCACTGCTTATTAATATAGAACTTAAAAATAATATTTTTGCTTATAAAGGAATGGAAAAAGTCGTGTTGAACATGGTGACAGAGCGCGGGTTGTTGAAACGAACGGTCTTCTCGTCCTTCAACCATGAAAGCCTCTACAAAATTCATTTGCTCAATACGGATGCAGAAACCGCCCCTTTATTGGCAAAGCCGCTTCCGATCTCACCAATGGATTATTGTCGTGAACTCGGTGCCAGGGGCATTCACCCTCATTACCGATCGGTGAACAGTCCGTTGATCAGCGAACTGCACGCCAATCACCTCTCCATTCGGCCTTATACCGTTAACCTTCCCCATTTTATGAGGCTGTTGATGGAATGGAATAGCGACGCCCTTATCACCGATTACCCATGGATGGCTGCCAATCTCAAGAAACAACTGAAACAGTCCTAACGTCAATACTTATTCGTTTTTTTCAATCAATTAAGTCAGAGGGGATGACTCAATGGATGAACAGGTATCTGTTCCATCCTTATTCCCCTTAAACAACTATGTGAATAAGTCACTTAGCAATCAATGTCGCTTTGACACCCAAGCTAGAGCTACCCACAACTATCTCATACATATAGACCGCCCGTCCTGTCTTAAAGGCTGGCCCCTATTGTTTTTCTCTTTAGAACAAAAAGAAAACGCTTACTTTTATTGAAATAAACTTCCCTTTTCCTCTCATCTATTGGTACAATACAGAAAACGAGTTCGCTAGAAAGGCATAATGGCCTTAAGTGAGAGGAGTTAACGGTTCTATGAGCACGTATCAACAGCTTCCTATAAAAACGAAACCTAAACGGCCGATTCGAGTCGTCATCACCACACTTGTGATTCTTATTTGCGTAGTGATTATTGCTTGCCTCGGCCTGAGCTACTACATCACCACACAGCTCATTCATCCCAAACATAAATCAGTCACATTAAATCCTGGTGATGTCGGACTGACTTATAAAAATGTAGCCTTTAAAAGTCATGACGGAAAGGTAACGTTAAAAGGCTGGGAAATGCCTGCCGCCACGTCTACCAATAAGTGGATTATCACGTCCCATGGTTACACAGGAAATCGATTAATCTGGCCGACTAATGGCTCGCCAAAGGGAACGCCTGGTCTCGATCTGTTCAAATTTCTTCATGACAATGGCTACAACGTTTTAACCTTTGATTACCGCAACAGCGGGGCGTCAGGAGGAACGACAACAACGGTCGGCTATTATGAACAACAGGATTTATTAGGGGCCATTGATGCGCTCTTAAAAGAAAACCCAAACGCTCAGATTGGTTTAATGGGCTGGTCACAGGGCGCCGCCACGACGCTTCTTACCGCCTACCAAAGTCCAGCTGTGAAAGTCGCTGTCGCAGACTCCTCCTTCTCCAATCTGGGAAGTTACTTAAATACAAACTTGACTCACTGGTCTCATCTGCCAAGCTTTCCGTTTAATCCGCTCATTTTAAAGCTCTGGGTGCCACTGTCCATCCATATTAATCCAAACAACGTGTCACCTATTCAGAGCGCTGAAAAATATAAAGGTCCGCTTCTATTAATTGCTTCAACAAGTGATGGAACCATTCCTTATACAAACAGTCAATCGATCTACCAGGCAACGGAACAAGGAAATGTCACCTTTGACCTCTTCCATGGGCCTGACCACACCATGGAGTTTGTAGACCAGCCTGCCGCTTATGAAAAAGATGTATTGGACTTCTTTAAAAAGAATAATTTTTAGATTCAAGCGTTCCTCCACTTAAAGGGGGAACGTTTTCCAATTGTGGAAGTTCTTAAGCATATTCACTGTTACTGAAAAAGACCTGTGCTATAATTACGCATACTAAGGGAATATTACAGAACAGAATAAAAGATATTAGAGTTAAAGGATGTGCTTTAGATGGGTGAGAGAAAATTATTTACGCCTTATACGATCAAGAATATGACGCTTAAAAATCGCATTATTATGGCGCCAATGTGCATGTACAGCTGCTACGATAAAAGCGGTTTCGTCAATGACTGGCACATCACACACTATACAAGCCGTGCGGTTGGACAGGTCGGCCTTGTGATCGTTGAGGCGACTGCTGTAACCGCACAAGGACGTATCTCCATGCAGGATCTTGGCATTTGGAGCGATGACCACATTTCAGGGCTTAAGAAGCTCGTTGAACTCAACCACATGAACAACAGTAAAATCGGGATCCAATTAAATCACGCCGGTCGAAAGGCGGATATTGAAGAATCCATTATTGCGCCATCCGCCCTCGAATTTAGTGACGCTTATCAAACGCCAAAAGAAATGACCAAAGAGGACATTAAAGCAACGGTCGGAGCCTTTAAAGAAGCCGCTCGCCGGGCTGACGAAGCAGGCTTTGATCTCATTGAACTCCACGCAGCCCACGGCTATTTAATTAACCAATTCCTCTCCCCGCTTTCGAATAAACGAACGGACGAATACGGCGGGAGCTTAGAAAACCGCTATCGCTTCTTATCCGAGGTGATTGACGCGGTCAAAACCGTTTGGAAAAACAAGCCTATTTTTGTAAGGGTTTCAGCAACGGATCACTTAGAAGGCGGCAGCACACCGGATGATCACGTTTATTATGCTAAGAAAATGAAGGAACAAGGGATCGACTTAATTGATGTCAGCACCGGTGCGGTTGCTCCAGCCAAAATTGATGTTTTTCCTGGATACCAAGTCCCTTATGCCGATAAAATAAAACATGAAGCGGATATCGCAACAGGAGCAGTTGGCTTAATCCTAAACGGCGTTCAAGCTGAAGAAATCTTGAAAAATGACCGAGCCGACCTCATCATTATCGCTCGTGCTCTCTTAAGAAATCCCTATTGGGCCTATGACGCTGCCAAGGAGCTTGGCATAACACTCGAAGGTCCTGTTCAATATCAGCGCGGATGGAATTTTTAAAAGCTAGAGCTTGCCCCTAAGACCATTATCTTTTATTTAACGGACATAGAACATGAATGCCCTTCAGCGCCGTATAAAATCTGAAATTTGGCCCCAAGTGACAGGTAACCAGACTCCATGTCCGTTGCAAAGTTCAGTTAATCTAATTAAAAGGTGGAGATAACATGGCAAATTTACGCGAGATCACGTCTGAGGACGATTGGAAAGCGCTTCTTGATGATTCAAGCGAGAAGCCGGTTGTTCTTTTGAAGCACAGCACAACATGCCCAATCAGTGCGAATGCTTGGAACGAATTTAATCACACATTAGAAGAATTAGAAGCAAAAGGCGTTGAAACCGCCTATGTCAAGGTCATTGAGTCCCGCCCCGTTTCACTGAAAATTGCGGATGAACTTGGCGTTACCCATCAATCCCCGCAAGCGATCCTGATCAAAAATAAACAAGCGACTTGGAATACCTCTCATTGGGACATCACGCACGATGCCCTTTTGAAAGAAGTCCAATAAAAAACAAAACTCGGAAAAGCAAGTTAAGTAGCCTACTAAAGAACACAAAAAGCACCGTTACTCGCGGTGCTTTTTTATATAGAAATACTTTTTGAACTAAAGCTTCCGTTAGAAGAAGTGATTAATTAGACTATTTAAGTTCTTATAACACCACTGATAATGCCCATCATCACAGTTTTTAGCTGACTCACTCACTCTATTGGGCGTTCATACCCTCGATGAACGCCCTTCTTGCTTGCCCTCAACCCTATTTTGGCGTTCATACCCTCGTTGAACGCCTTTCTTGCCTGCCCTCAGCCTTATTTTGGCGTTCATACCCTCGATGAACGCCCTTCTTGCCTACTCTCAACCCTATTTTGGCGTTCATACCCTTGATGAACGCCTTTCCGGCTGCCTCACTCCCTCTTTTTGGCGTTCATCCCCTTGATGAACGCCCTTCTTGCCTGCTCTCAACCCTATTTTGGCGTTCATACCCTTGATGAACGCCCTTCTTGCCTGCTCTCAGCCCAATTTTGGCGTTCATACCCTTGATGAACGCCCTTCTTGCCTGCTCTCAACCCTATTTTGGCGTTCATCCCCTCGATGAACGCCCTTCCGGCTGCCTCATCCACTTATTTTGGCGTTCATACCCTTGATGAACGCCCTTCTTAACTGCTCTCAACCTTATTTTGGCGTTCATACCCTTGATGAACGCCCTTTCGGCTGCCTCATCCACTCATTTTGGCGTTCATCCCCTCGATGAACGCCCTTCTTGCCTGCTCTCAACCTTATTTTGGCGTTCATTCCGTCGATGAACGCCTTTCTTGCCTACTCTCAGCCCAATTTTGGCGTTCATACCCTCAATGAACGCCCTTCCGGCTGCCTCATCCACTTATTTTGGCGTTCATACCCTTGATGAACACCCTTCCAGCTGACTCACCCACTCATTTTGGCGTTCATACCCTCAATGAACGCCCTTCCGGCTGCCTCATCCACTTATTTTGGCGTTCATCCCCTCGATGAACGCCCTTCTTACCTGGCCTCAACCCTATTTTGGCGTTCATACCCTCGATGAACGCCCTTCTTGCCTACTCTCAGCCCAATTTTGGCGTTCATACCCTCAATGAACGCCCTTCCGGCTGCCTCATCCACTTATTTTGGCGTTCATACCCTTGATGAACACCCTTCCAGCTGACTCACCCACTCATTTTGGCGTTCATACCCTTGATGAACGCCTTTTCGGATGCTCCACTCCCTCTTTTTGGCGTTCATACCCTCGATGAACGCCTTTCTTGCCTGCTCTCAACCCTATTTTGGCGTTCATACCCTCGATGAACGCCTTTCTTGCCTGCTCTCAACCCTATTTTGGCGTTCATACCCTTGATGAACGCCTTTTCGGATGCTCCACTCCCTCTTTTTGGCGTTCATACCCTCGATGAACGCCCTTACAGCTGCCTCACTCCCTCTTTTTGGCGTTCATACCCTTGATGAACGCCCTTCCGGCTGCCTCATCCACTTATTTTGGCGTTCATACCCTTGATGAACGCCCTTCTTGCCTGCCCTCAGCCTTATTTTGGCGTTCATTCCGTCGATGAACGCCCTTCTTGCCTACTCTCAGCCCAATTTTGGCGTTCATACCCTCAATGAACGCCCTTCCGGCTGCCTCATCCACTTATTTTGGCGTTCATCCCCTCGATGAACGCCCTTCTTACCTGGCCTCAACCCTATTTTGGCGTTCATACCCTTGATGAACGCCCTTCTTAACTGCTCTCAACCCTATTTTGGCGTTCATACCCTTGATGAACGCCCTTCCGGCTGCCTCATCCACTTATTTTGGCGTTCATACCCTTGATGAACGCCCTTCTTGCCTGCTCTCAACCCTATTTTGGCGTTCATACCCTTGATGAACGCCCTTCTTGCCTGCTCTCAACCCTATTTTGGCGTTCATACCCTCGATGAACGCCCTTCCGGCTGCCTCATCCACTTATTTTGGCGTTCATACCCTTGATGAACGCCCTTCTTGCCTGCTCTCAACCCTATTTTGGCGTTCATACCCTTGATGAACGCCCTTCTTGCCTGCTCTCAACCCTATTTTGGCGTTCATACCCTCGATGAACGCCTTTCTTGCCTGCTCTCAACCCTATTTTGGCGTTCATACCCTTGATGAACGCCTTTTCGGATGCTCCACTCCCTCTTTTTGGCGTTCATACCCTCGATGAACGCCCTTCTTGCTTGCCCTCAACCCTATTTTGGCGTTCATACCCTCGATGAACGCCTTTTCGGATGCTCCACTCCCTCTTTTTGGCGTTCATACCCTCGATGAACGCCCTTCCGGCTGCCTCATCCACTTAACTTTTCACTTAATAGCTTGAAAACCCGCTTGTCCTTTTCTGAAAGCCGCACTCAGAAAGTATACGACCATAGATCTTCAGCCAAATAAGTATTTGGAAAAAAAGCCTTCGCCTCGTTTAGAAGGGCCTCCCCTTCGTCCTTATAACGGGCACTAATATGTGTCAATATCAGAGTCTCTGCATGGGCATCGATCGCGCAGGCAGCTGCCTGTCGTGTTGACGAATGAAAAAAGGCGTTAGCTCCCTCTTCCTTATCCACCATAAACGTGGCTTCGTGAACCAGTAAAGTGGCTCCTTCTGCTAATACACGCTCTCCTTCACAAGGCTTCGTATCCCCAAGAATCGCCACAATCCGTCCTTTTTTAACCGGCCCTAAGTAATCGGCTGTTACGATTTCTCGCCCATCGTCTAAAACAAGGCGATCTGTCTCTTTAAATTGTTTAAGAAGCGGCCCCGGTGAGATTCCCAATTCCTTTTTGATCTTATCCACTAATAGTGCTCCAGGCTTGTCCTTTTCAACAAGTCGATAGCCGTAGCTTGCCACCCCATGCAAAAGAAGGCGAACTTCAACCTTATAGTTTGCCGTTTCAAACAATGTCCCCTCTTCCAGCTCTATAATTTCAAGCGGATAAGTCAGATGGGTTTCAGAGATCCTAAGCGACACCTCTACATAGTCTTTAATGCCCTTTGGTCCATATAAGGTAAGAAGCGTCTCTCCGCCTTGGAATGACCGGCTGCCCAAGAGGCCAGGCAGTCCATAGATGTGATCACCATGAAGATGGGTAATCAAAATCTTTGTGACTTTACTCAACTTCACTTTCGTCTCCAAAATTTGGTGCTGTGTCGCTTCTCCGCAATCAAACAACCATGTCTCACTATTGAATTCCGGCATGATAAGAGCAATGGATGCGACGTTTCGATGCTTAGCAGGAACCCCCGCTCCCGTACCCAAAAACACTAACTCCATCTCGAGTCCCTCCTCCAACAAACAATCTTACTCTTTATTATAATCAAACCGCTAAACAAACACTCTAATAGAAAACAACCTGGCTCCTGCACGCTCAAAGTAGTGTATTTCAGCTTCGGACGCTTCTTTACTCTCCGCAGAACCGAAACAGGGCGGCGAGTCCTAAGCCTCCTCCAATTCCTAGTGTGGCTAGGCCAAGGCCGCCTCGGAAAGCCCACGCCTCCGCACAAAGCCTCGTAACCAATACAGCGCCTGATGCGCCATAAGGATGGCCAAGTGCCAATGCTCCTCCTCCTGCATTGACCTTCTCATACGGAATGGTCAACTCCTTTAAAGAAGCAATCACTTGTGAGGCAAAGGCCTCATTGAATTCTATATAAGCTAGATCATTGATTGTAAGTGATTGTCGTTTGAGAACCTGCTCGACCGCTGGGATGGGGCCAATACCAAGAAGATTAGGATCCACACCGCATACAGCGGCATCCATAAATTCAAGAATGGGTGTTAACCCATAGGCTATTGCTTTTTCTTCTGACATGATAAGGGCAAGAGCAGCTCCGTCATTTATGGGACATGCATTCCCCGCTGTTACGGACCCGTCTTTTCTAAAAACAGGCTTAAGCCTTGATAATTTCTCAAGAGATGTTGAACGGCGCGGGCATTCATCCTGCTTGACCCATTTTACCCCGTTCTCTGTTTCAACTTGAATGGGTGTGATTTCGTTGTTAAAACGGCCTTCATCTATTGCAACTATGGCTTTTTGATGACTTCTAAGGGCATAAGCATCCTGTTCCTCACGAGTAACCCCATAGACCGAAGCGACATTTTCAGCCGCCTCTCCCATCTCTGGGTCCCCAATGAAATCCGGTGAAAAACGTGCCCGTCCATAAGGTTTAGGCAGTTCATAAAGACTAGCAGGTTTGGCAAACTTCCATGGGGCTAGGCTTGTGCTCTCAGCACCGCCTGCTAGATAAACATCTCCTGCTCCCGCTTGAATTTGCCGCGCTGCAAGAATAATGGCTTCAAGGCCTGAGCCGCATTGGCGATCCACTGTTACGCCCGGAACCGAAACAGATAGCCCGGCTGTTAATCCAGATAAACGAGCCAAATTCCCACCAGGTCCCACTGTATTGCCAAGAAAGATATCATCAATTTCACTAGCAGCCACCTTTGTTTGAGCTAATAAATCACGGATGAGAGCGGCAGTGAGTTCCTCGGGGGGGACCGAACGAAGCACGCCGCCTATTTTTCCAATCGGAGTTCGTTTAGCAGAGACGATCACCGCTTTTCTGTTCAAGGCTGTCCCTCCAATTGCCGCATAGCTAGTTGAAGCACTCGTTCTCTTGCAACTTTTCCACTAGTCGTCATCGGCAGGCTGGTGAGGCGAAGGATTTGCTTCGGTAGCTGATAGCGCGGAAGCTTCTCACTTAATTTTTGGAGGAATCTTTCCTCCCCTTCGCAAAGTTCTTCCTGTTCATCAAGGACAAGGGTCACTTTCTCCCCCCAATAATCATCTGGAATTCCAACAATAACAAAAGCCGTCAAGCCAAACTGATCTTTAATCACCCGTTCAATCTCTTCAGGGTAGATATTCAGCCCACCTGAAATTAAGCGATTTTTCTCACGACCAAGTAAATACAGTGCCCCTTCTTGATCGATTCTTGCCAAATCACCTGTACAGTACCACCCATTCCTTAATACAGCAGCCGTGGCAGTTGGATTTTGATCATACCCGCTAAATAACATAGGGCTTTTCACCCATAACTCACCTGTGCCGTCTTTTTTGTTTTCAAGCTTTAATTCAACCGTTGGAAAAGGTCTACCAACACTTAATTGCTTATCCGCCTCCTGGCCACCATGATCCAGCCAGCTGATAAAGCTCGTTTCCGAGGTTCCATAAAATTCATAGATACTAGAGCATGGCCATTTTTCCCGGATTTTTTTTATGGTATAAGGCTGCAGCTTATCACCTGATGACAGCCATTTCATGGGCTTAGTTAATGGAACCTCTTGCATGAGCAAAGCTTCTAGCATGGTGGGGACGAGATAAGTGACCGTCGCACCATACTGATTGAATGTTTCCAGTACTTGCTTTGGATCAAAGTGATTAAAGAGGACAAACGCTGCACCGACGTAAAGCGCATGGCAGGCGGCATATAAGGAAAGAGAGTGAACAAATGGTCCTGGTGCCGCGATGACATCCTGAGCACGAATATTAAAAAGTGGGCTGCTTATATCGAAGCTTTTGGTCCATGATACCTGATGGCGTTTAAATCCTTTTGGCAAACCGGTTGTCCCAGATGTAAAGCCCAAATAAAAATCTGTATAAGGATTGCTATGTAGAAAAGCCGTCTCCGTTAACGCCTCAGTCGGTGAGACTATTGACAGCCACTCCTCTACTGCATATACGTCTACTGAAGCACGGATTCGATTTTTTAAAGGGAGCGTTGTAAAAATAACATCAGGACGTGTCGCCAGTATCGTGTTCTCCAATTGATCAGGCGTCCACTTCAGATCATAGGGAATCGCAAGTCCGCCAATGTGGGCCGTTGCCAAAAAGAGCAGCAGAAAGGCCTCACTATTCTCAAGATAAACCCCTACTCGGAATGAGGAGGGATTCACTGACCCTTCTTTTAGTTTCGATAACTGTTGAATGGTCTTGAATAACCTGCTTCTGAATTCACCATAAGTCATAATTTTTTCATCATTTATTATAGCAGCAGCATTGGGTTGTCTCATACCGTGTATAAGAATGGTCTCAGTCATTGTTTTCATAGGTGTCCTTCTCTCATTAAAAGCGTCATAAAAATCTATTATGACTAGTCTAGCATCATTTTAAAAATTATATCTCATTTGAGGTCTAATCTCTTAGGATTGAACATAAAAATTAATAGAGAGAGCCCCTAGTAAAAGGAGCCCTAAAAGATTTTTCATAGAGTTAATGGTCAAGCCGCTTTCGAGCGATTGGTCCGCAACTGCGGTAAAGCAGATCGAAGACGGACAGCTAGAAAGGCTGTCACAATCGCTTTTATCAAATCCCCTGGGATAAAGGCAAGATTCCCAACAATAACTGCCCAAATGGGAGTTCCGGTAATTAAGGCATAATAAAGGATTCCGCCCGCGTACACGACAAGGATCCCGCCAATTATGTTGTAAATAAGAGCAAGACCTACATTGACCTTGAAACGGTCGACTAATAATCCAATCACAAGTGCAGCAATTGGCCACGCCATCACATAACCGCCGGATGGACCTATCAAAGCCGCGAGTCCGCCTTGGCCTCCTGATAGTATAGGTAAGCCTGCTAAAACAAGAAGATCAAAAATAAGTAAACTTATAAATCCGCGTCTTGCTCCTAAGACCGTTCCCCCAAGCATCACCCCAAAGGTTTGCAAAGTTATGGGAACTGAAATCATGGGAACCGGAATAGCCGGAAACAATCCCAATACCGCTGTGATCGCAGCAAACAAGGCCATGTAGATCATATCAATGGTTTTCAAATGAGTGTCCTCCTCTTTATATGTTAACCTAAAATGATTTTAAGTTAACATATATACCACGTCAAGCCATTCACTCAAATAAATTGTTAAAAAGGAGAGCGTTTCTGTGAATATAAACTGGGAGGATTTCCGTCTTGAAGAGCTTAAATCTTGGAGATTAGAGATCGAGGAAGAGATGAAACAACTTGAAAAAGAGATGATTAAACAGCAGAAACTGAGAGAGAAATACTTGTTGCGTTATTATATCGCCAAACAAGTAGAGAGTGATCTCGAAGCTGATTCTAAGTTAGTCCTTCCCTATCTAAAAAAGAAGGAACAGGCGGATCAAGAAGCACGCGACAAGCTCAAAATCTTACTTGAACAGCATAAAGTATTAAAAACTTTTAAACAAGCCATTACTCAAAACCTTAATAACATCGGGGAAATAAATATAGAAACCAAGGAGGAACACCCCATCCCCACTCTTTCGAAAAAGAAAAAAATTAAGAAACCCCTGCCTCAGCGAACCTAACTGGCCTTTTCATGTCCGCCTGCGGGACGAGAGAAGGACATTGCATTCACTAAAATCGTTCCCAAGTCAGCGAATTGGAGTTTCTTGAACTGGACAAAAAAATCCCCAAAAAGCGGGGAACTTAATGAGCCTGCGCGGCGGTCGATAGCCGAGGCAGTGAAAAAACTTCTGCTATTAACTGATAAGACTTTAATCTGGCTTCTTGACTATGTAAATTGGTGAGCAGCATGACTTCATCGGTTTGATAGGCCCGAGCCATATACTCAAGACCTGCTTTGACAGTACTTGGAGAGCCGACAATCATCTTCTGGCGATTCAAACGCATAGCTTCTACATCCCCTTCTGAAAGCCGAACTTGACTTACATCCTCAGGTGAAGGAATTTCTGTCTTTAAGCCATTAGCTGATTGAATGAGCCAGTGTTCCAAACTCACCGCTTCCTCAAAAGCCGCTTCATCCGTTTCAGCGCACACGACATAGACACACACAAAAGCTTCTGGTGCCTGATTGAGTTCAGACGAGTGATAAGTTTCTCGGTAATGCTTGAGGACTTCAGGACCATCAATAGGGTTAAGGAAATGGGCAAAGCAAAAAGCGGTGCCTAGCTCTGCCGCAAGCCTAGCACTCGTCCCAGAAGAACCAAGCAGAAAGGCAGGAGGGAGGGAGTTAACAAACGATGTCGCCTGTACCCCTTTTATCGGGCCAGTCGTATCACCTGATTGCGTTAAATAACGAAGGAGATCCTGAACTTTTTGACGAAAGGCTTCTGGGGACTCTTGTCCCCTGTGCCCCATCGCTTGAAGAATACTTGGATCCCCTCCAGGCGCTCTGCCAATTCCAAGATCGATGCGGCCAGGAAATAAGGCTTCAAGAATATGAAAATTTTCAGCCACTTTATAAGGACTGTAGTGATTTAATAAAACCCCGCCAGACCCTAAGCGCAGCCTAGAGGTATGGGAGGCCAAATGACTCAGTAAAATTTCAGGTGACACCCCCGCTATGCCAGGGTGATTATGGTGCTCAGAAACCCAATAGCGATAATAGCCCAGTTCGTCAGCAAGCTTGGCTAAATCCCGAGAAGCTTGAAGTGCTTCCACAGCTGTTTGCCCGCTAGATATGGGTGACTGGTCTAAAATACTTAACTTAAGCACAATAACCCCTCCAAAATGGTTCGCTTGTATTTTTTGGCTGATTTCAAATCATACAACCCTTTTAAAAGCTTATGCTTTATGGAGTGAGCTATGTTCTCAAGTCCTGTTATTTTTTAAGTTCAACGTTTGGGAGAAAAATTTATGACGAACCTTTAATTTTTCTTGTCTAATTCCTGTTTAAGCTGATCGAGGACAGCCTGAAACTCATTTCTATCCTGCTCAGTTAGCGCCGAGCGGTCTCCATAGCGTACTTGATCATACGTATCGAGAATGGAAGCGGGCCATTTCTGATTCTGTGCGATTCGATTGAGCCAATCGCGGAACGTTTCAAATTTAAGACGGCCCTTTTCTTGTTTTCGGAACTTTTTTTGCAACTGAAAAACTTGCAGACGAATGGGGTCTTTTGGGGGTTTCGCCGCATTAAAGAAACCACGTCTTTTGGTTAATCGTCCACCTGGAGCACCTTGTACCGCTACATCTAATCCAGTGTTTCTTTCAGCAGGTTGGAGGCGCAGCTTTCGAATGAGAAAAAAACCGCCAACCAATAAGCCGACCGCTATAATGACATACAGAATTTCCGGATTAAAGATATGAGGGTTATGCGTCTGCATTGTCTGCTGCTTGTGCTGCTTCTTCATGTTCTTTAAGAAATGGTTTAAATTGTCTTGGTGTGTCAGATGCGGCGATATAAGCTTATCAATGAGAAAGAAAAGGATCCGCGCTACCCAAAGAATAATAAACAGAATCACTTGATAGATAAGGTCGAGCCCCCATTTGATAACAGGAAGCAAAACCGTTACACAGACACCGAGGATGAGCACACCGGCAAATCCGCATGCATACGTCAAGGAGCCGCTCAAACGTTTGGAGAGCCGCCATTCCTGAAGCATTTCAAAAGCAAGAATACTGACCCCTTGCACGATCAAACTGACAATAAGAATGGAATGCCACTGATGAGCGCGTACCGCAAACCATAGAATAATCGTCAAAAAAAAGGTGATGAGGTAGATCCACCAACGGTATTCAAGTGTCTGGTCATTTAAAAAGCTAAACAAGCGCCATAGGAAATAAACGCTAAAGAAAAAGCTTAATAGAAATGGCCAGGAGAAAATCAACCAGCCTATCAGACAGGAAACGACAGCAATGCCATAATAGTACACACCCGTTTCCTTATGCCATAAGCGGCTTAAAAAATAAGTCCCCCCGCCCATAATGACGCCTATAACTAGAATTGAAAACACCAGATGCCATGGGGAGTTTGCCCAATGATAAAAAGGGACGGTTAGTGTTAAGAATAAACTCCACTCGATGATGAGAAGGAGAATTTGTTCTTGCCAGCTTGTCTTACTTAGCAATGGCTTCTCCCCCTTTTTGCAGCGGTACAACAGATCCCGACTCTTCAATTTTGTAAAGGTGAAGCCCTTTTCTTTGCCAATTCAGGAGCAAGGGATCATCCAAAACTTCTTTAACTGACCCAGCAAAAAACAACACTCGCGGCTCTCTTAGCCCTCGTGTGATCTCACGGATTGTGAGCTTCGGATCGATCCTTAAAAAGTTAACCTGAATGGCTGCTAAACGTTCCATGACTCGAAAATAATGACTGCGGTCAGATCCAAATGGTGTTTGGATGATTAACGAACGCCCCATCGGTTTCGTATTGACGATCAAATTAAAATCTATGTCTCGCTTATGGGCCAATTCAGCGAGTCTTGCCAACGCAGAAAGCTGCTCTTCTAAACTCGCGATCTCGTGCTTTGGCATGTTAGGACCCAACAATATGACAAAGCTCCAAGTCATTCCAATCGTTTTTTCAACCAATTTCGTCTGAAGATCCCCTTTACGAGCGGTTGCTTTCCAGTGAATATCTTTTAACGAATCCCCCTGTACATAGTCACGCGTGCCAATCGGGAGTGATCGGTCGACAAATAGGGAGGACGGATGGCTATGCGGGCCTTCCTTGACCAACTGTTGACCGTCGTTACCCATTACCGGCTTCTTTCTCGGATAGATCACGACGGTTTTACGCACATACTCATATCTCAGGCGACAGGACAAAAGCTTAAGCGGATCGTTTAAGCTAACCGTCAATTTCGTCACTCGACCGATTCCTCTCCCAACGGTTTCAAAAGGTAAAGTTAAAGTGGCGGATTGCCTTTTTTGAACGGAAAGGGGGAAGATTAGCCGATTCTCTGAAGGGTTTTCTCCTACTAATCTAAAATAAGGATCATGTTCCACTTCACAGGATCCAATCATGGGAAGAGCTGAGCGGTTAATAAAGGTCAAAGAAAGTTCTCCAGTATCACCATTAGTCAGCACCATTTTATCGTTTTCATGATTATTAAAAGAAAAAGATTGACTCACCATTCTTAAGTAAATTCTTGGATAAAGGCCGAGAACCAACATCATACAACCGGTCAAAAACAAGAATGTCGATCCCATTATTAAGTAAAGAATGAAAAGAAGGGTTCCAAGCGTTGTCAAACAATTGACAAGGAGAGCAGATCCCTGTACAAGCTTGCCATTCATTCTCTAGCGCCCTCTTCAACCGGGACCTCAACCTGCCTGAGAACATCATAAATAAGATCACGCTTAGAGGAGCGCATCTCCCCTTCCATGGATAACACCAATCGATGAGCAAGAATAGATGGTGCCAAAATCTTCAAATCATCTGGAGTCACAAAGGAACGGTCATGAAGAAAAGCGCGTGCTTGCGCGGCTTTCATAAAAGCAAGCGTGCCTCGCGGGCTGACACCTGACTCAATATAATTATGCTGACGAGTCCCCTGAACAATATTTAAAAGGTAAGTTTCGACCTCTTCGGATAGAGTGACTTTACGTACCTCTTGCTGCCACTTTTGAATATCGGCTAATTCGAAAATAGCTTGGAGTTGCTCAATAGGCTCATCCTCACGATACAGCCTCATCACCCGACGTTCTTCTTCCAAAGTAGGGTAACCCATTTGAATTTGCATTAAGAACCGGTCCATTTGCGCTTCTGGAAGAGGAAAGGTTCCCTGTTGTTCAATTGGATTTTGAGTCGCGACAACGATAAACGGGCCTTCGATCTTAAGCGTCTCCCCTTCGATGGTTACTTGACGCTCCTCCATGACTTCTAAAAGACTAGCCTGTGTTCGTGGGGTTGCCCGGTTGATTTCATCCGTTAATAAAATATTGGTCATAACAGGACCTGGCTTTATTTCAAAGGTCTGATCTTTTGGATTATAGATTTGAATTCCTGTAATATCACTTGGAAGGACGTCCGGCGTTAGTTGAACCCGTGAAAATTGACCATTGATCGACTTTGCGAGCACTTTAGCCAGCATCGTTTTTCCTGTCCCCGGTACATCTTCAAGAAGGACATGGCCTTGACTAATAAGCGCTATTGAGAGCAACTCGACCACTTGGTCCTTTCCTATTAATACTTTGGCCACTTGACTTTGCAATTGTGTCAATGCTTCTTTCAACCTATTTCCCATCCTTCTCTCTTAATCTATTAAAATAAGGATACCACAAATACCTTTTGTAAGAGTATCTCTTTTGCAAATTATTAGGCTATTTAAATTCTTAAAACAAGAAATAGCATATCCTTGTTACCACTAAATCAGATAGGTGTAACGAGAATACGCTATAACCCGATAATCAGCCCGAAACGGCACGCCTACCAGGAATTAACATATCCTCGTTTCCACTAATCTCTAAATGAGCCTCTAAAACAAGAAATAGCATATCCTTGTTACCACTAAATCTAGCAAGTGTAACATGGATACGCTATCCGGACCAAACTCGGCCCGATTCACCCTATTTAATCTGATTGTTGCTGGTCAACGAACGGTTTTCGCTTGAGTCCTCCTGGTTTTAAAACAAAATAGCCGAGGACAAGAAGTCCAACAACCGCTAAACGTTCGGTCCAGAGCCAAATGGGACGGCTTGTGACTTTTTCATCCATCTGATTGGTAGCAACAGAAGCGGAAATCGATTTGGCTGCAAGCAGATTCACTTTTTTAACGACTTTCCCATTTAAAGTGAGCGCAAGCGTCCCTATTGAATAGCCTTTAGACACTCCATCCTTAAAATTATCTAGATCTTTCCATTTCACAGACGAGCTCGTCACATCCCCGTCTTTAAATTGCATCTCCGCCTGACTTGCCAGAGTGACAGGAAGAGATTGTCCATTCACTTTAATCGTCTGATAAACATCGCCCTTTGAGCCAAAGGTGTGAGTCTTTATTTGATTAAAAGCAAAATGACTAATAGAGAGGACATCTGGATACTCACCTGCATTGTTATCATGCATGACAACCGCAATAATGTCTTTTGAGCCTGAGCGCTCATATTCAACAATGGTTTGCTCTGCTTGATCGGTAAAGCCCGTTTTCCCGCCAAAGGCAAGCGGGTTGTCATAGATCTTGTCACGTCGATAAATTTCGGCGGTTTGCTGATCGGTGTGTATGATGTAGGTGGATTGCTGCATCGCCTTAAGCAGGTCCGGATACTTCATGACTTCTTTTGCAATAATAGCCATGTCATATGGAGTCGTATAATGTTTGGGATTGTGAAGGCCGTTTGGTGTAACAAAATGGGTATCCTTGAGGCCAAGGCTTTTGGCTTCCTGATTCATTAATTTGGCAAAGCCTGCTTCGGAACCGCCAATATGTTCAGCAACAGCCATAGCAACATCATTTGAACTGATAATCATGAGGGCATTAATGGCATCTTCTTTGGACATTTTCTCGCCAACATGCATCCGGTAAAACCAATTGCTGGCGTCCTGTGCGACCGCATGGGATGAGGCGGTGATGAAGTCATCGTTTGACATATATTTTTCCATAAGAAGAACGGTCATTAATTTCGTAATACTAGCCGGATAAGCTTGATGATGGGATTGTTTATCGTAAAGAACTTCCCCGTTTTTGGCATTGATAACAACCGCGTATGAAGCTTGAATGGATGGGGGACTCGCTGCTTTTGCTGCGGCATGCGGATACAGGCCGAAACCCACCGCTATCGCGACCCCTATCCCGATCATTTTTAAACGTCTAAGCATCTCGTCTCTCCGAATTTTTATTTGATCAATGATTGACCATTAATTGAAAAAGTAAAAAACAATTCGTTCCTAGGTCTTTTTTACTATACTAAAAGTTGGACTCACACTCAAGTAACCCCTTTTCAAAAAAACGGTAAACGAGCGGCTTTTTCTTCTATACATAAATTGGTAACCTTACCAAAAGGCCTGTAAAAGTTTAGCCCGAATAGATCTGCGTTATACATCGCTTGACCTGCAGAAGTCTGCCCCTCCAAAAAAATAAAAACGACCTTCAAGTGAAGATCGTTTTTTAAAAAAGGGTCTAGTTCGAGACTTTAAGGATCAATTTGCCGATGTTTTGATTGTCCTCCATGACCTTATGAGCTGATTGGACATCTTTCCAGTCAAATACCCGGTCAATAATAGGCTTAAGTGCAGAGGAAGAAAACTTAGGAAGCATGTCTTCTTGGAAATCTCGGGTCAATGCTTCTTTATATGAAAGACGGCGAGCGCGAAGGGTTGTTCCTGTCACGCTGAGCCGCTTCATCATGAGATAAGCTAAGTTCGTTTCCGATAGTTTCGCGCCGCCTAGCGTGCTTATAATCACTAATCGCCCGTCAACCGCCAAAGCTTTTAGATTATCCTCAAAGTAAGGCGCTCCGACAAAATCCAAAATGACATCGACTTGCCCAAATGTTTGTTTGATTTCTTCAAGAAAAGAGGACGTTTTGTAGTTGATGGCTAAGTCCGCTCCGAGCTCTCGGCAAGCCTTGCATTTCTCCTCTGATCCTGCGGTTATTGCCACCCTTGCACCGCGCTCTTTGGCAAGCTGGATAGCGGCGGTTCCGACACCGCTGGCACCCGCATGAACGAGAACCCGCTCACCTTTTTTTAATTGGCCGATCCAGAAGAGCGTTTGATAGGCCGTTAAAAAAACTTCCGGGATAGCCGCTGCTTCTTCATATGATAAATTTTCTGGAAGCGGCATCGCCATATGCTCAGAAAGTGTTGCATACTCCGCGTACCCTCCACCTTCTAAGAGGCCAAAGACTCGGTCCCCCGGCTTCCATTTCGTGACTTGAGCGCCCACCTGCTCCACAACGCCTGCCATTTCCAGGCCAAGAATCGGGCTTGCTCCTTCCGGCGGCGGATAATGGCCTTGTCTTTGGGCGATATCTGCACGGTTTAATGCTGTTGCTTTTATTTTGACTAATAGCTCATTCGCTTTTGGTGAAGGCGTCTCGACCTCCCCTATGTAGAGCGCTTCACGTCCGCCTGGCTGTTTAACTAATACAGCTTTCATTTTCAGAAAACCTCCTTCTTTTATTCTTAAAATCCGATTAAGTTCATAGTTCTATTAACGAGAGGCTTGATCAGGTCCAAGATTGATTTTGCCATCTCCAAAGCGTTCTTTTAACAAATCAAGGACTTGATATAAAGGTTCTTTTTTCGCCTCTTCTTCATAAGTAAAAAGGTCAAGCTGCTTAGACCTTTCCCTTTTGGCGGCAAGCCTCCCCACACTGAGTCCCAGCAAGCGAATGGGCCGGCCTGTCCAATGCTCCTCAAACAGTTCCATGGCAAGCTCATAAAGGCTTTCGGTTGAATAAAGCGGGGTGTCCACTGTTTTCATTCGCGTTACTTGCTCCCAGTTGCTATAGCGGATCTGAATTTGCACCTGATAGGCGACATTATTTGATTGCTGAAGCTTCTTAGCAAGCGTCTCTGAAAAGCGGTGAAAGGAAGGACGGGCTTCCATTAATTGCGTTAAGTCCGTTGGAAAAGTAGAGGATTGACTCATACTCTTATGAATGCTTTCCGCCGTAGGGTCCACTTCACGAGCATCGATACCATTTGCGCGATCATAAAGCTTTTCCCCGTGTTGCCCAAGCCTTTGCTTAAGGTGAGTCCGGTCATGAGACGCCAGGTCGCCAATGGTCAGAACTCCCATTCGATTCAGCTTTTCCGCGGTCTTGGGTCCGACCCCATGCATCTCACCAATAGCCATTGGCCACAGCAATTGGGGAATATCACGTTTCCTTAAAATGGTGAGCCCCATTGGTTTTTTCATATTGGAGGCCATTTTGGCGAGAAACTTATTGGGGGCGATCCCGATGCTTGAGGGAAGCTTGAGATCATCCAATATTTTCTGTTGAATCTCTTGAGCTAATGTAACGGGATGTTGTCCCCTTTGTATCTCCGTAACATCCAAATAGCCTTCGTCAATTGAGACCTTTTCGACTAAGGGGGTATAGGTTTTTAAAAGCTGAAAAAGTTGGGCCGACGTTTCTCTATATAAAGGGAAATTAGGTGTTTGAACAATGAGATCAGGGCAAAGCCTGCGCGCCTCGCGAACTCTCATCGTTGTTTTAACGCCTCTTGCCCGGGCTTCGTAGCTGCTTGTCACAATAATTCCGCGTCTCTCCTCCACTCGACCAGCAATAGCGAGCGGTTGTCCGCGAAGTTCAGGGTGATGTGCCTGTTCAACAGAGGCATAAAAGCTATTCATATCCACATGGAAAATAATCCGAGCGTTTCCCATTTTAATGTCCCCCTCGCCCCAATATTATAACATAAATAGCATTTTTCCTAACTCTTGAACTCAATAGAAAAGGGATATAAACCACTCGTCATGTTAAGCGCCGAACCGCTTCAAAGAAACGGCTCGGCTAGGTTATTTCTGCTTACTTATCATCAAAAGTCACTTAGCGATTGACGCCTAAGCGCTTTTCGCATGAATGATTTTAGAAAATGAAAATATTTATGCTAATAGAAGGTATTGCCTTCCTTGTTTGAAATGAGCAAGCATCATGTCTTTTCTGTCCAAAGGAGTGGCAAAATGGATGTCGATAAATTAAAAAAATGGCTGGATATGGCTCAGCAATTTCAAGGCGAGAATTTTTGGTCAGATCTTTTCGGACCTTCCAACCAACCTCCCATGACAATGCCCCAGGCTCAGCCCGACTCGCCATCAAACGCCCAAAACAACCAACAATCGAACCAGGAATCACATTCTGGCACACAAGGTACCGCTCCCGTTGAAGCATCCAGAGAAAACACACCGCCGGTTAAATCAAAACCAGAGATTGATATTTTTGAAACCGAGACGGAATGGATCATCTGGGTGGATCTTCCAGGTGTCAATAAAACGGATATTCAGTTAAACCTAATCGGCAGAAAACTTATTATTAAGGGTGTGGCCAAACTCCCCTTTCCAAAAGAAGCATTGGTTCATTCGGAACGCTTAAATGGAAGCTTCGAGCGGTCGATTACGATGCCTGAAAATTTATCCGGACAAGCAAAACCCGTTGCTAAGCTCCTTGAGGGCATTTTAGAAATCCGACTTGCTCGTGAGCAGCCTAGAAAACTGCCGATCCAAATCGACTAAACCGTCATGGATCAAGCCTCTCGAGGTGACAGATAGAAAAATTAATAGAAACTAGCAGGGCTCTGCAGCTAGTCTAAAGGGGGGAGGGGATGTTTGATCATCTCTTCAATCGCTACTTAGAGCGAAATTCACAGTATAAGAAAATGAAACAGAAAGTGAGATTTTTAGAAGACGAGTTGAAGAAACGGACAAAAACGGACAACCCCAAGACACAAGCTGAACCAAAACAACCCATTCACCAACCGGCTTATATGTTCCCGCCTCATATCACTATTAATGTTAACCGTAAAGACGAGAGCTCCCCATATAAGCCGTCCCAAGAAGAAGGAATAGGCAAACGAACGCCTCCTGTTCATCAAAGGCGACGGGTTTCCAGTGTTAGACCAAGGCAAACGACCAATAAGCCGGTAACCCAACCCGCTCCTTTTCCGACTCATATTGAATTTTTGAATGTCGAGAAGATCGTGATTGAGCGCTATGAACAAAGCAATAATTTTGGGGCCCTTGGCATTAAGTCGTTAGAAGGGAAACTTAATATCGGAGCGAACTACGGGGACAAAGCGGAGCTGTCCGATGAGGTGAAGGAGAAATTGACCGAACACATAGAATCAGCCAAATCTTTTAAAACAGTCAACAAGAAAAATCCCCCACATTCTTCTGAGGATCCGTCAAAAGATCCCCAAGACATTTTGGGAGAGTTTGAGAAAACAGGAATTTGGGACGATTTATTTAATCATCAACCCATTCACGCGGAAAATAATCATGAAAAAGAGGAAGGAGGTCAGCCGCATGACTGACCTCCTATTTTAGGCTTCACACACTTCTTTTATAATAGCGACGACTAATTCAGCCGTTTTGACTAGCTCTGAAACGGGCATTTTTTCATTTTTTGTATGAATGTCTTCATAGCCGATTGCCAGGTTCACCGTTGGAATTCCGAGACCTGCTATAACGTTAGCATCACTGCCACCACCACTTTTTAAAAGCCGGCTTGTTCGGCCTATTTTGCCAACGGCCTTCTGCGCGATTTGAACGACATGGTCGGCTTCTGTGAATTGAAAATTGGGATACATGATCGTGACTTTAACCTCCGCACGACCTCCCATATCCTTTGCCGTCTCTTCAAAAGCTGTTTTCATTTTAGCGACCTGTTTGTCTAATTTCTCACGGACAAGCGAACGGGCTTCAGCCAAGATGTGGACTTCATCACAAACGATATTGGTTTTCTGGCCGCCTTCAAATCGACCTATGTTGGCGGTCGTCTCTTCATCAATTCGTCCCAATGGCATCTTAGAAATTGATTTTGCTGCGAGTGTAATAGCGGATATCCCTTTTTCCGGGGCAACTCCTGCATGAGCTGTTTTACCGTATAGGGTGGCTTCAATCCGCGCTTGAGACGGTGCAGCGGTAACGATTTCGCCTACCTCCCCATCACTATCCAGGGCATACCCGTATTTGGCGACAATCATCTCTTTTTCAAGCGCTTTTGCCCCCAATAATCCAGATTCTTCACCCACTGTTATGATAAATTGGACGGTTCCGTGATCGATCTGATTTTCTTGAATAACCCGAATCGCTTCAAACATAGCGGCGAGTCCTGCTTTATCATCGGCACCCAAGATCGTCGAACCATCTGATACAATTTTTCCTTCTTGAATGGAAGGCTTGACTCCTTTGCCTGGTACCACTGTATCCATGTGAGAGGTAAAATAGATCGGGTCAGCGTCTTTGTTTCCATTAAAGGTGACGATTAGATTATTAGCTCCGTGACCCGTCTTCTCCTTTGCTTGATCCTCTTTAACTTCTAACCCAAGCTTAGTAAATTTCTCTTTTAAGATAGGCGCAATGGTGCCCTCTTCTCCTGTTTCAGAATCAATTTGAACAAGCTCCAGAAATTCTTTAACTAAGCGTTCCTCATTAATCATGTCAAAGCCTCCTATAATAACATCTTTTATTAGTTTACCACTTTTTAGAATGGAAACACTCGTTCACGACTGCAAATTAAGGCTTGTCTCACATCTTCACGTCATTTAAAATAGATAAGAGTATAAATTGATGGAAGGAGAAAGTTCATGAGACGAAAAACCATGCGAGCCGTCGTTATTCTCATGCTTGCCTCACTTCTCATAACGACTGTGTTATCGGCTATCCTCGCTCTTGTTTAGACCATTTGGCGTTCATCCCCTTGATGAACGCCTTTCCGGGTGCCTCACTCCCTCTTTTTGGCGTTCATCCCCTTGATGAACGCCCTTCCAGCCGCCTCGCTCCCTTTTTTTGGCGTTCATCCCCTTGATGAACGCCTTTCTTGCCTGCTCTCAACCCTATTTTGGCGTTCATCCCGTCGATGAACGCCTTTCCGGCTGTCTCACTCGCTTTTTTTGGCGTTCATACCCTCGATGAACGCCTTTCTTGCCTGCTCTCAACCCTATTTTGGCGTTCATTCCCTCGATGAACGCCATTACAGCCGCCTCATCCACTCATTTTGGCGTTCATACCGTCGATGAACGCCATTCCGGCTGCCTCACTCCCTCTTTTTGGCGTTCATCCCCTTGATGAACGCCATTCCAGCTGCCTCACTCCCTTTTTTTGGCGTTCATCCCCTCGATGAACGCCATTCCAGCCGCCTCATCCACTCTTTTTGGCGTTCATCCCCTTGATGAACGCCCTTCTTGCCTGCCCTCAACCCTATTTTGGCGTTCATCCCCTTGATGAACGCCATTCTTGCCTGCTCTCAATCCTATTTTGGCGTTCATCCCCTCGATGAACGCCTTTCCGGCTGCCTCACTCCCTCTTTTTGGCGTTCATCCCCTTGATGAACGCCTTTCCGGCTGCCTCATCCACTCTTTTTGGCGTTCATCCCCCTGATGAACGCCCTTACAGCTGCCTCACTCCCTCTTTTTGGCGTTCATCCCCTTGATCAACGCCCTTCTTGCCTGCTCTCAACCCTATTTTGGCGTTCATCCCCTTGATGAACGCCTTTCCAGCCGCCTCATCCACTCTTTTTGGCGTTCATTCCCTTGATGAACGCCTTTCCGGCTGCCTCACTCCCTTTTTTTGGCGTTCATCCCCTTGATGAACGCCTTTCCGGCTGCCTCATCCACTCATTTTGGCGTTCATCCCCTCGATGAACGCCCTTACAGCTGCCTCACTCCCTCTTTTTGGCGTTCATTCCCTCGATGAACGCCATTACAGCTGCCTCACTCCCTCTTTTTGGCGTTCATTCCCTTGATGAACGCCTTTCCGGGTGCCTCACTCCCTCTTTTTGGCGTTCATTCCCTTGATGAACGCCTTTCCGGGTGCCTCACTCCCTCTTTTTGGCGTTCATCCCCTTGATGAACGCCCTTCTTGCCTGCTCTCAACCCTATTTTGGCGTTCATCCCCTTGATGAACGCCCTTCTTGCCTGCTCTCAATCCTATTTTGGCGTTCATCCCCTCGATGAACGCCCTTACAGCTGCCTCACTCCCTCTTTTTGGCGTTCATCCCCTCGATGAACGCCTTTCCAGCCGCCTCATCCACTCATTTTGGCGTTCATCCCCTCGATGAACGCCCTTACAGCTGCCTCACTCCCTCTTTTTGGCGTTCATCCCCTCGATGAACGCCTTTCCTGCCTGCTCTCACCCCTATTTTGGCGTTCATCCCCTTGATGAACGCCTTTCCGGCTGTCTCACTCGCTTTTTTTGGCGTTCATTCCCTCGATGAACGCCATTACAGCTGCCTCACTCCCTCTTTTTGGCGTTCATCCCCTTGATGAACCCCCTTCCAGCCGCCTCATTCACTCTTTTTGGCGTTCATTCCCTTGATGAACGCCCTTACAGCCGCCTCACTCCCTTTTTTTGGCGTTCATCCCCTTGATGAACGCCTTTCCGGCTGCCTCATCCACTCATTTTGGCGTTCATCCCCTCGATGAACGCCCTTACAGCTGCCTCACTCCCTCTTTTTGGCGTTCATTCCCTCGATGAACGCCATTACAGCTGCCTCACTCCCTCTTTTTGGCGTTCATCCCGTCGATGAACGCCATTCCAGCCGCCTCATCCACTCATTTTGGCGTTCATCCCGTCGATGAACGCCATTCCGGCTTCGATACGGTAGACGCAAAACTTGAAGGGGTTGGTGGTCAATTTGAGCTCACAACTGAATCAAGAATTATAAGCTAAAAGTCTCAACTCTTATGTATATAAGAGTTGAGACTTTTTTTACATTTAAATTAAACATTTAGCATCGCAATTTAATAAAAAATCCATACTTGAGAAGAAGTGAGTTGCGGCGTTAGCGATTTGTTCTTTTATTCATTAATCAGCTTAGACTGCAAGTAATGAAAAATAAGATCTCCTGTATTTTGGAGGGACTCTTCATGAGTGCGTTCATAGGCGTGGGAAGCATCAATTCCTGCACCAATTAAGCCATGAATCACATCATAACCGGCATGGATCGCCATTGAAGCATCCGAGGAATAGTAAGGATAAATATCGACTTTGTAAGTGAGTCCGTTATCCTTAGCAAGCTGAACAAGATGCTTTCTCAGTCCTAAATGATACGGACCACTGGAATCCTTTGCGCAGATTGAAACACAATATTCATCCGTTGCCTGTCCATCGCCAATAGCTCCCATATCGACAGCCAGATACTCAACCACCTCTTCAGGGATGCTCGAGTTACCGCCATAACCAATTTCTTCATTATTGGAGATCAGGAAATGCGTGGTATAAGGAAGCGTGATGTTTTGCTCTTTTAAAAGATCCGCCATATGAAGCAGCATCGCTACACTTGCTTTATCATCGAGATGACGCGATTTGACAAAGCCGCTTTTGGTCTTTTCAAAACGCGGGTCAAAAGAAACGAAGTCCCCCACTTGAATGCCTAATGCTTCAACTTCTTCTTTTGAAGTGACTTTCTCATCTAAACGAACCTCAATATTTTCAGGACTGCGATCTAGCTTACCACTTTCTCGATAAACATGCACAGCCGTTTGATGAAGAAGAATGGTTCCGGTAAAGGTCTTACCTTCTGACGTCTCAATCTGACAATATTCCCCTTCAACGAAATTCCACGGAAATCCCCCGATATTCGTTAAAGTCAATCGACCGCTTGATTTGATGTCTTTAATCATAGCACCTAGCGTATCGACGTGGGCGGTCAAAAGACGATGCTTCGAATCATCCTTCCCTTTTAGGGTTGCAATCAGCATGCCTTTTAACGTTTTTTTCGTCGGAATCCCTCTTTGAGCAAAGAAAGCTTCCGTATACTCGATGGCACGATACGCATTCCCTGATGGACTTGGGATATTGACTAAGTCTTTAATAAGATCAATGACGGATTCGGTGTTAACCACTTTTGACACAGTTATTCAGCCCCTTTATTATGTATGTCCTTATTATAGCGAATACCAAGAAAAGAGACGACTCTTAGCTTTCCTTGTCAGAAATTGATGGATAAAAAAAAACCGCTGCAGTAGCGGTTTGGATCCATTAATTAGCAGTCGCACAATTTTCGTCGAGAATTTGCTCAAGACGACTTGCGACTTCATGAGGTTGGAAGCCCTCAATGTCATGTCTTTCTAGCATGGTAACAATTTTCCCGTCTTTAAGTAAAGCAAAAGAAGGGGAGGATGGTGGGTATCCTTCGAAATACTCACGAGCCCGAGCGGTTGCTTCTTTATCCTGTCCGGCAAAAACCGTTAACAATTGATCCGGTTTATTGAAGCAATTAGCCGCATAAGCCGCAGCTGGACGTGCGATACCGCCTGCACAGCCACAAACGGAGTTTACCATGACTAGAGCTGTACCCTTTTTATTCAAGGCTTCATCCACTTCTTCAGGGCTCCGAAGCTCTTTATAACCAGATTGCGAAATTTCACGACGAGCGGTATTGACGACATCATTCATGAAAATATTAAAATCCATGCTCATCTAAGTGTCATCTCCTTTTATTATGGATGTTCTTATTATAACGTGAAACCTATTGAACACAAAACGGAGACACTTGACGCCATCAAAAAACTTTATCCAATCAAGACTCTTCAATGGACTCATCATACACTTGCTTCTTTACTCGCCTTCGATTAGTAAATGCTTGTTGTCTCTAATGTCATGGCCTCGAGTTTCGTTTTCACACTTTGCAAGAAACGACCGGCAATTAAACCATCCAGGACGCGATGGTCTAGCGATAAACACAAGTTTACCATGTCGCGTACGGCAATCATGTCATTAATAATGACGGGACGTTTGACAATAGACTCTACAGATAAAATCGCCGCTTGCGGGTAATTCAAGATCGGCTGTGACTGAATGGAGCCAAAGGAACCCGTATTGTTGACTGTAAAGGTGCCGTCTTGCATATCCTCAGGACCAAGCTTACCGGACCGAACCTTTATCGCCAAATCTTGAACACTCCTTGCAAGACCTTTAACGGTCAACTCATCCGCCCGCTTGATAACCGGTACATACAAGGCATCTTCTGTCGCCACTGCAAGAGAGATATTAATATCCCGTTTTTCGATAATCTTATCCCCTGCCCAGGTGGAATTCATTCGAGGGTATTCCTTTAACGATTCAACAATTGCTTTTATAAAGAATGGTAAAAAGGTCAGGTTAATTCCCTCTCGCTCTTTAAACAACCCTTTTTGAGCATTTCTTAACCGGACAAGCTCAGTAACATCCACTTCAACCATTGTCCAAGCATGCGGGGCTTCATGTTTGCTGCGAACCATGTTTGCTGCAATCGCTCGGCGAACACCGGTTAGCGGAATCTCAACATCGCCAGGACCGGGTTGAACAGATGGGGCTTCACTTGTTACAGATGGAATTGAACGACCTGATAATGGAGCCGTTTGAGCCGGTTGTTCAATCGCTTTTGCTCCCGGCGCGGTGCCGAGATTTTCTTTTGGCAGATTCCCTGACTCAATGATTTTTTGGAGGTCCTTACGGGTGATACGTCCTCCTTTTCCGCTCCCGGTAACTTGATTCAAGTCAATTCCATGCTCGCCAGAAAGCCGAAGTACAGCAGGTGAATAACGTTTTTTCAGCGATGCTTCTTCTGCGTTCTCATCAGTTGAATTCAAATGAGTACCGTTCAGTTCCTGACTCTGAACGTTCGGATTTTCTTCTGGCTGATCGGGGGATTTGGAACCTTCTACTTCAATAACGCAGATGACTTCTCCCACTTCAAGAGTAGCCCCTTCTTCAGCCGTTAATTCAAGAATCTTCCCACTGAAAGAGGAAGGAATTTCTGAGTTCACTTTATCTGTAGTCACTTCAGCAATGGGATCATATTTATTGACAACATCCCCCACATTTACCAACCATTTGCTTATCGTTCCTTCTGTAACACTTTCGCCAAGCTTTGGCATCGTCATTTTTTCTGTCGCCACTTGTCACACCTCCATTAATACTCCGCAAGCTCTCTCATTGCCTGTTCAACTTTTTCAGGATTTATCATGAAATATTTCTCAAGTGTTGGGGCATATGGCATAGAAGGGATCTCGGGACCTGCCAAACGTTGAATAGGGGCATCCAATTCAAATAGACAGTGCTCAGCAATGGTCGCTGCCACTTCACTCATAATACTGCCTTCCTTATTTGCCTCCGTCACAAGAAGAACTTTCCCTGTTTTCGATGCCGCTTCAATAATCGCTTCTTGATCAAGCGGGTAAACGGTGCGAAGGTCCAGGATATGGGCATTAATGCCTTCTTCAGCCAATTTTTCAGCCGCTTGCAAGGCAAAATGAACCGCGAGACCATAGGTGATGACGGTAAGGTCCTCACCCTCCCGGACAACGTTTGCCTTTCCGATCGGTACCGTATAGTCTTCCTCTGGCACTTCTCCTTTTATAAGGCGATAGGCGCGTTTATGTTCAAAAAAGAGAACGGGATCATTTGAGCGGATCGCCGATTTGAGCAAGCCTTTAACATCGTATGGAGTGGATGGCATGACAATTTTCAATCCAGGCACATTGGCAAAGAGCGCTTCAACCGACTGGGAATGGTAGAGGGCTCCGTGGATGCCTCCACCATAAGGCGCTCGAATCGTAAGCGGTACGGTCCAATCATTATTTGAACGATAGCGAATTTTAGCTGCTTCTGAGATGATTTGGTTAACAGCGGGCAAAATAAAATCAGCAAACTGAATCTCGGCAATTGGCCGCAGCCCATACATGGCCGCACCAATCGCGACGCCCGCTATCGCTGATTCTGTCAATGGCGTATCGATGACTCGCTTTTCTCCAAAGGCGTCCATAAGACCGTCTGTTGCCCGAAATACACCACCGCGAACGCCGACGTCTTCACCTAAAATAAAGACATTGTCATCGCGCTCCATTTCCTCTCTGATGGCTTGTGTGACCGCTTCAATATACGAAATCACTGGCATGAGCGTTCCCTCCTATTCCTCGTACACATATTTCATGGCCGTTTCTGGCTCAGCATATGGGGCTCTTTCTGCATAATCGGTTGCTTCATCCACAATCTGTTTGATCCGATCGTTCATTTCCTGTTCTTTCTCCTCTGATAAAATGCCGCAATCCCTGAGGTAAGCCGCAAACGTTAATAAACCATCTTTCTGCTTGGCTTCGTTCACTTCTTCCGATTGACGATAGGTCCGATCATCATCATCACTCGAATGCGGTGTGAGTCGATAAGAAACGGTCTCAATCAGAGAAGGTCCTTCACCGCGCCGGCCGCGGTCCGCTGCTTCTTTGACCGCCTTATAAACGGCTAATGGATCGTTTCCATCTACCGTTACGCCAGGCATTCCATAACCAATGCCGCGATCTGAAACACGCTCACAAGCCAGCTGCTTGGTCACAGGAACAGATATCGCATATTGATTGTTCTCACACATAAAAATAACCGGCAATTTGTGTACCCCTGCAAAATTAGCAGATTCATGAAAGTCGCCTTGGTTGGAGGAGCCTTCTCCAAATGTGGTTAAAGTCACGATTTCCTCCCCTTTAATTCGGCCCGCTAAAGAGACCCCTACTGCATGAGCCACTTGGGTGGTGACAGGTGAAGATTGGGTAAGAATCCGAAGCTTTTTCGAACCAAAATGCCCCGGCATCTGACGGCCGCCCGAATTTGGATCCTCCGCTTTTGCAAACCCGCTTAGCATGAGATCCTTTGCCGTCATCCCAAAAGCAAGAACAACGCCTATATCTCGGTAATAAGGGGCGGTATAATCCTTCTCGCGATCAAGAGCAAAGGCCGCACCCACTTGGGCAGCTTCCTGCCCCTGACACGAAATCACAAAAGGAATTTTACCGGAGCGGTTAAGCAGCCACATCCGTTCATCAATTCGTCGAGCAAGAAGCATCGTTTCATACATCTCAAGTACCGTTTCGTTACTTAACCCTAGAACCTCGTGGCGATTTTGAGTTAACGTCATTTCAATCACTCCTTATAGTCTCCTAATAACAATCAATGACTAGGAATGGATGGCACGCCCTTCAACAGCAAGCGCTGCCTCTCCCATAATTTCAGAAAGAGTCGGATGAGGGTGAATCGTCTCTGCCACTTCCCATGGGGTCGCATCCAAGACTCGTGCAAGGGCCGCTTCTGATATGAGATCCGTCACATGCGGACCGATCATATGCACACCCAAAATATCTTGGCTCGCTTCATCCTTCATAATTTTGACAAATCCTTCTGGTTCCCCATAAACAAGCGCTTTTCCAATCGCATTAAATTTGAAAATGCCCGTTTTGACTTTAAATCCTTTTTCTTTAGCTTCTTTCTCCGTAAGACCAACAGCCGCCGCTTCCGGACGTGTATAAATACAACGTGGAACGAGAGCTGCTTCCATCGGTTCGGGTTTTAAACGGGCAAGATGCTCCACCGCCTTAATCCCTTCATGAGACGCCACATGGGCCAGCTGTAATCCACCGATACAATCACCAATCGCGTAAATGTGGGATTCCTCAGTTTGATAAAATTTATTAGTTAAAATGTAGCCTTTATCCGTTTTAATAGTGGTATTCTGCAGACCAATATCTTCTGTATTAGGTAAGCGTCCTACTGAAACCAACATTTTTTCAGCAGAAAAGGTTGACTTCTTCTTACCTATTTCTGCTTGAATGGAAACTTCCTCACCTTTAACTAATGTTTCTGGAAGAACCTTTGCAGAAGTCACCACTTGGACGCCCTTCTTTTCCAACTGACGCTTCATTTCCTTAGAGATCGCCTCATCTTCTAAAGGAAGAAGCCGGTCCGCATATTCGATGACGATGACTTTTGCGCCAAAGTCAGCAAACATTGAAGCCCATTCAACCCCAATTACCCCGCCTCCAACAATTAAAAGGGACTCAGGCAGTGTCGTCATGCCAACCACATCATCAGAACTTAAAATTCGCTCTCCATCGAGATCCAGACCAGGTAATGACCGTGGTCTAGAACCGGTCGCAATGATGACATTTTCAGGGATTAAGACTTGATTTTCTCGATCATCTGAAAATTCGACGGAAATGGCTCCAGGCATTGGCGAGAAGATCGATGGTCCGAGGATACGGCCAAAGCCATCAAACACGTCAATTTTTCCTTTTTTCATAAGCATTTCTACGCCAGCATGCAACTGGTTGATAATGCTCTCTTTCCGTTCATGCACCCGCTGATAGTCCAAGCTTACCTTTTCCGTTATCACTCCATAAGTGTCCCCAGCCTTTGCTGTGGCAAAGACCTCTGCACTTCTGAGCAAGGCCTTACTGGGAATACAGCCCCTGTGAAGACAGGTTCCGCCTAATGCCCCCGCTTCTACAACAGCTGTTTTGAGTCCTAGCTGTGAAGCGCGAATGGCAGCCACGTAACCGCCTGTACCACCACCTAATATGACGAGATCATAATTTTCGGCCATAAAAAATCTCCCCTTTCACTAAGTAACCGTCTTCTAACAAAAGAATCCTACTTTTGTATTTCAGGAAAGCTTAAACCCTTAATCTAACAAAGCAAAAAGAGCTATTATTCAAGTTTTTCCAGAGCCGATCCATTTAGAGGTTTTAATTATAATGATGTCTTCCTATCAAATTATACTACACTTTTGTTCCATTTACGCTTTATTTTTTTGTACCTACTTTTAGTATCTGGTCATAAACCGGAATGCCTAAACTTATTTTAGGCATTCCCAACTTATGATCGTTTTAACCGGCTTATTTTATCTGCGGCTTAATATATGATGGCCATTTCTTAAAAACGTGCTTCTTGAATTCTTAAGCGTCGCAATTCGCTCCTCAGCTAACCGATCCGCTGCTTTATATGTTGGAATCCCATCTCTTGTTGAAATATTAAAGATATCCATAAGGCGGTCATACAAGCCTTCTACTTTCTTCATAGCCCTGTCACGGTTATAGCCGATTAATTCATCCGCAACATTGATGACCCCTCCAGCATTAATGACGTAATCTGGTGCATAAACAATTCCCATTTCATGGATAAGGTCACCATGGCGATCTTCTTTTAACTGATTATTGGCTGAACCCGCAATGACTTTTGCTTTTAGATGCGGAATGGTTTGATCATTGACAATCGCGCCAAGCGCACATGGAGCAAATATATCGCACTCGACCCCATAAATGTCTGAAGGATCAACGGCTTTTGCGCCAAATGCTTCAACCGCCCGTTTTACAGAAGCTTCGTTAATATCCGTTACAATTAACTGGGCTCCTTCAGCATGAAGATGCTCACATAAGCTGTAAGCCACATGTCCAACGCCTTGAACAGCGACTGTCTTTCCTTCAAGAGAATCAGAGCCAAACGCTACCTTCGCCGCAGCTTTCATGCCTTTATAGACACCATAAGCTGTAACGGGTGATGGGTTTCCTGAAGAGCCAAAGGCAGGTGAGATCCCTGTAACAAACTCTGTCTCTTCATGAATTAAGTCCATATCCTCAACCGATGTCCCCACATCTTCTGCTGTAATGTAGCGTCCATTTAATCCTTGAATAAAACGGCCAAATGCTCGGAACATGGCTTCATTTTTATCCTTACGCGGGTCGCCGATAATCACTGTTTTCCCGCCGCCAAGATTTAATCCAGCCGCTGCGTTTTTATAAGTCATCCCTCTTCCCAAGCGAAGCGCATCTTCAATCGCAGCTTCTTCGGACGCATAGGTCCACATACGTGTTCCACCTAATGCAGGTCCGAGGGTCGTGTCATGAATACAGATAATAGCTTTTAACCCAGAAGCCTTATCTTGGCAAAAAAGCAATTGTTCATAATCGTATTTCTCCATATAGCGCATAATTTCCATCTTACTAAATACCTCCTAATGGTTTCTAATCCATTTCCCAACTTTATATCTTCTGTTAGTCAGTATCTCCACAATTCCTCATGCAAGTTTCATGCCAAAGTAAAAATACTATGAAAGCGCTTCATTACAAGTAACCCGGTTTGCAATTTTTTTCATTAGTGCAAGATGTTGCACGCCCTTTTTTGCGCGTTTCTAATCTAGTCCATATTTCTGCATCTTATAATACAGATTTCTTACAGATATACCCAGCGCTCTTGCCGTCTGCGTCCGATTCGATTCATGTGCCTCAAGTGACTCATGAATAATGGACTTTTCCAAAGCCTCTAATTGAGCATTAAGCGACATAGATGGATGGATGATCACATTCGGATTCACCTTATCCCGCTCGTTATTTAGAGACATTTCCCTTAAGTGCGAAGGCTGAATAAGGCTTTCGGACACGCTCATATGAATGATCGCTCTGCCAAGAACATTTTCTAATTCCCGGACATTTCCTGGCCAATCATAGCGGTTTAGAATGGATATGGCGGTTGGATCAATCCCCTCAACATGCCTTCCGAAATCCTGATTAATTTTATTTATAAGATGAACGCACAGCTCAGGTATGTCTTCTTTTCTTTCTCTTAAGGCAGGGATATAGATAGGCATTCGATTAAGCCGGTAATACAAATCCATTCTAAATTCATGTTCAAGAATGCGTTGCTCCAAATCCACATTGGTTGCAGCAATCACCCGGACATCAATAGGAATGGCTGTTGTTCCACCTACTCGGACGATTTCTTTTTCTTGTAAGACCCTTAATAGCTTCGCTTGAATAGACGTCGATAATTCACCGATTTCGTCTAAAAATAAACTTCCGCCATTCGCCTCTTCGAAATAACCTCGTTTCCCGCCTTTTTTGGCACCTGAAAATGCACCTTCTTCATAACCAAAAAGCTCACTTTCTAATAAAGATTCAGAAATAGCCGCACAGTTCACTCGAACGAATTTGTTATAACGCCTTGAACTCGCATTATGAATCGCATGCGCAAACAATTCTTTTCCCGTCCCCGACTCTCCTCTTAAAAGGACTGTAATAGGGATGTTCGCTGCAAGCTGAGCTTGTTCAATCACTGCCTTCATTTCTTCAGAGGTGGCGACAATATCCTCAAAGCTGTATTTGGCTTCAAGAGTTCGGATAATTTGCCTGGCACGATTTAATTGATCGGTTAAAGCCGAGATCTCGGAGACATCATGAAGGACACCGACGCTTCCCTTTAGATTTCCATTTACGATGATGGGAGCCACATTCACAAGCACTTCACGCTTAGCCTGTCCTACCCGCATGCGAACACCTCTGACGGCTTTGCGGGTTTTGAGCACTTTCATATGCATGCTCTCCCCCTCAGAGATATCGGTTGTTGCCGGTTTACCTATCACATCGGCTTCACTTAATCCGGTTAAACGGGTGTAAGCGGGATTGATCAGCAAGCCTTTCCCTTCTTCATCCACAACAGAGATGGCCTCATCAGATGACTGAATGATCGCATTTAGCATCTCTTGAATACTCTCTAAATTCGTCACTTCTTCTGCAAGCTTTTTAATATCTGTTATGTCTTTAAAAACAGCAAATGCCCCTAATAGGTTTCCTTTTACATCTGTAATAGGCAGACGCGTCGTAATGATTTTCTTACCATTGTGCAGTTCCTGTTCTTGATTAATTTCGGGTTTCTGCGTCCTTAGGATACGCGGCAATTGTGTGCTCGCGACCAGATCCTTGACATGTGAGCCAATCGCATTTTCCGCGGTTAGCCCCATAATCTTCTCAGCGCTAGGATTCATTATAGTAATGGTTTCATTTGCATCGATCGCAATCATCCCGTCATGGGTTAAATTCAAGATGAGACTGCGAAGATCAGCTTGTTGCTGCAAATGAGCGATCAGTGTCTCTTTTTCCATCATTAAATGGATAACCCAGTTTACGACTTGACTCGGAATATACGGGATGCCTTGGAATAAAGCCGTAAAATCCTTTTCCTTATCCAACGTTTTTCGTGCATCAATAACTAAATCCAATTTCTTCACTAACTGATCTTCCACTGAAGACACCAAAGCAATCGACCGTTTTAGGGCTAAATGTTTCAGCGCTTCTGTTGGACGGGACGTTAAAATCGCTGTAATCGTTACAAGTTCAAAGCTTTCGATACGGTGCAAGACGGCCAGGCCTTCACCTGGGCTTAAAATGACCAATGTGTTCATTCAGAGATCAACCTCTGCAATTTTTTTCATTGTCCTCATTTATTCTACCTTGAGTTCTAGAGAAAGACAAATAGACACGACAAGAGACATGCGTTACACTAATTTAAAATAAGGTTAATTCAAAAATACCCGTTCACCTCGGCCCCTCAAGTTTATTCACTGAGGTGAGCGAATCATTTAACTAAAGGATGCGACCTGTATGAGCCGTTATATTGCACTTTTGATATTAGTAATCCCTGGAGCGTTAGCGGTAGTCGGTGTCAAATTAATGAGAGACTCTGTGTTTGATATCTTACAGCCCCTCTTCCCTTGGCTTTGGCTCCAGCTTGTCATCGGACTTATCCTCTTTTTAGCAGGAGTCGGCTTTATAGGCGGTTGGATTTTTTATCGAGACCGAAAGCGCCATTATGTGGCTGACCGTTTCAAAAGAAAAATGTAACGTGTAAATGGGCGGCGCAACCTAGATTCGCTATCCGCCTCTCATCATGCAGCACGAAACCTTCAATGACTTGTCGACAAATGAATAGTTGCCTGTACATTGTCAATAATGGGGGTGGAGGTGCGACTCAATGAAATATGCCCATTTAACAGAAGATCAAGAGCGAGCGCTTAATGAGTTCGAACAACAATTAGGCGTTGTTCTTGTCGCCTATAAGCCTGAAGCAGAAGACAAGGAACCATCTGCCGCTTCAAAACAAAACCCAACCAATCACCCGCCCGTTTTGTAAAGCTAAAAAGGACCCTTTCCATCACGCCAGATGAAAGGGTCCTTTTTCTCTTCTTATAATCGCCACTCATTTTTCTTTTGGTAACACGATCTGTTTGTACATTTGAACGGTTAGCACATAGTAAAATCCATAAATGACAAGGAATATACAGATCGGTAACCAGATTTTCGTATAAGGATGTATGAGAATGACCCCAAACATTTTCATGCCAACTAATACATGGGCGAAACCGACTAAAGCAGGAAATAGAAAGACAAGGAAAAGCTCCTTATAAATCGAAAGGGTCAATAAAGAGCGTCTCACCCCAATTTTTCTCAACATCTCATATCTTTTGATGTCCACCGTAGCGCTTGATAATAATTTAAACATTAAAACACTCACCATCATCAATAAGAAGGCGACGCCTAAGAAAACACCCATGAAGATGGTTCCGCTCGCAAATTCTTTTAAAACAAGATAATTTTCATATTCGCTGTCTAATTCAGCAGGCTTGATTCCTGTATAGGTTTTAGCTAGTTCCTTTTGCTGTTCATCAATTTTTTGGAAGACGTCTAGATGTTTCGTAAACTGAGGAACTTTTGCAATCAGCAAGGCATGTTGGTCAGCGGCCAGCTTGTTATAGCTTGCTTTGTCTAAGATATATAGAGTCCGCTTTCCAAACATTTGTGAATTAGCACCAAGTTCATTCGATAGAGCGGTTTTCCAAGGTTGCGGCATCAGCGAAAACCCATTTGTTCCTTTATCGCTGTATTGATTTTTAGGAAGACCCGCCTGTATTCTCTTGGACTTCGGTTGATCGAATGAGTTCGGATTAAAAGAGTTAATTAATGGCCGATTCTTTAACAGATCCTCTTTCAAAAAATAAACACCTTGATCGGTCACTTTATAATGGTACACGTTCTTCTCAGTCGTCGTTAAGGTGTGTATAAGCTTCATTTCCGATTGACTCGGTTGAAAGACCGTTAAATCATAAGAGTAGGCCATTGAAGCTTGTACGGAAATATTATTATAAAAAGATAAACTGGCTGTCATGGCACCGAGTCCAAGTGCGATGAGCATAGAGACCGTCCCGAGCACTTTAGTTAAATTGGAAATACGAAAAATAAGCTGGCCAATGGTAAAAGAGTTAAGATCCTTTTCATTAATCAGGCGTATACGTTTTACCTTCTTTAAAAAATAGGGAAGAAGCGACATAAAGAGAAAATACGTACCGACCGTAATGGTAACCGCGGCTAGAAGAACCCCATATTGCAGAAATTGTTTAATCTCAAAAATCACATAATAGCCTGCCCCAATCAGAGCAATAGCCACAATGGCCCCAATTAACGTCCTGACACCTCTTGAAAGTTCCCTATCCTTTTCTTGATCAGCATGGATCAATTTTAGAACGGGCAATCTTCCGAGTTTCACAGCGTTCACAATCGCGGTTAGAAGAAAGAGGGCAATATAGAAAATCACAGTTGTCCATACAGCCGATGAAAGATACGGATGAAACCCTTTTGCCGAAAAATCCAATTGCTTCATGAGCAGGTCAGAGACCCCAGCAGATAACCCGATCCCAACCACAAGGCCAATAAGCAGTGAGGCTAAGCCAATCATGAAGGTTTCAAAAAACATCAACTGAGTGACTTTGTATTTCTTTGCTCCAAGCGTCATGTACAAACCCAATTCTTTTTGTCGCAAGGAAAGAATAAAGGAAGTCGCATAGAAAATATAAAAAAGCGTGATGAAAGCTAAAATAAAGCTCCCTACATGAAAAATAAACATAATCGAACCAACCATGGCATTCGACTGAACAAACGCCTTATTCTGAGCTAAAGCTTCAAACATATAAAATATAGAGATTGAGATCGTTAGCCCAAATAAGAGGATAAGATAATCTTTAAATAATTTTTTTACACTTGAAAAGGAAAGTTTTAATAGCAAAGAAAGTCCTCCCTTCTACTCATCAACATCTGTTGTGGCAAACTCAGACAGAACATTTAAAATGTGTTGATGAAATTCATTTGTAGATCCTTCTCGGTAAATTTCTTTATAAAGCAGGCCGTCTTGGATAAATAATATTCGCTTACAGTAACTGGCACTTAGAGGATCATGGGTCACCAGCATAATAGTCACCTCATCACGACGATTTAAATCAACGAGTGCCTCCATCAAACTTTTGGCATTTTTTGAATCGAGGGCGCCAGTCGGCTCATCCGCGAGAATGATAGCTGGCTCATGTACAAGCGCTCTTGCAGCGGCAGCCCGTTGCTTTTGACCACCCGAGATCGTCGCAGGATATTTCTCTAAGATCGATTCAATTCCTAATTTTTTCGCTACCGTTTCCACCCTTGGTTTAATTTTTCTTGAGGAAACCCCTTGGAGCGATAAAGGCAACGCAATATTTTCATAAACAGTGAGGTTCTCCAATAAATTAAAATCTTGAAAAATAAAGCCCAATTGGGTTGAGCGAAAATCATCCAGCTCCCTTTGCTTCATCTTGGTGATCTCAACATCCGAGATTTCGACCGTGCCATTTGTCGGTTTCTCTAAAGTGGAAATAACATTTAGAAGGGTGGTTTTACCCGCACCGGATGGCCCCATGACTCCAACAAATTCACCTTTTTTAATGGTAAAAGAGACATCATTTAAGGCTGAAAACTGATTTTCATGTTTCTTCCCGAAGATTTTATAAATGTTTTTTGCATTCACAACAATTTGACTCACACCAACGCCTCCACTTCGTAAACTTTCAAGTCTTGCTTTACTCTTTCACTATAGATCAATTGGATTGAGAGACCCATTGATTTAGCTTTCAAAATACCAGTCAAACCTTACAAGTTTGTCACGTTTCATCAAAAAGAAAAAGAGCTTGAGGACTGTCATTATCCCTCAACTCTTTCATTCATTGCCATAAGTCCATGTGCATACAGCCTGAGCCTGCTCCATTAAGTATTCCCATGAATCGTTATCCGCAACAGATAAATGAACGTCTGAAGCTTTCGCTGAATCCGAATTAAAACCAAAGGAGGCTTGGACAAAACTAAATTAACTGACTTAAATTCCGAACACTAAATGTTTATAAATACAGAAACAAGTAGATAGCGTAGTCAAAATACGGAGACGCCTGCGGGAACAGCACGTGTCTGAAGACCCCGCAAGCAAACGTTTTCCTTGCTGAAGAGGCTGAGGCCGTGCCCCCCCGGAAAGCGACATATTTTGACGGAGTGTTTCATAAATTGCTTAACTTATAAATAAAAAACCGAACCCATCACGTTAAAAGGCGTGAATAAGTTCGGTTTTTTCTATTCGTAACATACGTCTGTCCTAACCTCTTTGGTTTTCGATTCGGGAGACAACGATCTCTTTTTTGACTGCAGCCAAACAAATTAAACACCCAACAAATCTTTCCCGATTCACTGGGTGAAATAGATAAGTTTATGTGTATGTAGTCCAAAAACAAGTTGTCTTCTCTATAATGTATAGGGTTAACCCTAACCCTCAATTTTCTTTCCCCGCGTTACTTAGCCCGCCTTATGCTCGATTCGGAGCTTATCGGCTACCATGGCGATGAATTCACTATTAGTTGGTTTCGCTTTAGACATGGAAACGGTATATCCAAAAAGACTTGAAATGGAATCAATGTTTCCACGGCTCCAAGCCACTTCAATGGCATGACGAATCGCCCGTTCGACACGGCTCGATGTCGTTTTAAATTTTTTGGCGATATCAGGGTATAAAACCTTTGTTATGGAACCCAATAATTCAATGTCATTATAGACCATTGAAATGGCTTCTCGGAGATACATGTACCCTTTAATATGAGCAGGCACGCCAATTTCATGAATAATACTCGTGATATTCGCATCTAAATTTTGAGTTTTAGAAACCGGTCGACCGGCTCCAGAGAAGGAAGCAGATCGTGTTGGTTTCTGAATAGTCGGGATTTTACTTCCATACACTTGACGAATATTATTAATCAGATTTTCCATATCAAATGGCTTCAGGATAAAATAAGAAGCGCCAAGGTCCAATGCTTTCTTGGTGACATCCTCTTGTCCGAAAGCAGTTAACATAATGATATTGGGTTGAGCGATCCCACTATTTGATCGGATTTGTTCTAAAACCCCTAAACCATCCAAATGAGGCATTATGATATCAAGCAAAAGAACATCTGGTTCACATTCCTCTATCATTGATAGGCAGTCCTGCCCGTTATATGCTGTTCCTACAATTTCAATGTCCTCTAAAACAGACACATACTCCTCAATTAAGTGTACAAGTTCCTGATTATCGTCTGTCAGACATACCCTGATTTTTTCCACAAAAATTTTCCTCCTCTATAGGTTTCGCTCTTTTGTTGCTCTAATAAATCTTCGACATCGATTCGAGTTATCCTTTTAATTTTATGCATTTTTTCTAAGTTTTTTTCCTCTTTCTTACGAATACTCTCATTTACTCGTGATTTCGACTCAATCCGACTCGTTTGTCGAAAAATGTTTACGGATTCTCATACTTTATGATACATGACTTCCCCAAAATAAAATAGATGTAAAAAAAGGATGTTACGTATTTGTAATCCCTGTTACAAAATGGAGAAAAAAGAAAAACGAGCTGTGATTAGCTCGCTTCCTTTTGGTCCTGATATAATCCTATTCCAGCTTGTTGGAGCATCCATTCAATGTGGCATCCATATCCTGATGTTGGGTCATTGACAAACACATGGGTGACCGCTCCAATAATTTTCCCATCTTGTATAATTGGACTTCCACTCATGCCTTGTATGATCCCACCGGTTTTGGAAAGTAATCTTGGATCTGTAATTTTTAGAACCAAGCCTTTTGTTGCAGGGAATTTTTGGTCGACTGAGTTAACAATAGAAATATCATAAGCTTTTACTTCTTGACCATTAACAACCGTCAAGATTTGCGCCGGGCCTTTTTTAACCTCATTCGATAGGGCGATCGGCATCGGCTTATCATAAATGCCATTCTTCAGGACTTCAGTCAGCTTCCCATAGATCCCAAACGGTGTGTTTTGGGTAATGTCACCGATCGGATCCGTATTTGGAGTAAAATTAGCTATTTTTTCTCCAGGATGACCGGAAGTCCCTTTATCGATCCCGGTTACCTCAGAGCGGAGCACCTGACCATCATGAACTTGAATCGGTTCCTTTGTATCCGAATCAGAGATGACATGACCCAATGCCCCATATTTCTTGCTCTTTGGATCATAGAAAGTTAAAGTCCCGATACCTGCAGCAGAGTCCCTGATGTAAAGACCAATGCGATAGTTTTGATCGGTTTGATCTTTAACTGGTTTAAGGGTTACGTGCTTCTTCTTTTCGTCTCTTAGTATGGTTATATCAAGAGCATGATCACCATTTTCTGTCACGAGTTGCTTAACATCGGACATGCTCTCTACTTTTTGCTTATTGATGTGGGTAATAATATCGCCAATTTTTAAACCGGCTGTTTCAGCAGGGGATTCCTCTCCGTTAGTTGTGTGAATTAAATGAAAGCCGACGACTAGGACCCCAATAGAGTTGAGCTTGACACCAATGGATTCGCCACCGGGGATTAAACGAATATCAGGCAACACCTCGACGTCCACCTTCTTAGCAGGAAAATGACCGACGGAAACAATCATGGAAGAATCTCCGACGGCATGCCCTTCAACGGATATTGATTTTTTTCCAGAGAATGCTGTGACAACCTCTTGATTAGAAGAATGAACAGAAGCCATTGCAGGAAAGGATTCTTTCTGATGGTCTATAAGTGTGACATGTTGTGGAATATTAATAAAAGCTTGTACAGGTTGTATAAATCCCAGGCTTATCAAGAAGCCAAGGAGAATTAATCCGCAAGTCTGTTTGAGCCAGTCTGACTTTTTCATTTGTCACTCTCCTTGCTTCTAACCTACACCTTTTTCTTTGTTTGCTTTATTAACTTTGCCTTTCTTGTGTCAAAATATAAGTCCTCCTGACAGAAAAAAGCTATCCATGGTTGGATAGCTTTGGTGTCATTCCCTTTTTCTTTTATAGGCAAGCTCGAGTAGTTCCTTCGCATGCTGCTTTGTTAAATCGGTCATTTCAACGCCTGAGATCATTCGCGCAAGCTCTGCTACTTGTTCCTCACCCTTCAGTTCGGAAACACTCGTCGTCGTTCGATTATCACTAACTTCTTTTGAAATATAAAGATGGCTATCCGCCATAGACGCCACTTGAGGCAAATGGGTAATGCAAAAAACTTGGGAGCCTTTGGAAAGGGCGTATATTTTTTCTCCCATGGCTTGTGCCACTCGGCCGCTTACGCCTGTGTCCACTTCATCAAATATGATGGAAGTCGTGCCTCTATAAGATTTAAAATGCGATTTAATGGCCAGCATAATCCGTGACAATTCACCGCCAGAAGCAATTTTTGAGAGCGGTTTTAAAGGTTCGCCTGGGTTAGTCGTGATCAGAAATTCGACACGTTCCTTTCCATGACGCGAAAAAGTTCGGATATCCTCCGTGACCTCGATTGGCTGAATGGAAACCTTAAACGACGCCTTTTCCATATACAAGTCCTTTAGTTCTCGATTAATCGCTTCATCTAATCGCTCGGCCTCTTCTTGTCGGATTTTAGTTAAGGCATCACCCGCTTGATTAAGGGACAATAGAAGCTCCTTATATTGTTTCTCAAGGTTTCCTATCGTGAGATCGCGATCCGTTAATTGGTCAAACTCTTTTTTTATATCTTCATAATAGGAAAGGACTTCTTCAATTGTCCGTCCGTATTTTCTCTTAAGGTGATTCAATTCATCCAGCCGCGCTTCAACTAGATCGACCCGGGAAGGATCATATTCTAACTCATCTATATATTGGCTTAACTGATGGACCTGTTCTTCTAATAAATAAAAGCTGTTGGACATGTTCTCATAAATGGTATCCAAATGAGCGTCTAACCCCATCAATGTTTCCATCTCAAACAAGGCTTCTCTAAAACTGTCCAACGTTCGATGGTCATCGTTCAGCGCCCCGTAACTGCGATTTAATCCCTTAAATAATTTCTCAAAGTTAGCAAACCGCTGTCTTTCTTCTAGCAGCTGGGGCTCTTCTTCTGGATCAAGATGAGCGGCTTCGATTTCTTGAATTTGAAAACCAAGTAAATCGAGACGCGCTGCCGCTTCCTGTTCATTTTTCGACCATTTTTCAATTTCCTTTTGAATGGCAAGGGCCTTATCATAGAGCTCTGTATACGTTTTTTTGACCGTTTCCAGATGCTCTCCGCCCATTCGGTCTAACAGCTTAATATGAAGATCAGCTACCATTAATTCCTGGTGTTCATGCTGACCATGGACATCGATTAAATATTGGCCGATTTCACGAATCTGCGAGATCGTAACAAGGCGGCCGTTAACTCGGCATATACTTTTTCCATTTTTATGTATGGTTCTTCTTAGAATGATCATATCGTCCTGAACGTCAATTCCGAATTCTTTTAAGATAACATTAAGACTATGCTCAGGATCACTTGGAATCTCAAATAAGGCTTCAATATCGGCTTGCTCCGTACCATGGCGAACGTATTCAGAGGAGCCTCTTCCACCGACAAGAAGGCTGATGGCATCAATAATAATGGACTTCCCTGCTCCTGTCTCACCTGTTATAACCGTTAATCCTTGATTAAATGAGATCGTCAATTTTTCGATTATGGCAAAGTTTTCAATTCGAAGCTCTGCTAACATTGAATGTCCTCCTAGGGCAAGCTCTTCACTTTTACTATATAGAGAAGAAATGAGAACGGTCAAGCCTAATTGCTTATTTTTTAACAGAAAAGAAGAACCTAACAACTAGGTTCTTCATCTCTTGTTGTCTCTTAATTCTCGATGAGCTTTTTGCACAACTGCTTCAATTTCAGAATGATTCAGGCTGGACGTATTTAAGTCAGTCTTTTTCAAATGGGCAAGAAATTCAATATTCCCGTCTCCACCTGTGATCGGCGAATAATCAAGACCTAGGCACTGAAAGCCGGTCACTGAGGCAAAATCAAGGATATCTGTAATGACACGTTCGTGTACAGCGGGATCTCTGACAATCCCCTTCTTACCCACATCTTCACGGCCTGCTTCAAACTGCGGCTTAATAAGAGCCACTGCTTCGCCTTCTTCTACCAGAATCTCTTTTAACGGCGGCAGCATGAGTTTGAGCGAGATAAACGAAACATCCATGGTTGCGACTTCAGGTTGGCCCACCTTAAAATCAGCCGGTGATGCATGGCGGAAATTGGTTCGTTCCATGACGATGACGCGTTCATCATTGCGGAGCTTCCAGGCCAGCTGATTAAAGCCAACATCAAGGGCATAGACACGCTTTGCACCATTTTGAAGGGCGCAATCTGTGAAGCCCCCTGTTGAAGCCCCAATATCGAGCATGAGTTTCCCAGAAACATCGAAGTCAAATACTTTCAAGGCCTTCTCAAGCTTTAATCCGCCGCGCCCAACATAGGGAAGCGGATCCCCTTTAACGCGCAGGGAGATCGACTCCTCGAATTTGGTGCCAGGCTTATCTATCCGTTCATTTTCGCTATATACAAGGCCAGCCATAATGGCTCTTTGTGCTTTTTCTCGCGAGTCAAACAATCCACGTTTCACTAATAACAGATCGACACGTTCCTTCATCTCAGGTAAGCCCTCTGCTTCTCATTAACAGGTACAAGCGCTTTGATCTTTTCAACGAGGTCTTCTGTCGTCAAATGGATCTCTTGCAAAAGCTTCGAGACACTGCCATGTTCGATAAACCGATCCGGGATACCCATGATTTCGATCTCCACGTGATGCTCACCATGCTGACTGTAGAACTCTAACACACCGCTTCCGAAGCTTCCTTTTTCAACAGCTTCTTCAAAAATGACAATTGGTAAATGGCGTTTGGCAAGTATTTTGAGCATTTCCTCATCCATTGGCTTAATGCTTCGCGCATTAATCACTTCCACACTTATGCCTTTTTTAAGAAGCTGTTCATGGGCTTCTAAGGCATTTTCTAGACTTGGACCATAAGAAAGAATAACCGCGTCCTTTCCTTCTTTAAGAACCTCCCATTTGCCGATTGGCAAAAGTTTGAGATCCTTGTCCATCTCGACACCCACACCATTTCCTCTTGGCAATCGCACCGCAACAGGGCCATCCTGCTTAAGAGCTGTGTAGATCAAATGTTGGAGCTCATTTTCATCCTTACCCATCAGAATCTTTATATTTGGAATGCTTCTTAAGAAGGCGACATCAAACACACCTTGATGCGTTTCTCCGTCGGCTCCAACAAGCCCTGAACGATCTACCGCGATGACAACATTTAAGTTTTGTCGGCAAATATCATGGATCAATTGATCATAAGCTCGCTGCATAAAGGTTGAATAAATGGATAGAACCGGCTTCATACCTTGTGTAGCGAGCCCTGCTGCCATGGTGGCAGCATGCTGCTCAGCAATTCCAACATCAAAAAAACGATTGGGAAATTGGGAAGCAAAGGATTCTAATTTCGATCCCACTTTCATGGCAGGGGTAATCACTACCAAGCGCTCCTCTTCTTTTCCGAGTCGGGTTAGCGTATCGCCGACGACTTTGCTGTAACTTGGCGGAGCATCGACTGGTTTAATCAGATCCCCGGATTCAATCTTGTAAGGGCCCGTCCCATGCCATGTGCCAACAGCATCGGACTCAGCAGGATAATAGCCCTTGCCCTTTTGAGTCAAGACATGAACTAAGACCGGTCCTTTAGTTTTCTTGGCATAGTTAAGATTTTCGATTAAATTATCTAAATTATGGCCGTCAACCGGTCCGAGATAAGTAATACCGAGTTCTTCAAAGAAAATACCCGATACAACTAAATATTTGAGTGTATCTTTCACTCGCTCGGCTGCGCCCGCAATCTTTCCGCCAAAGGCAGGGATTTTCTTCATCAAATATTCGATATCATCTTTTACCTTTTGGTATCGCCCTGCTGTTCGCAATCTTCCGAGCATATTGTGCAAAGCGCCGACGTTTGGAGCAATCGACATTTCATTATCATTCAAAACGATAATGATGTCTTTCTTCTCATGTCCAATATGGTTAAGGGCTTCTAATGCCATGCCTCCCGTTAGAGCCCCATCTCCGATTATAGCGATGATCTTTTCGTCCGTGCCTTTTATATCACGGGCTGCTGCCATTCCCATAGCAGCGGAAAGGGAAGTGGAACTGTGTCCTGTCTCCCAAACATCATGAGGGCTCTCGGAACGTTTAGGAAAGCCGCACAATCCTTTATATTGGCGAAGTGTCTCAAATTGTGAGGCTCTGCCTGTTAAGATTTTATGGACATAAGATTGATGGCCGACATCCCAGATCAATTTATCTTTTGGGCTATTAAAAAGTTTATGCAAAGCCAAAGTTAATTCAACCACTCCTAAATTCGGAGCTAAATGTCCGCCTGTTACTGCTAATTTTTCAATTAAAAACATCCGGATTTGTTTTGCTAACGCCTCAAGTTCTTGTTTATCCATTTTCTTTAGAAATCGAGGGTCTTGAATCTCCGTCAGTTCCATAAGCGCTTCACACCTATTCATCAAGTCAATTTTAAAATCTGTCTTAGTTCATACATTGGAAAAAAAACCGCTAACACATGGGGTGATAACGGTTTTTGAATGTCTTTTATTATTTTAACAAACTTGTCGAGTTTTCACTAATCTTAGACAAAAATAACAACCAATATATGTAATGTGGTGGTCATTTGAAGAGTAAACGCTGCGGCTTAGGTCCAGTAGGTTTTCCCATAAAGCCACCCAAGCGTTGCCGCTCAGGCAGTTTCCTATTAAGGCCTTACCGGCGCTGTCGCCAAACGCCGAACTGGATCGCCACTTAGTCCGCACTATAATCCCCTTCAAATGTCAGATAGAACAGTCTAGGAGTTTTCCTCTACAGCCAAGGCCACTTCCTAGCCTCTTTTGCAGATTCGATTTCATATGACTTGGATCTAGAACTTATCGGCCAAACAAACTCGATCCAGTGTGTCATAATCCCCTCGAGATCCACTCAAGGCAGGCTACGCTGTGCGGGGTCGTTCCTTTCCTACAAAGGCCCCTAAATCACAGGTTTTCCACTGCATGTTTGTCATGCAGAGTCTCCGCGAATGCAGGGTCATCGCCCACATGCCATTGTGGATCGCCCTACATTCTTTACTCCCAACATCGACCCAAGGCTGGGCGCCCCGAGCCGATACCAGGAACTTCATCGATGTGCCCTTTGGCGGATTTTTAGGCCCGCCCTCAGAAGTGGGTGACTGACTAGAATACTGCACCACCGTATTGCTACAAATCTATTTTACCACAAACCGTAAAGTGACTCAATGGATGGCTTTTCCAACGTTAACTTTAATTCTATTCAAGTTAACATTTACACCGTTCTTTCAATTATATAACGCGTTAATGCTTCAAGTCTTGTCCCATTAACGTGTGCCTTTTCTAAAAAGGAGAGCGCACTTAAGTAATGTGTTTGCATCGCTTCCTTCGCTCCCTCCAAAGTCAATAGACCCGGATAGGTACTCTTTTGATTGGTTTCATCACTACCAACCGGTTTTCCAAGAAGGGCTTCATCACCCTCCACGTCTAAGATATCATCTTTGATTTGAAAAGCCATACCCAAGTGATCGCTAAATGCTTCTAATGCCGCTAATTGCTGACAAGTCGCTTCTCCAATAACAGCTCCCGCAACGATGGCATAAGTTAAGAGTCGACCTGTTTTACGCCGATGAACGCTCTCAAGCTCACTAAGAGTGATTTGTTGACCTTCTGCCTGCAAATCGTTCATCTGCCCGCCAACCATTCCTTCTGGGCCTGCCGCTTTTGCCAGCATTTGTATCAGTTTTATCTTGGTTTCAGACGATAAAGCACTCGCCCGGGCCAAGCATTCAAAGCTATAGGTTAAGAGCGCATCACCTGCTAATATAGCAGTTGCTTCATCAAATTCAATATGATTCGTGGGTTTGCCGCGCCTGAGATCGTCGTTATCCATGGCAGGCAAATCATCATGAATCAAGGAATAGGTATGGAGCATTTCCAGAGAACAGGCAGCATCTAATCCCCATTCGCAATTCTTGCCCAGCGCATCAATGACAGCTAGGAGCAGAATAGGCCGAAGCCGTTTCCCGCCTGCCTGAAGCGAATAGATCATAGAAGCCCGCAGCCGCTCTGGTCCTTCTAAACGTGCAATGAGCCGTTCTAAATGCTCTTCGATTAATTTTTGCTGCTCACTTAAATAAGTGGTCATTTCTGTTATCATCCAAGCTCATCCTCTTCTAGCTTAAAAGGCTGGAAGGTCCCATCTTCATGCAAAATTTGATCCATTTGTTTCTCTACTTTTTGTAGTTTTTGATGGCAAATTTTTGATAGACCCATTCCTTTTTGGAATAGGGCAATGGCTTCTTCTAACGGGACATCATTCTCTTCAAGCTTTTTAACAATGGCTTCGAGTTCAGCCATCGCCCCTTCAAAAGTTTGGTTCTCTTCAGTTGACACCTCTATTGAACTTTGCGAATCAGTCATTTAAGTTATCCCCTTTTTTCTTCATAACTTTTACGTCAATTGAACCATCTGTAAGCTTGACCGCAAGCTCGTCCTCGACTTGTACTTGATCAACCCGCTTGACAATGGTTCCCTTCTTATAAGTTAAGCTGTAGCCTCTTTCCATAATTGCAAGTGGACTGAGGGCGTTCAACTGACTCAAAGTAAATCGGAAAGATTGCTGCTTCGTCTTTTGAAGAGCCGCCATACTCCGAGTCAGACGTCCAGTCATGTGCTCAAGATCTTTGGCGGACCGATTCACTTGAGATTCGGGATGGTGTTTAAATAACAACCGGTCCATCTGGGTCAAAGCGGTATTGGTTTTTTGAACATGATGGGCCATTCGTGTTGTCAACCGTTCCCACAAACGATCTAAGTCCTGCTCCTTTTGCCGAATCAGTTGAAGAGGGGAGCGGAAGGCATAGGATCTTTCCAAAGCCTTTAAGCGTTCCTGTTCACGGACTAATTTGTTTCGCATTAAGAGCGCTAATCTTGTGAGACGATCCGTCAATCTGGCTTCTAGATCATGCAGATGCGGCACAGCAAGTTCTGCCGCTGCGGTTGGGGTGGCCGCCCGCACATCTGCGACAAAGTCGGCAATCGTAAAATCGGTTTCGTGACCAACAGCTGAAATGATCGGTAAGGCGGATTGAAAAATGGCCCGTGCAACCTTCTCTTCATTAAAAGCCCACAGATCCTCAATCGATCCTCCCCCTCTGCCAACAATCAAAACATCCACCTGTCGTAAAGCATTGGCGGTTTCGATTGCTTTTACGATCGCTGGGGCCGCTAATTCACCTTGAACATGAACCGGAAAAACAAATAAGGAGGCTCTTGGAAAACGTCTTTTTATCGTTGTAAAAACATCTCGTATAGCCGCACCAGTCGGGGACGTAATCACCCCAATTTTATTAGGATAGGCAGGAAGAGGCTTTTTAAACTGAGGGTCAAAAAGGCCTTCCTCCTCAAGCTTTTTCTTCAGTTGCTCAAAGGCGAGGTAGAGGTTACCGATCCCATCTTGCTGCATTTCTTTAATATATAATTGGTACTGACCATAGGGTTCATAGACTGAAACTTGTCCACGGACCAATACTTTCATGCCATCTTCTGGTTTAAAAAGGAGTCTCGCATTGTCTGCTGCAAACATCACTGCTTGAAGACGAGACTGCTCATCCTTTAAAGTTAAATACATATGTCCACGGCTGTGACGCTTAAAATTGGAAATTTCACCACGAAGCCATACATCTTGCAAGTGGCGATTCCCCTCTATCACGCGTTTGAGATAGCGTGTCAATTGAGTAATGGTTATAGCAGCCTTTTGTTCAGTCAACTCATGGCCCCCCTTCAACACTTATAAAGAACGTTTTTTCGCTGATTGAAGAGTGTTAGCTAACAGCATGGTGATCGTCATGGGGCCGACTCCGCCCGGGATAGGTGTGATATAGGAAGCTTTTTCTTTCGCCGATTCAAAATGAACATCCCCGACTAATTTCCCTTTAGCACTTCGATTCATGCCCACATCAATGACAACGGCCCCTTCTTTAATGTCGTCACCTGACACAAGGTTTTCCCGACCGGCTGCCACTACCAGAATATCCGCTTGTCTCGTGATTTCAGATAGATTTGTTGTCCGGGAATGAGCAATCGAGACGGTCGCATTTTCTCTTAAAAAAAGCAAAGAAGCGGGCTTTCCGACAATATTGCTTCGGCCGACGATCACCACATGTTTCCCTGAAATAGGGATATTTTTATACTTTATCATTTCAACGATGCCATAAGGGGTACAGGAAAGAAAAGCATCCTGCCCGGTTACCATTCGCCCGACATTAATAGGATGAAAGCCATCCACGTCCTTTTCGGGTGAGATCGTATCGATGACCTTATGTTCGGAGATGTGATCAGGAAGCGGTAATTGAACGAGGATCCCATCAATATGGTCAGCCTTATTGTAATGCTCAATTTCCTTTAAAAGCGCCTCTTCTGTAATCGTTTCCGGATAGCGCTTCAACTCCGAATAGATTCCCACTTCTTCACAGGCTTTGACTTTTCCTTTGACATAAGAAAGTGAGGCTGGGTTTTCCCCAACAAGAAGAACGACAAGACCAGGGACGATCCCTTTTTCCTTAAGAGCAGCTGCTTGTTGCTTCAAATCCTGCCGTTTGGCTTGGGCCACTTCTTTCCCACTGATCAACTCAGCTGTCATTCCTCGTTCCCCTTTTCTTCCTCTAATTTTCCTCTCAAAACATTGGACAGCACTCCATTTGTAAAACGGCGTGAATCCTCATCCCCGAATGCTTTTGCCAGTTCAATCATTTCATTTAAGGTGACCTTCTCTGGAATTTCCTTTATGTATAATAATTCACAAATTCCTAAGCGAAGAATAGCTCGATCCACATTAGCCAAACGGTCAATGGAAAAATGTCTCAAATAACGTTTGATAATGTCATCAATCGCCTCAAGATGTTGAGCGGTCTCTCTGACAAGTTCTAGAAGAAATGGATCCTGCTTGTCCTCAGTCGTGGCATCTTCCATGACATTCTCAAGGGCTTCTTCGGCCGATATTTTACCAACCTGCATTTGGAAAAGGGTTTGCAGGGCTTTTTCTCTTGCTACTCTACGCTTCATTTTGTCGACTCCTTTGACGTTGCGATTACTGCCGTCTTTTTATAAAGACCATTTTCATCAATTTTACTCTTTATTATTCGGCGAAAACCAAACTCGCTTTATACGTAAAATCCCTTTAGTCCTAGTCTTTTAAAAACAAACTCAAATTATGATTAATAGACTCACGCACGTATCTTGTACGATCATACCATAATTTTTTTAAGAAATCATATGTGTGAAACATTGAACTTTAAGGACACCGTCAAACTTGTTTAAACAAAAAATTGAAACAATTCCATTTAGAGACAGTTAGCGTACTCTCGTTACGCCTCACTTCACGAACGTCCTATTTAGAGGGTGATAGCGTAGTCTCGTTACGCCTCATTTCTCAAAAGGCCCATTTGGAGGGCGATAGCGGATTCTCGTTACACCTATTTCATTTTTGTGTAACGACGATTCACTATTGGCCCAAATCGAGGGCTTTTTTGGAAGTATAGCGGATTCTCGTTACACCTATTTCATTTTTGTGTAACGACGATTCGCTATTCGCTCAAATCGGGGGCTTTTTTGGAAGCATAGCGTAGTCTCGTTACACCTATTTCATTTTTGTGTAACGACGATTCGCTATTCGCTCAAATCGGGAGCTTTTTGGAAGTATAGCGTAGTCTCGTTACACCTCATTCATTTTTGTGTAACGACGATTCGCTATTCGCTCAAATCGAGAGCCTTTTTGGAAGCATAGCGTAGTCTCGTTACACCTATTTCATTTTTGTGTAACGACGATTCACTATTCGCTCAAATCGCGAGCTTTTTTGGAAGCATAGCGTAGTCTCGTTACACCTATTTCATTTTTGTGTAACGACGATTCACTATTCGCTCAAATCGCGAGCTTTTTTGGAAGCATAGCGTAGTCTCGTTACACCTATTTCATTTTTGTGTAACGACGATTCGCTATTCGCTCAAATCGAGGGCTTTTTTGGAAGCATAGCGTAGTCTCGTTACACCTATTTCATTTTTGTGTAACGACGATTCGCTATTCGCTCAAATCGAGGGCTTTTTTGGAAGTATAGCGTAGTCTCGTTACACCTATTTCATTTTTGTGTAACGACGATTCGCTATTCGCTCAAATCGAGAGCCTTTTTGGAAGCATAGCGGATTCTCGTTACACCTATTTCATTTTTGTGTAACGACGATTCGCTATTCGCTCAAATCGGGGGCTTTTTGGAAGCATAGCGGATTCTCGTTACACCTATTTCATTTTTGTGTAACGACGATTCCCTATTGGCTGAATTCTAAGCGTTTAAGTACAACCTATGCTTCCTTATAATATAAAAAAACTGTCGACTTACTCCTTTCTGGAGGTTTTGTCGACAGTTAGAACTAGAGGGAGTTACCCTTACCCTTTGGCTGGCTTCTCTTGATTTGGTTTTCGATCTTCTTGTTCAAATTCAATGCCAACAACATGAACATTAATCGCCTTCACTTCAAGTGCTGTCATGGTTCGCAAGGTTTGAGAGATATTTTCTTGTACAAGTTGAGCGACTTTGGGGATTGAGACACCGAACACCATATGAAGCGAAACATCAATGACAATGCCTTCTTCACCAAGATCAACTCGAACGCCTTTTCCGTAATTGCGACGCCCCATCTTCTCAGCAACACCCGTTGCAAAACTGCCGTGCATGGAGGCCACACCCGACACTTCGGTTGCTGCAAGACTTGCAATCACTTCTAGAACTTCTGGTGAGATCTCAATTTTTCCTAATCCATTGTCCTGTTCTTCGAGGTCAAACATCTGAGAATCATCAAGATCTTCTAGAAATAGATTCTTTTCGTCCATATAAAAAACCTCCTTTAGTCTTCATCCATAATTGGATAGGTTTCCAAAAACTTGGTATTAAAATCCCCTGATACAAATACCGGATGATTGAATAATTTTATATGGAATGGAATAGTGGTTTCAATTCCATCTACAACCGTTTCGCCTAAGGCACGTTTCATCTTATTAACAGCTTCCTCACGTGTAGCTCCATGAGTAATGATTTTGGCCACCATGGAGTCATAGTAAGGCGGGATCATATAGCCAGGGTAAACGGCTGAATCTACTCGAACCCCTGGTCCACCAGGAGGCAAATACATAGCGACTCGCCCAGGCGAAGGCATAAAGTTCTTCTTAGGATTTTCAGCATTAATCCGGCACTCAATGGCCCAGCCATTAAAGGTGACATCTTCTTGTGCGATTTGCAGCTCTTCACCATTTGCTACCTTAATTTGTTCCTTAATCAAGTCAATTCCCGTCACATACTCGGTAACAGGATGCTCCACTTGAATGCGTGTATTCATCTCCATGAAATAGAAGAAGCCATTCACATCATAAATAAATTCGATCGTCCCCGCACCGGAGTAGTTCACGGCTTTAGCCGCTTTGACCGCTGCTTCGCCCATTTCTCTGCGTTTCTCTGGAGAAAGAGCAGGTGATGGGGATTCTTCTACTAGCTTCTGAAGCCTTCTTTGGATGGAACAATCGCGCTCGCCTAAGTGGATCACGTTTCCATGATTATCGGCTAACACTTGAATTTCCACATGACGGAAATCCTCGATATATTTCTCAATATAAACACCTGGATTACCAAATGCTGTAGCCGCTTCTTGTTGGGTAATCGCGACCCCTTTTCTTAAGGACTCTTCGTCACGAGCAACGCGAATTCCTTTACCGCCGCCGCCCGCTGTTGCCTTAATAATGACCGGGTACTCAATCTGATTCGCCACTTCAATGGCTTCTTCAATGGTCTCAACAACACCATTAGACCCAGGAACGACCGGAACTCCTGCATCTTTCATCGTGATCTTAGCTACATCCTTTATCCCCATCTTTTCAATGGCTTCAGGACTCGGGCCAATAAAGGTGATGTTACACTCGCGACAAATTTCTGCAAAGCTTGCATTTTCAGCTAAAAAGCCGTATCCAGGATGAATGGCATCCACGCCTGTTGAAGTTGCTACACTCATTATATTCATATAGTTTAAATAACTGTCTTTTGAAGCGGTTGGTCCTATGCAATAAGCCTCATCAGCCAATTGAACGTGAAGTGCGTCACGGTCTGCTTCGGAATAGACAGCCACTGTCTCTAAGTTCAATTCCTTACAGGCCCGAATAATTCGAACGGCAATTTCTCCACGATTAGCTATTAATACTTTTTTAATCATAACAATCTCCTATTCCGTTTCAACAAGAAATAGCGGCTGTCCATATTCTACAAGTTGTCCATTTTCAACCAAGACTTCTTTAATAACACCTTTTACATCAGCTTCAATTTCATTAAAAAGCTTCATGGCTTCTACGATACAGACAACTGTATCAGTGGATACCTTTGTTCCAGGCTTAACAAACGGCTCTGAATCTGGGGAAGAAGACGCGTAAAACGTCCCTACCATAGGTGAAACAATTTTATGTAATTTATCCGACTCTACCTCATCCTGTTGCGCTTGTTGGGCCACAGGAGCGGATGGTGCTTGTCCTGCAGTGACAGCCTGAGGTTGTACGACAGGAGCAGGTGCTGCTTGAAGTTGAACCGTTCCTGTTCCTGTTGAGCGTTTCTTTAGAAGCATTTTAGCCCCATTTTCTTCAAATTCAAATTCTTCAATGGAAGATTCATCTACAAGTTTAATGATTTCACGAATGTCTTCTATTTTCACAAATTAGCACTCCTTATAATAAACATTGCTCAAGTTTGTTGAGTTAATTTTTAAGTAAACACCTTTGGAAACTTAATTCAACACCGCATGAGCTCTTTTATCCAAGACATTATACCACATATCTTTTTTTCTTGTCTCATCTCCTAATATTACAAATGTGCACCTAGGTATTAAAAAAAGAGAGCCTCTTATTAAGAAGCCCTCTCCTTGAATGGATCTCTAGATATCTCAGCTATTGGCACCTTGATATTTGACACTTGCAAATTGGACACCGAGTGATGAATTCACTACCATTTGCATGATTTGAGACGCTTGCTTACTTGAGAGATTTTTCGCTTTCACATAAACTTGGGCATAATCACCATCTGTTGTGACCACAGCATCTGTTCCTAGACCTTTTGAAATAATTTCTTGTTCGAGCATCGATTCTTGTTCAGACTGATCATTCAAGGCTTTTAACTGATTGGTCGCTTCATTAACTTGTTGAACGGAGCTTGAATCCGATGCAATAACGGCTTCATATTTTTGAGCTTCTTTACTGGCTTGTTGATTTCGTTGAAGCTTATACGTAGCAAACTGATCATCTTCAGCGCTCGCACTTGAAGCTTTTTTAGCATCGCTTGAGCTGTTTGCTGCTGTATTTTGCGTCGCAGCTGTTGGCGTCTTTGAAGGTGTCGTCACGTAATAGACTGATAGAACAATAATTAGACTTAACATCGTAAGTAACCAAACTGTTTGTTTTTTAAGAACCATTTGAATTCCTCCCTTATTTTCTTTCCTGAACAGAGACTTTATAAGAAGGTACATCCAGTACCGTACTAACCGCATTTATCACACGTTCCTGTGCTGATGGTCGTGTCACTCCATTCGCGACAACGAGAATCGCTTTGACTGTCGGACCTTTTTCAGTGACTAATATAGGACTCTTTTGCCCGTTCCCCTGATCGATTGTGACTAGTGAAGAGTCATCGCTCTTATTGACAGTAGAGCGGGTTCCTCCATTTGAATCGTGTTCAGTTGTCTTCTGGTCAGAGGTTTTGACATCCTGCTGATAGACTTGTTCTGGCCCGGAACTAAGAGTCACAAGGACTTTAGCATTGGAAATTCCCGCCATGCTGTCGAGCATACTTTTCAAGCGGTCCTCATAATAACTGGCATACTCGTCCATCGTTTGTGGATGATCCGATGTTTTCTTGAGAAGTGAAGCAGGTTGTGACGCCCCTTTATCTGAACTCGTTTGCGTCCCTGCCGTTTCCGCTGTCGCCTGTGTTTTCGGTTTCACTCCACCTGAGTAAAAGTGACTCAGCAGCATCAAGGCGATGCCAATCCCTAGTAAAATCAATAAGTTTTTCAACGGTTTCTTTGGTGATTTCCCCGTTTTTGTCGAGACGGCTGCCAGTATCTTCTTCCACATCTCCTGTGGTGACATCGGTTAAGTGTCGCCTCCCTTCAACTGGAGGGTTATTTTGTCTTTTGGTAGATTCCATTCTTTTGCTAAAAAATTCTTTACAGCTGTTTCATTTGAAAAGGACTTATCAGCAGCTTTTGTACCGGTTCCATCTTGGGAGATAGTGACTGAAGCAACGGTTACCTTTGAAACGGAATCAACTGTCACCTGATCGTCCTCTGCGGGTGTTGGTGTTTGTGAGTCTGACCGCGTTTTCTCCAAAGTCACTGTGATATGTTTTGGTACATTGGGATCATTCGGATCTAATGTTAGGTTAAGGTTTTGGATAGCGAGGCCATAGCGATTACTCAACTCCCCTTTCACATAAGATTTCATTTGGACAGCCACTTGTTTAGAAATATATGCACGTTGTCCAGATTCTATTTCTTTTTTTTGCTCATTCATTGAATTTTTTATAGAGTCGCTTTCTGCCGGGGGATTGAATTGACTTAGAATGGACTCCACTGGCATGTTAAAAAGACTCATGATTGGATTTAATAGAACTAGGATCAAGATTAATCCAATGACTGTCTTGACATATCGATTAAAGCGTTCGTTCGGCAATAAGAGTTCTAATACCATGGCAAACATAATGATGAAAATGATTTGCGTAATCCAGTTAGAGACGGCCTGCATCTAATTCCCCCTTCACCTGACCATCAAAGAAAGATTCCCCGAGGCAATAATGATCGTCAGTGCCAAAAAGAACATCATCGATACAATCGCAAGAGCAGCAAAGATAAACACCATGCTTTTCGCCATAATGCCGAGACATTCAATAATCGGCCCTCCCCCAAGAGGCTGCAGAACAGCGGAAGCGATATTATAGATGAGGGCTAAGACCAACACTTTTATTGCCGGAATTGCAATTAAGGCAACAAGTATAAATAAACCGGCAATCCCTATCGTGTTTTTCACAAGTAACGAAGCGCTGAACACCGTATCTGCCGCATCTGTGAACATTCTTCCTACAACCGGAACAAAATTCCCGGTGACAAATTTAGCCGTTCGTACTAAAACCCCATCAGATATCGCGGTGGCGGCCCCCTGAACCGACATCACCCCAAGAAAGATCGCAAAGAAACCAGCTAATCCACCTATGGCCACATTTCGCATGAGATTGGCGAGTTGCGTCACTTTGTAATGCTCTGTTAAAGTACTGACAATGTGAAGCAATGCCGACATAAAAAGAAGTGGTAAAATAATGGTAGAAATAAGCCAACCACTCGTATTGACTAAAAAAATGATCATGGGGTGGAAGAAGGCTACACTGGTTGCCCCGCCACTCGTTGCGGTAATGGCAAAGATGAGCGGCATAAGAGCGAGTAGAAAGTGACTCATGCTATCCACGGCATTCGTCGTATAATCTATGGCCACACGAAAGGAGTTCAGTGTTAAAATAATCAGCACCATGTAAACAACTGCATAGGCGACCTTAGAAACAGCGCGGTGTTCAAAGGCATTTTGAATGGTTTGTAAAATCATGGAGAGAACAGTCAAAAGAATAAGTGTTCCAAGCAGCTTGCCATTAATAATCAATTCATGAAACATGTACTTAATGGCACCGGTTGTCCATTCTCGAAATAGCCCTTGCTTGTCCGACTTTAAAAAATCTAGGAAGGTCATCTGTTCACTTTCTGGTAAAAAGCCGTTATACTGATCAACCACTGAATTCCAAAAGGTCTGAATATCATCTAAATTGAGCTGCTTTAATTGCTGATCCACCCAATCTTGTGTGGGTGTTTCCGCTCGGGCGAGTTCTGGAAAAAGAAATGTCCCCCCAACCAGTACGAGGAGGAACCCAATTGGCAGCATCCACTGTTTGAATTGTTTCACCGATTCTCCCCCTTATTGTGGGATTAATCCGACGACTGTTTGAATAATAGCTGTGATAATGGGAATGGCCATGACAAGTATGAGAATTTTTCCGGCCAGCTCAATCTTAGAAGCCATTGCTCCTTGACCGGCATCCTTAGCGATCTGGGCACCGAATTCTGCTATGTAGGCAATACCAACAATTTTCAGAACGGTTTCCACATAAACTAAATTTAAATGAGCATTAATCGCTAAACGTTCTAACATGGTGATCACTTGACTGATTTGTCCGATCAAAAAGATAAAAATCGTTGCCCCGACAAACACCATTAGCAAGAAAGCAAAGGCAGGCTTTTGTTCATTTAATATAAGACTGAGAAAGGTCGCGATTAACCCTATACCAACAATTTGTAAGATTTCAATCGCCTTTCCCTCCTAACCTTGGAAAAGAAACACATCACGGATTTTTGAAAAGAGATCCCCGATTAAGGTGGCCACCATGTAAAGAATGACAACGAAGCCGATTAAAGTGACCCACTGTGACCAATCCTCTTTTCCCATTTGCTTCAGCACGGTTTGAATCATGGCAACAATAATGCCAATACCCGCAATTTGAAAGATCGTATTTACATCTAAAGACATCTGGGTTCCTCCTCAAAACAGCAATAGAACAATTAGCAGACCGCCTAATATTCCAAGGCTCTTCGTCATCTTTTCATACTGTTGCTGGGCAATTCGCGCCTCTTCTTCTTCTCTTTCCAGATGACTAATCGCAAGCCGAATGTGCTTTTTCTGATTCTCTCTGTCAGACTGACCGAGTGTTTGTCCAAATTGCTTCCATATTTCTTTTTCAGCCTGTTTTAAAGCCGTTTGCGTCCAAAAACTCTCGGTAGTTTCACTCCAGATGTCAGTCAAGGCTCGGCCATCCCGTTTATCTAACAGGACCAACAAATCAGCGAAAAAGCGATTGGAAGGGCTTGGGAGCTGTTCAACGAGATGACTGGCAGCCTCAAAAACGGGTGTCAGACCAAACATAATTTCCGATTCCAATGACTGTAAAGCCGTCACTAATTGCCTCAGCTGCCTTGGGCGCTCCCTGTAGCGTTTAGCAAGCGCGAAGCCGATAAGGGTGGTAGTTGAAACAATTAATATAATCCCAATGATCTTCATCCGACTCTCACGCTCTTCCTAGAAGAAAGACAAACGCCCGAATCGTTATAGACTGTATATAAACGTCCTTGCCTCGCGTCATTCTCTAAAATCACAAAACGAGAAAAGACTTGATGATCCAAAAGCGGTTTTAAAGTAGGGCGTTTCCATAATTGTTCCAAATTATAAGCGTGGGCGGTTGCCATAACAGAGACACCTGCATTTAAAGCTTCGAGCATGGCTTCCGTATCTTCTTGCCTGCCGATCTCGTCCACAATTAGGACATCCGGACTCATGGAACGAATCATCATCATCATGCCTTCCGCTTTCGGACAGGCATCGAGGACATCCACTCGAATGCCAAATGTGTTCTGCGGTACCCCTCTGATACAGCCCGCAATTTCTGAACGCTCGTCCACAATGCCAACCTTATGTGGCGCACGTTTCTCCAATCCACTGCTGATGACGCGTGCTAGATCGCGCAAAAGGGTCGTCTTTCCTGTTTGCGGTGAACCAATTACTAAGGTGCTTAACCACTGTCCTTTATCAAAAAGAAAATGGGCAAGCGGCTCTGCCACGCCAATTTTCTCCCTGGCAATCCGTATGTTCAGGGAACTGACGTCACGGATCATCTTCACATGACTTCCTTCGGTAACCACCTTGCCATTTATACCGACTCGGTGGCCGCCGCTAATGGTCACATAGCCTCTTTTTAATTCCTCTTCCAACGTATAAAGAGAGTAAGCACTGAGGTTTCCCATTAGGACTTTCATATCTTGTGAGGTCAGTAGGCGCTGCTGATCTAAATAGAGGACTTGTCCAGTCCCCATCAGTTCAATTGGACGATGAAGTCGGAGTCGGATTTCTTCAAGAGTTATCGTTTTTTGTTCAACAAGGTTTCGAATACGGTCACTTAGATCCTTAGGTAAGATAGAGAGCACCGCTTCCACCGAGCATCCTCCTAATCACTAATAGTCTTCTAACCCATCTTATGTTCGAGAAGGACAACATATGTCTAAATTGACAGGTGGATCAGGACAACCTCCCAAGCCGTTATAATTTCTGCAGCGCTTGTCACCCCGAAGATCAAAGCAGTGTTTTAATGGCGAGTTATCTATAAGTCGAGAAATTTCCTCGTAAACAATAAAAAAGCGCTCGAACAGATTAAATCTGCTCGAACGCTTTTTTAGATGGCTATTAAGCTCTAGAAACGTAGTCACCGCTACGAGTGTCAATGATTAAACGATCGCCTTGGTTCACAAAGAAAGGAACTTGAACGACGTAACCCGTTTCTAATGTAGCTGGTTTTGAACCGCCGGAAGCTGTGTCACCCTTAATTCCTGGCTCGGTTTCAACCACTTCTAATTCCACCGTATTAGGAAGTTCAACCCCTAAAGTTTCACCTTGGAAGGATTGAATATGAACTTCCATATTTTCTTTCAAAAATTTAAGCTGTTCTTTGATTTGGCTTGATGCTAACTCAATTTGCTCAAAGGATTCCAAATCCATAAATGCATGTTGATCGCCATTGGCATATAGATATTGCATTTTGCGGTTATCGATATGTGCGCGATCTACTTTTTCACCGCCGCGGAATGTTTTTTCTTGGATAGCACCCGTTCTTAAATTGCGTAACTTAGAACGAACAAATGCTGCTCCTTTACCTGGTTTAACGTGTTGGAATTCGAGGACCTGCCAGATGCCTCCATCCACTTCAATGGTAAGTCCTGTTTTAAAATCGTTAACTGAAATCATGGTAATCCTCCTTGAGCCTTCCCCAAATTTCTTTATGAATTTTAAAGGCTTTCTAAATAATCGAGGGCTAAGCGATAGCCATGAAAACCAAGGCCTACAATTTGCCCATTCATAACAGGAGCAAGCACCGATTGATGTCGGAATGCTTCACGCTTATGAACATTCGAAATATGAACTTCAACTGACGGAATGGACAAGCTGGCAAGGGCATCTCGTATGGCGTAGCTGTAATGAGTGAAAGCTCCTGGATTCATGACCAATCCCTGATACTTTCCTTCAGCCTCCTGTATCCAATCAATCAAGGCTCCTTCATGATTGCTTTGACGAAATGTCACTTCGAAGCCTCGTGAAGCAGCGAAAGCCTTGATTTCCTTCTCTAGGTCTGCCAACGTCTTATGACCGTAAACATCAGGCTCTCTTTGTCCAAGAGCATTCAGATTAGGTCCATTTAGAATTAAATAAGCGTTCATTTTGACGACTCCTATGAATACATTATAAAGTAAAACTTCATTTCACATGGGGAATGTTTCCCCCGGAAATTCAGTTGAACTTAAATGACTTTTTTACGGGAAGTGAATCCTCCGTCATGCCTTGAAATGACTGTATGACAGCGAGGTACGACCGACCGTTATGATGTGATAAATACTCCGCCTCATCCGCTTTTTTTAATCCTCTGCTCCTGGAACACCATCTTCCAACAAACTTAAGATGATAAAATTCGAGGGTCGTATTTAAATCACTCCAAAAATCATTCTACCATAGGGTTATTCATTTGAGTAGTCAGAGGATTGCTTCATTTGAAGATCAAAAGAAATGGAATAGCCGATAAAAAGACCGTACAAAACATAAAGACATAGTGAAGTTGAAATGGTATTCAGGCCAAGTTTAAGCACAGGCTTCAAACCTGGGATCCATGGTTGGATGATATAGAACACAATCACCCATAAGACCATGCCAAAACCAACCGATATCCAAATGTTTTTCACCTTCCCCAATACCGCTCTATATATGAAGGCAATCACAATCGATAAAATGGTAATCGCAATAATACCAAGAATTTGCCCTTTTAAGCCGACCTTCCATTTCCCAAGTGCCCAAGGAGCTAAAATAAGTCCAGGACCATACTTTGCAAAGTTCAGATAATACGAAATAAACCCTAAAAAACCCCAAATCAAACCGCCCCAGAAGCCAATCGCGAAGGTCCTGACAGGTGATGTTATCTCTGATTGTTGCTCATTTGTTGTCTTCTTTTCAGCCACTGAATATACACCTCCAAGCCTATTATGTCCAATTCTTCTCTATCCACTCATCATTAATTGATAGAGATCGTCTAGGGTGAGGTTTATGTGGAGAGGCCCTGAAATTCGATTCGCAAAAATGTGAGTCCAAATGGTATACTTCGTTTCAATTTGGGTAATAAATAGATAACAATAAACCTAGAGAGTTTGGCTGATTTCTAGTACAATAAGTTTAAGTCAAATTCTTAAAGGTTGGTGTCAACTGAATGGCGGAAAAAGAAACGATGTATGGTGGGCAAGCCGTAATTGAAGGGGTCATGATGGGCGGCCGGTTCACAAGTGTGACCGCCATACGAAGAAAAGATGGCACCATTGCGTTTTTCGAGGTGCCTCGCGATTCAAAGTCTTCATATAGTTTCCTGAAGAAATGGCCATTAGTACGAGGGGTTATTGGAATCATTGAATCCAGTATACTCGGTTCAAAGCACCTGAATTTTTCTTCAGAAAAATACGATAAACTTCCAGAAGAAGATGTTGAAGAAACCGAAGAAAACAAAGGAAAGTGGGGCATGATTCTTGGACTTTCTGTCATGGCCATTCTTTCTTTCTTGTTCGGTAAGTTTATTTTCACACTCCTTCCGGCACTCGCTGCTGATGCTTTGACACCCTTTTTCCCAGGTAAAGTCTCGCAAATTTTAACAGAGGGTGTTCTGAAAATCATTCTGTTGCTTGCTTATATTTATTTTATTTCGATCACGCCGCTCATGAAGCGTGTTTTTCAATACCATGGTGCTGAACATAAAGTTATAAATGCTTTTGAAAATGACCTCAGTCTTACGGTTGAGAATGTCAAAAAACAAACACGTCTTCACTACAGATGTGGAAGCAGCTTTATTCTTTTCACGGCTATTATTAGTGTTTTTCTTTACTTTTTTGTCCCATTGCATCCGCTAAGTGTCCGGATGTTAACACGCATTGCGTTAATCCCTGTTGATCTTGGGCTCTCTTATGAAGTCCTTCGCTTAACCAATGCGGTCAGACACATCCCAGGATTAAAAGTACTGGGCTACCCCGGTCTTTGGTTACAATTACTCACAACAAAAGAACCGGATGCTGACCAAATTGAAGTGGCGATTGCCGCGTTTAATGAGATGAAACGACGCGAAGCTGATACTTTGTTAGAAAAGGATACATCGGTTGTAAGTTAATCCTATTTGGAGGAGGTGATTGAGTTGAAAGGATCATGGTCAAATCTTCTCTTTCTGCTTGTGATTCTTCTTGGTGTAATTGGTCTTGTCTCTTTAATGTGGCTACACCCCATGCTCCTTGTCAAAAGACTAATAATAGGCGGCTTGATAATTGGCGGAATTTATGTTGTTTACCGATTGGTAACTCGCCATTCACCTAATGAAACGCAGGCTTATCGCCGTGCGGTCAGACAATCCAAGAAGCGCAAAAAGCCATTTGCGCGTGAACGCAGACGTTCCTCCTCCAATCTTAGGGCCATTACAACAAATAAATCTCTTAAGAAAAGACGACCTCCTCTTGAGCGGATTCGTCATAAAGGTCACGGACATTTAACCGTTATTGAAGGTAAAAAGAAAAAGAAAAAACGCAGCTTTCTATAAAATTAACCTACTAAAACAGCAAAAACGGATTGGAATCTCTCCAAGCCGTTTTTTGTTGTTTTATAGATAGGGAGTAACCGCATCGGTCCTTCTTTCAATAGAGATCTGTCCTCCGTAAAAAAAAAACCACAACCCAAGGCTATGGTTAATGGTCCGATTCTTCATTATTTTGATGTTGTACAGCTCTTAATTCTTCCACTCTTGAAGCATCCTCTTGAAAATATTGGACAAGATCTCCAATCCGGTCAATGGCGTCCCAACTGAGATGGTGTTCAATACCTTCAACGTCGGAATAAATAGTCTCCGGTTTGACACCGATCACCTTCAAGAAATCCTCAAGTAATTCATGACGAAAAACAAGTCGCTTTCCGAGTTTTTTTCCTTTCGGTGTCAAAACTAATCCACGGTATTTTTCATATACAAGATATTGATCTTTATCCAGTCGTTGAACCATTTTTGTGACGGAGGAGGGATGAACTTCTAGCGCTTCCGCTATATCAGACACTCGCGCGTACCCTTTATCTTCAATTAATAGATAGATTCTTTCGATGTAATCCTCCATGCTCGGTGTCGGCGCCATCAAATCCCCCCTGTTTATTTCCACTTCTACTTGTTATCGGTTTATGACTCCTATGTCTGAACAGTGCCTATTTACTTTTAGAAAAAATGTTTGTGGCCGGTTAGACAGACTATAAAAAATGATACACCACTTGTCCATTTAAAACAAGTCGTCCCCTGTCATTCACTTTGTTTTTATGAGTTAAAAAACAAGCACTTTCTTCCCACGTATTTTCTAAAATTTTTATTAAATTTTATCTCCATAAAACACTTGCAAAAGAAAAAAAAGAGGGAGATCTCCCTCTTTTCAAAAATCCTCTCTTATAAACCGCATTTCAATTGAGCGTTGCAGTTTGTGCAGGTGTTACAGCCGCCTAGTTCTTCGACGGTTCCTTGACGACAGATTGGGCAAGTGTCGCCGACTTCAGATCCGTAAGTGACGTTGGTTTTGTCCAACTCTGTGATGGTGTCCACCAAAACAACTTTGGCCTTTTGCTCAACTTTTGTTTCTGGTAACATTTCATCTTCTTCAAAGGTGTTTTCTTCTGCTTTAAGCGTTAAGACCTGTGCATCACGGCTGCCATCCACATAAACGGTTCCACCTTTAGCGCCGCCTTTGTAAAGACGCTCATAGACCCCTTTAACTTGATCCACTGTATAACCTTTTGGTGCATTAACCGTTTTACTGATCGAGCTGTCTACCCAGCGCTGAATGACACATTGTGTATCCGCATGCGCCTCTGGTGAAAGTTCCATTGCGGTTACAAACCAATTTGGCAGATTATCTGATGAAGCTTCAGGATGCTGATCTAAATATTCTTGTACGATATCGGCTTTGACTTCAATAAACTTACCTAAGCGTCCGCTGCGGAAGTAAGAGAATGAGAAGTATGGTTCAAGGCCGGTTGAAACCCCAACCATCGTCCCCGTGGAGCCGGTTGGCGCAACGGTTAAGAGATGGGAGTTGCGAATACCATGCTCTAAGATACCTTGACGAATATCTTCAGGCATTGTTTTCATATAGCCAGTATTAATGAAACGCTCACGCAAGGTCTTGGTCTCTTCTTCTGTCTTGCCAACCAAGAATGGGAAGCTTCCTTTTTCCTTAGCCAGTTCAATAGAGGTTCTATAAGCCGTTGTCGCAATCGTTTCGAAAATGCGGTCGACAAGCTCATTCCCTACTTTAGAGCCGTATTCTGTTTCACAGTAAATTAAAAGGTCATGAAGGCCCATTACCCCTAATCCGACACGGCGCTCCCCTAATGCTTGAACACGGTTTTCCTCAAGGAAATAAGGTGTTGCATCGATCACGTTGTCCTGCATACGGACACCGACGCGAACGGTCTCTTTTAATTTTTCATAATCAACTTCTTTTGTTGCTTTATTCGCCATATTCGCTAAGTTAACCGCTGCAAGGTTACAAACCGAATACGGAGCGAGTGGTTGTTCACCACATGGATTTGTCGCGACTACTTTTTGTCCATAAGCTTTGGCATTTGTCTTATCATTCGCATTGTCAATGAAGAAAATCCCAGGTTCTGCTGAGTAAGTTGCACAGACATTAATGAGATTCCACAGCTCTCTTGCACGAATCGTGCGGTAAACACGCACCCCAAATCCGCGAGCTTCCCATTCGCGCACATCGCCGCACTCATGCCATTCGTTGTTATAAATCGCCATTTCTTCAGGCGTATAATGCTCGACATCAGGAAAACGAAGTTCGAAATCCCCATCGTTTTCAACAGCATCCATGAATTCCTTCGTAAGGGTGACTGAAATATTCGCACCTGTCAGAAACTCTGGATTATTAACGGTATACGTACCGCCATCTCTTAGGCGTGTTTCAGCCTCTTTAATTGCCTTGTCGGTAAAACCGCCTTGACCCGGAAAATGCTTATAATTAACAATTCCTTGGTAGAGATCCTTTTCTGTTTCGGTGAAAGGTGTAAATTTCAATTTATCCTTCGCTAAAGAGCGAATCGCTTCATCTTCTGCTGTTTCAATTAAGTAGCGCAAAATACGAGGGTTTTGCATTTTCGAAATAATAAATTCTATGATATCTGGATGAGAATCTGCCAGCATGATCATTTGAGCGCCTCTGCGGGATCCGCCCTGCTCAACAAGGTGGGTAAGTTTGGCGATGTCATCTAACCAAGAGACCGATCCCGATGATTTACCATTAACACCACGTGCCAAAGTATTTCTCGGACGCAGAGTGGAGCCATTTGTTCCCACCCCGCCGCCGCGGCTCATGATTTCCATTACTTTTTTGCGATGCTCAGCAATACCTTCTCGCGAGTCCTTAACAAAAGGCATAACATAACAGTTGAAATACGTAACAAACGTATCTGCACCGGCTCCATAAAGAACTCGTCCTGCCGGTACAAAATTCATAGATACAAGCTCTTTGTAGAAGTCATCAAACGAGGCTTGTCTTTTTTCAACAGATGTCTCAACACTAGATAATCCGCGGGCATTTCGTTTCGCAATCTGCTCATAATACACTTCAAGCGGCTTATCAATTACATCAAGGGAGCGTCTGATCAGACCATTCTCACGTTCTTCTTCCGTCGCCAGAACATGACGATAATCCTCCGTCACTTGAATAAGTGCCTCATTAGATTCAGGATATAACTCACGAATAAAACCAAGACCACGTGCAGGAAACTTCGGATCGTTCATCACCGTTAAAACAACAAAATCACCTGGCTTAATGGTTTTCTTCTCGGTATCTTTAAAAGCATAGCGGTCTAACATAACGAGCCTTGAGACACCGCTTCTTGTTGTGCTCATTTCATCCGTAATAGGAAACACCTGCGGGAACAACTCAATGTCCTTGTTCAATGCCTCTTTGTTAATTTCTAATTCTCCTCGCACAGTCACACTCATTCATCTTTCTCCTCCAAACTTATAGGTATACAGCGACAATTCGTTTTGTATAACGGATTGACTGGTGTCATTATATGGACGTCAGGTTTCTTGTTGGGATCTCTATTCTTGACTAACTTCTACAGTTAGTGATACAATGACCGCCATTTGTACTCCTAGTAGTCTTAGTGGGTTTTGTCGTTTTTTGACACAACTCCCCATGGACACTAGGATTAAACTCTATTAACTATCATAGCGTGATTCAAAAAAAAACACAATATATAGTATCGATATTTTTTAGATTTCCACAACATGTTGAAGCTAGAACAATTAGGCAACCAATTGTCAACAATGAAACTCTGAAATCATCTCTCAAACAAGGCTATTAATTTCGACAAATATCGACACGGTCAAGCTGATCCTTATCACAACAGCATTAAATTAATTTGTGAATCGATTTAAGGACAAGTATATGTTAAACTATATATAGATTAAGGATTCTATTTCTTTCAAAACCTAACTCTAACATTTCAAACATAAAGGGGTCGAATCAAGTGGTGGCTTGGATAGTCTTAATTATTCTCATCGTGGCAGCGATTGCGTACTCTCTTACCCGAATGCTTATGCAGAGGCGCTATTTAAAAACATTAACGCAAGAGGAATTCATTGAAGGATATCGCAAAGTGCAACTCATTGACGTCAGAGAACCGAATGAGTTTGAAAACGGACATATATTAGGCGCTCGCAATGTTCCTCTTACTCAATTTAAAATGAGAAAACAAGAGATTCGAAAAGATAAACCCGTCTATCTCTATTGTCAAAACGGGACTCGCAGCACTCGTGCAGCGGCACTTCTGAGAAAATACGGCTGCCAGGAAATCTACATGCTTAAAGGCGGATTTAAGCAGTGGACAGGAAAAGTAAAGAGTAAAAATGCATAACTATTAAGTAAAAACATGGCGTTCACCTAAGGTGAGCGCCATGTTTTTTGTTGAGGGGGAACCCTCCCCCTTATCTTATTTCTTATAATGTAAAACAGGCTGCCGGGCAGCACGGGTTTCGTCCAATCGGCCCACAACCGTTGTATGAGGAGCTTCTTGAACAATTTCGGGGTTCTCTTCTGCCTCTTTGGCGATTTGAATGAGCGTATCTGCAAAATCATCCAGCGTTTCCTTGGATTCCGTTTCAGTCGGCTCAAACATCATGCACTCATCCACAATAAGCGGAAAGTAAATGGTTGGTGGATGATACCCAAAATCTAATAGGCGCTTTGCCATATCCAGAGTCCGAACACCCAACTTTTTCTGTTTTTTCCCTGAGATAACAAATTCATGTTTGCAATGACGATCAAACGGCACTTCAAAATAAGGCGCTAAACGGCGGAATAAATAGTTCGCATTTAAAACCGCATCACGCGATACCTGATTTAAGCCATCAGGCCCCATTGTCCTTATATACGTATAGGCGCGAACGTTAATTCCAAAGTTTCCATAGAACGGTTTAACACGGCCAATCGATTCTGGACGGTTATAATCAAACGTAAAGCCGTCTTCCGTCTTAGTAAGGACAGGCTTTGGTAAATATTTGGCGAGTTCTTTTTTAACCCCAACAGGGCCAGAACCAGGGCCGCCGCCGCCATGTGGTCCTGTAAAGGTCTTATGAAGATTCAAGTGAACGACGTCAAAACCCATATCTCCAGGACGGGTTACCCCAAGAATAGCGTTCATGTTAGCTCCATCATAATAGAGCTTTCCGCCTGCTTCGTGGACAATTTGTGCCATTTCCACAATTTCTTCTTCAAAGAGTCCGAGCGTGTTCGGATTGGTGAGCATTAATGCCGCCGTGTCCTCACCGACAACGCGTCGCAAATCCTCAAGATCGACAAGCCCTTTTTCATTAGACTTAACCGTTATGGTTTCAAACCCGGCTACTGTTGCAGAAGCAGGATTGGTTCCATGAGCCGAATCCGGCACAATGACCTTCCTACGCTTCAAGTCACCGCGCGATTCATGATAAGCCCGGATAATCATGAGCCCTGTCCACTCACCGTGCGCACCCGCTGCCGGCTGCAGGGTCACCTCATCCATTCCCGTAACAGCAGCAAGATTGGTCTGAAGGCGATAGAGCAGCTCCATAGCCCCTTGTACCGTTTCTTCCTCTTGATAAGGATGAATGTGAGCAAGGCCTGTTAATCGAGCCACATCTTCATTAATTTTTGGATTGTACTTCATGGTACACGAGCCGAGTGGATAAAAACCAGAATCGACCCCGTGGTTTCGTCTAGATAAGGCGGTATAATGACGCATGATTTGGAGCTCTGATACCTCTGGAAGCTCTGGATCTTGTTCACGGATATAGTCTTTTGGAAGCGTCTCTGTAAGTTCGACTTCAGGTACGTCACATTCAGGAAGACTATAGCCGATGCGCCCAGGCTTACTATATTCGAAAATCAATGGCTGATCATTTTTACCCACGGATAAGCCCCCCCAACACGTTCACGAATTGATCAATTTCTTGTTTATTGCGCTGCTCTGTCACAGCAATCAGCATCAACTGGTCCCATGACTCATCAAAACGGCCGAGATCCACACCACCGATAAAACCGGCTTTCAACAATTCTCGATTAACCTCTTTGACAGGGCGACCCGTGTTAATCACAAATTCATTAAAATAGGCACCATTATGAACCGGTTCAATTCCGATGGCTTTGAACTGATTGACCGCATAGTGAGCTTTTTGCAAGTTTTGATAAGCAATCTCTTTGATCCCCGTTTTACCTAATGCCGTCATACAAACGGAGGAGGCAAGCGCATTTAAAGCTTGGTTTGAACAAATGTTAGAGGTCGCTTTGTCCCGGCGAATATGCTGTTCACGCGCTTGAAGCGTTAAGACATAGCCTCTTGTTCCATTTTCATCAATGGTCTCTCCAACCAAACGACCAGGTACTTTGCGCATTAATTTTTCAGTTGTAGCAAAATAGCCACAGTGAGGTCCGCCAAATGAAGCGGGAATACCAAGAGATTGGCAATCACCAATCACAATATCTGCCCCTAACTCGCCTGGAGCCGTTAAAAGGCCAAGCGCGAGCGGATTAGAGGAGACGACCAATTGAGCTTTCTTGGCAGCATGTGTAAGAGCCTCAATTTCTTTAACTGGCTCGATTTGACCAAAGAAGTTTGGATATTGGACGATCACACAGGCAGTTTCATCATTGAGAACTGTCTTAAGTTGCTCAAGGTCGGTCACCCCATTGGCTAAGCCTACTTCAATGACCTCGAGATTCTGCCCTTTGGCATAAGTCGCAAGGACCTGACGTGCTTCCGGATGCACCCCTTCAGAAACAATGATTTTGGTTTGCCGGGAAACATTGACACTCAGAAGTGCCGCTTCAGCTAAAGCAGTCTGTCCGTCATACATAGAGGAATTCGCCACTTGCATGCCAGTCAGCTCACAAATCATCGATTGAAACTCGAATATCGCTTGAAGCTCTCCTTGAGAGATTTCAGGCTGATAAGGTGTATAGGCAGTATAAAACTCAGAACGAGAGATCACATGATTCACAATCGACGGAATATAGTGATCATAGACACCAGCCCCTAGAAAAGAAGGCGTCTCTTTCGTGTTCACATTTTTTGCTGCAAGGCTTGACATGAATTTAAACAAATCACCTTCGGATAGAGCTTCTTCTACTTCAAGACGGCCTTTAAAACGCACTTTTTCCGGTACGTCGCTAAAAAGGTCGTCAACCGATTCCACTCCTATCACTTTTAGCATATCTTGTCGGTCTTGATCGGTAACGGGCAGATAGCGAAATGTCCCCATTGATTCTCTCTCCTTTTTCTTTATCCTCTTTTATAAAAAGGGGCTTTAACGATGATGGCTTTTCGGCGCTTGCCGCGCACATCAACTTCTACTTCTGTTCCGAGCGCTGCATATTCAACTTCAACTAAAGCTAATCCCAGGTTCTTCCCAAGAGTAGGCGATTGAGTTCCGGTAGTCACCTCGCCAATCTTCTTCTCTCCCACGAATACTTCATAATGAGTTCTAGGAATGGCTTTATCAATCATTTCTAGACCAACAAGCTTTCTTCTTGCCCCATTTTCTTTTTGATCCTTTAATACAGCTTTCCCAATAAAATCAGCTTGCTTATTCGGCTTTACAGCAAAGCCAACCCCGCCCTCAATTGGGCTGATGGAAGCACTCAATTCTTGACCATATAATGGAAGCTTGGCTTCAAATCGAAGCGTATCACGCGCACCAAGACCACACGGCAAAAGGCCTTTATCTTGCCCTGCCTCAAGAATGGCCTCCCAAAGTTTGGGGGCGTCAACCCATGGACAATAAATTTCAAATCCATCTTCACCCGTATAACCTGTTCTTGAAACGAGTGATGAAATTCCCGCTAATGGGACATTCTCTTTAAATTTAAAGAAACGAATAGCAGAAAGATCCTCATCCGTTAATGTTTGCAGGATGGTCTCTGCCAAAGGACCTTGGATAGCAAGCTGTGCCACTTGGCTGGAAACATTAAGAACCGATAACTCTTGAGGGGCATGCTCCTTCATCCAATCAAAATCTTTGTCAGTATTGGAGGCATTAACGACAAGCAAGTAATCTTCATTGTCTCGTTTGTAAATAATAAGGTCGTCAACGGTTCCCCCGTTTTCATAACACATAGCGGTGTATAGAGCATCTCCGGCTTGAAGCGGAAGGACATCATTCGTTACGAGACCTTGTAAAAAGGCCTCTGCACCTGTTCCTTTAACTTCAATTTCACCCATATGGGACACATCAAATAATCCCGCCCGTTCACGCACAGCCTTATGCTCTTCCTTGATGCTGCTGAATTGAACAGGAAGGTCCCACCCTCCGAAATCAATCGTTTTGGCCCCAAGAGATTTTACCTGATCATAAATTGGAGTTCTTTTCAAAGTTGTCATTGCCGCGCCTCCTTGCTTTTTCGAATTTGAAGTTTCTAATAATTCCGACCAATAAAAAAGGACAGAGAAAACACGGGATCCGTGTCTCTGTCCTTAATACCGGAAAGTTTAATGAGGTCTACCGCTTTATTAGTATCCTCGCCTCGTCGGTGGCTCCATTCGCGGAGCGCTCTCCAGAGTTGCGTCGATCAAGAGTTCCTTTGCCTGAGAGATTGGCACGGTGGCTTGCTCCTTCGGCGCCGCTTGTTCAAACGGTCTCTCCCCTTGATCTCATTCGCATATTTCCTATTAAATTGGCACATACTACTCACACCATTTAACATTAATAGCTCAGTAACAAATTCTATCCTATCATGTGATGAACTGTTTGTATAGTAGAGAAAAATCGCATATCGCACAACATTCTCTTATCTTCTTATAGATTAACCCATTATATGGGAGGCATTCATAATGAAACCAACGATTACCTTTGATCGCTCATGGCAAGATGCATTTCCTGCCTATTTTGAGGCAGACGGTCCATGGGCGGATTGGGAATTATTCCAATTAGCACATACGGCAGAAGAACAGCTTATTGTTCCTCATTTTGAAGGTTTAGTAGCCCCCGATCACTTACCTGAACTTCAATTATTGCCGCACCAGGTGGAAACTGCTCAGACCGTTATCGAAAAAATGCATGGAAAGGCTATCCTGGCTGATGAAGTAGGTCTTGGTAAGACCATTGAAGCAGGGCTCATAATGAAAGAGTATATGATTCGCGGCTTGGCGAAAAAAATCCTTATTTTGGTACCCGCCTCACTTGTCCTTCAATGGGCAAAAGAACTAAATCAGAAATTCTTTATACCAGCCGTCCCGCAGAGAAAAGCGTATGTCTGGGAGCAATGTGATGTAGTGATCTCATCTATTGATACCGCGAAGAGAAGTCCGCATGCCGATATTATTCTTAACCAGGATTATGATCTCGTCATTATTGACGAAGCTCATAAACTCAAAAACCACAAAACCAAAAATTATCAATTTGCCAAACAAATTAAGAAAAAGTTTTGTTTACTATTAACGGCAACCCCGATCCAAAACCGAATCGATGAGCTTTACTATCTAGTCTCTTTACTAAAACCGGGCTATTTGGGCGACGCTGAATCCTTTTTTCAGCGTTATCGAAGCGGAAAAAGCGCCGTTCAAAATGAGGACACCCTCAAACGGCTGGTTAATCAAGTCATGGTTCGCAATCGGCGAAAGGATACAGACTTTAATTGGTCGAAACGCCATGTTCAATCTATTGATATTAGTCTAAGTGATGAGGAAAAACGAGTCCATGACGAAATAGAAGCTTTAAGGGGTCTGGATGTCTTAAAAGGCTTTCCTCTCATTACACTTAAACGAGAGGCATGCTCAAGTAAAGAAGCGGTCTTCATGACCCTCAAAAATATGTTTGAAAAGAACAATGCTTCACCTGTCTTACAGCAAGCGTTATCCCCGCTTCTGTTAACCTTGCAAAAAGTGAACCGGAACTCCAAAGCCGAAAAGGTACTTGAATTAATTCAAACGATTGATGATAAAGTGATCATTTTTACTGAATACCGCGCCACTCAGCTTTATCTGCAATGGTTCTTGAAACAAAACGGCATTACCTCGGTTCCTTTTAGAGGCGGTTTTAAACGGAGCAAGAAAGATTGGATGCAACAATTGTTTAAAAATAACGCGCAAGTTTTGATTGCTACAGAAGCAGGCGGTGAAGGCATTAATCTTCAATTTTGTCAGCATGTGATTAATTATGACTTGCCATGGAACCCTATGCGTCTTGAACAGCGGATCGGCCGCGTCCACCGTCTCGGTCAAGAAAAGGATGTGCACATTTATAATTTTGCGATTAAGAATACCGTCGAAGAACATATTCTCCACTTATTGTATGAAAAAATTGATCTGTTCGAGAATGTCATCGGCGAATTGGATGATATCCTTGAACGGTTAGACCTTAAACAACTGGACAAGGAAATTTCTTCAATTTTAAATGAATCCGAATCCATTGGTGAGATCAAAATCAAGTTTGATAATCTCACAAGCGTCATCAATGCTGAAAGATTCAAAGAGGAAGAGGAGGAAGTCATCGATGCGGCAGGAAGCCATTCATGATTACTTAGAGACTTACTTTCGTGCAAGCGGCTGCGATATCTTAGAGTCCCGTCCTCATTTTTTAAAGGTCAAGCTGACGGTGGATATGGATAAACGGCTCATGAACCGGCCATTTTATTGGCATTATGTTGAGAAGCTCGGCAATCAGCCAGAAACCGCAACGCTCACCTTAAAAACAGCTTTTAACGGTGATGAAGGCGAATTGATTCATTTTGGTTCTCCTCGCCTTCACCAAATCTTTCAAAGCACCAAAGAAATGGCCCGCTATATCCGGCTTTACGAGGAAGCCCCGAACAGTTCCCAACAAAAAATAGGACTTGTCCCATGGTTATGTATAAATACGAAAATCAGTTATTGCTGTGATGTCAAAAAGGATATGCTTCTGTCGCTTGGAATTAATTTACTGAATGGGATGATTGTCCGCGACTTCCATGAATCGATGACTAAGCTCTCCTTAACTCCTAAAATCCCTGATTTCTGTTACACGATGAGTCCGCTCATCAAACCAGTCAGCGGATTAAAGCGCTTAGAAGCCATTGTTGAAAAACTGATCCAAGAAGAAGAACATAAATGGGCAGAAGCGGCACACAAGCGTTGGGAAAATGACCTTGATCTTCTGAATCGGTTTTATGAAACCATCGAAGAAGACGAGGATCCCGAGCAAGCAAAAGTTAATTACGACAAGGAAAAAGAAGCGCTTCGTCAGCAATATGAACCCCATATTCGCGTTTCTATCCTGAATGGCGGACTGTTTTATCTGACGCCTGGACAAATGGGATCTTAAGACCTTTCAGTGGAGACAGCCGTCAATCTAAAAAAAGGGTCCGAAAGCTACTCGCTTTCGAACCCTTTTTTTACCCGGTTGTTTTCATTAACTTGGTTACCTATTGAACAAGCGAATTTAGCAACAGTCCTTTGGAAAAAAGCCTTTTGAATTCGCCTTACCCGCCAATATAAGACATTTCGATCTTATCTTTGCGTCCTTCTTCTCTGCGTTCATCCGAATAACGATCTCGTCGTCCTGTCCAGATTCGCCCAATTAATTCCGCAAGCTCTTCATCCGTTGCACCGTTTCGCAAAGGGTTCCGCAAGCTGTTTCCTCTAGTTGCAAATAAGCACGTATAAAGCGAACCATCTGCCGATAACCGCGCCCTTGTGCAAGTCCCGCAAAAGGCATCAGAAACAGAAGAAATGATCCCAAATTCATCCTCAGTACCCGCAAGTCTGTAACGCGAGGCTACTTCTCCAAAGTAATTAGGCTGGATCGTATCCACCTTATAGGTTTCACCAATGATGGAGAGGATGTCTTTTTTCGTTACGACTTGGTTCATTGACCAGCCATTTGTGTTCCCAACATCCATGAATTCTATAAAACGTAAAATACGGCCGGTACCTCGAAAGAAATCCAGCATAGGAAGAATTTGATCTTCATTAACACCTTTACGTACCATCATGTTCACTTTAACCTTCAGGCCGGCTTCTTCAGCTGCTTCAATTCCTTTAAGAACTGCCCCGACCCCAATACCTTGCCCATTTATTTTTCCAAACAACGTATCATCCAAGGCGTCTAAGCTAACCGTAACACGTAGAAGTCCCGCTTCTTTTAATCGTTTTGCCATTTTAGGCAGCAAGACCCCATTAGTCGTCATCGCCAGATCCTCGACCCCATCTATATTAGAAAGCAATCGGATTAAGTGATCCAGATCCTTTCTCATGAGAGGTTCACCGCCTGTTAGCCGAAGCTTTCGAACCCCTTTTGAAGTGAAGATCGAGGTTAGTCTAGCTATTTCTTCAAAGCTTAAAAGTTCGCTTCTATTTAAAAAAGGATAATCTTTTCCAAACACATCTGCTGGCATGCAGTAGGTGCAGCGAAAATTACAGCGATCTGTAACCGATATCCGTAAATCTTGCAAAGGACGCTGATGGACGTCGAACAATTTTGCATCAGTCATGATTCGGCCTCCTCATTTATAGATATTGTATCATGTTCCTAAATTTATTGCCCAGGCAAGCGCATAAGAAGACAAAAGTCGACTTTTTCTAATTATTTCGGTAAAATGCAAAATAATGGATTCATTTAACAAGTGGCTTAACTATTAGATAAAGGAGAGGAAACCTCAATGTTTTCATATGACCTTACCGTAAGATTTAGTGACTGCGATCCCATGGGACATGTTAATAATGCTGTGTATTATTCATTTTTCGAAGAGGCACGAGCAGATGTCTTCAAGCTGTTTAACCCGAATTTAACCATTCACACTTGGAATGTGATCGTCGCCTCCACGCGATGTGATTATCTTCAAGAAGCGGTTTATGCTCAAGAACTAACCGTCCTAACTTGGATTGGCAAGATTGGCCGTTCAAGCTTTGAAGTTGAACATGCCATTCATGATAAAAAAGGAAATTGGATTGCCCGCGGGGAAGGAACACTACTTGGTTATGACTTTGAAACTAAAAAATCGATTCCTTTGACGGATGAGAAAAGAGCTTTATTAACCGAGCACCAATTCCCGCCAGAAGGCGTTCCATCATTTAGAGAATAATAGAGATTTGGGCCGTCCTCTTTTAAAAAAAGGGACGCCTTTTTTACTATCAAAGAAGACTTTTCATCCACATTCTGGAATTTGTGCTATCAAGATGAAAAATGGTTTATAATTCTTAAAGGATTAAACTAATATTCAGATAAAAAACCTCTCTTTAATCAGTGGATGCCTAATTTAGGAATTTGCTCGAGTTCATGACAAAAATTCAAATCGTCATAGAGGTTTAGGCTATTATGTTGTAAAATTAATAGTATTTTATTGAAGGAGATTATGTCGATGTCTAAATCTTTGAATCAAGACGTTAAAAGCATTGAAATTTCTGGTATCAGACAGATCACAGACGAGATCAAGACGTATTCAAACGTCGTTTCTCTTACAATCGGGGAGCCTGATTTTCCAACCCCCTCCTTTATTAAACAGGCCGCTGTTCAGGGTTTAGAAAAAAACATGACGTTTTATGCCCCTACTTATGGTCTTTTAGAAACGCGTGAAGCGGCCTCCCGTTATATAAACCGTCATTATGGATTAACTTATGATCCCAGAACTGAAATTATCGTGACAAATGGAACAACAGAAAGCTTATTTTTATCTTTAAGAACCATACTCTCTCCTGGCGATGAGGTGATTGTGCCGACACCCGCTTACCCAGGTTATAAACCCGTATTAGATCTTTGCGGGGCTCGCTTTGTCCCTGTAGATACGACCGATCAACAGTTTAAGTTAACGAAAGAATTATTGACAAATGCCATAACCCCTAAGACAAAAGCCGTCTTGTTAACGTATCCGTCTAATCCTACTGGAGCAATTTTAACTCATGACGAACTAAAAGAATTAGTTCCTGTCATTAAAGAGCACGATTTATATGTTATTTCAGATGAACTATACAGCGAATTAACGTTTGACCAACAACACACGTCAATTGGTTCATTCTCCGAGGTGAGAGAACAAACCATTATCATTAATGGATTGTCCAAATCACATGCGATGACCGGGTGGCGTATAGGGTTTACATTCGCCTCAGAACCGCTGACAAAAGAAATGGTCAAAGTTCACCAATACATAAACACGAGTGTTAATACCGTTTCACAATTCGCTGCAGCCGTAGCCCTTGATCAAGGAGATCATGAGGTTTCTAAAATGCGTGAAGAATATAAAGTCCGTCGGGATTTTATCGTTAAGCATTTAAATGAGCTCGGTTTTAGATTAAAAGCGCCCGATGCGACCTTTTACGCCTTTCCTGACCTTTCTCCTTTGAAAACAAACGCTGAAGCCTTTTTTCAAATGGCTTTAAAGGAAGCTCGTGTCGGTGTTCTTCCCAGCACGGTGTTTACTTTTGGCGATGACCAGCATCTTCGGTTATCCTTTGCCAGTTCATTGGACAAACTTGAACTCTTCGTTGAACGTTTATCGGTTTTATTAAGTAAAACGCGCTAATACGCGTTTTACTTATTTCAGCGTCTTCAAATGCACGATTTCAATAAAAAAGGGACATTCAATTGATGTCCTTTTTCTTATGTTTTTTATAAACTAGTACTTGAATACAGACCTATTTAGGTATTTAGGTGTATTTTTATTTGACTTTTTCATCCCCTTGATGAACGCCTTTCTTGCCTGCCCTCAACCCTATTTTGGCGTTCATCCCCTTGATGAACTCCTTTCTTGCCTGCCCTCAACCCTATTTTGGCGTTCATCCCCTTGATGAACGCCTTTCTTAGCTGCTCTCAACCCTATTTTGGCGTTCATCCCCTTGATGAACGCCCTTCTTGCCTGCCCTCAACCCTATTTTGGCGTTCATCCCCTTGATGAACGCCTTTCTTGCCTGCCCTCAACCCTATTTTGGCGTTCATCCCCTCGATGAACGCCCTTCTTGCCTGCCCTCAACCCTATTTTAGCGTTCATCCCCTCGATGAACGCCCTTCTTGCCTGCTCTCAACCCTATTTTGGCGTTCATCCCCTCGATGAACGCCCTTCTTGCCTGCCCTCAACCCTATTTTGGCGTTCATCCCCTCGATGAACGCCCTTCTTACCTGCTCTCAACCCTATTTTGGCGTTCATCCCCTTGATGAACGCCCTTCTTGCTTGCCCTCAACCCTATTTTGGCGTTCATCCCCTTGATGAACGCCTTTCTTGCCTGCTCTCAACCCTATTTTGGCGTTCATCCCCTTGATGAACGCCTTTCTTAGCTGCTCTCAACCCTATTTTGGCGTTCATCCCCTTGATGAACGCCTTTCTTGCCTGCCCTCAACCCTATTTTGGCGTTCATCCCCTTGATGAACGCCTTTCTTGCCTGCCCTCAACCCTATTTTGGCGTTCATCCCCTTGATGAACGCCCTTCTTGCCTGCCCTCAACCCTATTTTGGCGTTCATCCCCTCGATGAACGCCCTTCTTGCCTGCCCTCAACCCTATTTTGGCGTTCATCCCCTCGATGAACGCCCTTCTTACCTGCTCTCAACCCTATTTTGGCGTTCATCCCCTTGATGAACGCCCTTCTTGCTTGCCCTCAACCCTATTTTGGCGTTCATCCCCTTGATGAACACCCTTCTTGCCTGCCCTCAACCTTATTTTGGCGTTCATCCCCTCGATGAACGCCTTTCTTGCCTGCCCTCAACCCTATTTTGGCGTTCATCACAAGTAACGGTAAAATTCCGGCTATTGACTCCAGAATGCATGGATAGGGGTAGTTTTGCCCTGCTTAACCGGTAGGAGGTATAAGAAATTAGGATTAGTTAACTAAAAAATAGAGGGCCAACGCTATAGCTAAATTTGGTATAGCAATATATAAAGAATTAGTAACAAAGCGGTCTTTTTTTAACCGATACTCTGAAGTTTCAGTTTCATAATTGACCCTCATCCGGTCACCATCAGCTAATGATCCAGACAATATTATGCTTAAGCCAAGAAAAATTGTTCCAATACCACCGGTTACAAAGTATATTTTATGAACCCCTAAAACAAAGAGACCAATTATAATTCCTGCTAACGCTAAACCAAATCCGATGAGTAACTATTTCAGTATACGATTTATCAGATACCATCCCCCCCTTTTTATTCTTAATTATATTTTAATAAAATAACAGAGAACAAATTTTTTTAAATATTTTTCGACAAAAGGAGGAATCTTCTGTCGAATGGTGAATTCTTTAACTATCCCCTTTTTCCATTTAAACTTTTTATGAGAGTAGGTGTTTAGTTGCATGAAGTAGAAACCTATGCTGCCTCCCTTTTGCAAGCAGCCTCTGAAAGCCACGCCTCCGACATCCATTTCGTCCCCCAAGAAACCACAACCCTTATTGAATTTCGTATCAACAGTCATTTGTATGAATTTGATTACTTACCACAGGCAAAAGCCAAACAATTAATTGCTCACTTTAAATTTCGAGCGGGCATGGACATCGGTGATTACCGGAGACCCCAAAGCGGTGCTTTTGATTATTGGCTCCAGAACGACTGCTTGCATCTCCGTTTCTCTACCTTACCCATTGCCTCCCAAGAAAGCTTAGTCATTCGGCTCCTTCCACATTCCCGAACGAATCGTTTAAGTGAGCTTACCCTGTTTCCTGAAGCCTCTAAGCAGCTCCACACCTTATTAAGCTATGACAATGGGCTCCTTTTAATTGCTGGACCAACGGGTGCTGGCAAAACGACCACCCTCTATGCCCTTCTCTCCGAAGCCAAGAAGCGTTACAATGCGCGAATTATTACACTGGAAGATCCTATTGAAAAACGCCATCCTGGTTTTGTCCAAATGGAAGTCAATGAACGGTCGGACCTAACGTTTTATTCGGGCTTTAAAGCCATTCTGAGACATGATCCTGACATTATTATGGTCGGTGAAATACGGGATCAAGAAACCGCGACCATCGCCATACGGGCATCTCTTTCCGGTAAACTTGTCCTCTCAACGGTACACGCGTTTGATACATTAGGGGCGATTCATCGCATGACGGAGCTTGGCATTTCTCGATTTGATTTGAAAGAAACGTTAATAGGCGTCACGGCACAACGACTCATTACCATTCAATGTCCCACCTGCGGACCCGTTTGCCAGAAGGATTGTCCCAATCGGCTATTCACCCAGCATAAACGAACCGCTCTCTATGAAATATTAACAGGTATGCCGCTGCATCATGCATTAACGGACCCGCAGGCCAAACGATTAAAGTTTAAACGCTTGGATGATTACTATGAAGAAGCTTATGCCCTTGGGTATATCTCTCATGAGGTGAAGAAGGCCTATGATGAACATCTTAGTCTTTCTCGATAGGTGGTCCAATGAGCAGCGGGCAGAGTTCTTAGTCCGAGTCGGCTCTTGTCTTGACAGAGGTTTTTCACTTAAGGAAGCCCTGCTGCTGCAGCAAGCCGAAGCTCGTCCGACGGTCAAGAAGAACATTGATAGTTTGCTGCGCTCTCTAAAAGATGGTCACCCCGTCGCACACGTTCTCAATGAACATCATTTTTCTGAGGATGTCGTCTCCTATTTACATTTCTCCACCCATACCGGTTCTCTTTCAACTGGATTTCGCGAGGCAGGCAATCTGTTATTAAGCCGTTGTCAGAGGAGAAAACGCATGGGTCAGCTTCTTCGTTACCCGATCTTTTTGCTTTGGATGGTTCTGATAATGGGAACGATTATTGTTCATGATCTTCTGCCCAATTTTAAAACCCTGTATGATTCGATGTCTATCTCCCTTCCACCGCTGTCTCTCGCGCTCCTTTCCTTTAGTGCGCATCTCCCCCAGATTCTTCTCATCTTCCTTTTTGTCAGTCTTGGGGTAATTGCCGGATTCTTCGTGCTTAAGCGGAATATGTCCTATGAACAGCGGCTTAAGCTATTGATTTCCCTCCCGATCCTTTCTCCTTTTATTAAGCTCGGCTTGACGTCCTCCTTTGCCGCTCATTTTGGCTCCCTTTTGAAAATTGGTATGGCCATAAATCAAGCCTTAGATGTCATGGGTGAGCAGTCCTTCCATCCCTTTTTAAAAAATGAATCCCATTATCTCCAAGCAAAACTAAACGCAGGGCTTAGCCTCTCCTCTGTTTTAGCCCGTCGCACGTTCTACACCAAAGATCTAGCAACCGTTATTGTCAATGGATCAGAAAGCGGGCGACTTGGCCCTACACTCGTCGATTATAGCCAACTGTTATTTAACAAACTGGAGCAAAAATTGAACCGGTGGATACTCTTTATTCAACCCTTCTTCTTTTTCCTAATCGGCGGTTTTCTGTTAGTCATGTTTCTCAGTCTCTTATTGCCTATGTTCGATATGATGAAAGGCCTTTAATTAAAATTTGAAAGGAAGAAATAGCAATGAATTTTTTGAAAACACTCCTAAACAAAAACGCTTTCACCATGATCGAAATGATGATCGTCTTGCTCATTATGTCCATCCTTTTGCTTATAGCAGTCCCTAATATGACGAAATCGAACACTGTCGTCAAACAAAAGAGCTGTGAAGCAACCATGAAATTGCTTCAGGGTGAAGTGGCCCAATATGAAATGGATAAAGACACCCCCTTACCTGATCTGCAAACCCTTGTGGACGATGGCTACGTTGATCAAATCACCTGTCCAGATGGGGGAACACTTGTATTAAATGATGATCAGGTCACTCGGGAGCCTTAAAAATGAAAGAATTCGCCTACCGTATCCGTACTCTTACAATTAGCCGTTCGGGAACCTGGCTCCTTGAAACCCTACTCGCGAGTTCAATTATGCTGACGTTATTTCCTATCTTTATTTTAAAAGCAGTCCCGGCTTTTGAACATCAACAAATGACCCAATTCATCGAAAGCTTAACTCAGTTTCTTGAAGACGCCCAGCTCGCTGCATTCACCAATCACCGAAAGGTCTATATTGAGTTTGATAATAATAAGCATGAAGTTTTCTCTTTTTATTCAACGTTCGAACGTTTGAATAACTTATCGGTACCGTCGTTTGTTCAAGTCGAAAAAGGAAGCCTTCCACTCAACTTCTACTTTTCAAGTTCAGGAGGGATTTCCCAGGCAGGGACCTTGTTAATTCGATCTAAAAATGAGACTTATCAAATAACCTTTCTGCTAGGCCAAGGCCGATTTTATGTTACTCAAAAATAAGTTAGGATTTACTTTATCAGAAGCTCTCGTGTCTCTTCTAATATTGACCATCAGTATCCGTTACCTCGTTCCCGTGTTTATCACAGCAGAGCTTGAACAAAAGATTCTTCAAGAGCATAAGACCGCTTTACAAATCATTCACAACACCTTGATTGATTGGGCACTCATTAACACCCCTGTCCCGAGGGAAATAAGTCAATTCAATACGATGTTCTACCTTCATTTTTCCACTCAAGACAATTTGGGGCAGCTTTGTGTCACATGGTCCGAGACTTCAAAACGAACCGGCAAGGAATGTGGAGAGATCAAAAAATGATGAGAAACGAAAAGGGGTATACACTTCTCTATGCGCTTATGGGTTTAATGGTGCTTTGCGTCGTCAGCCTGCTTTTATTACAGTTGCTCACCTTCTTTCATCACGTAAGCCAGGAACCACATAACCAAAGTGAGGCCTTCTATCTTGCTGCCCATCAACTCGAACAAGAGCTGCTCGGGGGACAACATGTACAAGTGACACCAACTTCCCTCTCGTTTGAAGTCAATAGTGACCAGATCTACTATGCGGCAACAGGAGGACGCCTTGTCCGTCAGGTTGATTCTAAAGGTTATGAAATTGTCATAAACGACATTTCTTCCGCTACCTTTACAATGAATGATGGCGTTGTTGTGATGACACTTGTTGACCAGAAAGGAAGAGCAGAACAATGGCACTTCATCTGCGGACTCGATCGGCCAATAATGACGGCTTCATCCTCCCCTTGACACTTGTTTCTCTTTTGTTGATTGCGATGTTTTGTTTTTATGAGTTAGACAGATATCGCATCGCCCAATCTGATTATGCTTATATGAGGGCGGTTAATCGTAACTTTCTTGCTTTTCAATCTGCAAAAGACGATCTATGTGATAAAATCAATCAAACAGACGACGTGGAAGGTTCTGGTGATTTAACTGAAGGGGAAAAAGTTGTCTCCTATACGATTCAGACGGTGTCGTCCTCTCAGTATGAAGTACATTTAAGTCAAATGAATGATTTCAATTCGGTAATCAAAGCTTGGTTCATATATAATAAAGAGACAAAGAAATTAGAAAAGTGGGTGACGCAATGACAACCTTATTTTTGACAGGCTTTATGGGAGCAGGGAAAACGACAATTGGACAGGCTTTATCAGAGGCCCTCTCCCTTACCCTTTTTGATACTGATGAACTGATAGAAACCGCCCTAAAGAAATCGATTAAAGACATCTTTAAAGATGAGGGTGAGGAGTCTTTTCGGAAATATGAGCAAAAAATTTTACAAAAGGTGAGCGGACAGCCTGTTCTCATCACAACAGGCGGCGGTATGGTTACGAACCCTTCTAACCGCCATGTTATGAGAGAAAGCGGGCTCATTATTTATTTGCATTCAGATCCCGCCACCCTCCTCGAACGTTTGAAAGGGGATACGACACGTCCTTTACTCGAAATGAAAGACACCAAGGCTATTCTCAATTTATTTGAGCATCGCCTCCCTTATTATCTTGAAGCGGATTATGTTGTTAATACGGCGGGGAAATCCATTGACACGATTGTCACAGAAATTATTGGTTTTTTGAGTAGAGATCATCGTTTTTGGGCATAATAGAAACAGGTGATGTCAATGAAATCAGATGACTATGTCAAGTATTTAACCGAACAATTTGTCCATTATATGAATCAGCCGCGGGATTTTAGAAAGCAAATGAAAGCGGAACGTAAACTTGCCAAGTCCTCAATTAAAGAAGAGCTTTTCGGTCTTGTTCCGTTTGCCTGTTCCCAATTTTTTGGAACGGTGAAAAAACAAATCAAATCCCGCCGTTGATGACGAATAGGCGGGGATAGACTCCGTCAAGCAGTCATTCTTTCAAGTAGAAGTCTGTCGCTAGACCAAGTATAAAAAGAACTCCATTAACAGGGGCTTCCCCTAATTAATGGAGTTATTTTTTATATTTACGAGGGTCAACGGACTTCATACATTGGCAAGGGTTGGACGATGGTTAAGAAACATTCTTTTCACTGTTTGATAGATCTTTTGAGCCTAGCTTCTGTAAGCCGCTTTTATTAAACCCAACAACTAGTTTTTGCCCATCAGTTAAAATAGGGCGTCTCAAAAGTCGGGGTTCATCATGGAGCAATTGAAGGACTTCACTAACCTTGAGCTCATCAAGGTCAATGTTAAGCTTCTTAAACGTCTCACTTCGAGTCGCCAAAATATCTTTGATGCCTTCATGGGTTAATTTTATGATATCAAATAGCTCTTCAATATCGGGTGTTTCTTTAAACAAATGCCGTTCTTCATATTCAACATGGTGCTGTTTTAACCAAGCCTTTGTTTTACGGCATGATGTACAGCTCGGATAAGTATAAAAGACCAAACGTGACATCCATTCGCCTCCTCGCAGAAATCCTTTGTCTAATAGAATTGATTCCCAATTCGCCCATTATTTAAACCCATTTAACTAAATAATATTTATTTTTTTCAAGGATCCTTATAAACTATCGGTATTATATAAATAATCAGACTTAAAGCGCTTATTTTTTAGTTTTTCATTTACAGATGGATATCCATCCACTATAATTTAAAATGTAATAAGGGGAGACAAGGAGGGAAATTATGCCAAAAATGTTTCGTGTTATGGCGTTTTGGACAGGTGTATTTGCTGTAATGGCACTAGCAGGTGGATTATTACCTATGTCATTTCTCTTTTTTGCTAATGCCATCTTTTTCTTAACGGTCAGTTATCTAAGCTTATCTGAACGGACATATATATACATATTTGGCGCCTATCTGACCTTGTTCTTTGTTGGCTTTACTTATTGGTCCGCCTTTATGATGGTTCCTGGTGGTTCCCAATAAGAAACGTAGGCATTTTAAAAAACGCTAAGGCTTTATTGGGCTTTAGCGTTTTTATTTTTTTTATTTTCATTAGCTTGTCGACCCTGTACCAATAATCGAACCAAGTAAACCGCTTTTTATACACTAGCTTTGTAAATGCGGTAGGATAAAACGTGTCGATATTTATCCATGATCTGAATATGATTGAGCCATGTATTAAAAGCCTCTAAATCTAATTGCTGTGAGAAGTCGAATTGTGAGGCATCAGGCAAAACCGTTTGCGGCTGGTTCTTTAATAAAACCTCTGGTGACAATAAAGTAACCTGCTTAAAGCCCGCTTCTTCAAAGCCTATCCTCCAGTCGACTTCTGTTGGAACGCGTCCGATTTGATAAACGCGCTTAATTTCCTCTTCTTCCAAAGGGTGCAGTGGTCGATTGGACGTCATTTCTACATCATATAGAACGCCGCCTGACTTTAAGACCCTTGCATATTCTTTTAATGTTCTCTTGTAATCTGTGAAAACAGTGACTGATTCTGCAAAAATCGCATCAAAGGAACGCTCCTCAAATGGTAATTGCTGCACATCCCCTTGTACTAAATGAACCGGTACGCGATTGGACTGAATTCGTTTCTTAGCATGGGCAATCATCTCTGGATGGAGGTCGATCGCCGTTACCTTACATTTATACATCTTAGCCATATAGACCGAGGTTTCCCCAGTCCCGCATCCCACATCCAGCACGTGATGATGTGTGGTAAGATGCGCATCCTCTAATAAGGCTTTCGTGAGCGGAAACCCACCAGGATGTGCACTGCTGATCCCAAACTTCGCCAAGAAATCTAAATACTGCTTGTTGCTCACGCGTCTCTCCCCTTTTCCCTTTGTCTCCCATTATCATATGGAAGGACGGCCTAAAAGGTTCGAGCTCGAGTTACGTCTATCCTCATTCCCAAAGTCATGTCAATGGGCGTCAGCTTTACTTCTACCAAGTGGCAAGTGAGCAGACACGTGGTAAGTGTTCGGATACGTATTTCGAAACGATCCACACTCTTTTTACACGAGAAACGGATTGGTGAGCTTCTCATGACCAATCGTTGTTTCCAAGCCATGGCCCGGTGCGACCACTGTCTCCTCAGGCAGCGTCAAGAGTTTTGTCTCAATAGAGGAAAGTAATGTTTCCGCATCTCCACCGTATAAATCGGTTCGACCAATGCTTCCATAAAAGAGCGCATCACCTGAGAAAACAACATGATGATCGGCGAAATAGAACGAAACACTCCCTGGTGAATGACCAGGCGTTTCAAATACAAAAAAGCGAAAGCCGCCAATAGTCCTATCTGTTTCTCCTTTAATCACATGATCCGCTGGCTTTAGTTTGATCGGCTCGACACCTTCAAAATAAAGGGAACCATTTTTTTCAGGCTCTCCTAACCAATCGCTCTCTTCCTGATGAATATAAACGGGAATCTTCCACTCATCCCTTAAGACATCAACAGCTCCAATATGATCTAAATGAGCATGAGTTAACAAAATGGCAAGCGGCTTGATTCCTTCATGATGGATCACTTTGTTGACTTTCTCCGGCTCATCTCCTGGATCAATAATCAAGGCTTCCCCCGACTCGTTAGCTAGCACATAGCAATTCGTTTGAAATACGCCTAATGGAATCTGTGTCCACTTCATGATAATCCCTCCGCTTCAGCTTCTTTTATTATCTTATCAAACATCTTTGTACAAGTCAGTTTTGTCGTCAAAAGCGGACTCGACAAAACACTTTTTTAAAGGTAAAATAATCTTTGTATACATATAATTCGGACATTTTTAGGGAGGCGCTTACAAGTATGGTTACTGGTATTCTTTTTCTTCTTATTGCACTTTTATGTCTAGCAGGCATTTTCCGAGAAGCAAAACGCCGTAATATCTTTGGGGCTGTTTACGCCTTCATAGCCTTCGCTGTACTCGGGTACTTTTCAATCATGACGATCATTGACGTCCTTAATGGCGGTGGAGTCCCAGTTGGAAGTTAATCGTTTGTTTATAGTCAAAAAGGGATGAGCCCGCTGCTCATCCCTTTTTTTGACTATTTAACTATTTAAGCACCGCACTCGCCTATTTCATCTGAATCCAAAATTTGAGTTACCCGATCGAAAACACGTCTGCTCACGTAAAAGGTTTGCTGACGACGTTCATAAGGGATGGCTTGTTGCTCCAAAAACCGCTTCAGCTTCTCGACGGATTGAATGCCCCCAATGACGGGGATCTCAACCATTTTTAATTCCTCTGGGAGATGCGATTGGCACCACTTACGGACATGATCCCTTAATTGATCTGGATCCGTTTCTTTAAATAAGCACAGCGCTTGCTCTTCTTCTTCCTGTTCATCGACTCGATAGACATTATAACTACCTTCCTCATCCTTGACGGCAAGCATTACAGCATCGTAACCCGTATCCATTCTTAGAAAATATAGGTCCACCTGTTTGCCCCCTCTCGAACCAATCTTTTTATCAGTATATCAGAGTTTACAGAATAAGTAAGCGTTTTCAATGTAATGACTTATGATTGTAACATTTCATCTAACATTTCTGTTAAAGTTTATTTTGTCCATTATTTAAACGTAAATTTTTAATGAAAACTGTTATTTTTTTACCCTAAATTTCATATAGGGCCGTTTTGATTTCGCCGTCCATAGACAGATTTGAGGGAGGGAGATTTTCCCACCCTTTTCCTGGCTGCAGCCGCCTTTTTTCGTGGGCATGCTTATCTTACCCACCATTTTGGCTCTCATCTCATCCATTTTCGTGGGTAAGCTTCACTTGCCCACCATTTCCCCTGGCCGCTCCGCCTTTTTCGTGGGCAAACCCTGCTTGCTCATGTTTTACAAACTGTCCTTACTCCTTTTCCACATAAAAAGACCTGGCAACAGGCCAAGTCTCTTGTTGTAATCAATCTCACTACATATATAAAGCAGCTAATAACTGCCCAAGTGTCTCTTGATAGATCTTAGGGAATTGTTCAAGCGGAAGCGGATGGTCTCCTTCGCCGCATTCTATTGTAAAACCGGGCCTTCGCCATTCCTGTATAAACCAATCTTTATAGCCGGCATAGCTGTCTAACGTTTGGATTGCCTCATAGCCGCTTACTCGGGAGAATTCTTGCGCAAGTCGCTCCGCTTCCTGAGGCTCCTGCCCCTCAAAGCCCCAGTAAATTTCTTGACCTTGAGTATGCAAGGCAAGAACGCGGTCAAAATCCGATTCAACGGTTAACGTCGCCATAGCCTTCGATTCAGGTTCACACAATGCCTTCTCACCAGGAAAATTCTCGGGAGCCGGCGCTTGCGGTTTTCGCGCCTGTTCAATTTCCCATTTGGCTGGAAATTGATTATTAAGATCCACCCCACGAATATTGGCTTTCCATTTTGAAAAATCCTCTGAGCCATCATTAAGCTTCATAACATGATCTTTATAGTCGCCTGCAACTCGATTTCCGTGAATGGCCAAATCAACGCCATCAGGATTCACCATCGGAACCACTGATAAATCGATATTTTCATAATAATAGGCCAAGTTAATCCCGCGAATGGAGCGTTTAGTCGTTATGCTTAAGCAATAGTCATTTAAAAAGGTCGTAAGGATGGCCGAGGTGATCCACTCCCTAGCATGGAATGACCCATTAAAATGGATTTTACTCTCACCACGTCCTATTCGCACTTCTGGAATAGACTTTCGCAGAACTGACCGACCAATGGATTCCTGCTTTAAAAATGGATAGAGCACTTGCAGCCTGTTAAGATCACTCATCAAGGACTTATAATCATAGGGTTTGGTCACCTTAACAATTCGCTTGGTCACTCGAACGGGAATATAAACAATGTCACCTGTCGTAAAAGAATAGGGATCCAGATCAGGGTTCATGAGATAGAGAGCATCTAAGGCAATCCCTCGATCCATGGATACGCTCCAAATGGTTTCGCCTTTTTTTAACATGTAATCTTGTTTGATATACCCAGGTATCGACACCTTTTCGATATCTTTTATAGAATGGCCGTAAAGCTCCCGATTGCTGTCCAAAATAAGCCGAAGCGGAATATCAAATAATTGGCTGTAGTAGTTGAGTGTATCTCCTTCTCTTACCGAAACACGCATACCAACACCCTCCCAAGATGCTCATCTATATAAACTATATGCTTGAACATTCTAGATATATGTTTCGCTAGACCCATTTGAATAGCAGGACTCTCGGGCACTGTTTGGCGTTTATACCATTTCCCAATAAAAGAACAAATGTGTGTGGGGTCCACCGTGTATGATGGGGGATCTGATGGAGGCTCCATCACACAAAATGAGGCGTGGCGCGAGGACTTTTCTGTGCGTTGGCGGCTCCATCACACAAACATGTGGCGGGCGCGTGGCTTTTTGTGTGCGTTGGGAGCTCCATCACACAAAAACGAGGCGGGCGCGGGGACTTTTCTGTGCGTTGAGGGCTCCATCACACAAACATGTGGCGGGCGCGAGGCTTTTTGTGTGCGTTGGGAGCTCCATTACACAAAAATGTGGCGGGCGCGGGGCCTTTTCTGTGCGTTGAAGGCTCCATCACACAAACATGTGGCGGGCGCGGGGCACTTTGTGTGCGTTGGGAGCTCCATCACACAAAAACGAGGCGGGCGCGGGGCCTTTTCTGTGCGTTGAAGGCTCCATCACACAAACATGAGACGGGCGCGGGGCTTTTTCTGTGCGTTGGCGGCTCCATCACACAAACATGAGGCGTGGCGGGAGCACTCTACGTGTGTTGCAGCCTCCATCACACAAAACAAGGTGGAGGATTTCGAGAAGCTTCTACGGGCACCTTGATTTTAAGGTTGTGCCGCCCTCAAGTTGAGAAGTTTATTTTTAGTACGCTAAACAATAAAAAGAGAGCTCTGATTGAGCCCTCTCTAAATTTTAGTATTCCATGTTATGTTTAACTAACCAGGCGCCGCCGTAAATGCCGGCATCATTGCCTAGTGTAGCAAGGACAAGATCAAGCCCTTCAAAAGCCCCTCTTAAGCTAAAGGTTTTCATATGGTGACGCAACGGGCTCATCAAGGTTTCGCCAGCTAAAGATACTCCGCCGCCAATGACTATTTTTTGAGGATTTAACGTATTTGCAAGGTTAGCTAATGCCCATCCAAGATAGAATGTCACACGTTCCACGATCAATACAGCGTAAGAATCTCCGGCTTCTGCTGCATCAAATACATCCTTCGAGCTTAGATCACTGTTCTTTTCATAAAGGTTATGTAACGTACTCTCAGGATGCTCTGGAAGTTGATCAAGTGCCAGGCGACGAATTCCGGTAGCCGAGGAAACCGTCTCAAGACAGCCTGTCTTCCCACAATTACAAGGATAACCCCCTTCAGGTATGACGGTAATATGGCCGATCTCCCCCGCCATTCCGCTTATGCCGTGAAGGATCTTCCCATTGGCTATAATACCGCCGCCAATACCCGTTCCGAGAGTCACCGCCAGAACATCGTCGGCCCCCTCACCTGCTCCTTGCCAGCGTTCACCTAATGCCGCAACATTTGCATCATTATCCACAAAAGCCGGTAATTGAGTCGCCTCTTCAAGCGCTTTCTTAAGATTGTAGTTCTTCCAACCCAAGTTGACCGCTTCCGCTACTACGCCTGTTTCTATATCCACAAATCCTGGCGCTCCCATGCCAATTCCAACTAGACGATCCTTTGGAATGTCTAATTTCTTAAGCGTCTCACCAAGAGCTGTACTAATGTCTTGTGTAATATTCTGACCATGATTGCTTATATCAGTAGGTATTTCCCATTTATAGATCAATTCCCCTTCAGAATCAATAAGAGCACACTTTATTGATGTTCCCCCAAGGTCCACACTAGCATAGAGTGATTTAGTTTCCATTTCATGACTCCTCACTTTTTCTTTATATACTTATATTCTCCCAAACCTCATGATGATTGTCTAGATATCGGTTTTCAAAGTTTTTTTTCATAGGGGTTCTCTCGGGAACCATTCATATTTCTATTAGGGATTCGCATAGACTGTACAAGCCTAGTCATTTTCTTAAATGTTAGTTCTCTGTGCGGTCTCCACCTCATGAGTCACACCCTTCTTTACCGGAACGGAAAACCTGCCAAACCGTTAATAACACATAGACGACAAAAACACTGTAAATAAAGCCATCCACAGTTCTTTTAAGGGAAAGCTTATCTCAACAAAAAAGGTGGAATGAGAATGCTTCGACGCAACTTCATATGGATCATTTTTCTCGCCCTGTTAACGGCGACGCTCATACATACTTACATTGGGCAACACCAGACCATCAATAGCTTAACCTATTTCCCAAATGATCCAGCGATCCATTTTACTAAGGCCGAAACAAACCTGTCGCTTGAGCCGATCGACGCCTCCTCAAGCTATAAAATTCATTGGGAGATCGCATCAGAAACCAATCTTCCTGTTTATTTAAGACAGGATGTTGGTCTCCTTTTCCAAAACGGTAAACTGATACAGGTTTCAAATAAATGGAAGCAGCAAGTTACTTCTCTTACGCACCACCAATCCGTTTCAACTGAAGGAAACCGTCTCTTTGAAGGCTTGACGGTTCATTATGCGGAATCTCATCTCAGCAATGGAGCAATAGGAAGTGCTGAAGTCATGAGCTACGATCATTTATTTGTTCAAACGGGCGACTCTCAAAAACCCGAAGCTTTTAAAATCCCCGTTGACCAATCGGAAACAAAGTTTTATCAGAAGCTGTCACGGTCCATTGAACAAGAACAGCAATCGATAATCAAACAAGCCGCAAAGAATTTTCACCTGAAATTAAAGGATTACGCTATCATTCCTTTAACCCGCTTAGAAACCTATCGAAAAAACGCCTTACCGGGCCAAAACAAAAAAAATTCCCAAAAAGTCATCAGTCAACTATGGGAAGGGTTATATAAAAACTATATATTAGGGATCCACCTCAGTAATCATGACATTGAAAGTCCAATTGGCAGTTCTATGCCGATCATTTTGTATCCTAAAAAAAACAATGAACTCTATGTGATCATCCAAACAAAAGAGGGGCAACTTCAACTTTTGAAGCAGTCCATCACTAATTAGAAGCGGCATCACTTTCTAAAGAAGCGATCCGTCACCCAAGACAGTCCATCAAAGCGATCCGTTATCTTTACTCCATTTTCATCTGTCCGCTCCAGTTGCCTTTTGACGACCAGCGTAAGAACAGCGATAACAAGCAACCGAAAACGATTGCGATACACCACCATTAAAAGCAAAGCGATTAAGATAAACGGGCTTGCTGTTCGGCGCATCCCCGAATTCCCCCTTTTTTTCTTTTAATATGGGCAGGGAAGCTTCTCCTTATTCTCATGATCGAATTATTTAATAAGATTATCCCACTAGCTCAGAATAAGTAACTGTTTTTGTTGAAGCACGGAGATTTCCTAAACGATGGAACCATTCACCTTGGAAATTTTCATCGATTAAATCGATAACATAATTCGTCTAAATAGGCTTGGAGATGCTTGGAATCAAGCCCGTGATACGTTCCACCCACAAAAGCCTTGGCATTTGAGATAACCGTGTGGGGCCAATGAAGATGATCTGGACTTTCTTTGGCTTTAAATACTTGATACTCGTGCCAACTAAACACCCTTTCAAGAACCATTGTTAGTAACCATCATTACCAACCGTTAGTTCTTGTTAAACTTCATTCTGAGTAAAGGGGATACTCATTTTATTTAAAATAAACCATTTCATAATACCTATCGCCATAGGTTAGACAAGTATGGCTAGAGGATGGATCCATGAAACCGATTCAATTGGATTGTATTTTTTCAAGATCCTCTTTTGTATTAATATTATTAAATGAAATCGGATTAAGTGACGGGCTAACTTGTACCGCTGCTACATTCGCCTGTTCAATCAGCCCGCTTACTTTTAATTGATTCGCTTGTAGGAGAGATTTTAATACAGCGAGGCACTTTCGCTTGTATAAGCCCATCAGCGGGTGTAATCGGCCTTCAGCAATGGGAACGATTCCATTGGATTCAGAATGCTGTTCCGCCTCTTCGATCAACCATTGCATAAAATCAGCCTGTACAAAAGGGGCATCGCAAGGCAAAACTAAGTAAGCGTCAGAGGGGAATGCTTGAAACGCGGAGTAAAGGCCTGCGAGCGGTCCCTTCCCTTGAAAAGCTTGTACATCTTGAATAACCTTTATTTCAGGGTCTTGGCTGAAGCGTTCAACCAAATCGGGATGACTCACCACGACAATTTCCTCGACATAAGGCTTTAATTGCTCTTTGGCATAGTCATAAAAATAACGATCTTTGTAGCAGACAAAGGCCTTTGGCCGGCCAAAGCGGCTAGACGTTCCACCTGATAAAATCACTCCGATTCGCAACTGTATCGCTCCTCCTTTAACTAAACGGATTCCTTTATTTGTTTGGCTGACAGGCTCTAATCGATTGCGGGGTGATCAGCCATTGAACCGGTTGATCATAATCCTCGTTTGGAACCAAATCAATCACCTGCTCATTATAGGCTAATGCGGCCGTCATCCCCTTATATTGTGAAAGGTAACGATCATAATAGCCGCCGCCATGACCAATGCGATACCCCCGAGAATCGAACCAAAGCCCTGGCACAATAATGAGATCGATGTCTTCATGTTTTACCGCTTCTGTTTTCTCAACAATCGGCTCCATTAGGCCATAATAAACGGATTCTAATTGATTAAAAGAGGTCAACTGACGAAATGTGAGCTGTTTCTTGCTCGGGTCACATTTTGGCACGACGACTTGCTTCTTCCCTTCCCATGCCCGCTTGATTAAAGAATAGGTGTCGATTTCATGAGCGGTTGAAAGCGTTAATCCAATGGTCTCGCTCTTTTGCCAAAAAGGACAAGCGATTAAAGCGTCATGGAGGGCTTGATCGTCTTTCTTCTTTTGCTCTAGATCCATTTGACTCAATAGTTGCTTCATCTGACTGCGTAATCTCGATTTCTCCACAAAGAATCACCTCCTAAAAGGACTTGATCGCTACCGGAAAACGAACAAATAGGCAAACAAAAAGACCGAGTATCCATGACGAATAATTCGGTCTCATAAGACTTATTTTGTTTCACGGTGAATCGTGTGTCTCTTTAAGCGCGGGCTATATTTTTTCAATTCGATGCGCTCAGGGTTCGTACGTTTATTTTTTGTCGTAATATAATTACGATCGCCAGTTTCTGTGCATTCTAAAGTAATTTGTACGCGCATAATGGTCCCCCCTTATAAAAATATCATAACAAACTAAATAATATCATTTTGGATTGAATAAATCAAGAGACAGAGTCCGCTGTTTGAAAGTTCTTTTGTCCCCTCTCTTTTGTGCAGGCGATCTACCCACTTATCGCGATTCCTCCTCCTCTGAGATCGACATGACTTAGGACTTTTTGATCCAAAAGGTCTTTTCAAACGATTTGCTTTTTAAAACTTTAAGCAGCCCCGCGTCGTTAAACAAATCATACCTTCCTTCCTGACTATTTGGTTAATTTTAATTATTTTTCGACAAATTTAGGACAAACATTACAAATTTCTTTCTTTTTCCTAAAAACGCTTCTTATCTGACACGCCTTATGATATAAGTAGAGAGATACGTGGTTTTGTCCACGCAGTCACAAGGGAAAAGAGGACTTGCGAAATTCAGGTAAAGGAGGCTATACCATGGGTTACCTAATTCTAATTTTACTCATTATTGGTATTGTGGCGCTTGTCATGTCTTCCTTCAGAGACTCAAGCACTAAGAGAATTGAAAACCAAATTGAAAGCACGTCGATAACCCTTATGCAAGAGCTTCATAAAGTGAAGAAAAAAATTCGTGTTCTTGAAGAGGAATCAAAGATTGTTGAACGCGATCAATAAAGGAGGACTCTTATGACTCAAAATGGATTAAGAGGCTTTGCGGCAGGAGTATTCTTATCCTGCGCACTGGTCGCTATCTATTACTATATATTGCCTCATCCCACTCAGAGCGTCACAACTAAGGCAACCTCTTCTCTCAAGCAAGCTCAAGTGGATCGCTATTTAAACGATCATGGCCAAATTGCCATGGATGAAGATACTTACAAGAAGTGGCAGGCTGATCAAGAGAAGGCTTCAACACCTTCAAAAGACTCCGCTCAATCTTCTGATAAAACAACGAGCGAGAAGAAAGCTCCGACTAGCCCAAAGACTCCTGCTGTTAAGAAGATGACCATTACGGTGAAGTCCGGAATGGGAGTTTGGGACGTAGCCAAAGAGCTCGAACAAAATCATATTATTAAAGACAAGCAAACCCTTTATGATTACATGCATAAGAATAAATATGACAAATATCTGCAGCTAGGCAAATTCACGGTTTCAAGTGATATGTCCATTGATCAAATAACCAAAGTCTTAACCAAAAATCACCAATAAACTAAAAAAAGGTGCCCCCAGTTTCTTATTCTGGTGGACACCTTTTTTAGATTAATCCAAGTCACAGCGTATGCCTTTAACTAAATAAACAATGGATTCACAAATATTAACGACATGATCACCGGCACGTTCAAAATGGCGACAAATAAAGGATAATTGGGCAATTTGAGCGATTTTATCAGGCTGTCCTGACATCATTTGAAACAAGTCACGGGTAATGAGTCCATAGAGCTCGTCAACTTGGTCATCTTGCTGGGCGACTGACATCGCAAGGGGAACAGAATCCTTTTGAAACGCATCTAAAACCTGATCAAGCATTCGATCCACCAATTTGGCCATTTTAGGTAAATCAACGAGTGGCTTAATGTAAGGATCGCTGCCAATTTCTTTAACCGATTTACTAATATTGACTGCCAAATCACCAAGCCGCTCTACATCTGAGGCAATTTTCATCGCCACAATAATTCGGCGAAGATCCGTCGCAACCGGCTGCTGCTTGGCAATTAAAGCAATCGCACGTTCCTGAACCATAGCCTCTCTTTTATTTATTTCAGCATCTTCCTTAATGACCTTTTCCGCTAATTCTATATCTTGCTCCATCATGGCTTGCACCGAACGACTCAATGCTTGTTTGGCAGATAAGCCCAATTGGACATTCAATTGCTTCAAATCATCAAGCTCAGCTTGAAAGTGTTCTCTCACCGACATCCGAAATCCCTCCAATTAACACCCATTATATATATATCTATTAACCAAATCTACCAGATAAATAATCATCTGTCCGCTGATCTTCAGGATTAGAAAACATCTTGGTCGTTTCACTTATTTCAATCAGTTCTCCCATTAAAAAGAAAGCTGTTTTATCGGAAGTACGAGCAGCTTGCTGCAAGTTGTGAGTGACAACCACAATGGTATAGTCTTCTTTTAACTCCAGCATGAGTTCTTCCATCTTTGCTGCAGATATGGGATCAAGTGCCGATGTCGGTTCATCCATTAAAAGGACTTCTGGTTTAGTTGCAATCGCTCTTGCTGTACATAGCCGCTGCTGTTGTCCGCCAGATAATCCCATTGCGGAATCATGAAGCCGATCCTTCACCTCATCCCAAAGACCAACACTTTTTAATGACGTCTCCACGATTTCAGCTAATGCTTTTTTACTCTTAACCCCAGAAAGCTTCGGACCGAAAGTAACATTATCAAAGAGCGACATCGCAAACGGCAGTGGTTTTTGGAAAACCATCCCCACTTCTTTTCTAAGCTTAACTAAGTCAGTGGATGAATGATTAATATCCGAATTATGATAAAGGATCTGTCCGGATTTCCCTATCCCGGGTGTATTTGAATTCATTAGGTTCAATGACTTAAGAAACGTCGATTTACCGCAACCCGATGGACCAATAATCGCCGTCACTTCTTTTTCGTTTATTTTCAAATTAATATTTTTTAAGGCACGTGTTTTTCCATACCATAAATTAAAATCTATGACATCAAATACCGTATCATTCGAGCTTTCCAAGTGTCTCCCAACCTTTGACAGTAGATTTCTTAAAAATCAACCAAATTTACCTGTAACATATCGTTCTGTCAGCTCTTGTTTCGGGTTCGTAAAGATGATCTCTGTTTCGTCTTCCTCAACAAGTTCACCTTGGAAGAAAAAGGCGGTTCGGTCCGCCACTCGTGAAGCTTGCTGCATATTATGTGTCACAATGACTATGCTGACGTTGTTTTTTAAAGTCTCCAGTAAATCTTCAATTTTACTGCTAGCAATCGGATCAAGTGCAGATGAGGGCTCATCTAACAATAAAATTTTTGGTTTTAAAGCGAGGGCCCGAGCGATACACAAGCGTTGCTGCTGCCCTCCCGATAAAACAGAGGCCGAATCCTGCAAGCGATCCTTCACTTCATCCCATAAAGCGGCTTGCTTTAAACTCTCTTCAACGATCGCATCTTTTTCTGAGCGTTTCGTAATCCCATAAAATTTAAGCGCATGAGCAACATTCTCATAGATCGACTTAGGAAAAGGATTAGGGCGTTGAAAAACCATCCCGATCTCTTTTCTTAAAGCGACGACATCAATATCCGTCTCAAGAAGATTGACATCCTCATATTGGATTTCTCCTTTATACGCGATCGAATCAATAAGATCATTCATGCGATTGATCGTTCTGAGAAACGTCGATTTCCCGCATCCGGATGGCCCAATAAAAGCCGTGACCTTATTTTTGCGTATGGGCAGGCTTACTTTCTTAATGGCTTCATTGGTTCCATAGAAAACACTTAGATCTTTTACATTTAAAACAAGTTCATCTTGCGTAACTGGGCTTAACGACAAAGGCTCTGCCTGCCTTTCTTTTTTTACCTGTTCTGCTGTCAAAACCATACTTAAAGCCTCCTATGCCCTGCTATTTTTACCTGACATGCGTTTATGAATGACAGAACCAACAAACCGGGCTCCAAAGTTAAAAATTAAGACGATGATGACGAGGACAGCTGAAGCGCCGTTGGCAATTTGATTAATATCCGGCATGATTCCTTGCTGCTTAACTGCCCAAATATGAACAGATAAAGTCTCCGCTGAACGCATAGGATTAAGTGGCGAAAGCGGTGAAGACGGATTCCAATCAGTGAACATTAATTTAGGTGATGATAAACCCGCCGTGAACAGTAAAGCGGCGGATTCACCAAAAATACGGCCAGCTGAAAGAATAACGCCTGTCAAAATACCTGGAAAGGCGGATGGCAAAAGAATCGTTCGAATGGTTTGCCATTTGGTTAGCCCAAGAGCGAGACCCGCTTCTTTCTGTGACTGAGGAACGGCACGTATAGCGTCCTCACTGACTCGAACGATTACAGGCAGGTTAAAAACAGTCAAAGCGAGAGCCCCTGCCAAAATGGAAAAACCCCAATGGAATAGATCAACGAAGATAAGGAGTCCAAATAGGCCAACGACGATGGATGGTAAGGAGGATAATACCTCCACACATGTCCGAATAATAGCGGTTACCTTCCCTTGGCTTGCGTATTCAGCTAAGTAGATCCCGCCACTCACACCAAGCGGCGTACTGATCACTAACGTTAGAATGAGTAAATAAAATGAGTTCCACAATTGATCGACAATACCGCCGCCTGCCAGATAAGAGCTTGAATGAGTCGTAAGAAAATGCCAAGAAATATCTGCTAATCCGTTATAAAAGATGTAACCTAATAATGAAAATAGTATCGCAATCATAAGGACCACGCACAGAGTCATCATTATTGTGGCGATTCGATCTGTCACACGTGCCATTTAGTATTTCCTCCTCGCCGACAACACACGAATTAAGATAATAAAAATATAAGACATAACGAGTAAAACAAGTCCCATCGACCAAAGCACATGATTAAACACACTACCAGAAGGCGTCTCACCCATACTCAGTGTTATTTGGGTTGTAAGTGTACCGGTTGGATCAAGTAAATTTTTAGGAAAATGGGCCGAGTTCCCAACCACCATTTGAATAGCTAATGCTTCACCAAAGGCACGTGCCATTCCAAAAATAATAGCTGTTAGCAAAGAGGGAAGGGCTGCCGGAATAATCACACGCCAAATCGTTTGCCAGCGTGTCGCTCCAAGTGCCGCAGCGGCATCTCTCATAGACTCTGGAACAGCTTGCAAGGCATCTGCCGAAATGCTTGTTACAGTTGGTAAAATCATGACCGCCACCACTATAGCTGCCGGTAACAAACCAAAGCCCGTCGGAACATGAAGATGAATCCGAAAGAAAGGAACAAGGACAACTAGACCGATGAAACCATAGACGACCGAAGGAATCCCAACTAATATTTCTAAAACGGGCTGAAGAATTTTGCGCCCATATTTCTTCGATATTTCGGTCATAAAAAGGGCACTGCCAATCCCAATCGGAGCTGCAATTAGGGCAGCCAAAAATGTCACAGAAAACGAGCCAAAGATAAAGATCAAGGTTCCGAATGTTGGAGGGGCAATTGTTGGCGCCCAATTTTTACTAAAAAACTCGGTTATTGGAACTCCATCCTTAACAAAGGCTTGCATGCCTTTCACTACTAGAAATAAAGTAATGGCAACAGCCGCTAATATCATAAGAAAGGCTGCAAATCGGATCCAAATAACCGCTACGGTCTCAGCCCATCTAGCCTTTGTCTTTTTCTTTCCTTTAAGTCGAACACTTGCCGGTATATCAACATATTTCTCGTTCACCCTTAACCCTCCAATTCCACAAACTCCCTTTATTACCAGCCTCTTTTTCTAAAAAAGCCAAAACAGGAGGCATCCATTTGAGGAAATCGCCCCTGTTCCGATTTAAATCTTCATTATATATTGTTTTCTTATTTTTTCGTTACATTACCATCAGCATCGCGAACAACTTTCATATCGCTAACTGGCAGATAACCTTGTTGAGTAACTAGACCTTTTTGGACTTCATCAGAGTCGATGTAATCGATGAAGGCTTTAGCAACGCCAGTCGCTTCACCTTTAGTATACATGTGCTCATAAGCCCAAACAGGGTATTTACCTGTTTCAATGTTAGCGGCAGTTGGAGCAACACCATCAAGAGAAAGAGCTGTCATCTTCCCTTTATCAGCATCTGTGAAGTAAGACAAAGCTAAGTAACCAATCGCACCAGGATTTTGCTCAATATCTGTTTTGACATCATTACTTGCATCTGTTGTTAAAGAAGAAGTGGCTGGTGTTTGATTATCAAGAGCAAATTGTTGGAACGTTGCAAGTGTACCAGAACCAGCTGGACGGTTTACAAGAACAATCTTTTGATCTTTTCCGCCTACTTCTTTCCAGTTCGTTACTTTACCAGTGAAAACTTTGATTAGATCTTGTTTAGAAATGTTCGTGATGCCAGCGGCTGGATTAATGGCGGCTGCCATCCCAACGACTGCTACTTTATGGTCAACAAGCTGAGAAGCATCAATGCCGTCTTGTGCTTCAGCAAATTTATCTGACATCCCAATGTCAAAAGCCCCAGAAGCAACTTGCGTCAAGCCTGTACCACTACCGCCGCCTTGTACATCAACAGTGGCTTTTGGATTAGCTTGAGTAAATCCATCCACGGCTGCAGCCGCAAGAGGTTGTAACGCAGTAGAACCGCCCACTTCAATTTTTCCAGAAACTTGACTTGAAGTTGAACTTGAGTCACTTGAGCTTGTAGAATCGTTAGAGCTAGAAGTGTTAGATTTCGAACCATTCGAGCTGCTTCCACATGCGGCACTTAATACAAATACGAGTGCAAAAACTAGAAGTATACCGCTGCGTTTCATCCATTTTGACATTAATTTGTCCCCTCCAAAAAAATAGGTTTGTTTTTGTCTACATTTCATATCTTAACCCACAAATGTAAACAACGTATAAATGAGAGGTAAAGGGTTTGTAAACACTTTGTAAATGATATTTTACAAACCTACTCCCTCGAAGCCACCCCTTGGGTTTACATCTGCGAATTCGCTTCGTGCTGGTTTGCGCGAAATCCCCATCTTTAAAACAAGGATTTTAAGCACAGTTAGTTGCTAATACCCTTAGATAGTTTTACGAACCATAGAATTGCTCAAATCATCGCCCATTTTCAGGCGAATAGCGTAGTCTCGTTACGCTCAACCAAAATAGGCGTAACCTCAGTCCTTTATTTCGGCATTCCGGCCCATTTCGCGACGGATAGCGTATTCTCGTTACGCTCATCCGAATTAGGCGTAACGTCAGTCCCTTAGTTCGGCTTTCCGGCCCCTTTCGCGGAGGATAGCGTAGTCTCGTTACGCTCATCCGAATTAGGCGTAACGTCAGTCCCTTAGTTCGGCATTCCGGCTCGATTAGCGGAGGATAGCGTGTTCTCGTTACGCTCATCCGAAATAGGCGTAACGTCAGTCCCTTAGTTCGGCTTTCCGGCCGGATTCGCGACGGATAGCGTAGTCTCGTTACGCTCATCCGAAATAGGCGTAACCTCAGTCCTTTATTTCGGCATTCTGGCCGGATTCGCGGAGGATAGCGTATTCTCGTTACGCTCATCCGAAATAGGCGTAACCTCAGTCCTTTATTTCGGCATTCCGGCTCGATTAGCGGAGGATAGCATGTTCTCGTTACGCTCAACCGAAATAGGCGTAACCTCATTCCCTTAGTTCGGCTTTCCGGCCGGATTCGCGGACGATAGCGTGTCCTCGTTACGCCTACTCAGCTTATGTATAACGACCTGAATGTTACCCATTTGCCGGTCTATTAAATTATGACGGTTGGTTAGCTCCAGTCCACCATGACCTCCTTTTTCCATCCACCTCTCCCCTATTAGCTTGTTCCAATTCTTAGAATACACCTCTAAATGCAAAGACCCTTAAGCTTGTCATACCTGCTTAAGGGTCTTCTTTGATTAACTTATTTATTTACTGCCTCTTGGCTCTTGAAATAGGCATCAAACACTTCACCAGCAATCATGAGGTTGGTCTGCTCATTTAAAATGTCAGGAACCACGACTGAAATGGCCACCTGAGGATTATTAGAAGGGGCATAGGCCACCAAAGTTTTATTGTTTCGACCCAATTTAGGATCGCCTACCTGTGCAGTTCCTGTCTTGGCTGCAATATCATATTTGGCCCAAGGCTCAAAGGAATATCCAAGCGTTCGTGCAGTTCCTTCTGGTCCATGTGTCACGAGATGAAAGCCTTCATGGACGACCGCAAATTGGGAAGGGGTATTCGGAATCGTATTTAAAATTTTGGTTTGGTATTTATATTCAGTTGGACCGATTTTTCCGACATTAGATCCAGGGTAATGAATCGAGTCCAGAAAATGCGGTGCCACCCGGTAGCCCCCATTTGCAAGAGTCGAAACGTATTGAGCCATTTGAAGCGGTGTATAAGTGTCATATTGCCCGATGGCAAATTGCATGATCAAACCACCAGCATTAGGTTTTGGCCCTTGATAGCCGGTTGACTCATAAGGGAGATCCACACCTGTTTGCACACCTAATCCAAACTGACCGTAAGCATCCCTTAAAGTGTTAAAAGCATTGTAAAACTTAGGGCCTGTGAAAACACGTGCCAAGTAGTTGGCACCTTGATCCGTAATTTTAAAGCCAGCCATCCTCGCTGCAATCGTCCCCATATAAACGTTTGAGGAAACCTCAAGTGCTTGGGCGGTATTGACATTCCCAATCCAAGATTCAAGAGATTTGAACGATCCTCCCCCAACATAATTAATGGGCTTATCATTAAGCACACCAGGGATGGCATTATTTTGATAACCGGCTAACACCGTTGCTCCTTTGACAGCTGAACCGATCGCAAAGGAATTGAGAATCGTACCTTCAGAAACATCTGTGAATTGACCCCCGTTATCTTCTTGACCGGCGGCAGCAAGGATCGCTCCAGTATGCGGATTCATTACAACGACATAAGCCTGATTACATAAATGATCACTAGGATAACAGAGCTTAATATTCTTTTGAATAATTTGATTGACCTGTTTCTGTAACTTAGAATCCACGGTCAAAACGAGGTCGTCCCCGCGGCGACCTTCCTTTACGGTCGGAGTTCCTACTGGCTTACCGTTATCCGTCGTATAGGTTAAAGTCTTTGGAATTCCGCTTAGTACATCATTATATTCTTCTTCCAAGTTACTTGTCCCGACTAGATCGTCTCGATTGTTCCCCGAAGCTAAATAATTGTTCACTTCATGCTTCGGAATTTGGCTGACCTTGCCTAAGAAGAAAAGATTGCCATCCGGATAGGTGCGATTGGCCGATACGGTTGTATCAATAGCTCCTTTAAAGTCATTTAAATGCTCCCCTAAACGAGCCAGCTCACCCGTTGTCAAATTAGAGGCGATGACCGTCGGCGATAGATTAGAGGCTTGAGCCAGTTGATGCCAGATCGCCACCACCTTAAGCTCATCACCTTTAATAGAAGATAAGTCCTTTGAAGTAATGCGATTCAATAACATGTCATAAGCATTCTTGCTGTTTTGCTCTTTAGCAGACAGCTTCTGCTGATAGGCGTCTGGATGTGTCCCTATCCAGTAATCCTTGAGATCTCTTTCTGTTATGTGAGCGGTTGTAAGAACACCGCTCGGCGGATTTTTTTGATCCGTTACGGTCAAGTACTTGCTCAGCTTTTTCGCAATATTAATCAGATCGGTTTCTGACATATCTTGATTCCGAGTAAAAATAACACCCGGCGACGCACTATTTCCGGCAAGCAGGACCCCATTCCGGTCATAGATGAGTCCGCGCGCTGACTGGATCTTATTGGTTACATGTTGAGTCGACTGCATTTTTTTGTCATAAGTATCGCCATTTACAATTTGCACGACTCCAAGCCGAATAATGAGAACAGAAAAGGCGAGAAAGACAAATAAAAATAGAACGTTTAATCGAAAGGGAATTTGATTCTTCTTCTTTTGCTTTGTTTTCTTTGGTTCATCCACGCAACTTACTCCTCCTTGATCGCCATAGTTGGTAATCAGGTTTTTCCCATTTATGTAAGGAATACACCGTTAAATTTTTAATGCATAAATAGAAGGCAGGCCTATAACAAGCCCACCTTATTATTTTACTATAAATTTAACGTTATGCAGAGAAAAAATTGTGACAGTCTTCATACGGTTGAACCGCTCTCTCCCTCCTTGACAGCCCGAGCTCGTTCCAAAGGAATTGGAATGCGGCGAATACAAAAATAAATAGCGAGATGACCTGCCCCAATCACCATCATTAAATAACGAATGCCTTGTTGATCATCCCGGAAATACCAAACCGTTGCAAGGAACAAAAGAACAGACACAATACGACCTGCATTATAGAAAATTTCTTTAACGACAATATACTCAATCCTCATGTCAGCGGCCTTCCAGCCATGTCCAATTACGTCAAAGGTTAAGGAGGCATACGGAACAAAAAGTAATGGATAAGCGATGGCAACTAAAACGGCATAAACAATTAGCATAGTGTAGTTCACATTAAATAGAAGGATATACACCGTTCCGTAAGTGATGATTCCGCCAATTAAAATGGATGTCTTTTTGAAAGAGGGTTTAATCAAACGCGACACCACATAATAGCCAATAAACATGACCCCGGATTCGACTAATCCAAACTTCCCGATCGCTAGTTCATTATCTGTTGATAAATACACCCATAAAAAAATGATAAATAAAAAGGTCCCTTCACGAGCGCCTTGAAAGAAATGCGCATTGAGTATATCCCGCCAGTTCTCGTTATTGGAACGCTCACGTAGAATGCGTCGGAAGGTTAACTTACCTTCAGCCGGGCGCCGTTGCAAAAACCAACTTACGACGACAGCTAAAGCAAATAGCCCAAGGGAGATTCCGAAGATCACTCGATACCCATTGTAATTTTTCATCGATGAAATAATCCAACCAGCGAGAATAGGACCGATCATTCCCCCAAGAGATGTCAAAACCCCTTGGATGCCATTGAAGAACACTCGAGTTTCAGGTTCGGTTATTTCAAAGATAAGAACATTAAAAGCGCACCAATAAAAGCCGTACCCCATCCCAATTAATGCTCCAAATAAATAAAAAAATTGACGACTGTCCGATCCTAATACTAAGACGCTGATAAAAAACAAAGAAAGAACAACCACTCCTGCACGTAAAACAATGACGCGATCAACTCGTTTGGCCCACATTCCAGCAAAGATAAACGTAATCGGCTGAAAAATAACAATCATTAAATTGTATAAACCAATATCAATAAAGCTATTCGTACGCTTCCAAAGAAAGATATTAACAAATGTATTCGATAAAGCAGTCGCGATGCAATAAAGACCACTTATAATAAGAAGAAGGTACAAATCTCTTGGCACTTCTTTTTGATCGAGCCTACTGCTTGAAACATTCACGGCCTCGGCCCCCCTGCCTAAAATTCTTCGCTTAGTTTGGTTTATCCGCCCCCCAATTATTCTATAAATAAAATAAGGTCCAACCCTAAAAGAAGGATTAGACCTTGAACAAAACTTTAATAATTGGGGTTTACAAACTTCGATCCTCCACTTGATCAAGCCATGCCTCAATTTCACCTACTACGGATTGAATCGCGCCATCTTCAAACGGAATCGTCAAGTTAGCTTCTTTCACTAACTCTGTAAACGGTTTAGTTCCACCTAGTTTGCAGAGATGCAAATAGTCTTTCCAAGCAGACGCCTGATCCTCGAGTGATCGCTTCCAGAACTGGAAAGCACAAATTTGTGCTAATGTGTAATCAATATAATAAAACGGTGAGCCAAAAATATGCCCTTGTTGATGCCAAAAACCGCCTCTTTCAAGGTATTCATTATCAGCATAATCGCGATGCGGCAAGTAAGTCTTTTCAATTCGACGCCAGGCGGCTTTCCGTTCTTCAGGAGTTGCCTCTGGATGTTCATAGACGAAATGCTGGAATTCATCTACGGCAACCCCGTAAGGAATGAAGAGAAGCGCCCCGCTCAAATGTGCAAATTTATATTTTTCAGTTTCTTCCTCAAAGAATAACTCCATCCACGGCCAAGTAAAGAATTCCATGCTCATCGAATGGATTTCACAAGCCTCAAGTGTTGGAAAATAATATTCCGGCACTTCATAGCCGCGGCTTGAGTAAACCTGGAAGGCATGGCCTGCCTCATGTGTTAGGACATCAATATCACCGCTTGTCCCATTAAAATTAGAAAAGATAAACGGAGATTGGAAATCACTTATGTAAGTACAGTATCCGCCACCAGCTTTTCCCTTTTTACTGACAAGATCCATTAATTCATGGTCAATCATAAATTGGAAAAACTCATCTGTTTCCTCGGAAAGCTCGTGATACATCTTTTTGCCGTTATTAATGATCCACTCAGAGTCTCCCTTAGGCGCCGCATTTCCTGATTTAAAATTCAAAGGCTCATCATAATAATAAAGATGATCAAGGCCTAAGCGCTTTTGCTGGCGTTCTTTAAGCCTGGTGGCAACGGGAACGATATAGGTTTTGACTTGCTCTCTAAAATTCGCTACCTTTTCCGCATCATAATCGGTACGATTAAGCCTCGCATAGCCGAGCTCAACAAAATTTTCGTAGCCGAGCTTCTTCGCGATGGTTGTTCTGACCTTGACTAACTGATCGTAAATTTCATCTAATTGAGCTTCGTTTTCGGATAAGAAAGAATATCGAGCTGCTTGAGCCTTCATTCTCATAGCGCGATCCTTTGACAATTGAAAAGGGACCATTTGCGAGAGATTTCTCTCGTCTCCTTCAAATAAGATTTTTGCCGAAGCCATTAATTTGGTGTATTCACTAGATAGGCGATTCTCTTGCTTTAAGTCATCCAAAACGTCTGGAGAAAAAGTCTTAAGTGTTAAATCTGCCATGTTGAATAAATGCTTGCCCCATTTTTCTTCTAACTCATCGCGGAAGGTTGAACTGACGAGCGCTCGATAAAAATCCGTTACAAGACCTTGATAGCTCGGTGAAGTCTCATCAAAAAAATCATTTTCTTCTTTATAAAACTCATCATTGGTATCAATGGTATGGCGAATGCTTGCGATCTGATTCATGGAATCAAACTGATTTCGAAGCTTATTAATATCAGCCATTGCCTCTGATTGCGCCTCAAAGGTTGCAGCCTTTGAAAAACGCTCAAGAGCCTCATTAAATTGAGATTGCAACGCTTCAAAATCCGGTCTTATGTAGGAATACTCTGAGAATTTCATCCATTTTCCCCCTCGTACCTTTTTCAAATCATTGTCTCTCTCTTAAAATTAACATTTAGAAAAGAGCCCGACTAGGCGGGCTCCATTCATGGTTTAACTATTCATTATTTTGCTGCTGCGTAGCGCTTGTTCACTTCATCCCAGTTAATAACATTGAAGAAAGCCCCAATGTATTCAGGACGACGGTTTTGATAGTTGAGGTAGTAAGCATGCTCCCAAACATCAAGACCTAGAACTGGTGTTTTACCTTCAGAAAGCGGGCTATCTTGGTTTGGTGTGCTTGTAATTTCAAGCTCACCATTGTTTACAACTAGCCAAGCCCAACCGGAACCAAAACGGCCAGCTGCGGCTGCAGCAAATTGTTCCTTAAATGCATCAAAGCTGCCAAACTTAGCATCGATTGCCTTAGCAATCTCTCCTGTTGGAGCACCGCCGCCATTTGGGCTAAGGATTTGCCAGAAAAAGCTGTGATTAGCATGTCCACCGCCGTTATTGCGAACAGCAGTACGGATGCTTTCAGGAACAGCATCCAAATTGCTTACAAGCTCCTCAACGGATTTACTTGCAAGCTCATCATGGCCTTCAAGCGCCTTGTTGACGTTAGCCACGTAGGTTGCATGATGCTTGTCATGGTGAATTTCCATTGTTTTAGCATCGATGTGTGGTTCTAGCGCATCAAATGCGTAAGGAAGATCTGGTAATTGGTAAGTCATTTCAAATCTCCTCCTATATGTAGATTTTTTTTGTGGAAGTATCCTTCCCTTATAAAGTTAGCAAACTTTAGCAGAGACTTCAATTAATATACCCACTATCGGTCAAAATATTGTTCAATAAACAGCATTGCGCTTTTTTCGGCTCGCCTGTGCCCACGGAAAGCGATTGTTTTCACGCACTAAATTGTCGCATTTTAATTGCAAGTTATCCACAAATCAAGGTTTCTATAATTTCCTGGCACAAAAAAACAACACCTATAAAAGATGTTGTTTTGAGTTGATCTTATGTAATTGAGAAGTTGGTGGACCCTGCAGGACTCGAACCTGCGACCGGACGGTTATGAGCCGTCAGCTCTAACCAACTGAGCTAAGGGTCCACTATGGGGCGGCTGATGGGAATCGAACCCACGAATGTCGGAACCACAATCCGATGCGTTAACCACTTCGCCACAACCGCCAAGATTAAAAAAAGAGGTTTATTACGCTAACCTCGTCGTTTGAAAATAAATATGGTAGCGGAGGAGGGGATCGAACCCACGACCTCACGGGTATGAACCGTACGCTCTAGCCAGCTGAGCTACTCCGCCATAGTGTTTCGTGCCTTTCAGCGACAATATGTATCATAACACCCATCATTTAGCTTGTCAACACATTTCACAAAAATACTTTTTGCGATCGATTTCTAAGCACTCTCAAGCGACAACATAAAAAATATAGCATGAAAGCCTCATTTGTTCAAGTGTTTTTTTTGTTTTTTCTCTTTCTTTTTGGCTCTTTTCTAAAAGATTGTTGCTATTTGAGAAAAAATAGGTGGAAATAGGCGAGACTCCTGCGGGAATAGCAAGCCAGGTGAGACCCCGCAGGCGTATTTTGCCGAGGAGGCTCACGGATTGCCCGCGGAAAGCGAGCTTATTGGAGCCTAAAAAAACAACAAAGTTTACGAAAACAGCCTTCTTTTTTTATAAAACGTTTACTTGTCTGAATCTCCTGAAATCGAGTAAAATGAACTTTGAGAGGAGATCGATCATGAATAAACCAAAACAGAAACAATCATCGCTCTTTTTTCAGTTCTATGAAAACCTAAGGCATCCGAGAAAATCAAGCCTTTTCCGCTTTAAACGAGCTGGCCAGAGCATCCTTTATTCCTTTTTCTTGACTTTGATTGCAGCTCTTTTATTTTCACCCGCCGTCATACGAGCGACCATTCGCGTCGGGCAGTCCTTTTCATTTATTTTTCTCCCTTTTGGAATTATTTACTATTATATCGTTTTAACCTTTCTCTTCTTTAGTTTTATATCGATCCTTTCAATCATTGGCTATTGGGTCAACCGACTTTTGTTTAAACGACGGCTTAATGGACAACAGGTCTGGTCACTTAGTGTGAACGCTGCCACTTGGCCTACACTTATTTTTTCCGCTTCAGGTCTCTTCGTTCAACTTCCCTCTGGCCTGCTTTTGATCTACACGTTTATGACCTTTGGCATGCTCATTAACATGATACTTGCGATCCCGAAACCAAAGACCTCTTCACCTAGACCTCGAGAGAGAAGCAACTTAGAAAAACAAACTAGCTGAAAAAGAAAGCAGAGGCTCGCCTTACTCTTGTGGTTAGCCTCTATCTTTTTATTTTTCAAGTTCAATGGAAAGAGGCTTGACAACGATTTTTGTTCCATCAACATCCGTCACCAGAACCTCTATCCCCGATTGCACCCATTCTCCGTTTGTCATTGCACTGTATCTTTCCCCATCTATCTCTATGGTTCCGACCGGACGAAGCACACTGACGGTTAAGCCTGTTTTTCCGATCAGCAGCTTAGTCTCTTCGTTCAACGAATTATACCCTGCCTCACTTGTCGATTGATCAAAAAGAGCTAAGCGCCTCCAAAACGTTCTTGCAGGCATGGTTTTAATAAGTAGTAACGAGAGAAAGAGTCCTACCCAAAAGGCTACACTCACACCAATCCCATATGGAAGGCTGGGGCTTGCGACTGCCAATGCCAGCATGATGCTGACTAAGCCGATAATCGCAACCGTCCCGTTTGTAATAAGCACGCCATCAAGGACAACAAAGATAACCCCGACTGCCATCACCGCAATTAACCAATAACTTGAATGGTCCGTTAATTGACTATAAAGATATAAAATGTAAAGCACAAATCCAATCAACCCAAAGAGGCCTTTTGCTTTGACCAGACACTCTCCTGCCAGCAAAAAAGTGGCAATTCCAATCACACAAAAGCCAAATAAAGGATCCTGAAACAACGCCAAACTGATCCCCTCCTTTTCACTAAATATTGCTTACTACTATATACGATAAAAAATGAGATACGTTTCACCTCATTTTCAAAAATAATCGGCATAACGAACGGGCTTCAAGCATAGATATGAAACAACAGTAGAAAATTTGCTAACTAATTTTAACTTTATATAAACCATTACAAGCGCTAATAGCCCTCTCGAAGGAGTCGTTTCAATGAAGAAGTGGTTGCTTATAATCGTTCTAGCGGTTATCGGTTGGACAAGCTTTTCCGACCTCACACACGGGACACTGCCTCTAATAAAACCCATGACGTCACCGCTGTCTGACGCCTCTTCTAGTCAGACAACCCAAACAACGCCCGCCCCCTCTTCTAGCACTGTAACAACTAAAACAGTTGAGCCCGGAGATACGGTGCTTTCGATTGAAGAACAATTAAACGGGGAAAAAACATTATCCATCACTCAAGTTTTAAAGGATTTTAAGGACTTAAATCCGTCTGTCGATCCCAATCACATTCAAATTGGGAAAGCTTATAAATTCAAGCTTTACAAGTAATTTTTTGTGACGTATTAGACAAAACACTTGCGGCGTGTAGGCAGATGCTCTATCATGAAGATGATTGTTAGTGTACCTTACTATAATGAATCTCGATAACTACTTTCTAATCACTGTTTCTTGGTGACTGGAAATTTAAAGGAGCGATTGGGGAATGCCTGAGATCACCCATCGAACAAAAACACGCCAAGTCAAAGTAGGCAACCTTACCATTGGCGGTTCCAATGAACTTGTCATTCAAAGTATGACAACGACCAAAACGCATGACGTTGAAGCAACGGTTGCTGAAATATTACGATTGGAAGAAGCTGGCTGTCAGGTGGTGCGTGTCGCTTGTCCAGACATGCGTGCAGCTGAAGCGATTCCGGAAATAAAAAAACGCATCCATATTCCACTTGTTGTGGATATTCATTTTAATTACAAGCTTGCTTTAAAAGCGATTGAAGGCGGCGCCGATAAAATCCGTATTAACCCTGGTAACATCGGCGGCCGAGATAAAGTCGAAGCAGTTGTCAAAGCTTGTAAGGAAAAAGGCATTCCGATCCGAATCGGTGTCAATGCTGGTTCTCTTGAACGTCATATCCTTGAGAAATACGGCTATCCTACTGCGGATGGGATGGTTGAAAGTGCCTTGCATCATATTAAGATTTTAGAGGATCTTGATTTTCATGACATTATTGTCTCTTTAAAGGCATCTGATGTAAATTTAGCCATTGAAGCCTATAAGAAAGCCTCCATGGCCTTTGATTATCCACTTCATCTTGGGATTACGGAATCGGGAACTAAGTTTTCTGGCTCCATTAAGAGTGCAGCTGGTTTGGGTGTCTTGTTATACGAAGGCATTGGCAATACCCTTCGCATCTCACTCTCAACCGATCCTGTAGAAGAAGTTAAAGTCGCTCGTGAGCTTCTTAAAACATTTGGTCTTGCTTCTAACGCAGCTACCCTTATTTCTTGTCCAACATGCGGGCGGATTCAATTTAACCTTTTTAATGTGGTGGATGAAATCGAGGAATATCTGCAACAAATCAAAGCACCGATTAAAGTCGCTGTATTAGGGTGTGCGGTAAATGGCCCTGGTGAAGCTCGTGAAGCGGATATCGGAATTGCCGGCGGAAAAGGCGAAGGGCTTCTCTTCAAACACGGCGAAATTATCCGTAAAGTCCCAGAGGACCAACTCGTTAGCGAATTGAAGAAAGAAGTCGATTTGCTCGCACAAGAATATGCTGAAAAAGAAGCAAAAGAAACCATTAAGAACTAAGAAAAAGGCTAGTCCAATTCTCGGACTAGCCTTTTTTACTTTATAAGAATGGGTAAGCCACTAGTCTTAAGATAATCACAGCAGCTCCTATTCCTATAGCCCATGCACCAAGACCGCGGGCTCCCTGCGCTCTTGCAATAAAGCCCACAATAATCCCGGCAATCCCCATCACTATAGGGAGAAAGAAGAGACCAATAATGGAGAGGGCTAAGGCTAACCAACCTAACCCTGTACTTGTCGCATCATCGGCTTCAATATCCCGCCTCGTGATAAGATCTGGGTCAACGGCTTCAGCCGCATATTCTTCGTTGTAATCATCTGAAGTGCCTCGATCTTCAAAGACATCTTCATAATACTCTTGGTCGCGATCATCAACCTTATTATCTGAGACCTCTTGTTTTCCAAAGACATCCTCATAATACTTTTGATCGCGGTCATCCACTTTATTTTCTAGATCCTTATCAGCCATTTGTGATTCCTCACTTTCTGTCGAAGGATCATTATTAGTTTACCTTCTTGCCCAGAAAATAAAGATGCAAATATTTCCTAATCAGTCACACAATAAAAGGATACCCATACACTAAAAAAGACATATGTTTCAATGAGCTAGTACATGAAAAGGCTTGAAGAATGACTTAAATTGAAGGAGCGATTGAGATGAATCCTTTATTAAAAACAGTCGTCAACTATAAATTAAAGACGATGAATCCACGTGAACTCCTTGAATTTGCCAAAAAATACGATATTGAAATGACGCGTGTTCAAGCACGCCAAGTGGTCTTATTACTTAGAAAAGATTCCTTTGATTTATTTAATGAAGATAAGCGCTTAGCTATTTTAAATACCATTGCCGAAAAAATTGACCCTGCCCTCTCAGAATCCATGGATCGCCTCTTTCAACGGTTTGTTAAGAGTCAAAGTAAAAAATAATTGGAGGGAATTTTTCGGTTCGTCACGGCCGGTTTGGCGGAGAATTTCCGGTTGGCTGTTAAAGAGGCACTTTTTGATATGGAGATAAGCGGAGAATTTCCGCTTAACGACTAAAGAGGCAGATTCTGAAACAGATATAAGCGGAGAATTTCCGGTTAACAACTCTCGATCCGTTAAATCCCAAAGGTTTTGGATCCATTAAACGGAAAAACTACCCTTATTTTTAAGAAAATAGGGTTATTTCCCCATTTAAGCGGAATTTTTTCGTTTATTTTTCAAACACGAGTCACCACCACCAGTCTAGACTCTAAAGTTTCCTACAACGGAAAAAAGCATCCAATTAAATGGATGCCCTTTTCTTTTTAAAATTGAATTTCGGTGGAGTAAGTAATCCGGCGCCTTTTTCGCAAAAAAAACTCTCCATCAAGCAAGAGAAAATGGCCGTCATTCTTATTGTTCTTTGATTTTCTCTAAAAGTTGAGGGTCAAAGGTCTTCTCTTTGAGCATGTTGATTTCAAATTTATAAGGAGGCAGCTTATTATTTTTGTCTTCTCCAACAAACGGAGTTTCTAGGATTTTGGGAATGTTGGCGAAAACAGGGTGATGGACTATATTATTTAGGGCATCAAACCCAATATGCCCAAATCCAATATTTTCATGACGGTCTTTGCGCGCGCCTCTTGGATTTTTACTGTCATTGACATGAACCACTTTAATTCGGTCGAGGCCAATAATACGGTCAAATTCTTCAAGAACGTCATCAAATCGATTAACGATATCATAGCCCGCATCATGCGTGTGACAGGTATCAAAACAGATCGACAATTTATCATTATGGGTAACCCCTTCAATGATCGTTGCCAGCTGTTCAAATTCATAGCCGCATTCTGACCCTTTACCTGCCATCGTTTCCAGCGCAATCTGGACCTTGTCCTCTTGGGTGAGCACTTCATTCAGGCCCTCAATAATCTTGTTAAGACCTTTTTCCACGCCTTCCCCCACATGCGCACCCGGGTGGAGCACAATTTGACGGGCACCAATAGCTTCAGTGCGGTCAATTTCTTTTCTAAGAAATTCGACGCCAATTTGGAATGTTTCGGGCTTTGTTGTATTCCCGATATTGATAATATAGGGAGCATGGACAACAATATCCTCAATCCCATTTTCAAGCATATGCTGTCTGCCTGCTTCAATATTTAATTTTTCTATGGATTTACGTCGTGTATTTTGAGGTGCCCCTGTATAAACCATAAAGGTCGTTTCACCATAAGAGACGGCTTCCTCACTTGCGGCAAGCAGCATTTTATCACCGCTCATTGACACGTGTGAACCAATTTTCAACACCATTCGACATCCCTCTTTTCTCCTTCTATTTTACCACACTCCATTTCCTGAAAGTAAGTCTGCTGGATAACAAATAATAGGCGAGCTATCGCAAATAAATGCTGTCTTTTTAACACATGGTCTTATTCGTACGCATAAGATACAACATCTCGAGGCTTTGGTAGATAACGCCCATTTTGACGAGCCTTTTCAAGCTTGTTGGTAGTTTGTCACGAAAAGAATGACGGCTGAATATACCCGTTCAGCTTCTATAAGATTCGCGGGATAACGTTTACCAGAGAAAGGAGTGAATCCCAATGTTTCCATTTTCACAACCCTCTCAGGGAGCTGCTGGAATGGCTCAGGGAGCATTTAATGGCCCAGGTATGGCACAAGGAATGGGCAATGGTTTCATGAACGCACCCGGTGGTTTTGGAGGAATGCAAGGTATGCCTGGAGGTTTTCCGAACATCGGTGGATTTCCCCCAGGTGGAATGCCCCCAGCCGGAATAGGCGGGAATTTTCCCGGTGCTGGCGGTTTGGGCGGAAATGTCGCCGGCGGCAATGGCGGAGGTGGCGGAATCAGCCGACTCTTAAGCGGCTTGTTCAACCGTGGAGGTAATGCAGGAGCCTCTTCAGTTGGTAATTCCATGAATGGGATGGGGTTTCCAGGAATGCCCGGAGGTAACGGCTTCATGGGTATGGGAGCGTCTAACATGATGGGTGCTGGAGGTAACGGGTTTGGCGGCTTGGCATCTGGTACAGCCTCTAACTCTGGAGGTGGATTATTAAGTTCCCTTTCTTCTCTTACATCTGGCAATGGTGGAGGGATTATGGGGACCATTCAAAATGTACAAAAGGTCGTCCAATTTGGCCAACAAGTGATGCCGATGGTCCAGCAAGTAGCACCTATGGTCAAGAACTTGCCTAATTTAATTAATATGGCAAAAGCCTTTACTGCTCTAGGGGCTGCGGAAGAAGCAGAAGCAGCTGAAGAAGAAGCAACAGAGGAAAATGCATCTGATAATAAAGTTGAAATTGAAGATACCGAAGAGGATGAAAAAGAGACGACAACCCGTTCGTCCAAAAAAAGCAACTCTTCCCAGAAGGTTTCACGGGAGGCGGCGAAGAAATCAAAACCAGCCTCGTCCACTCGCACTCAAGCAGGAAAAGAAAAAGCAACACAATCCAAATCTCGACCCGCTAATAGAACTCTCAAAGAAACCCGTAAGCAAACGTCTAAACCCTCTTTATATGTCTAAATTGAACTTAAGCTTGTGATCAGAAACTCTTAAGCCTAACTCTTTCATTGTCTTACAGTGAGGTCTTCTTTATAATAGGTTAAGGAATAGGAAATTAAAAGGAGGCCCATTATGGAAGTCATTAAAGTTTCACCCCGCGGTTATTGTTACGGTGTCGTGGATGCTATGGTCGTCGCTCGAAAAGCCGCGATGAATCCAGACTTGCCTCGGCCGATTTATATATTAGGCATGTTAGTGCATAACCACCATGTCACAGAGGCTTTTAAAGAGGAAGGTGTGATCACATTAGACGGCGCTTCAAGGCACGAGCTCATTAAGAGTGTCGACCATGGAACCGTCATCTACACAGCTCACGGTGTCTCACCTGAAATAAGAAGGATTGCAGAGGAAAAAGGGCTGACAACCATCGATGCAACCTGTCCAGATGTTACCAAAACACATGATTTAATTCGTGAAAAGGAACAACACGGCTATCATGTTATTTATATAGGCAAAAAAGGGCATCCCGAGCCTGAAGGAGCCATGGGTGTTGCACCCGGACGTGTCCATCTTGTTGAAACGCACGAGGACGTGGATGCTCTTGAATTAGCCAATGAAAAACTCGTGATCACGAACCAAACCACCATGTCACAATGGGACGTTCGGGAAATCATGAATCATGTAAAAGAAAAATATCCACATGCTGAAATCCATAATGAAATTTGTTTGGCGACCCAAACTCGGCAAGAAGCCGTTGCTGAGCAGGCCAAAGATTGTGACTTGACCATTGTGGTCGGTGACCCGAGAAGCAACAATTCAAACCGTTTGGCGCAAGTATCAGAGGAAATTGCAGGTACACGAGCACATCGCATCGCTGACTTATCCGAATTAAATATTGAATGGTTAAAAGGTGTCCGCAAAGTAGCTGTAACGTCCGGAGCATCCACCCCTACTCAATTGACCAAGGATGTCGTCCTATTTCTCGATCAATATAACCCTAATAATCCAGATACATGGGTGATCCCGTCACAAGTCAAACAAAATATTTTACCCAAAATTAAAGTCAAAACGTCTTAATCAGCTACTCTCTATACAGGACAAGCACCTAACCCCCCTGAACATTCAAGTAACGGATTTACTTGTGAGATGCAAAACTCATCATCACCTTAAATCACCCTACTATTCACAATAAAAATGACAGAAAGAAAAAGGCTAGTAAACGTCAAAACAACCGAATCCTTTGAGATTCGGTTGTTTTATTTTCATAAAATGCAATCGATTACCTCTTTCATTAAATGGCTAAAGCAAACTTTCTAAATAAGCGGAGAAATTCCGCTTATTTAGAAAGCGACATTGAAAATAGCTAAAATAGACGGAATAATTCCGTCTATTGACTCAAAAAACATGAAAATGGGTCATTTCTTTTTGTTTAAACGGAAAAACTCCGCTTATTCACGACGAACTGAACGCTACTTTGGTTGATAACGGAAAAATCTCCGCTTATTTCAACGATCACAGGTGACTCTAAAATTTATTGTTAACCATGACAGTCCGGTTTTTACTTTAAGAACCATTTTTTCACAAAGTCTTCGATAATTCAACCCTTATTTTTACATATATATCCAAATGGCTTGGTAATTACCCTACCTTTCACTTGCTCAATCACCAGTTAATTCACACACCTCCAATAATTATTTCCACCCATGTAAATTAAACTGTGATTTGATCGGTGATTTACGGATGAAAGGGTCAATAAATATTGATATTACAATAAAAATCGCGCGGTGAATGACTATGTGAAACCCGTGCGATTTACCTTGATAGTTAATTGTTTGCACCTCTGAAGTGAACCCGTTAACATTCAAGGGGGGCTTTCTTATTTCTTTGAACTTTTAAAGAAACTGAAACGGGTTGGTGGGTGCTTCTGATATCAAAATCTCTGTCTCATACTGGCCATTCTTAATGAATGGCGTTAATAGATCTTTGACGCCTTGCTTCATGATACTCTCAACATGATGACCCACATCGATCACAGACAGTTTGTCTAAAATAGCATCATGAGCGGTATGGTAATAAAGATCCCCTGTTATAAAGCAATCCGCTCCCTTGGCAGAAGCTTCGTGAATATAATGATTACCATCCCCGCCAAGCACGGCAACGGTCTTAATTTCCCTTGATAAATCCCCTACAACCCGAACTCCCTCCAACTTAAAAAGTGCCTTTAAATGTTGGGCTAATGCTTTGAGAGTCATGGGGGTATTAAGGGCACCCACTCGGCCTAAACCCAATACCTTCCCTTGATTTTTCAACTCATATTGATCATAAGCTACTTCTTCATAGGGATGTGCAGCAAGCATCGCCTCCTTAACTTGCTGCCACTGCCCTTCTGGAACGATTGTTTCGATTCGAACTTCTTCAACGCGTTCCAACTCCCCTATTCTCCCAATATACGGCATCGCGCCTTCCCCTGGTCGAAAGGTTCCAACTCCAGCGGCGTTAAATGTACAGTGGCTATAGTTGCCAATAAACCCAGCCCCTGCTTCTCCTATTGCTTCTCGTACTCTTGTTTCATGGGTTTTTGGAACAAACACAACCAGCTTATAAAGCGGCTCAGTATAGGTAGGAGATAGTACCTGCACATCCTGCAGCTTTAAAGCATCTGCCAGCCAATCATTTAACCCGCCTTCCGCAATATCAAGGTTCGTATGGGCAACGTATACGGTTATGTTGTGCTGAATACACTTCGCTACAATTTTGCTTTGCCCCTGATCGGTTCTCATGGTTTTAAGAGGACGATAGATCACCGGGTGATGGGCAATGATAAGATCAACTTGTTTTTGGATCGCTTCATCGACCACATTTTCTAGAACATCTAACGTCACCATCACTCGGCTGACCGGTTTATTCAAGGTTCCGATTTGCAAACCGATTCGGTCGCCTTCAACAGCTAGAGACTTCGGTACATGCTGTTCAAAATAATGAATAAGCGCTTGTCCGTCCAGCACCGTCATTGTAATGCCTCCTCAATCCGCTTAATATGTTTTTTTATTTCAGCCAATCTTTCTTTCCTATCCATTGAATCATCTACATTTTCTTGAATCCCGCGATAAATCCCCTCCCATTTTTCTAATTCACGAGACCATTTTTTTATAAAGGTCGCGGATTGTTCGACTCTCAAAAACGGACCAAATAGAAGATCCTCTTGGCTATAGTCAAACCGGTCTTTTGACTTCGACACTTTCATGGCTTCATAAATATGACCATCTTCTTCCAAAATAGCTTCTTTATCGATTTTCCATTGATTCATATAAAGCCAATCTCGAAGCGCCTCTTCCCCGTTGTTTGGCTGAAGAATAAGGGTTTGATCATCAGAAAGACGTGATTTTCCCTCTTCTAGAATGTTCCGAATGAGGGCACCACCCATTCCTGCGACAACAATGGTATCCACCTCATGCTTTTCGATCACTTCTAAACCGTTCCCTTTCCTTACTTCTATGTATGTTGACAAATTAAGTCCTTGTACTGTTTCTCTTGCGGATTCATACGGCCCCTGATTCACCTCTCCAGCAATAGCCTTTACAATTCTTCCGGTTTGAAAAGCGTAAACGGGCAAATAGGCATGGTCCGACCCAATATCCGCAAGTTTTGAGCCCACTGGAATCCAACGGGCAAGTAATGATAAACGCATTGACACTTTAATAGGATTCATTCTGTTCCTCTATTCTCTTTAAGATACACAATTAAGCCACTATTATCATAGCGCAGTTGCTTTTAGACATGCAAATCACATCTGAAAACACTGATTTCCTCAATTTAAAATCCTGAAAAAATGAAAAGAGACCACACTATAAGTGTCATCTCTTTTATGTTTGACTTATTTCATTTATTTCTTCTTCGATAACCATGTAGCGACGGCTTCAGCATCTTTTCCTTGAATGACATTCGCAGGCATCGCACCGCCACCATTTTTAATTTGGGTTAATATTTGATCTTTGCTTAACTTAGATCCAATTTTTTGCAAGTTCGGACCAATCCCACCTTGAAGTTGATCGCCATGACAAGAGGAACAATTTTGTTGGAAGATTTTATCAGGTGTTTGCGCCTGAGATTGAGAAGTGCTGCTTCCACCATTAGCACGCTCTCTCGCTGTGTTTCCGCCCCACACTCCTATCACCAGCATGAGAACGATTCCAATTACAGCGATAAACGCAAACGGAATAAGTGGATTTCGTTTCAACCTATTATGCCTCCTTATGTAGAAATGTCTTATTCACATTTTCAGAAACAATAAACAATCATTAAAGTCCACTTTTATTTTACTTTAAAATTAAGTGTCTGAAAAGAGAAAAAATAAGATTTGCTATTCTTTTAAAAATGATAGAAGGGGTATTAGTCCTTCTGTAACGGCAAAAAGAGCCTTATTCAGGCTCTCACTTCCCCTTACTTGGTGGGCTTATTAGACCTCAACATCCTATTTCTCTTGAAATCACCAGCCGTTGTACCTCTGAGGTTCCTTCGCCGATCTCAAGCAATTTGGCATCTCTCATAAATCGTTCGACTTCATATTCTCTCATGTACCCGTTTCCCCCATGGAGTTGAATGGCTTCGCGACAGACTTCCATACTTATCTCTGAAGCATAAAGCTTCGCCATCGCTGCTTCCTTCGAGAAACGTTTTCCCTGGTCCTTAAGCCAAGCGGCTTTATAAACCATTAACCGGGCAAATTCTATTTTCATCGCCATATCCGCAAGCTTAAATTGATTGACTTGAAAGCTTGAAATAGACTGACCAAACTGAGTTCTCTTCTTGGCATAACTCAGAGCTTTATCATAGGCCCCTTGTGCGATCCCGATGGCCATTGCCCCTATCCCAATTCGCCCTCCATCAAGGGTCACTAGAAACTGTTTAAACCCTTCTCCGCGTCTTCCTAATACATTTTCTTTTGGAACTTTGACCTCTTCCAAATAAAGCTCTGTCGTATTTGAAGCGTGTAATCCCATTTTTTCATAGGGTTCTGTGATACGAAACCCTTGAGAATGAGTTGGGACGATAATCGCTGTAATTTCTTTCTTACCTTCTTTCTTTCCCGTTACCGCAGTAACAGGGACAAAGTTTGCATAAGAAGCATTTGTAATAAAGCATTTATTGCCTGTAATCACCCAGTGGTCCCCTTCATCGATGGCCTTCGTCTCTGTCCCCCCTGCATCTGATCCAGCTCCCGGTTCAGTTAGACCAAAAGCGCCTAAGCTTTCACCAGAGCAAACGGCCGTCAAATAACGTTCCTTTTGGTCAGGGGTTCCAAATAAGTGCAAAGGCGCTCCACCAAGCGATACGTGTGCCGAATAAGTGATACCGGTTGACGCACAAACACGGCTAAGTTCTTCTGTTGCGATCGCAAAGCTGATGGTGTCGGCCCCTGCCCCGCCATACTCCTCAGGAAAAGGAAGCCCCAATATCCCGAGATCCCCTAACTTTTTCATCACCTCTTTCGGAAAAGTGCCCAACCGGTCTCTTTCAATCGCTCCAGGGGCCACCTCTTCATCCGCAAATTCACGCATCAATTTTTTTAACATGGCCTGTTCTTCCGTTAAATCGAAATGCAAATGGATTCCCTCCTAACGCTCTATTGTATACGCTTACACATTATTATAAATGATTAAAGTAAAGGCTTTCAATCCTTTAAAACCTTTCGACAAGTTTCACGCAGATAAATGCCGTCAATACAGATAGTTGGGGATCGCATCTTTTTTCACAAGCTTTCTTTCGACATCACTCAATACTTTAGGGCGTTTGCAAATCGTTTAAAAAGTCAGTAAAATAGAAATAACTTCTTACCTGCATCAGTCATAAAAAAAAGCAAAGAAAAAAGTTTACTTCATAAAGAAGTAAACTTAATTAAACATACTTATTCTAGAAAATCTTTTAGTTGTTTACTGCGGCTTGGGTGTCTTAATTTCCGGAGGGCCTTAGCTTCAATTTGACGAATTCGCTCACGTGTCACGCCAAATACTTTGCCTACTTCTTCCAATGTACGGGTGCGTCCGTCATCGAGACCAAAACGAAGGCGAAGAACGTTTTCTTCACGGTCTGTTAGCGTATCTAAGACATCCTCTAATTGTTCTTTAAGCAATTCATAGGCAGCGGCATCTTGAGGGGCCTGAGCATCTTGATCTTCAATAAAATCACCTAAATGGGAATCGTCTTCTTCACCGATAGGCGTTTCTAATGAAACAGGTTCCTGTGCGATTTTCAAGATTTCTCGGACTTTATCAGATGGGAGCTCCATCTCTTTGCCGATTTCCTCTGGTGTTGGTTCGCGCCCGAGGTCTTGAAGCATTTGACGCTGTACACGAATCAGTTTATTAATGGTTTCCACCATGTGGACCGGGATCCGAATCGTACGTGCCTGGTCCGCAATGGCGCGTGTAATCGCCTGACGAATCCACCATGTGGCGTACGTACTGAACTTGTATCCTTTTCGGTAATCAAACTTCTCAACGGCTTTGATTAGTCCCATATTTCCTTCTTGGATCAAGTCTAGGAAGAGCATGCCTCGTCCGACATAGCGTTTGGCAATGCTGACCACAAGCCGTAAATTAGCTTCTGCTAATCGGCGTTTAGCTTCTTCATCGCCTTCTTCAATGCGCTGTGCAAGTGAAATCTCATCTTCTGCAGAAAGAAGATCCACTCGGCCTATTTCTTTTAAGTACATTCTAACTGGGTCATTGATTTTAACCCCTGGTGGTACGCTTAAATCATTAAGATCAAACTCTTCGTCTTTTTCCTCAGTTGATTCCTCGACTTCTTCTCCAGCATCTTCAAGAACATCGATGCCTTGTTCTCCAAGAAAGTCGTAGAACTCATCCATTTGCTCCGAGTCTTGATCAAATGGCGCAAGGCGCTCAGCAATTTCGCTGTAGGATAATACCCCTCGTTTTTTTCCTAATTCAACCAATTTTTCTTTCATTTGGTCAAGTGTCACTTCAGGGTCTATCTTTGGCTTGCTCTGTTTCTCAGCCATTTGATCCCCTCCTTCCAAAGCTCAAATTTCTTAACGGTTTTGCAAGTCTTTCTTTAATTCAATAATTTCGGCGAGGAGCTTAGTTGCTGTATCAAGATCCTGCTGTTTTTCAGCCTCATTTTTGGCTGCAAGTTTTTCTTCAATCACAAGCACTTGATGATGCTTGATCATTTGATCGATATAATCCTGGATGACTTGTTCATCCACATCCTCATCAATATCAATCATAGCAATATCAGTAACACGCGCTCTCAAATCAGGATCTGGCAATTTCTGAATAAAAGCACTGATATCTGGTTCCAACCCTTCTTCATAGAAAGCATAAAGATAAGCCACTATCGCCTGGTGAAGATCGTCATAAAAAGAGCCTCCAATTTCTGTTCTCACTTTATTTGCGACATCCTCATGACGAAGCATATAAGCGATGAGGTGACGTTCAGCACTTAAATAGGCAGGAAGAAGCGACGATTTCTTAACGGGTAAACGTCTGCCAACAGGCGGTTCGGCTTTATCAGCTCGTTTCTTCCGACGAAAGATCAAGTATTGCTGTTGTTTTAAGGCATCCAATGAAAGCGAAAATTCATCTGCCAACTGCCTTAAATAATGATCTCGCTCAACAGCCTTAGGCAATTCGGATAAGACGCCCAATACATCATCAATATACCGAAGCCGATCGCCTTCATCGTTTAGATTCCGATTTTTCCTTAAGTAATAAAGCCTGAATGCTGTGATCGTCATGCTGGCCCCTATTACATCTGTCCTAAAGCGTTCAGCACCATAACGGGTAATGTAGTCATCGGGGTCAAGTCCATCAATCATTCGCGCAATCTTTATCGTTCTTCCGTATTTCTCCAAAAGAGAAGCAGCTCGAAAGGCGGCGTCTACACCTGCTTGGTCGGCATCATAGCATATTATTATCTTTTCGGCACCGCGGGTCAAAAGTCCTGCTTGTTCTTCCGTTAATGACGTTCCCATTGAGGCCACGCCATTTGTCACACCTGCTTGAGAGGCTTTTACCACATCCATATAGCCTTCAAACAACACCACTTCATTTCGTTGTTTAATAACCTGCCTCGCTAAATGGTACCCATATAGAAGGCGGCCTTTATGAAAAATGGGCGATTCCGGTGTGTTGAGATACTTTGGCTTTTGATCATTAAGAACTCTTCCAGCAAAAGCCACCGTTCTCCCTCGTGTATCCCAAATTGGGAACATGACCCGATTGCGAAATCGATCAAATCGCTTGCCGTCAAACGATCGTTTATCCAGCATCCCCACCTGCTCAAATAAGTGTAAGGGTAATTGGCGCCGCTCTAGGAATTTGGTTTGTGTATCCCAATCGTCAAGAGCGTACCCGATCTTATACTGAGCGATGGTTTCATCAGAGAATCCTCTCTCCTTAAGATACTGAAGGGCCGGCTTTCCATAGTCGGTCTCCACTAAAAGATAATGAAATAATTTGGTTAACAGTTCCATCCCATGATATAATGGATTTAAATCATCCTGTCTTTGTCCCTCTTCTCTTGTCTCACTCTCAGGTACTGGGATATGGGCCTTCTCCGCTAATACCCTGACTGCCTCGGGAAAATTGTATCCTTCAAGCTCCATCAAGAAAGTAAAGACATTGCCTCCCATTCCACAGCCAAAGCAGTGAAAGATCTGTTTGTCTGGAGAGACTGAAAAAGAAGGCGTATGTTCTTGATGAAACGGACATAGTCCAAAATAATTACGCCCTGATTTTTTGAGATGGACATATTCCCCGACAACCTCAACGATATCCAAAGCTGTTCGAACCTTTTCAATCGTTTCTTCCTCAATCCTCAAGCTAATCATCCCCATGATGGTACATTTGCACCCATTCTATAAGAGCGTTTTTGAAGACAGCTTTATCCTCAGAACTCATCGCCTTTGGACCCTTAGTACGGTGTCCCTTTTCTCTTAACTTCTTCGAGATATAGCGTTGGTCTAAAAGACTAGAGATATTGCCTTCATGGATGGACTTACCTCGCGGAGTTAATATGTAAACTCCTCTTTGTGTCAGAAGTCCAGCAAGCCCCATGTCTTGAGTGACAACCAAATCACCGGTTGAAACATGATTGACAATATACAAGTCCGCGGCTTCCCGATCCGGATCCACGTAGACCCATTGTCCACTTACTTTTGTTGAATGGTGCTGATAAGAGGCTACGAATAGCACTTGAATGCGGTAGTGATTGGCTACCACTAATATCTCTTCTTTGACGGGACAAGCATCCGCATCGACGAAAATTTGAGACGGTCTCTTTTTATAACTTATGATATGTGATCACCCTTAGATTTAGGTCAATAAAAAAAGGTGCATCTTTCATCAAATTTCTCTATTTTAATATATTCGAGGTCGAATCTTAAAACTCCTCCCATCAAATCTATGTTTTAATTTTTCGAAAGTTGTCGATTACCATAAGTCAAGCCATGTATCCACTATTTTTATCACAAAAATGTATTATAATACATTTAAATTCATTTGGACAAGTAAAAAGCATTGAAAAAGTCAAGTTATCTTGATAGGAATTTTTGTGTTTCTCTAAATTCATCCATTCATTCCACTTATTAAGCCGATTTTGTTTTGCCCGATTAGTCCTTAAGATTGATCTTTATAGGTATTAATGATGACATTGGCCGTCTCTTCAACGGCTCGATTAGACACATCAATCACTTTACAGCCAATCCTGCTAATGACCTGTTCAAAATGATTGAGTTCCTTTTCGATCCGGTCGAGCTTCGCATAATTGGCATCCTGTGCGAGTCCGAGAGCCTTAAGCCGTTCTTTACGAATATCGTTCAATTGTTTTGGCGAGATACGCAGACCAAAACACTTTTTTGGATTAATTTTAAAGAGTTCCTCCGGAGGTTCTACTTCCGGTACAACCGGAACATTTGCTACCTTATATCTTTTCAAAGCCAGATATTGTGAGAGCGGGGTCTTGGAGGTGCGGGATACACCAATTAAAACAATATCTGCTCTCATAATTCCCCTTGGATCACGGGCATCGTCGTATTTAACGGCAAATTCAATCGCTTCTACTCGTCTAAAATAGGCCTCGTCCAATTTGTGAATCAGCCCAGGCTCGAACTTTGGCTCCTCTTCGAAAAACTGGCGCATCTTTTGAATAGAAGGGCCGAGAATATCAATATAGGGAACGTGATGAAGTTCTGCCTGATCGACAAGATAAGCTTTAATCGATTGAATGACAATGGTAAATGCAATGAGGGCATGATTTTCTTTTGCTGAAGCGATAATTTCATCCACTGTCTCTTGATCATTAACATACGGAAAACGCAGCGTGTTAATTTTTTTTTGCTGAAATTGACTTTTAGAGGCTTGAACGACTAATTCAGCCGTCTCCCCAACTGAATCTGAAACAACATATATGAGGCGATTCTTATTCATTTTGTTCCTCCCCAATTAGTCATGATCCCGAACCATCTCAGTAAAAGCACGCGTTATATTGGTTTTCGTAATTCGCCCGATGACTTCATATCCTTTTTCTTTTTTTCGTACAACAGGAAGCCCATCTATTTGATGATCAATTAGTCTCTTCGCAATGTCGATAATCAAATCAGTCTGTTCACAAACGGCAAGATTAGGCATTCGAGACATGATAATGCTAACGGGAATAGATGTTAAATCCTGATTGCCTAAACTTGCCCGCAGTAAATCCTTTCGCGAAAGTGCCCCGGTCAAATACCCCTCTTTGTTGACGACAAATAGAGTTCCGACATCTTCTAAAAACATCGTACAAACGGCATCGTAGGCCGAGGTGGCCTCTTGGACAACAACAGGGATAGACTGGTAATCCTTTACCGTCAGTTGAATAACCTTTTCCATCAACAACTGCGAAGATGATTTTCCAGTAAAAAAATAACCGACTCTTGGTCTTGCATCCAAAAATCCGGACATTGTGAGTATGGCAAGATCAGGACGAAGCGTCGCCCGTGTCACGTTTAACTGATCCGCGATTTTGTCACCCGTAATCGGTTCTTGCTCTTTCACAATTTGTAGGATCTTGTTTTGACGTTCGTTTAACTCCAATCCTGCTCACCACCTTCATGAACCGTTCACAAACAGATAAGGTTTCGCAAAAGCGATTTTTCAAACATTTAGAAAAAGTGCCTTCACTAAAAATCAAAGCCATTACTTTATATTACTTAATTGTATTTCTATCTCCCGTTCTAAAATCCTCCTTTTTCCCATCAAAACCTTTGAATTGTCACGACTTAGTCACATTTACCTATCATCCGCGAATTTCACTCGAATTAAACCTCTTTTATTAAACCAGGCACTTAAAGCATGAAAAAAAACTTTCTTAATTTAAGAAAGTTTTAATCCAATTTATCAAGTTGTTTGAGAAATTGCTTGGACTTGAGTCGAAGCCCTGAATATTGATCAAAGTATTGGTCGAGAATAGCGCTCATTAGCTGAACCGTTTCAGGTTTAAGTGAGATATCACCAATCTTATTTGGATCAATTTTTTGGAACAAGTAAAAAAGGCGTGTAACAGGATCTGGTAAAGGAACGGCTGTCGGATCCTGGTTTCGGCATTCGGTGCACAGCAACCCGCCCGTAGAAAACGAGAAGGAATAAGGTCCGCTTCTCCCCCCGCACGCGGCACAGCTTGATAATTCTGGTTGAATCCCGGCAAGACCGAGCATGCGCAGATCAAAAATCAATCTCAGTACTTGGGGGGGACGCTTGTCTTCAAGAAGCTCCAGCAGCTTTAAAATAAATGAAAAGAGTGAAGGAGACGGTTGATTTTCCTCAACAAGCTTATCCACCATCTCAATTATGTAAGCAGCGTGCGCCATAGCAACGAGATCTGATTTTATGTATCGAAATCCCTCAATACTATCTGCTTGATAGAGCGTCCCTAAACCCCTTGATTTTTGATACAAATAGAGGCCATGGGTGAGGAGCTGTGAGCCCGAATGCAGCGGGCTTTTTGGTCGTTTCGCCCCCCTGGCCATAACCCCAATTTTTCCTTTTTCTTTTGTTAAAAGAGTAATTATTTTATTCGTTTCACCGTAGTTTGTTGAACGTATCACAAGTGCTTCATCTGAATTCATTGCACTTATCACCCACTATTAATGAATGGGCTGGTCAGAAAAGTGCTCCTGGTCGGTTTCCTCGATTTCGTCTCCTTCATCTGTAAGTTCCTTGTAAAGAAGATAGGTGTCAATGTTTCCTGTCATGCAAAAGACTTTCCATGTGAAGTCTAACATGCGTCAACCACCTTTCATGCTTTTATAGAACTACTTATAGGATTCACGATTTTTGCCTAAACCATGAGAAGGAATTTTTTCCTCTCATTAATTGAAGCCTCTCCATCCCAAGAGGACCCATTCTTTTTTAATACTCATCTTGATCAAAGCCAAAGTCACGCAGATAAAAAGCCTTGTCTCGCCAATTTTTTTGCACCTTAACCCAGAGTTCAAGGTAAATGCGAGAGCCAAGAAGTGCTTCAATATCACGCCGTGCCCGTGAACCAATCTCTTTGAGCATTTTGCCGCCTTTTCCAATAATAATCCCTTTTTGAGAATCACGTTCCACGATAATGGCGGCTTGAACAGTCATCTTGTCACCATTAGATGGGGGCTCTATGTTTTCGATGACGACCGCAACCGAATGAGGCACTTCTTCCTCAGTTAATTGGAGAATTTTCTCTCGAATTAATTCAGAGATAATAAAGCGCTCAGGGTGATCGGTCACTTGGTCATCTGGATAATATTTGGGACCTTCTTCTAAGTAATGTTTGATCTCCTCTAACATCGTATTCACATTGCTGCCAAGACGTGCTGAAATCGGAACGACCTCTTTAAAATCCATCTCTTTTCGATACGTATCAATGACAGGTAAAAGCTGTTCTGGGTGAACTAGATCTATTTTATTTAAAATAAGAAACACCGGTGTAGAGGACTTCTTCAATCGCTCCATAATGTATTGGTCACCGCGTCCCATTCCCGCTTCCACGTCTACCATAAATAAAATAAGGTCCACTTCTCTTAAGGTCTGCTCAGCAATTTGAGTCATAAATTCACCGAGTCGATGCTTAGGTTTGTGAATGCCTGGAGTATCAATAAAGATGATTTGAGCATCATCCGTTGTATAGACCCCTTGAATTTTATTTCTTGTTGTCTGAGGTTTATTGCTCATGATGGCCACCTTCTGACCAACAAGTTCATTTAGTAAAGTGGATTTGCCCACATTTGGACGGCCAATTAAGGCAACAAACCCCGATTTAAATCCATCTGTCATTCTTCATTCATATCCTTTGCTTGAAATGCTCCTGGAAGAAGCTCTTTGACACTTGTCACTTCAGTGTCTCCTTTTAAATTAGCTAAGATGACAACCATGTCTTCCGGACAAAGCTCTGCCATGACTTGTCTGCAAGCGCCACATGGCGGAACCGGCCGGTTGCTGTCAGCGACAACCGCCATCATCTTGTACGTTTTCTTGCCGTCTGAGAAGGCTTTAAATAAAGCGGTTCTTTCTGCACAGTTTGTTACAGAATAAGCAGCATTTTCAATGTTTCCTCCTAAGATGATCTCATCTTGGTCGGTAAGCAGTGCCGCCCCTACCTGAAAGTTAGAATAGGGAACATAGGCCAGTTCCCTTGCCCGCTTGGCTGCTTCTACTAATTGTTCTTGAGTCGTCATACGCTACCACCTTTTACAGGATGTATTTAAGAAAAATAAGAAAACTAATCACAACGGAGGTGATTGAGAAAAAGAGCACCGCTCCTGCTGCGATATCCTTTGCCGCCTTAGCAAGCGGATGCTTGTCCTCTGTCACGAGATCAACCACCCTTTCAATGGCCGTATTCACTAGCTCTAAGCTTATCACACCACCAATAAGTAAGCTAACATGAATCCAATCTGAAAGCGAAATATGTAAATAAATGGACACGACGATGACGATGAAGCCGACACTGCTTTGGACATGTAAATTTCTTTCTGATTTAAAAGCCTGACCGATCCCTGAAAATGCCCAGACAAAGCTTTTTAAAAAAGGTCCGGGCTTTCGCCGGTCACCAGTCATTACGAAGACCTCGTAAGTCCAAAGGAGTCGAGCAGTTTTTCCTGCAGGCCAAACATCTCAGATTCGTCAGCTTCTGTCATGTGATCATACCCTAACAAATGCAATAATCCGTGAACTGCTAAGAACCCTATTTCACGTTCAAACGAGTGACCATAGTCGGCCGCCTGTTCCACAGCTTTCGGAACGGAAATGACAATATCACCAAGCACCCTTGGAAGATCGGCTTCTCCGACAATCACCACTTCTCCCTCTCCCTCCTCTTCTAATGCAAAGGAGATCACGTCTGTTGGCTGATCTTTATCTCGATACATAGCGTTGATCTCTTGGATCCGGTCATTATCCACAAACATGACCGATAATTCCGCGTTTTGGACATCTAATTCCTTGGCACAATGCTTCAAAAGCTTATCGAGCATTTCAATCGTTTGGGCACTTACCTCTTGGCCTTCATCTTCAAAATCAATTTCAAGTGTCATTCGCTCACCGCTTTCTTATCCCCTTCTTCGGGATACTCAATTCTTTGATGGAAAATACCATTTAAGGTTTCAAAAATGGACGTTTGGACCTCATGAAGCTCTTGCATCGTAATATCGCATTCATCAAACTGGCCATCCTGCAATCGGTCCTTAAAAATTTTTTGCACGAGATTTTGGATTTTAACAGGATTCGGCTTTTTCATAGACCGAACCGCTGCCTCCACACTGTCACAAAGTTCAACCACTGCCGCTTCTTTAGTTTGGGCCTTTGGTCCCGGATAACGAAATTCGCTCTCATCAATCGCTTGCCCCATTTCTTCCTGAGCTTTGTGATGGAAGAATTTTAACAGGGTTGTTCCATGGTGCTGCTCACAAATATCAATAATTTCTTTAGGCAATCGATGCTCACGCAAGATCTTAGCCCCGTCATAGGGATGTGAGATAATGATCGTTTTAGAAAGCTGCGGCGATATTTTGTCATGAGGGTTTTCCTCATCCATCAGGTTCTCAATAAAAAAATGAGGGCGTTTTGTCTTTCCGATATCATGATAATAAGCAGCGACTCTTGCCAAAAGACCGTTTGCTCCAATCGCTTCACAAGCACTCTCCGCAAGATTGGCCACCATAATACTATGGTGGTAAGTGCCAGGTGCCTCCATTAAAATTTTCTTTAACAATGGGTGATTGGGATTTGATAGATCGATTAACCGAAGCGCTGACAAGATGCCAAATACCGTTTCAAAGAAAGGTAAGAGACCAGATGTTAGTATGGTTGATAAAAAGCCGGATAGGACGGTATAGCCCAATTCGAGTCCAAGTGATGGCAGATGCAGCCCGCCGCTTTTCATTAACATTAGACTGAGCACCGTCATGACGTTTACAACTGAAATTATTAACCCAGTTTGCAAGATCCTTGGCCGTGAATGACTGCCTCTTAAAACCGTCGAACCGGCAAGAGTCGAGAACAAAATATAGATGGCCATTTGATAATCAAAAATCCCGGATGTCCCTTCAGAGCTTCCGAATATAAAACCGGAACAAAGTGCAAAAGCGATGGAGGACACTGCCGCTATTCGCTTATTAATCAGGATAGCCATCAAAAGCGTACCGCTAGAAACCGGGATAATAAATTCAATCCCTGTTAAATGAGTATGCCTGAGGAGGGCATCAAGCTTAATAAAGACAAACGTGATAAAAAATAAGCAGAAATACACCAATAGGAGATTTTTAGTGGATTTCTTGGAACGCTGTATTTGGATAAGTTCCATTCCAATTAAAATCGTTAAAAAGGTAACAAAGATCGCAAGCCCTATAAACGGTAAGATATTAAAGGTTTCATTCAATAATCCCACGGCTTTTAGCTTTCTCATCACATCAGTGGTGACCAATTCCCCTTTTTTTACAATAACCTCACCTTGATGGATAACGACGGGATCAACCGCTTTTGCAGCCTCTGCCTTATTTTGCTTAGTCCCTGCCGCATCGAACACGTAATTGGGAACAATGAGGAAATTGAGCAAATCACCGATCGCCTGATGCAGTTCTTGGGAATCGACAGTTGTAGGGATCGAATTCAGTGCTGCCTGTTGAACTTTATCCAGATCATCCCATTTTATCTTATTACTCATGGATTCATAAATCGATGAGCTGACAATCTCACTGGCAAGACCGAAATTGTGTTCAGACGTCGTCAGCAACGTTTTCAAAGTACTATCTGAAATTTGCTGACTGGCGGAATCGGTCAGCTTATTCCTTACATCTTTTATCTGCTGATCGATAGAAGGAATAGATGTGCCTGCCTCTTCTTGATCTTGACTCTCACCTTCGCTGTCAGCCTGATCAGAGGTATTCGTCACGATAGAATTGACCTTGTTCCGCTCCTCTGTAATCGCACTAAAGATATCACTTGCCTTTTCAACTTGAATCATGGCCAGGTCTTTCTGATATACATAAGAAGTTGGCGTATCAGCAGAGGCCTGCTCTTGGGCTACCTTTGTTGCGACTTCATCGACGACCTCAACAGGCGACTGAATATCCTGTGTTGCAATTTGGTGCAGTTGAATATGAAGTTTGGCAGGCATGGCCGTATTGATCGTCGCAACGAACATAACGACTCCGATGGCGAAATAGACCAGCCAAGAAAAAGCGACTTGTGCTTTGAAACGATTGATGAACGTCTGCCACTCAAGCTTTTTCATTTCATTTCATTTCTCCTCACCCTATTCGTATTTCATCCCCAAACCCACACTCTATGAATTCTAATCACCAATTAGACAGTTTCATAAGCCTCTATTATTTTTTGCACAAGCGGATGACGTACCACATCCACACGCTGCAAACGAATAACGGAAATCCCTTTGACATGGCTCAATGTTGTTTCAGCCATCTTTAGTCCGGATGTTTTGCCTTTTGGCAAGTCAACCTGGGTAATATCCCCTGTAATGACCATCTTCGAACCAAATCCAAGCCGTGTCAAAAACATCTTCATTTGCTCTTGTGTCGTATTTTGCGCTTCATCCAAGATAACAAAGGCATCCTCAAGCGTTCTTCCTCTCATATAAGCAAGAGGCGCGATCTCAATGGTCCCGCGTTCGATTAAACGCTGTGTATGCTCTTGACCGAGAATATCATGCAAAGCATCATATAACGGTCTCAAATAAGGATCTACTTTTTCCTTTAAATCCCCTGGTAAAAAGCCTAGGCTTTCACCGGCTTCAACAGCAGGTCTTGTTAAAAGAATTTTTTTGATCGACCCTGCTTTTAGGGCGGTAACAGCCATGACAACCGCTAGATAGGTTTTACCTGTTCCAGCAGGCCCGATGCCAAAAACCATGTCATTTTTCTTCATGGCTTGCACATAATGCTTCTGGCCCAATGTCTTGATTCGGATCGGCTTTCCTTTCGAGTTAAACGTAATCGCTTCCTCATACAATTCATCTAGGACGTCAATTTGACCGGTTTCCGCCAACTGAATCGCATAGACGACATCACGCTCAGAAATGGCGACCTTTTGACGCACAAGTTTCAGAAGCCCATTCAGGATGATCTCAACCAACTCAGCTTGTGCTTCAGTTCCACCTACAGCCACACCTTCTCCTCTTGTCACTATCGAACACCCTAGGCGGTCTTCTATAAGCTTCAAATGAGCATCTTTTGGTCCAAATAAGGTGATGACATCATGTTGTTCATTTAAATGCAGTTCAATTGTATGTAGAAGTCTTTCAGACAAATGGCCTCAATCTCCTTGGAACTGTTTTCTTGCCTCCACATCTTTAGTATATTTTAACAGAGAAAACAGTTTTTGTTTTTATTAGTTTACCATAACCAAGAGTTTCAATTCCAATGGTCTTTTTGACCTGTATCAATTAAAACAAATAAGAACAAGGGTCTAGTTCCCTTGTTCTTGTTTGTCCATCTTCTCTTTTAAATCTTTTTGGCGGTCCTTCGGTGAGAAGGGGCGGGGCTTGGCAATATTCTCTTCAACCGTAAAAAAGACTTGAAGATGCATCACACCTTTTTCCACCTTGTCTTTTTGGATCTTTGCTGAGAGAATTTTTGCATCAGATGAGAGCTCCCTCGTTAACTGCTGTCGCGCCAGTTCTTCCCCCATCTTTTTCGCTTGATCTTTAGTTAATCGATTCTTCAATTGACTAGCTTCACGGATCGTCACCGTCTGAAACTTAATGGGGATATCCCACAATAAGAAGTGGAACGGATGGGTGACTGTTTCCGTCACTTGCTTTTGGAACGGTTTAGCGTTAAACCCCCATATCGGAATGGTCAGGGACCAAACCTTGATTTGACGCTTCGTATACGTTCTCCCCGTATAAGTGTGATAGCTTGTATTTAAAGGGACTTCTGTATTTGAAGTATACCAAGTCTCCCCCAACACGGTTCCTTTTGCTGGGACGAACTTATGATGGGCCTCATCCCCCATCATACCGGAAATGAGAAGCTGCCCTTTCTTCACGACATCATTCTGCTGAACCACAGCCTGCCCTTGTTCAGCGTAAACTTTTTTGATGGTCGCGGTCTTAGAGGCGATCAAGTCTCTAGGGCCAATCTCTTTTTCCTTCTTAGGAAGTTCCTTTTGAACCACATCAACCCGATAAGTTGTCCCATCTCGAGACACTCCTACCCATGTTGTTTCCTTTAATTGACTGTTCAATTGATCCTCGATTTCCCCAAGAGAAGGTAAGAGAAACTCGATCGCGCCAACATGAATATCTTGTTTTGCGAGTATGGTTCTAATTTCATCTTCAAGCACAGGATCTGCCCCGTGAATATCGATCTGCCAAACCATGTTTGACATGAAAAAAATGATAAAAAAGAAAAGGATGAATCCACCTATCATTCCAAAACGCCCAAGCAGGCGCCTTGTCCAAAAAGGGAGGCCAACTCGTTCGTCAAAATGGATTCGGCAATCGGTTTGTTTTAAGATTGGCTTAATCCGTTTAATATCGCTTAAGAGGATCGAGCATTGGATCCGATCCTCTTCAATCCGCTTGATATCCCAAATTCTAATTTGTTCTCGAATACATCGATTGATAAACGGTTCAACCAATCGGCCTCTAACCGTTGCAATGACATGGCCTTGTAAATTTTCGCTCCAATTTTTTGTCTTCATAAGCTTCACCTATTTTCTCAATCAATCTATAAATTGAACTTTATCAATCGTTCCCTCTAATAAAATTTCTTCGGGTAAAATGGTTTTCAAAACAAATTGATTTCCCGTTATAAGCAGTTGACCTTGGCTTAAAGCAAGTCGCAGTTCTGTTTTGGAAAAAGCTAATACCCCTTTGTGATTTTCAATATATATATGTAATTGGCCAATAAGTGTAATACGCGGTAAATCCATTACAACATCGGCAGGCAACTCCGAGTAGTTCACAAATAATTTTTTGAATTGATCGCGCCATTTGTTTGCCAACGTCACCACCTCTATTTACATCTTTATGAAACAAGATAGAGGACTATCACCAAAGAAAAGGTGAAGTGTATAAAAAAAGACCTCCCGGAAGAATCAATAGACTCTTCTAGGAAGTCATCCCCATCATCTTTTATTATAAATTCTCGGCTGATAGGGTTTTCGTGCTCGAGGTTCACTAAAGCATTCAGATAGAATAAAGCTCTCCGCTAATTTTTTTCTTGTAGGTGTAAGATTAAGACGATTTAGAGGAGGCTGTTGTTGCGCGATCGGCGTCTGGACTTCAAACAGGATCTCCGTTCTTTTGGAACGTTCCCTAGTTGCCGGTTTCGGTTTATTCTGATCGCCAAAATCCGTCTGCAAATCCTCGCGCCTCAATAGCCCCCCGGTTGTTTCACTAGTTTGCGTTGGCGAGGTGAGAATTTCTTCTTCATAAAAGGCGTTCTGTTCCGGTTCCCCGCCCCTTTCTTCTGATTGAGAACCGATAAAGCGTTGGGTGAGGCTGCTTCCAAACCTACCCCTATTAACTGACGAATCAGAGCGTTTGACCGCTTTGGCAATGGCGGCTATAACTGATATGATTATAAAAAGTGTAAAAAAACTCATGTTGCATCAATCCTTACTCTTCATTTTGAGGATCATTCATATCGCCTACTGATCGGCGCATTTCCGTATCGGCTTTGATGTTGTTATAATTCATATAATCCATCACCCCTAAATTCCCCTCCCGAAGAGCTTTTGCCATCGCAAGTGGTACTTCAGCTTCTGATTCAACCACTTTGGCACGCATTTCCTGTACCCGAGCCTTCATTTCCTGCTCAGTCGCAACTGCCATAGCGCGGCGTTCCTCTGCTTTGGCCTGAGCTATTTTTTTATCGGCTTCAGCCTGTTCGGTTTGCAAATGAGCCCCAATATTTTTACCGATGTCGACATCCGCAATATCAATCGAGAGAATTTCAAAGGCGGTTCCTGAATCTAGCCCTTTTTTCAAAACAGTCTGAGAGATGAGATCGGGATTTTCTAACACTTGATTATGGCTTTCAGAAGATCCAATGGTTGAGACAATCCCTTCACCGACACGAGCAATAATTGTTTCTTCACCCGCTCCCCCAACTAACCGATCAATATTCGCTCTAACCGTAATTCGCGCCTTCGCTTTGACTTCGATCCCGTTCATAGCTACCCCGGAAATAAACGGTGTTTCAATCACTTTTGGATTCACACTCATTTGAACAGCTTCCAAAACATTTCGGCCAGCAAGATCGATTGCCGCACAGCGTTCAAAGCTAAGCTCAATGTTCGCGCGATGAGCCGCAATTAAAGCATTCACGACTCTGTCGACATTCCCCCCTGCAAGGTAATGGCTTTCCAGCTGATTGGTGCTGAGCTGAATGCCCGCTTTCACCGCTTTAATCAAAGGGTTGATCACACGCCTAGGCACGACTCTTCTAAGTCGCATCCCTACCAATGTGAAAATTCCGATTCGTACTCCTGCAGCTAATGCTGAAATCCACAGCATAACAGGTACGAATGATAAGAACACGGCAATAACCACGATAACAATTACCGCAATAAATAAAATCAACAAAGTATTAAGATCCAATTTCCTTCCCCCTTTATTAATCCCAACTAATTAACTATACGGCAAAAGAACTAATAAGTTTCAACTAAAGCCTAAATTCTAAAATTAGTGCTAAAAGTCTAGAGGGCTGTACGGAGCCCAATACACATAGTCGCGACGTAGGATGGAGGCCTTTTCGTGGAATGGAGGCTCCATTACACCAATTCGTGGCGTGTGCGGAGGCGTTTTCGTGGGATGGAGGCTCCATTACACCAATTCGTGGCGTGTGTGGAGGCGTTTTCGTGGGATGAACGCCTTTTCGGATGCTCCACCCGCTTTTTTTGGCGTTCATACCCTCGATGAACGACTTTTCGGATGCTCCACTCGCTTTTTTTGGCGTTCATACAACCGATGAACGACTTTTCGGATGCTCCACCCGCTTTTTTTGGCGTTCATCCCCTTGATGAACGCCCTTTCGACTGCCTCACTCGCTCTTTTTGGCGTTCATACACCCGATGAACGACTTTTCGGATGCTCCACTCGCTCTTTTTGGCGTTCATACACCCGATGAACGACTTTTCGGATGCTCCACTCGCTTTTTTGGCGTTCATACATCCAATGAACGCCTTTTCGGATGCTCCACCCGCTTTTTTTGGCGTTCATACCCTCGATGAACGACTTTTCGGATGCTACACTCACTCTTTTTGGCGTTCATACCCTCGATGAACGCCTTTTCGGATGCTCCACTCGCTGTTTTTGGCGTTCATACCTTTGATGAACGCCTTTTCGGATGCTCCATTCGCTTATTTTTGCGTTCATCCCTTCGATGAACGACTTTTCGGATGCTGCACTTGCTCTTTTTGGCGTTCATACACCCGATGAACGCCTTTTCGGATGCCGCACTCGCTCTTTTTGGCGTTCATCCACTTGATGAACGCCTTTTCGGATGCTCCATTCGCTTATTTTTGCGTTCATCCCTTCGATGAACGCCTTTTCGGATGCTGCACTTGCTCTTTTTGGCGTTCATACACCCGATGAACGCCCTTTCGACTGCCGCACTCGCTCTTTTTGGCGTTCATACCCTCGATGAACGACTTTTCGGATGCTACACCCGCTGTTTTTGGCGTTCATACCCTCGATGAACGACTTTTCGGATGCTACACTCACTCTTTTTGGCGTTCATCCCTTCGATGAACGGCCCATTGCGTACGATGGGGCCGCCACAAGTTAAGCCGTTTAACCGTAACTAAAAAGCGAAACCTCAAAAAAAGGTTTCGCTTTTACATGTATAAAATCTATTAAGATAAATGTTCTTGAACGAGGCGGCTAACTTTTCCTCCGTCAGCACGTCCCTTTACCTTAGGCATAAGGGCTTGCATCACTTTACCCATATCGGCTTTTGATGATGCACCAACTTCTTGAATCGTTTCCTTAACCACGTTTTCTAATTGATCATCAGTTAATGGTTCTGGTAAATAAGTCTTGACAACCAAAATTTCACTTCTAGTCTTCTCAGCCAAATCTTCTCGACCCGCTTGCTCAAACTCTTGGAGGGAGTCGTTCCTCTGCTTGAGTTCCCGTGAAAGGACAGTTAAGGCCTCATCCTCAGAAAGGTCTTTGCCGAGCTTGATCGATTCGTTTTGCAGGGAGGCCTTCAGCATCCGGATGACAGATAACCGTTCTTTATCCTTAGCTTTCATAGCCTCTTTCATATCTTGGGTAAGCTGATCCAAAAAGCTCATCAGAACACCCTTTCTTAGAATTTACGCTTTTTACGTGAAGCCTCAGCGCGCTTGTTTTTCTTCTTGACACTTGGTTTTTCATAGTGTCGACGCTTTTTGATTTCCGCTAAAGTACCTGATTTCGCAACGGAACGTTTGAAGCGACGAAGCGCATCCTCAATGGACTCATTCTTGCGAACTTTCGTTTCAACCATCTGTGTTTCCCTCCCTCCAACTTGCAAACGCTCTAAAAGGGCCTGGAAAACCTTCATCCGCCCTGTCTCATCTCTTTGTTGCTTTCATCATTGACCAATGTTCACTTTTCAATATAAAAGGAAAGCAAATCCAACAAAAATGAAAGTTTTAAAAAGAAGATGTCGATGCAATTATATACGAATACGCCGTTCTGGTCAACATTCATATCTAGTATCTTCGTTAATTATTTAAGTGATGCAAGAATTACCCCTGGCAGCCACTCTCCATTTTCAGTTCTATTTACTCCTCATCATCTGTTGTTTCAATAAAAACCATTCTCCCTATCTCAAAAAGCATGGCGTTAAATTGGGGCAATTTGGAATAAGTAATGATTAGAAATAAGCACAGAATTTGCTCACCGAAGCTGACAGGGCACTTAATTCCCGTGAACTCCTATACACTCAAAATGGTTCAAGTAAGTGTCATGCTCTAACCACTTGTCCAATAGACTAAGGTAGGGGGTTCACTTATGGATCGATTAATCTCAGCATTTTTTATTTATATTATGATATTCCTATTTGGAATGACTGTGATGAAGATAGGCTTTCGCGCAATGGGTGACGAAAAAATTCGAACCATCATTCAGAAGAGTACAAGCTCACCTTTAAAAGGTTTGTTAATTGGTACACTTCTGACCGCGATCCTGCAAAGCAGCTCAGCTGTGACCGTTATTACTGTGGGATTAGCAGCAGCAGGACTGATCCGTTTTTCCAACACGATTGGTGTGATTATTGGGGCTAATATTGGAACAACCTTTACTGGTCTCCTAGCCACCTTTTCATTGGGCCGAATCCATATCGTTTTGATTTTAATCGGATTTCTGTTGCTGTTTACTAGAAAATCCGCAATCTTTTGTCTTGGAACCTTTCTCATTGGGCTTGGCTGTCTTTTCTTATCCATGGATGGCTTTAATACTTTAAGTATTCCTTTGCGTGAGCTGGCTCCAGTTAAATACATCTTAACCGCTGCTAATCACTCGCTCTGGATGGCTTTAACCAGCGGGGCCTTATTTACAGCAATCATCCAATCGAGTTCAGCCACAACGATGATTGCCATGGGATTTCTAAACAATGGATTTTTAACGCTTCTTGCATCTATTACCATTGTAATTGGAGCAAACGTCGGAACCTGTGTCACCGCTATTTTGGCTTCGATTGGCTCGAATTGGCAAGCACGTTGGGTATCTTACACGCATTTGGTTTTTAATATAGGCGGTGCTCTCCTGGCTCTTCCATTCTTAAAGTTGTCTGCCGGTTGGCTGGAGAGTCTTCATCTGGCGCCCGATACCGCTTTGGCCTATTCTGGTATTCTATTTAATGCCGTCTCAGCTTTATTATTCTTACCCTTTATCGACAAGTATGGGCGATGGGTAGAAAAACGCGCAAAGGGAGCCCGTTAACGGACTCCCTTTTGCTGTTTCATTCTTGATTGGTCACAATCGCTACACTTGCACTTGCCCCTATACGAGAGGCACCAGCCTGGATCATGGCTTCTGCTGTTTCACGTGTGCGGATGCCTCCAGATGCTTTTACACCCATCTCTTGGCCAACGACGCTACGCATGCGCTTGACAGCGTCCACAGTAGCACCGCCAGTAGAAAATCCTGTTGAGGTTTTGACGAAATCAGCCCCAGCTTTTTTGGCAAGCAGAGAAGCCTTTTCTATTTCATCATCTGTTAATAGGCAGGTCTCTAAGATCACCTTTACCGCTGCACGACCTTTTGCGGCCTTCACAACAGCCGCGATATCTTCCAGAACGGTTGTCTCATCTCCGTCCTTCATCGCGCCAATATTAATCACCATATCCACTTCTCCTGCACCTTGATCAATGGATTGACGCGTTTCAAAAGCCTTCACTTCTGTCAATGTGGCACCTAATGGAAACCCGATTACCGTACACACCATGACATCCGTATCCTTCAATAGTTCAGCGCAATAAGGAACCCAGTATGGATTCACACAAACAGAGGCAAATCCATATGTTTTGGCTTCCTCACAGAGAGTTTTAATCGTTTCCCTGCTAACGTCTGGCTTTAACGCCGTGTGATCAATCACCTTAGCTAATGAATCTACCATGTCAGCCTCCTAAAGTGATGCTGCTTTTTGGTCCAGACTCTCTGCAGTTGCATCAAGTACTCGCACAAATTGCCCTTGATTATAAGGATAACCCGCTTGTGAAATTTTAACTCTTACTAATTTCCCTTCAAGTTCAGGGGAAGCCGGAAATCTGACTTTCAAATAATTGTCTGTATAGCCCACCCAAAGTCCTGTAGAAGCATCCTTGTTGAACGGTTCTTCTGGAATGACCTCTAGCACTTCGTTTTCATAGCGCGATGCATACTGCTTAGCTAATTGAGTCGACAAAGAAATCAATTTTCGAACACGGTCATGCTTCACATCATCAGGTACTTGGTCAGGCATCCGTGCGGCAGGAGTCCCCGTTCTTTGAGAATAAGGGAAGACATGAAGCTCAGCAAACCCAAGCTCTTTAATAAAATTATACGTTTCTTGGAATTCTTCGTCTGTCTCTCCTGGGAATCCGACAATAACATCTGATGTTAATGCAAAATCAGGAAGTGCTTTTCTTAACTTCTCAATTTTTTCCGCATAAAAAGAGGTGGAATACTTTCTTCTCATTCGTTTCAGAACAGTATCTGAACCGGATTGAAGCGGAATATGAAGGTGACGCGCCACGATCGTTGAGCGGTCAATCACGTCGATCACTTCATCTGTCACTTGGCTTGCCTCAATTGAAGAAATACGAATCCGTTTAATGCCGACAACTTTTGATTCAAGATCACGAAGTAACTGGGCAAAATTATAATCTTTCATATCTTCGCCATAGCCTGCTGTATGGATTCCCGTTAAAACAATCTCTTTATAGCCAGCATCGACTAGTTTTTGAGCTTGCTCAAGGACTGCTTTTGGATCGCGTGAACGAAGCAAGCCGCGCGCCCATGGAATAATACAAAATGTACAGAAATTGTTACAGCCTTCTTGAATCTTCAAAGACGCTCGCGTACGGTCTGTGAAGGCTGGAACTTCCAATTCTTCATAGACACGTGCCTTCATAATGTTACTGACACCGTTAATCGGCTCACGCTCTGTTTTATATTGCTCAATATATTCAAGCATTTTTTCACGGTCCTGTGTTCCTACGACAATATCCACACCAGGAATGGCCATGACCTCTGCTGGCGACGTTTGCGCATAACACCCCGTTACACAAATAACCGCATTTGGGTTTTGGCGAATCGCACGACGTATAACTTGACGGCTTTTCTTATCCCCTGTGTTGGTTACGGTACACGTATTAATGACATAAACATCGGATGCGGATTCAAACTCTTTTCTTTCGTATCCATTTGCTTGAAAGAGCTGCCAAATCGCTTCTGTTTCATAATGATTCACTTTGCAGCCTAACGTATGGAATGCAACTGATGGCACTATTAATCACCTCATAGCTAATTCAAAATGATAGGAAAGAGCAGCAAGAACATATAAGGAAGCTGTCTCTGTTCTCAATATCCGGGGACCAAGACCGGCGCAGCTGAACCCGTTTTGGGTCAGTTCATTAACTTCATTAGAGGAAAGTCCTCCCTCTGGCCCAATCACAACTAATAATGACTCTCCGGGCTTGATCGTATCAAGCAAGTTAGCAAAGCCATGGCGCTCTCCCCGTTTCGCGCTCTCTTCAAAAGCAACGAGCTTATGGGTATAAGCTTCTTTTAAACTTATAAGGCCCTTTAAGTTAACGGGCTCTTCAATCGTTGGGAGCGAGGCACGATGAGATTGTTCGGCTGCTTCTTTGGCAATTTTCCGAAGCCGCTCTAGCTTTTTTTGCACCTTTTGTCCTTGATCCCATTTTACAATTGACCGTTCAGAAGCAAATGGGAGGACCGCCGTGACTCCTAACTCAGTGGCTTTTTGAACAATAAGTTCAAATTTATCTCCTTTTGGAAGTCCCTGTGCAATCGTTACTCTTATCGGCAATTCGGTTGACTCTTCAATTGGCTGTATAAGTTTAGCAATCACTTGAAGATTCTGATTGGCCTCGATTTGACACACATAAGCATGGTTAGATTCATCACACACTTCAATCTTGTCGCCTTCTTTCATGCGCATGACATTCATGATATGATGAGCATCTTCTGCTTTTATAGTGACTTGGTCTTCTTGGATCTGATCATCTTTGACAAAGTAACGCTGCACGATTAGGGAACTCCTTTCATTAAACAAAGCCGACATTCACTAAACTTTTCCAAGTGAATCCGTCTTAACGTGACTCTTATTTCTGAGCGATAATCGCTACCCAGTCTTCTTCAACTAAGACCTCATTAATCGTAAGGCCGGCCTTTAGAAGCGCCTGTTCGACTACTTCCTGCTTCTTTTTAATGATGCCAGAAAGCACAAGAAAGCCATTTGGTTTCATTAATTGAGTGGCATCATCAATTAATTTCAAAACGATTTCAGCTAAAATATTAGCAACAATCACGTCATATTGACCTTGGATTGATTGAACAAGATTGTTTTGACGAACTTCTACACGACTTTCGACCTGGTTCAGTTCGACGTTCTCCCGCGCAGATCTGACTGCCACGTCATCCAAATCTAAAGCTAAGACACGGCTTGCCCCCCATTTGGCGGCCGCAATACTCAAGACACCGGAACCCGTTCCGACATCCAGCACAGTGTCACCCGTTTTGACGATCCCTTCCAATGCTCTTAAGCAAAGAACGGTCGTTGGGTGCGTCCCTGTCCCAAACGCCATCCCTGGATCTAATTCAATCAAAACCTCATTCGGATTAGACTTGTCCACTTCTTCCCATGTTGGAGAAATCACTAAAGAATCCGTAACGCGAACCGGTTTATAATATTTCTTCCATGCCGTTGCCCAATCTTCTTCCTTTACCTCACCGACATAAATCTGATTAGGCTGGACATCAATCTCATATTCGACAAGATGATCCACCGCTTCTCTGATTTGTTCGACCGTATCAGGAAGAAAGACCGTCTCAGGCAGATACCCTTTGACATAAACGCCTGTTTCGGGATAATCACTAGGACTAAGATCATAGATTTCCCCATATTGATCCGTCCACTCTCTCGTTAACACTTCGGGATCCTCTATCACAACACCTGAAGATCCTGCTTCATATAAAATGTTTGAAACAGGATCAACAGCTTGTTGAGAGGTATGAATGCAGATTTCGACCCACTTCAACCCTCTTCACCTTCTTTACCCAACTCTAAAATAAACTTTCATAAACTTCCTGGGACATGTCCTCAATCGGTCTTAAAAGCGCGTTTCACTCTTGAAAAAAAAGAACCGTTTTCTTCTGCTAATGGTTTACCGCTAATTTCGGAAAGCTCACGGAAAAGCTCTCTCTCACGATCAGACAATTGCTTTGGCGTGACAAGTGTCACCGTAACATGCTGGTCACCTTGCCCATAGCCCCTTACATTTTTGATTCCTTTTCCTTTGAGTCGGAAATGGGTTCCGGTCTGAGTACCCGCTGGAATTTTAAGTTTCACTTTTCCATAGAGTGTCGGAACTTCAATTTCATCCCCTAGAGTAGCTTGTGCAAAGTTTAACGGCACTTCGCAAAAGACATCATCGCCATCTCGTTCGAAAAACTTATGTGGCTTGATCGTAAAGACTACATACAAATCCCCAGAAGGTCCGCCATTAATCCCTGCCTCACCTTGACCAGAGACACGAATTTGTTGGCCTTCATCAACACCTGCTGGAATCTTAATATGAATCTTTTTGCGAGTCTTAACGCGGCCGTCCCCCCCGCAAGTTTGGCATTTCTCTTTAATGATTTTACCGGTTCCTTGACAATAATGGCAGACACGGCGATTAACGATGCGGCCAAACGGAGTGGATTGCTCTACATTTAACTGACCTGTTCCATTACAATGTGAACAAGTGTCTGGGGTTGTACCCGGCTTTGCCCCAGAACCATTACAGGTTTTACAGGTTTCTTCTCTTGGAATTTCAATATCCTTCTCAAGACCGAACGCCGCTTCCTCAAATGTCAGTGTCATCGTGTATTGGAGATCCGCCCCTTGTCTAGGTGCATTTGGATCCCGTCTGCGAGCACCGCCACCGCCAAAGAACATATCAAAGATATCACCAAAACCGCCGCCAAAATCAGCATCGCCGCCAAATCCTTGGTTTGGATCCGTGTGACCAAATTGATCATAGTGCGCTTTCTTCTGATCATCACTTAAGGTTTCATACGCTTCTTTTGCTTCTTTGAATTTATCTGTCGCGCTTGGATCATCTTTATTTACATCTGGATGGTATTGACGCGCTAGTTTTCGATACGCTTTCTTTATTTCTTCCTTAGATGCATTGCGATCCACACCTAGGATTTCATAATAATCTCTCTTCGCCAATAGGTTTCACCTCCGGTTAGAGTCCCTCTCAATTTGTCTCACTTGTCCCCCGCATCCTTATTCTATTAAGAATAAATGCTTAAGGACCCTAAATAAGTCACCTTATCTTATCACCCGTAACAAGCTTGTTGCAAGCCGATTATCCCTAATAAAACTTTTCAGCTTATTTAAAAAGCAACCATGCAAGCGGTCAAGACCTAGAAAAGGGTGAGAAGAAAGCCGGTATCAAGCGTTGCTTGAACTGACTTTCTTCCCCAATTTGTTACCTATACATGTTTGATGATATTTAGAAGGAAGCTTTCAACGATTATTTATCGTCTGGAACTTCTTCGTAATCGGCATCAACGACATTGTCATCTTTCTTGTCTTGTGATGCATTGCCTTCAGCCCCTTGAGCTTCTTGACTTGCCTGTTCATAGAGCTTAACGGCTAACTGTTGAACCACTTCTTGAAGAGCCTCTTTCGCAGCTTTAATTGAATCTAAAGTGCCAGACTCAAGCTCTTTCTTAAGTTTATCTTTCGCTTCTTCCGCTTTTTGCTTTTCAGCTTCGTCTACTTTATCACCAAGATCTTTCAAGGTTTTATCTGTAGAGAAGATGAGTTGATCGGATTCATTGCGAAGATCGACTTCTTCTTTTCGTTGTTTGTCCGCTTCAGCATTTGCTTCCGCTTCTTTTACCATACGTTCAATTTCATCATCATTTAAACCAGAAGAAGATTTAATGGTGATGGATTGTTCTTTATTTGTTCCTTTGTCCTTCGCTGTAACGTGAACAATCCCGTTTGCGTCGATTTCAAAAGAAACTTCAATTTGCGGAATTCCGCGAGGTGCTGGAGGAATATCCGTTAATTGGAAGCGCCCTAGTGTTTTGTTGTCTGCTGCCATGGCTCTTTCGCCTTGAAGCACATGGATATCAACAGCAGTTTGGTTATCCGCCGCAGTTGAGAAGATTTGAGATTTGCTCGTTGGGATCGTCGTATTCCGATCAATCAATTTTGTAAACACGCCGCCCATTGTTTCAATACCAAGGGAAAGAGGTGTAACATCGAGCAAGACAACATCCTTCACATCACCTGAGAGGACACCAGCTTGGATAGCTGCACCAAGTGCGACTACTTCATCAGGGTTTACCCCTTTATGCGGTTCTTGACCTGTTAATTTTTTAATCGCTTCTTGAACAGCTGGGATACGTGTCGAACCACCAACAAGGATGACTTTGTCGATTTCACTAGCAGAAAGTCCGGCATCCTTTAACGCTTGGCGAGTAGGTCCCATCGTCCGTTCAACAAGATCAGAAGAAAGCTCTTCAAATTTCGCACGAGTAAGATTCACTTCAAGATGCTTTGGTCCAGATGCATCGGCTGTAATAAACGGAAGCGAAATTTGTGTTTGGGAAACCCCAGACAAATCCTTTTTCGCTTTTTCCGCTGCATCCTTAAGACGTTGAAGGGCCATTTTATCGTTAGAAAGATCAATCCCGTTTTCTTTCTTGAATTCTGAAATAAGGTAATCAATGATGACTTGGTCAAAATCATCCCCACCAAGACGGTTGTCCCCAGCAGTTGATTTAACCTCAAAAATGCCATCGCCAAGTTCAAGAATCGAAACGTCGAACGTACCGCCGCCCAAGTCATAAACTAAAATGGTTTGATCTTCACCTTTATCAAGACCATAAGCCAAAGAAGCAGCAGTTGGTTCGTTAATGATCCGCTCTACTTCAAGACCCGCAATTTTACCGGCGTCCTTCGTTGCTTGACGCTGAGCATCATTAAAATAAGCAGGTACCGTAATAACTGCCTTGGTCACTTTTTCACCTAAGTAAGCTTCTGCATCTGCTTTTAACTTTTGAAGGATAATAGCAGAGATTTCTTGAGGGGTAAATTGTTTGCCCTCAGCTTCTACCTTATAATCCGTTCCCATGTGACGTTTGATTGAAATAATCGTATTAGGGTTTGTAATAGCTTGACGTTTTGCCACTTCCCCTACTTGACGTTCCCCGTTTTTAAAAGCAACAACAGATGGTGTTGTACGATTACCTTCTGCATTTGGAATAACAACAGGTTCGCCACCTTCTAAAACGGCAACACAAGAGTTGGTTGTTCCTAAGTCAATCCCAATAATTTTACTCATTTTTATTTCCCTCCAAACAATTCATTATGTAAATCAAGGCCTTATTAGACTTCTAAACACTCATTATTCAGAGCTTACCTTCACCATAGCCGGGCGAATAATTCGTCCATTTAGTGAATAACCTGCTTGAAAGACATCTAGCACGGTGTTTGGTTGGACACCCTCAACCGCTTCTTGCATGACGGCTTGGTGAAGATTTGGATCAAATGGCTGATTAAGCGCATCAACTTCTTCAACCCCCTCTTTCGTAAGGGCATCCTGCAATTGACGATAGACCATTTCCATGCCTTGTTTTAAGCTCTTGGCTTCTTCACTAGTAGTTTCAATATCTAGCGCGCGTTTAAAATTATCAAGTACTGGAAGCAAATCTGTTACGAGCTCCTGGGCCCGCAGCTTTCGCTCTTGACTCTTCTCTTCACGTGTACGACGTCTAAAATTATCATAATCAGCCTGAAGGCGAAGGTACCGGTTAGCCGATTCTTTCAATTTCTCTTCCAACTGGTTTAGTTTTGCAGCCAATTCTTCTCCATCAAAAGAAGACTCCACATCACTCGCGGACTCTGCTTCAACATCTTCTGATTCAGTACCCGCTTCAGAATTCGACTCCTCATCTTGAAGAACGTTATCCTGTTGATCGAGACCCTCTGTTTCAGCCGAATCCAACGTTTGTTCAGTCTCTTTTTCTTCTAATGGTTTCTCACTCATCCCACTCACCTCCTTTTAAGAAAAGCGTAAGCGACCGTTTTGCCTTGATGGCAAATTCTGCCCCCCCGAGGAGGCTGTCGCCGCCGCAGTGGGGGTCAGATTTGTCCGAAAGGCTGGTCGGTGAAGCTAGACATAGAAAAGCGTAAGCGACCGTTTTGCCTTGATGGCAAATTCCGGCCTTAAGAAAAGGCCAAGATTTAGACCTTTACGCACCTGCTTGAACAGACAACCATTTATTATACCCCTAGATTCTCTTTAAATCTTCTTTAAACACTATGTCCTCGATCAATCTTTTTGATACCGTTCTGTAAGAAATTTAGATAAACCTTTGGAAACCTGGTCCATCAGTGAAACAACTCGCGGATACATCATTCGAGTCGGCCCTATTACAGCCAAAGTCCCCATATGCTCTCCGCCAATTGAATAAGTCGCTGTGATTAAACTGCAATCCCTTGCCTCTAACAGTTCATTTTCATGACCAATTTTAATTTGTATGCCATTAGCCGAAGTATTCCTTAAAAGCTCGTACACACGTTCTTTTTTCTCAAGAACATTTAAAAGAGGAAGCACTTTGTCAATATCCTTGAACTCGGGTTGAGACAGCATGTTCGTCTTGCCGCCAAAGAAAATAGAATCGATGGGCGAATAAGTAAAAGCTTGATCAAGGAAACGAATCGCATTTGAATAGTTTTTAATGTGCGCTCTAAGCAGATTGTTAAGTTCTGTTTGAAGCGCGTTTTTCAGAGCATACAAAGGGACGCCCTGCAACTTTTCATTAACGATTCGAACCAGCTTCTCAATATCTCCCGTACTTACTCCGCTTGGGAATGAAACGGTACGATTTTCCACATGTCCCGTGTTCGTTACTATAATGAGAACGGCCGTCTCGTAACTAAGCGGAATAATTTGCAACTGCTTCAGCTTCGTTTCCAAGACTTCAGGTCCTACAACAATTGACGTGTAATTCGTGAATTCAGAAAGCAATGTGGCCGTTTCTTGAATCAGTTTCTCGACTTCATAGTAACGGTCTTTAAATGCCTTTCGGATATTCGTCAATTCAATGTTCGTTAAAAGTTCTGGGGATAATAAATGATCAACGTAAAAACGATACCCTTTTTCCGAAGGCACTCTCCCAGAAGAACTATGCGGCTTTTCAAGATACCCCATTTCCTCGAGATCTGCCAATTCGTTTCGAATCGTAGCCGAACTGATTGTTACATCGTCACGTTTCGATATCGTTCTTGAGCCAATTGGTTCTGCTGAACGAATATAGTCATCTACCAATAATTGAAATAAAAACAACTGGCGATCCGTTAGCATGTTCTATCACCCCTGTTAGCACTCTGTGTCAACGAGTGCTAATACTAAGTAAAATTTATCAATCTTCTTTGGATTTGTCAATGATTGTCGGCTGTAAAAAGTAAGATAAAACCTCATTGCTGATAAACAAGCCTTCTTGAGACAAAATAAGGCGGTCACCCTCTTCAATGAGCAGCTGTTTCTCTTTAAGACGGCTGATGACCTCGCCATAAACCGTTTCAATCTCTCTGTGGAATTTCTCTTTAAACCGCTCCTTCGACACTCCAAACCGAGTGCGCAAACCCAAAAAGAGCTCTTCTTCAATTTGTTCAACTAACGGGACAGGATGGGTGGAAATAACCGCCGATCCGGTTTCCTCGACTCGGCGAATATAACCTTTTACCGCACCTGCATTGACTACTCGCTCATCATCAACGTACCCATGTGCTCCAGCACCAAAACCAAAATACATTTCATTTTGCCAATACAGGAGATTATGTTTACTTTCATAGCCCGGTTTCGCAAAATTACTGATTTCATATTGTAAATAACCTTTTTCCTCTAACCGTTCAATCAATTGATCATACATGTCCGCTTCACGGTCGGGTCCCGGCAAATGAAGCTCACCTTTTCTCATCCGATTATAAAAAATCGTCTTCGGCTCGACTTGTAGAGCGTAAATTGAAAGGTGATCAGGCTGAAGCTTCAGAGCTTCATCAATGGACCGATCGAGATCCGACTCCGTTTGCCCCGGCAATCCAAACATCAGATCAATAGAAACATTTTCAAAACCAATGTGGCGTGCAAGTTCAAGACCGCGATAAACCTCTTCAACGCTATGAAGACGGCCAATTTCTTTGAGGCCGGTAGAATTAAAGGTCTGCACACCAATGCTCAGACGATTAACCCCTTCTTCATACATCCGACTTAATTTTTCTTCTGTCATATTTTCTGGATTAGCTTCAAAGGTATACTCTTGAATCCCCTCATGCCAAAGCGCTTGTTTGACTATTTTTAAAAAGAAAGATAACTGATCAGGGGTTAGCGCAGTCGGTGTTCCTCCGCCAACAAAGAGTGTTTGCAGATCCAAACGGTTATGACTCGTCATCATCGTTCGTATTTCTTTGTCCATCGCTTTCAGATAGTCGTCTACCGGTTGGTTCTTTATTAAATACTTATTAAAATCGCAATAATAGCAAATATGATCACAAAATGGAATGTGGAGATAGGCCGCTTTGATCACTGTCTCACTCCTCCTTTACTCAAAATTAAAGGGGGTGACCAACAGCTCGTCATCCCCATCTGGTTTCACACAGTTTTTCGAATTAATCTTGGTCGAGGCGAAGAACTGCCATGAAGGCTTCCTGCGGTACTTCAACACGTCCGACTGTCTTCATTCGCTTCTTACCTTCTTTTTGTTTTTCAAGAAGCTTTCTTTTCCGGGAAATATCCCCGCCATAACACTTTGCCAATACATTCTTTCGCAATGCTTTAATATTTGTTCGCGCAATGATTTTTAATCCAATCGCAGCCTGAATAGGGACTTCAAATTGTTGACGCGGAATCAATTCCTTTAACTTTTCAACAATAGCCTTCCCTCTGTCATAAGCAAAATCCTTATGAACAATAATGGATAACGCATCAATTTGTTCACCGTTAAGCAGAATATCCATCTTAACTAAATCTGACTCTCTGTACCCTAACATTTCATAATCAAAGGAAGCATAGCCCTTTGTATTAGATTTCAGATGATCGAAAAAGTCATAAACAATTTCCGAAAGCGGGATATGATAGGTAATGTTAACCCGATTTTCATCGAGATAAACCATATCGATAAAGTCACCGCGTTTCTTCTGACAAAGCTCCATGACCTGACCGACATAATCATTCGGCGTCATAATCGTCGCTTTAACGTAAGGCTCTTCCACTTTTTCAATGAGCTTCTTGTCCGGCATTTCGGATGGATTATGAATTTCGGTCATAACCCCTTTAAGATCCGTTATACGATAAATAACACTCGGCGCTGTCGTAATGAGGTCAATGCCAAATTCACGTTCGATACGCTCTTGGATAATTTCCATATGAAGAAGTCCCAAGAAACCGCAGCGGAAACCAAAGCCCAAAGCCTCTGACGTTTCCGCCTCATATTGAAGCGAGGAATCATTGAGTTCAAGCTTTTCCAAAGCCTCACGCAGATCATTGTAGTCGCTGGAATCAATCGGATAAAGTCCACAGAACACCATGGGGTTCATTTTCCGGTAACCCGGCAATGCCTCGCTTGCCGGGCGTTCGGCGCTCGTAATGGTGTCCCCGACGCGTGTATCGCCCACATTTTTAATAGCTCCCGCTAAGAAGCCAACATCTCCAACGGTTAATTCTTCTTGAGCAACAGGCTTTGGTGTAAAAACACCCAGTTCAGTCACTTCAAATACTTTATTCGTCGCCATCATTTTAATCCGGTCGCCGACTTTAACGGTACCTTCAACCACCCTTATATAAGCGACAACTCCCCTATAAGGATCATACAAGGAATCAAAAATCAAAGCTTGCAGCGGACCGTCTGGATCACCGGACGGAGCCGGCACTTTTTCAACGATCGCTTCCAAAACTTCTTCAATACCAATTCCTGCTTTAGCCGAAGTCAAAACCGCCTCTGATGCGTCAAGACCAATTACGTCCTCAACTTCTTGCTTAACCCGCTCTGGGTCCGCATTCGGCAAATCAATTTTATTTATAATAGGAATGATCTCTAAATCATTCTCCAAGGCTAAATAAACATTTGCGAGTGTCTGGGCCTCAATACCTTGTGCGGCATCAACAATTAAGAGCGCACCCTCACAAGCAGCAAGGCTTCGAGAGACCTCATAGGTAAAATCGACGTGTCCGGGCGTATCAATTAAATGAAAGATGTAAGTTTCGCCATCCTTCGCTTTATACTTTAATTGAACAGCATTTAACTTAATTGTAATACCTCGCTCACGCTCTAAATCCATGGCGTCTAGCATTTGTTCTTTCATTTCTCGTTTCGTCAGCGCACTTGTCTGTTCCAATATACGGTCTGCAAGCGTCGATTTTCCATGATCAATATGTGCGATAATGGAAAAGTTGCGAATCCGCTGCTGTCTAGCCTTGCGATCGTTTGCCATTATAGTTCAACTCCAAATCCAAACCATACTGTTTCAAATTATACACGAAAAACGGATCAGCAAACAATGGAAAAGAACGAATAATCGACAAAAGATCATTTTAGGACACCAATCCCCTTTTTTTCAGAAAGAGAATCAGATTAAAAAACATGATCAATAAGTTGATTAAAAAGGGATGTGGCGGCCGTCATTCCATGTGAGAAAGACGTCTGTAAGCCATTCGACAAGCTTTGACCTAATGAGCCATAAGGATTAAAGGTTTGGATCGTATTGAGCTTCTTTATACGTTCCGAAAGCTCATCTGAAGAAGATGAAGCTTGCGTGGTTTCCTGCTTCTTTGCGACAGCCGTGTTTCCATCCGTTGAATTCGTTTGCTTAGCCGATGAGTCTGATGTTCCCGACAAGGTTGGCTTTGGAAGTGGCTCTTTAAGCTGTGAAACCACTCCAGATTGCTTGGAGGTTTGGCCGACCATATTCAGCATGTTGTGCTTGGCCACTTCCATCCCATATAACACACACACCAATAAGGCGATCATTAATAGAGTCGTTTTTATTACAAAAGGCTTCATTGTCACCCATCCTTTTGGGATTTTGTTTGATTCCTATGTTCTAAACTATTAAGCTAATAAATGAAATAGAACTGATTCGATAGATTTGTTTATACTAATTTGTCATTAATAGAATGGTCAAAAAAAGAAACGCCTATACACTTAGTGTGTAAAGGCGTCTAAATTTTCTTGAGAGACATTTCGGTGCAGTGCGGCATTCAATCCGCTTGCAATAACATTCGCCATATCTTCTATAAAAACATCCACTTCTTTTGGGGTAACCATTAAGTTATGACCGGTCGGGCCAAGAACTTCCCGAATTAAGCTCCGTTTTTCATCTTCTGACAATGTTCCAACAAGCCCTAAAAAGGAAGAGCGTTGTTCCTCAGATGGCAAATCATCTTCTTTGTACACTTTTCGTTCTCCAAACATAAGACCTGAAGGCAGCAAGGACTTCGCAGGCTTATTCTGTTCTCTTATTTCTCTTCCAAAATGCTTAAGTATATAGTCTAAAGCGTCACTTGTGATCGACACAGCGTCTACAACCGTTGGGATACCGATTGCAAAGACAGGAATGCCCAGTGCTTCCTTCGAGAGTTCCTTCCGCTTATTTCCAACCCCTGACCCTGGATGAATCCCCGTATCTGATACCTGAATCGTTGTGTTAACGCGTTCGATCGACCTAGAAGCAAGCGCATCTATTGCAATCACAAAGTCCGGCTTTGTTTTCTCAATAACACCGTATATAATGTCACTTGTCTCAATTCCAGTAATCCCCATGACACCAGGAGCAAGCGCACTTACTGGTCGAAAACCATCTTTGACTCGGTAAGGCTGTAAGTCAAAAAGATGTTTTGTGACAAGAAGGTTTTCGACTGCTTTTGGGCCAAGGGCGTCCGGCGTCACATTCCAATTCCCAAGACCAACCACAAGACAGCTCGCATTATCCTTAATCCCATGCTCATCTAAAAATCGAGCAAATTCCTCTGCGAAAATGCGTTCTACCGTTTTTTGGAGTTCTTGGTCTTGGTTGCGAATTCCTTGAACTTCAAACGTGAGGTAATGGCCGGCTTTTTTTCCAATTCTTTGGCTTGCCTCATCATTAATAGTTAACCAGGAGATCTCAATACCATCCCGATTTTCCTCGTGTGATTCAATCCCTCTTAAAGGCGGTGCTTCTTGCTCTTGAACCATCTCTCTGGCTTCAACCGCCAAATCCGTCCTTACACTAAATTTTTCTAAATCGACATTGTTTGCCATCCTCGTCATCCCTCCGATTATCGTCTAATAGTTAAAGTGACCGAAATCGATTCCTTTCATGCATATTGCAAATCCCCTTGAGCTTTGATACAATACAATTTGGTAAGTGGCTCTTTCGGCGTTATTGGAAAGACAGGCTGTGCACCTGTTATCATTTGCCTATTTTAATCGGCAATGCATCGTTTGGGCACTGCGTCTTTTTTGTTTTTTCAAAAGCGTCTTTTATAGAGTTCGGATCAGTTTTAAGGGGGTGACACCATGCCAAACATCAAATCTGCTATTAAGCGTGTAAACAAAAGCGAAGACAATCGCGCACATAACCATGCGATTAAAGCTGCTATGCGTACATCAATCAAATCATTCAATGTAAAAGTTGAACAAAATGATGCAGCTGGCGCTCAAGAAGCTTTCTTAAACGCCACTAAGAAGATTGACAAAGCTGTTACAAAAGGCTTAATTCATAAAAATAAAGCAGCTCGTGAAAAATCACGTTTGTCAAAGAAATTGAACAGTGTTTCCGCGTAATGAACAACGTTAAGCACTAATAAAGGACTAAAGCCAATGGCTTTAGTCCTTTTTACTTCAGTTAGTTTTTGCAAAACGAGTGGCCTCTTGCTAAAGTTAAACTAGCAATGCGACCTCGTTACCATGACCTAATCAGTGCTTTAAAACTTTCGCTAAGAAGCTTTGTGTACGCGGTTCCTTAGGATGATCAAAAATTTCGGAGGGCGGCCCTTCTTCAACGAGATATCCGCCATCCATAAACAGCACTCGGTCTCCTACCTCTCTTGCAAACCCCATTTCATGCGTGACGACTACCATTGTCATGCCATCTCTCGCAAGGTCCTTCATAACCTGCAGCACCTCTCCGACCATTTCAGGGTCAAGTGCGGAAGTCGGTTCATCAAAGAGCATGACCTTGGGTTCCATAGCAAGTGCTCGAGCAATGGCGACCCTCTGCTGCTGTCCGCCTGACAGTTCATCGGGGTAGCTTGTGTCCTTATCGTTCAATCCAACTTTAGCCAATAACTTTCGCGCTATTTCTTCGCTTTCTTTTACCCCTCGTCCCAATACTTTTCGAGGTCCGATGGTGATATTCTCCATTATAGTCAAGTGTTTAAACAGATTAAATTGCTGGAAAACCATGCCAACGTGTTGACGTAATTTATGGATGTTCGTCTTTGGATTGGTTAATTCCATTCCATTGATTTCAATGGTTCCGCTCGTCACTTCTTCAAGACCATTCAAACAGCGAAGAAAGGTGCTTTTCCCTGAGCCAGAAGGACCGATCACAACCACAACTTCCTTTTCTTCAACGTGATTGGAAATCCCTTTTAAAACTTCATTTGCACCATAATATTTATGCAGATCTTTAACGTTTATCAACTTGCAGCCTCCTCTCCGTATAGGCGGCTAATTTAGACACAGCGAAAATAATTATGAAGTAAAGAACCGCAACTAAACTGTAGATCTGAAACGCCTTGAATGTCTCAGCAATGACAGTTTGGCTTTTATAGAGCATTTCCACAATTCCTATTGGCGCAAGCAAGGTCGTATCCTTAATCGTTTGGGCGGCTTGGTTGACAAGAGGCGGAATCATGCGTTTAAAAGCCTGTGGAAGGACGATATAACGCATCGTTTGAAACCCGTTCATCCCAATACTTGCAGCTGCTTCCTTTTGACCGCGATCAACGCCCAAAATACCAGCTCGAACGATTTCGGTTACGTAAGCCCCTTCATTTAATCCTAAAGTAACAATAGCTCCTAAAATAGGGTAAAATCGCGGTCCAAATATATGGTTAAGAGGCAGAATACTTGGCAATCCTACAACTATAAAAAACAATTGAACTAATAATGGTGTTGAGCGAAAAAGTTCAACAAATGCGGTTGCAATCCATCGTAAAACCGCGACATTAGACAAGCGCATAAGGGCGGCAATCAATCCGATGATCACTTCTAGTACAATGGCGATCAGCGAAAATTCAATCGTCAGCCATAGCCCGCTAAGAACAACAGGTAAACTACTCCAAATAACCTGCAGAATAACCACTCCTTTCAATAAAACATACAAATTTTCAGTTTGTTATAGGCTCATTTTAAATTAACAACCGTTTTAGGTTCAAGCAAATAGAATGGCTTGATGGATTAAAGCGACCAAGAAAAAGCCTTAGTCTTGTCGGATGAATCCATCAAGCTAAATGAGTCTATCCTTCATTTAAAAAGTCCTCATCCTATTCGACCTTTTTTGATAGACCGTCATGAGAAAGCGCAGCACTGAAGAAGAGAGTGCTGCGCTATCAGTGTCTATCTGTTAAACGTTACGATCATTCATCATCAAGAGCAACATCTTTTGGGGCCTTCACATCATTAACCAGCCCATTCTTATCGCCGCCAAGATATTTATCAAATAGCTTAGCATAGGTCCCATCGTCTTGGATGGCTTTTAGGCCGTCGTTAATCTTCTTAAGAAGTTCAGGCTTATCTTTCGTAACGGCAATACCGTAATATTCCCCTGTTAACAATCCGCCAACGATATGTACATCATCGTGAGAATTCATAAAATTAATATTAACTGGGTTGTCAAATACTACGGCATCTGCACCACCGCTTTCAAGCGTTTGGTAGGCTGTGTTAATATCATCATATTGCTTGATATTGGCATCCTTGAAGCCGTGACTTTTTAAGAAGTCAACTGATGATGTCGCTTTCTTAGTTGCGACTAATTTCCCTTTGAGATCATCTAAGGAATTAATACCAGAATCCTTCTTAACTAAAATCGAGAGACCTGATTTGTAATAGGCATTTGAAAAATCAACTGTTTCCATGCGAGAGGTTTTGATCGTAATCCCAGCAACCGCAACATCTACTTGGTCACCTTGTAAGGCTGGGATAATCCCATCAAAAGGCATGGTTTTGATTTGTTCCACCTTCAGGCCCTCTTTTTTGGCAATGGCTTTGATCATCTCAATGTCAAACCCTGTAACCGTCCCGTTTTTCTCCGATTCAAAAGGCGGGAAGGTCGTATCTGCCCCAACAAGAATCGTATTACTTGACTTGTTTCCACCAGTGCTGCTTGATCCGCCGCCGGAACTCTTATCACTCGTTCCCTTGCTTGATCCACATCCTACTAAAAAAGCAGATAGGCATAAGATCACGACTAAGAATCCTAAAATTCTCCTTTTTGTCATGTCAGTCCTCCTCTATTTTTCTATCATGCCTTTTAAGTTTACTATTTGATCCCAATTTTTTCAAATGAAATGTCAGAATTCCCCTAATTTATTGTCGAAATGCGATGGATTAATAATTGTAAGCTGAGTTGCTTTTCTTCCTGCCCTGTTTTCATCGCATAATCGGTATCCGAACACCACACCAATGCCCTTTTAAGCTGGCCGATATCAAAGCGTCTTCCTTGTTCGTTTGCGATCTTAACGGCATAAGGATGGAGCTTCAAACGAGAAGCAATCTGTTTCTGAGAATAGCCTTCTTTCGTCAGCAATATAGTTTGTAACAAAATGCGAATTTGTCGCATAATGAGGGCTAATAAACGGATCGGTTCTTCCTTTTGTTTAAACAACTCTTCAAGAAGCTGAATCGCCTCTGCCCCTTTCCCTCTCATAATTAAATCAACCATGTCAAAAACATTGCTTTCAATGGAACGGGTGGCAAGTAAGTCAACAGCCGCGGTATCAATTTCTCCGTCCTCTCCCACATATAGAGATAATTTTTGAACCTCATTGATCAATTGAGCGACGTGAAAGCCTACAAGTGCCATTAATCGCTCATGGGCCGCTTCCGTGTAAACCGCTTGAAACTGAGCCGCTTCAGACTTTAATAAATCGTATAGTTCTTTCTCACCGACTTGATTTAATTCTAAAACCACCCCTTTAGATTCAAGAAGTTTTACGACCTTCTTGCGTTTATCCAATTTTTCATAAGGCGCTTCAACAATGAGAATGGTGCTCGGAGAAGGATTTTCTATGTATTCCGAAAACACATCCAAATTATGCTCAACTTTTGTCTTTTTTGTATCACCTGTCAAAAAAATAGGATTTTCAAGAACAATCACACGATTCTCCCCCAAAAAAGGCAGCGTCATGGCATCTTCAATCGCTACTTCAATTGGTGTTTCTGTTAAGTCATAAACAGATAAATTAAAATCTCGATCAGCTGGATCCACCGCTTGATCTGCGATTGATTTCCTTAAACGTTTAATCAAAAAGCTTTGAGTACCGTAAAATAAATATACGGGTTGAAATGGCGGCTTAATCGTCCAGCCTTTACTAATAACAGTCCCCATGTCACAAGTCCCTCTCTTTTTTTAACTATCCTCCATTATACTTTAAATTTGTACGCAGACAAATTCACCAAAACAAAGGAAGAAGGACCGGCGGGCGCGGGTCCTTCCATAAGAAAATCTATATAAACGCCCCTTCAAACCGCCTAGGTCGATTGAAGCAAGCGATGATTTTTTCTTAATAATAGGATATCCTATGCGCTTCAAAAGTATGGGTGTCAACACTTGACAATCCATGATAATTTTTGGTAGTTGCAATTTAAAGCGTTTCCTTTATACTAAATATTAAGAAAAGATACTTCGATAAGGAGCGATCGCCATGAATGAATTTGAAAAAGAGGTTCATGATAAACGCAATGACTTTGTCGATGCTATGACCGGTTTTAATTATTCCTTTTTATTCTTCATTGTTATTTTTATTATTGGCATTGTTATCAAACAGATCATGTCGTAATTAAAAGAACTACATACTTGACATAATAAAGAGACGCTTAGGACGTCTCTTTATTTTTTATGGCCATTTTAAAGGATAATTGCTATTTTCGGGGTTAATGGGGCCCTATTTCATAAAGAGGATGATGTATCCATTAGTTTCCCGCTTCTTTTTGACACTAAACCTCTAAACAAGCCCAAAAAGGCAAGGCGAGTTTTCCAGCATTACTTTTGTATGGTGGGTTGTACAGATAGAATTCGATGATCGTCAAATCGAATGGTGATTCCGCCTGCTTCATCGGTTCTTAAGTAAGGAATGCCATATTTAGTCAGACGGTCCAATACGTCCCTGTTTGGATGCCCGTAGCGATTGTTCGCCCCAACAGAAATAATCGCAAGTTTAGGCTGAATGCTTTTAATAAATAGGTCAGATGAGGAAGTTTGACTGCCATGATGCCCCACCTTTAGAAGATCCACTTTTAAGTCAGGAAATAAGGATAAGACTTTTTTCTCTTCCGGTGCCTCTAAATCCCCTGTAAAAAGCCATGACTTTCCGCCAAAATCACCTTTTATCACAAGAGACGTCCCATTAGAGGTGGTCGTTGGCTCAGCAGGCCAAAGAATTTGAAAGCGCGCATCCCCCACCTGCCAACGTTCTTTTGCCTTCGCAATGATTAACTTTGTCCCTAGTTGTTTCGCACGATTTAACCAAATTTTTTCCGCATCAGAAGGGACAAAATATGAACTAACCATTATCGTTCTAATCGGAATATGCCCGACAATCCCTTTTGCCCCACCGATATGATCCACATCACGATGTGTTAGAACTAACAGGTCCAGATGCGTAATCCCCATCCCTTTTAATTCATTAAGCACAACATCTCTCCCCACTTCAAACGGCCTCTTTTCTTTCTGCCAATCCTCTTTCGGAATCGCTAATTGCCCACCTGTATCAATGAGAATGGTCTGCCCATTATGAGGCAATTGAATAAATATACTGTCCCCTTGCCCCACATCCAGGAAGACAACCTTACCTGTTGGCATCAAGTCAGCCAACCCAATATGAGCCACTATGAGAATCCCTGTCATTATATAGGGTAGCAACACACTCATTCGATAACGGCTTAAAGCTTCCCAAAACCGGAAACAAACCATCAGACTCCCCGCAAGAAGAAGCTGTTCAATCCCATTAGGGCGGCCAAGTGTCACCATTGAATAGGACCAATTGGCCGCTTGAGCTAACAGCCACTCGGAGCTATGAATGAGGGGGAATAAAGGGGCCTGCATGAGGGAAAGAACGGAAGAAGGAAGCCAAGAAAGAATAGCAAAAAGAAAACTGATTGGCAGCAACCCATAACAAATAAAGGGGACATAGAGAAGATTCATGAAAATACTTAACCAGGAAAATTGGAAAAATTGATAAAGAATGAGGGGGAGCGCTCCAAGTTGGGCTAGGCCGGATAGAGAACTCAGAAGGAGCCAGCGATTCTTCATGGATTTCAATAAACGCCATGAATAGAGAATCACTAAAGTGACAGTAAACGACAGCTGAAAGGATAATTGGTAAAGGATATCGGGGGAAAAAAATAGCAAGCCTGCTCCAATTAAGCCAATCACTTGAATGGGAGGTAGCGCCCTTCCTCTAAGTTCGTTAACAAGGACAAATGCGATCATCAGGCCCGCTCGCAGAACTGAAGGGGCATTTCCTGTTATAAGCACATAACAAGGTAGAATGGCACATAAAAAAACAAGATAGCTCGTCTCTCTTAACCATCCCAACCTTTTTAATAAATACAGAAAAAAGGCACTGAGTAACCCGACATGCAGGCCAGAAACCGTAAGCAGGTGACTAAGCCCGAGGGTTTGATAGGCGGACAGGATATCGGCGGGAAGCAGATCTTTTGTTCCAAAGACTAATGCGAGGATGTATCCATTGAGGGGAGTTGGCAGTTTCCATTGTATAAAATCAATCCACTTCAGTCTTATTCGTTGAACCTTATCCATAGGAGAAAGAGCGAGGGATTGACAATCTGAAATCGAAGAAATATCACTGACACCTGAAACCGATTTTTTTTGGAGATAGTCATTAAAATTAAACCCATAAGGATTTCGATTGGGAGAAGCCTGACCAAAATCACCTCTGATCGAACACGTCACACCAGGTAATAAGGCCTTTTCAAGCTTTTCCTTCTCACTGAGTGTTTGAACGTAATAGTTGCCGTATATGATCTCTTGATCGAGAACGGTTTGAAAAATAAAGGTGATATGATCACCATCAAAGACAGGAGCGCCTTGAAGACGCCCTTGAACCATTTTGTCCCCTGTCAATGACTGGCTGATCGACTGGTTTGTAAGCGTGGTTAGCCCATAAATGGTCAGAAAAACCATTAGACTAAGAAGGAGGAGCCTGCGATACCGGACAATCAGGAGCAAGCTTATTAGAAGGAGACTTAGCAGCCAAAACCGGTGATGAGCGGTACCTGTCAGAACGCCAAAAACCGCGCATACGCCAAGCCAATCCCACCGAACCCATCTCATCATACAATCTCTTCTTCCTTATTTTGGGGATTAGTTTCCTCGAGAAAAAAGAGCTTGGGCATTTTCATAGAGACTTTTCATTTCTTCATGACTTGTCCCTTTTTTCTCTAGACGTTTGAGTAGATCGGCAATAAAATGGGTTTGCTTGTCGTCTATCGATTCCTCAAAGATACTGTCATAAGGCACTTTGATGGTCTCTACTTCAGCGCTATTAAAAAGCTCAATCGCATAAGGATGGTTTTTGTAGTCCGATGCGTAATAAACTTTCTTGATTCCCGCTTGAATAATGGCTTTACAGCATTGGAGACATGGAAAATGAGTGACATAGATTTCAGCATTCTGGGTCGGAACCCCGAATTTTGCACATTGGAGAAGGGCATTCATTTCTGCATGGATAGTCCGAATGCAGTGACCGTCTACAACATAACAGCCCTCATCAATACAGTGCACGCCGCCTGCAATCGACCCATTGTATCCGCCCGCAATAATGCGATTATCCCTTACAATCGTTGCCCCAACCGCCAAACGGGCACAGGTGCTTCTATTAGCTAGCAAATGGCTTTGAGCCATAAAATAATCATCCCATGATAGTCGTTGTGTTTGTCCCAAACTAAGTTCCCCTCTTTCTACTTTCTAGCCTCTACCATCATTTTTTTAATAAATGATCCCTTCTTACTATTTTACTGATCATTAAATCCGGGCGTCAATCCTTAGGTCCCTAAACCCATAATGTCCCAATTTTTAATTCAGATCTAGATAAGGCTTTAATCGCTCAATGGTTTTGTCACCAATCCCTGACACATTGCCAAGATCCTCAATCGTTTTAAATGGGCCGTTCTGCTCCCGATAATCCAATATTGCCTTTGCCTTTGCGGGTCCTATACCCGGAATGGTTTCAATGTCGGCCTCAGTTGCCGAGTTCAGGTGAACAAGGGTAGAAGTTGTTGAGGAACTTGAGGTCGTATTTGCGGTGGGAGATGAAGCAGAAGGGCTCACCGTACCAGAAGAAAATTCATCAGGAAGCTCTTCCCCTTTTTTTGGCACATAAATCACCATTTCATCAGCCAAATGCTCTGCCAAATTCAATTTTGCTGAGTCGGCGTCCTTTTGTAAGCCGCCTGCGATGTCGATCGCATCCACCACTCGACTCGTATTTGAAATCGTATAAACACCTGGATGAACGACCGCTCCCTTCACATCAATCATAATCGTCACCGTCTTAGGCGTTTCTTCTTTTTCCGTTGTCTCCTTTGAAGGTTCAGTAGGAGGCGGTGCGGTGGGCGTTTCGGATGAACCTGATACCGTATTAGTCTCTCTGCTATCCAGAACCTCCCCCCAGTTATCGGTGTTCTTGTGATGGTTAAAGGCTAAAAAACTAATGAAACATATAAATAAGAGAAAACTGGTCAGGACAACCATGAGCTTTTTGTGAATGCTTTTCATCAACAATCCTTCTTTCTGTATCATAATCTCACAGAAAATGGCATAGGGTGTGTAAAGGAACAGTTCTTTTTTTAAAAATAAGGCATGGGTTCTACGAGATAAAACGGTCGGATGATCGGTGGTTTAATGTTGGGAAAAGGAGGCGGACTTTTTGAAAATAGGAATGATTGGGACAGGAAATATGGGGACGATCTTAACAAGTTCTTTAATTGATGGTCAGGCAGCTCCTTCCTCAGATTTTATAATTACGAATCGAACACTTACAAAAACACAACCGCTGAAGGCGGCTTACCCAGATATAACGGTTACTGAATGCAATGAAACACTCATCGAACAAGCGGACCTTATTTTTTTATGTGTAAAGCCTCACCAAATTCACCCATTATTAACCGAGTTAAAGCCGCTCTTGACAAGAGATAAATTGGTTGTTTCGATTACAAGCCCCGTTTCCGTTCATCAGCTTGAATCTGTCATCAATTGCGCGTGCGCCCGCATCATACCTAGTATTACGAATCGAGCCTTAGCTGGTACAACGTTAATAACCTTCGGAGACCGCTGCCAACATGAACAAAGAAACTTCCTCTATTCCTTGTTCAAAAAAATTTCCATTCCTTTGGAAATAAACGAGGACATTACACGTGTTGCTTCGGACATCTCAAGCTGCGGTCCTGCCTTTATAAGTTACTTATTGGAACGAATGATTCAAGCAGCGGTCAAAGTCACTCCCATTACAAAGGAACAAGCTACGACCCTTGCCACCAACATGATGATTGGGTTCGGACAATTAATAAAAGAGGATTTTTACACTCTTGAAACGTTGAGGGAGAAGGTTCAGGTTAAAGGCGGCGTGACGGGTGAAGGGCTAAAAGTACTCGAAGCTGAAATAGGTCCTGTCTTTGAACATATGTTTGAAAAGACACAAGAGAAGTTTATAAAGGATCATGAAACGGTGGATGCCCAATTTGGGGTAGGAGTAGACGGGGGTAAAGATAACTCCAATGAGTTATAGACTATATTCGACATTAACGGACTCATTCCTTCCTGCGAATCAGCATTGGAGATCCGTTTTTTTTACTTCAAAAAAGAACCCATTCAAAAAAGCGCCTAAATCAGGCGCTTCTTATTTTTTCTTAGAAACAAATATCCAGCGTTCGCTTTCATCTAATGGGGCTTCCGATTGAAAGTCTCCGATGATCTCAATGTCGGTGAAGCCTGCTTCATGAAGCAGGGAACGGTAAACCTCAATCGGGTAAGTCCGCTGTTCATGGGTTTCTTCAACTCTTCTGTACAGCCCCTCATCTTCCTGAACAAAAAAAGTAAGGTCGTGAATCACACTATGAGCTGCCTCCCCTGGAAAGCACTCCCATAGATAACTTAATTCTTCATCGCTCGAACCAAACGTCTCATGTGTTAAAAAAAAGTCCATTTTAGCCGTTGAATGAACATCAAATAACAGATACCCTCCTGGCTTCAGATGGCGATAGGCGTTTATAAACGTCTGTTTCACCGCCTCCTGATCAGGAAGATAATTAAGGGCATCACAAAATATTAACACCCCGTCATACTCCGTTTCCAGGTCAAAATCGCTCATGTCTAATAAATAAAATGGGATATGCTCATCAAAGCCGATTTTCCGGAATTTTTGTTCAGCAATCGCTAACATCTCTGATGAATAATCGGACACGGTCATCACATAGCCTTTTTGTGCCAAAGATAAAGCCAAAGTACCCGTTCCAGCCCCTAACTCAAGAAGCTCCATCTCTTCAGCAGGTGCAAAAAAAGTCTCCACTAAACTCAGCCATCGGTCATAAGGCGCCTCTGCCATCAGTTCATCATAAAGAGACGAAAACTGTTCATAACTCTTAGACATGCAAATTCGTCACACCTGGGACTTCAACTCGAGGCGCATCTCCCCAGAGCTTCTCTAATTGGTAATAAGCTCTTTCTTCTCGATGAAAAACATGGACGATCACATCCCCCAAATCAATCAGAATCCAGCGGGCTTTATCCGCACCCTCCATCCGCTTGACCTCAACCCCTTCTTTTGAAGCTTGTTCCTTAAGGTCGCGGGCAATCGCTTCTACCTGTCTTTCGGAATTCCCTTGACAGATGATGAAATAATCGGCCATCGCCGAAATTCCTTGCATATTTAAAACGGCAATATCCTGTGCATTCTTTTGATCGGCTACTTCTGCCATATGAACGGCGAGCGCTTCTGAGTTCATTTCTGTTATCCCCCCAACTTTATACAAAAAGCATTATAAGCATGAATCGTATCTGGATAGATCCGTGCCGCCCGAGAAGCAAGAAAGACGACGGTATTTCTTAAGGCAAGTGCCACCGCACGGTCCAAGTCCTCTTGGGCAGCCTCCCTCGTCTCTTCTACTCCAGGAAAAGAGCGGCCAGGTTCAATGTAATCCGCCACAAAAATGATTTTTTCTAACAAGCTCATTTCAGGGCGACCTGTTGTGTGATAAGAGATGGCATTTAGTATATCCTGATCCGTGATTTGAAAATGATCACGGGCATAGACAGCACCCACTGGCGCATGCCAAATCGAAATAGGGTATTTAAGATAATCATCAGGAATGTTGGATTCCTTTAGAATGATCTCTTCCATGCGGTCTTTATCGAAAAACTTAGCCACGTCATGTAAAAGAGCAGCACATTCCGTTTTTTCAGTGGATTCCCCATATTTCTCGGCTAACGCGACCGCTGTTTCAGCCACCCTTAACGTATGATTAAACCGTTTTTCAGGCAACAGTTGTTCCACTTGCTGCCTTATTGCGTGATTAGTCATATAACTGGTTCTCCTCTATATAATTTCTGACGTTTTCAGGCAAAAAATAGCGAACCGGCTGTTTGTTTTGAATTCGTTCTCGAATCATCGTCGAAGAAATGTCAATGTCCGGCATCTTAATTAATTGCAGAGCGCTTTGTTCGGCTTTCTCAATTTCCACATGTGAGCGCGTCACACCGATGAATGAGACTTCTTTTTTCAACTCTTCAATACGATACCAATTGGGCAGATCATTGACCATATCTCCCCCGATAATAAAATAGAAGGCGACATCCGGATGCTGTTCCTTTAAAATTTCAATCGTCTCATAGGTGTAAGACCGCCCTTTTCGCTCATATTCAACAAGAGAAAGTTTGAAATAAGGATTGCCGGAAATCGCACGTCTGACCATATCAATACGCTGTTCTGCTTTGGTCACTCGGCGTTCTTTGTGCGGCGGAAGATAAGTGGGCATGAACCACACTTCATCTAACTCGAAAGCAGCTCTTGCTTCTTCCGCCATGATTAAATGGCCAAAATGAGGAGGATCAAAAGTTCCTCCTAATAAGCCTATTCGCATCTCCTTTGCTCCTTTCCACTTTATTAGGGGAGCTTAATCGTCGGATTCTCCTCAGACGGTTTATATAAGGTGATGACACTGCCCATGACCTGAACAAGCTCAGCATCCAGCTTGTCAGCAATCAAGGTGCCTGCTTCTTTCGGCTCTTCAACCGCATTTTGCAAGACGCTAATTTTGATCAATTCTCGCGCTTCCAACACGTCATTAATTTCCGTGAGAAAGGTGTCGTGGATCCCCTGTTTGCCTATTTGAAAGACGGGTTTAATGTGATGTGCTTCTTTTCTTAAAAAACGTTTTTGTTTACCTGTTAGCATGTGTTTCCTCCAAATGTTGAGTTAAAAAAGTAATCATAGACGCCGTATCGGGCATGACGCCAAACCAATGTTCAAAAGATAAGGCCCCTTGATGGACCAGCATGGGAAGCCCATTCATTGTCAAGGCCCCTTTTTCCTCTGCTTCTTTTAACCATCGTGTTTGAAGCGGATTATAAATAAGGTCGATACAGTACGTCCCTTTTTGCAATTGATTTACGACCAATGGCATTTGGTCTAATCCGTGCGGCCCCATTCCAAGTGAGGTGGATTGGATCACCATGGTATAGGTTCCAAGCGTTTCCTCTGCCTCAGTTAGAGAGAGCGCTTTGGTTTGAACGAATGGCGAACATTTTTGACTAATCGCCTCCGCTTTTTCAATGGTTCGATTAGTGACATCAACTTGAGAAACACCTGACTTGGCCAAGGTGAGGGCAACCCCTAGAGAAGCCCCGCCCGCACCGATCATTAAGACTTTTGCTTTCTCTAAGGCAGTTGGCCATTTTTCGTTGATCGCCGAAATCAGCCCTCTTCCATCCGTATTATACCCTTTTAGCCGACCTTTTTCTTGAACAACCGTGTTCACGGCTCCAAGTTCGGAGGCTTCGTCATCCAATTCATCTAATAAGGAAAGAATGTCAACCTTATGTGGAATGGTGACATTAAACCCTTTAAATTGAAGAGCCTTCAATCCCTTTACACCATCTGAAAGGTTTTCTTTAGAAAGCCGAAAAGCATGATAATAATGAGGATAATTCCATTCTTTATACCACCGGTTATGCATAATTGGAGATAGACTATGTCCAATCGGATCTCCTAACACTCCCAACAAAAATGACACGCTTCTTTTCTCCTCTCTATTTCTTAAAGTCATCAAATAATGGATGGCCGTTTGGATACCCCTACCCCTTTTGGTGCATGGACAACAAACTTCGCCCCTTTATCACCTTTTACCGTCAACCAACCAAGCCCGGAAATAACAAGGTCCATGCCTTCTTCCCCAAGCGATATGGAATGCGGCACGAGCCCTTTTGCCACTTCCTGATTATAGGCAGGGACTAGAAGGTCACCAAGTTGTCTCTCTAAAAGGTCATCTGCCTGCTCAAGCTTCGTTCGATGAATATACAATTCATTGGAGACATAACAAACTAATGAGCGCCGGCCTCCTGAAAGGTAATCGACACGAACAAGTCCGCCAAAGAAAAGGGTTTGCTCTTCATTAAGCTGATAAACCTTTGGCTTGAGCTCCTTCTTAGGCATCACCACTTTCAGGTCCTCTTTATCAATAAAATGAGCCATTTGATGAGGATTCATAACGCCTGGTGTATCGTATAAGGTGTTCGTTTCATCAAGCGGAATATCAATAAAGTTAAGTGTTGTACCAGGAAATCGTGAAGTCGTTATTTTAAGAGCCTCATTTCCGCCAAACAAGTCAATGAGTTTATTAATAAACGATGATTTCCCTACATTCGTACACCCAACCACATAGACATCTTTATCATTTCGATAAGTCTCGATCTTCTCCGCTAATTCCTCGATGCCTGTCCCTTTTTCTGCACTTATTAATGAGATGTCGACTGGATTCAGCCCAAGTGATTTAGACATTTTTCCAAGCCACATTTCAAGCTTATGAAGATTGGTCGATTTAGGCAAAATGTCTAATTTGTTCCCAACCAACAGACAATCGTTTTTTCCAATATACGTTTTGATCCCCGGTACCCAACTTCCATTAAAATCAAAAACATCAACCAAGTAAACCACTAGGGCTTTCTTTTCTCCGATTGTTTTTAACAGCTTCAAAAAATCTTCATTATCATAAGGCACATCCGGCACTTCATTATAATGAGTCAATCGAAAGCATCTTTGACAAGTAATAACTTCACGCGATAAAGCAGCTTTTGGAACGTACCCCGGCAGTAACTCATTCTCACTTTGCACCGGAATTCCGCAGCCCGCACATGTAATAACCTCTGACACCCTTATTCCTCCCAATGAATCAGACCATTTTTCCTTAATAAACCAAGTATGAAGCGTTCCATTTTTCGATTAAATCGTGTTGTCCAGGCGTCTGATTGAGCCACTGGCACCACTAAAATGGTATGCACCCCTAAACGATTACCGCCTAATATATCAGTGAGTAATTGGTCACCGATGACGACAACATCATCTATTACGAGACCCATTTCCATCACCGCTTTATGAAAAGCACGTGTCAAGGGCTTACGAGCCTTTGAGACAAACGGTAATTGCATCGGTTCACAAAACGCCCGAACTCTTCGTTCATTATTATTTGAAACTATAGTAACCTGAATTCCAGCCTCACGCATTCGATTCACCCACTCCTTAAGCTCTGGAGTTGCATGAGGCTCGTCCCAAGCAACTAAAGTATTATCAAGATCCGTAATGATCCCTTTAACCCCTCGTAGTTTAAGCGTCTCAGGCGTTATTTCATAAATGTTTGAGACATGTTGGTCAGGTAAAAAACGTTTTAACATTCATTCGCTCCTAACTTCATCCTTTTTATCTTGTTTTATTTTCCCACATCTTCTTCCTTTTTACGAATTAAAACCGTTTTTCCAAAGATTAAATTTTAAATATATGTACAATCGGTTAATAAATCCCCTAAAATCGTTCGACAAATCGCGACAATACTAGAGCGTTGTGGATAACTTTCCCCACAACTCAACTCCTTAATACCTCTAGACCTTCCAACACTTATAAACAAGTCACCCACAGTTTATCCACCGCAAGCTGTGGATAGCAGAACGGTTGTTCTGTCTTTTAAATCATGTTAAATTTTTTATAGATACTTAACTGTTGTGTTTTTGATAGCTAGAACCAAGGGAGGTGAATCCGCTTGTATGCGGGTACCCATGGAACATTTATCTGATGAGCTTTTACTTGAATCCTATTATAAAGCCAAAGAACTTCGCCTTAGCCGTGATTTTATTCAACTTATTGAAAAAGAAATTTCGAGAAGAGCTTTGGATAAACATCTCACTTCTTCTCAACTCAATTAAAAGGACCTCCTTACAACTAACGAGCAGCTTTGCTCGTTTTATTTTTTTGCAAAAAGGGAAGGGATCAAAGAATCCAATGCGCCTATCTGCCCCTATCATTTTAAAAATTAGGAAATAATGTTACCATTTAATGTGGGGCAACGTATTAGAGGTAGGAGGCTGCTGATTCAATCGCTCTCATATTCGAATACGAATGAGAACTCTTTAGATTTAGAAGATGGCTTTTGAGAGGGATGAATCCTTAATCTCCTTTAATTACAAATGAGGAGGAAAGACATGCAATCGAGTGTTACAGATATGGTTCAAAGTGAACTGCTTATGATTTTTATTATTTTTGCTTTTGGCCTATTCATGATGCAAGTGGCCAAAAAAATTCAGGTTCCGGACATCGCGCTTTTTATAATTATAGGGATATTAATCGGACCTCCAGGGCTTCATTTAATTTCTCAACCAAGCAATTCTGTTGCTTATCAATTTATAATCTATTTAGGGTCTATTTTAATCTTGTTTGATGGCGGCAGAGCCATAGATATGAGTGTCTTAAAAAAAGTGTGGAGAACCTTATCCTTACTTTCAATATTAGGTGTACTCATCATGGTCGTGGTCGTTGGGCTAGTGGCTCATTGGGTTGTTGGCATTCCTATTGTCTACGCTCTCTTGCTTGCGGCCGTTATTTCACCAACAGATCCCGCCACATTGATTCCGGTTTTCAAGCAAGTCAAAATCCGTGATAAAGTCAGACAGACAGTCGAAAGTGAATCTGCGTTTAATGATGCAACGGGCTCTATATTAACCATTACCTTGCTCGGCATTATTCTATCACAGGCAAAGGTTTCCATCGGGGCAGGTGTCGGCGAGTTCGTCTTACAAGCTGGAGGCGGCCTTTTACTGGGAGCCATCGTTGGGTATATTGGACTTCTTCTGAAATCCCAGCACCGGCTAGGCTTTTTTCATGAGTATTCCCACATAGTAGGAGCTATGATGGCTATTGGGGCTTATTTAGCAGCCGAATCAATTGGGGCAAGTGGTTTTATGGCAACCTTCACAGCTGGCATTATTTCAGGAAATCCTCAACTATTCAATTTGGAATTACATAGAAGATCCAATCGGAATCTTTTTGAATTTGGTGAAACGACAACACTCATTATGCGAACACTGATCTTTATGCTGCTTGGCACTCAAGTTCAATTCTCGTCACTCAGCCATTTTTGGTGGCAAGGACTGATCATTGTACTCGTCTTTATGTTTGTTGCTCGCCCCCTTGCCGTTATGGCCTGTACATTCCCTGACCGAAAAGCTAAGTGGGAATGGAAAGAAATATTATTTATGTTCTGGGTTCGTGAAACAGGCGTTATTCCTGCAGCACTCTCTGGGATGATCCTTGTTTCTGGCGTCAAATATGGAAATCTCATCTTTTCCGTCACCTTTATGGCGATCCTGATCACCATATTAATTCAGGCAAGCACCACAGGAATCGTAGCCAAGAAGCTTGGCTTGATTGTCAAACCTTCATCCTCACAAGAGTAACAATAATGCGAAAAGGTTAGCCAGATAATATGGCTAACCTTTTTTATTAAACGCAGTAAAACTTTTTTAGGAACAAGTGCAACCAGACTCACGGTTTCAGCCTAAAGGCTTGGCGCGAGCCTAGTTTTCTATATAAGCACTTAACAGATGTATGAAGCTCCAACGATAATAAGCAAAATGAAAAGCACAACGATTAGAAAGAATCCGCCGCCACCGTAAGTTGTTGTAGCACCTACTTTTTCAGACATCTCATTCACTCCTTCAGCCCTTTATTTAAGCTTCTACCCATAATATATGACAATCGCCCGTCCAACGTTTGGGCCGATTCACCACTTTCTTCATAAAAAGTTAATCTCCAGTTAAAACTAAGAGAAGCGCATGATGACTTTTTAAGAAAGAGGTGGATGATATGGATCATGGATCATGGGTCTCACTGATCCCTTTTTTACTTGTAATTCCTATAAGTATATGGACTAAACAAGTACAGCCAGCCTTATTTGTCTCTCTGTTAGTCGGAAGCTTTCTCGTGGAGCCGAGTATTATGGGCGGTGTTAAAAAATTTCTGTCTTATATCACGTCTACCACCGTTCAATCCAGTAACATTCGTATCATTATCTTCCTTTATGGCTTTGCAGGTCTCGTCAACCTTATTACCATCGCAGGGGGAATTAAAGGATTTGTTGAACTCGTCAGCCGCAAAATTAAAACGCAAAAAGGGGCAATGGTCTTAGTCTGGCTTTCTACGCTTGGCACCTTTAGCGACCCTGACTTTCGAATTGTAACCATTGGCCCTATCATGAAAGCCCTAAAGGATAAACTCAACATGTCGGCAAGACGTATCGGCTTAGTCATAGAAATCACGTCCAATCCAGTGGTGGCTCTTGTCCCTATTGCGACGGGGTTTGTCGGTTATATGGTGGGACTCATCAATACAGCGCTTGGTCATTCTCATATCAATCGTCCTGCCTATTTAACTTATGTAGAAAGCATCCCCTTTAACTTCTTTTCATTTGCCATTCTTGCGGTTGGTCTCTATTACACCTTCTTCATGCATCAAAAGCATGAAAAGACTGCCGTAGATAGCCAAGCGGATGAGTCGAAGCGACAGCAAAGTCTCAATTCAATTGGAACTCCGGAAATGGCGATGGCTGAAAAAAAATCGTTTATGCAAACGCACGATGGGGACTCCCCCATTAATCCAGCCACAGGTGCTCCGGACCCGACCCTTCGACCTGCTAAGAAAAAAAGCAAAAATTCAAGCGATACCTATGACCCGTCTCTTATGCCACAGGTGTCAAACATGGCTGATCAAGACGCGACGGGAGTATCCGACGATTATCAAGCCGTTAATTACAACGAGGAATATGCCAGACATATGGATGCTCAAGACCTGGTGAAACACCCAGAGAAATTAGAGAAAAAGAAAAGCGATAAAGAGTCTTTTGATGACTCGCTGCCATCGCGCCCGCTTAACTTAATCCTACCGCTTATAACCGTCCTTTTATTGACCCTGTTTTTAAGCTGGTGGGATGGACATGCAAAAGCCAATAACTTTATGGGCGCTTTTATTAAATCAGATGCATTAGGGGTCATGTTGGAATCTCTCTTTATTACGTTAGTGCTGAGCATCGTGTTTTTCTTAATTCAAAAGATTCCACTTACAAGCATTGTCTCGAATTTTATTAGCGGCGGAAACCAATTGATGTCCGTTGTCGTCTTGCTTGCTCTAATTTGGGGTGTCTCAGCCGTTTCAGAGGACCTGGGCTTTTCCAAGTTCATTACGTCCCACGTCAGTTGGATTCCCAGTCACTTTGTCGCTCCAATTCTTTTTTTACTCGGCTGTCTTATCTCCTATTTTATTGGCTCCTCTTGGGGAACATGGGGCTTGCTCATGCCGCTTGGAATCATGGTCGCCCACAATTCAGGCGCTAATATTTTACTTGTAATTGGTGCCGTCTTTGCCAGCGGAACTTTCGGAGCATTTTGCTCACCGCTTAGTGACAACACCGTCACCTTATGTACCGTCCTTGACTTGCCTGTAGTCGACTATTCGAGATCTAAGCTTGTGCCGGCCCTGATTGCCGTCGGGATCGCCACAATCCTATTTACAGGCTTCTCATTTTTCTTATAACAGGTTAATCGCAACCTCTCAAAATAACCAATAGCCTCCGATGGTCTTACCATCGGAGGCTATTACATAAAAACAAACCAACATATGGCGCCTAGGCGCGGAAATGCGGATCGTCGTGACACATCAAACAAAATTGGTGTATGGCAAAGTCTGCTTGTCCACCATTTTTTCGAATGCTAACCTCCGATTTCGTGGGAAAGCTCCTCTTACAGACCATTTTTTCAAATCCTACCGTCAATCTGGTGGGCACCCCCCGAGGCCGCAAAATCCACTCCATTTTACGACTACATGTATAAACTTTCTTACACTTTCAGGCTCACGGTTCTCTCCATTATGGCTTCCCCTCTTTCTTCTTTAGATAAGGACATGTTATAATGAATAAGTTGTATTTTATGATGGGGGGACCCAAATGTGATTACAGTTAATAATGTAAGCCTGCAATATGGTGATCGGAAACTCTTCGAAGAGGTTAATATAAAATTCACACCTGGTAACTGCTACGGCCTGATCGGAGCAAACGGCGCAGGAAAATCGACCTTTTTAAAAATCTTGGCAGGAGAAATTGAACCGCAAAAAGGTGACGTTTCGATGTCACCCAACGAACGCCTTGCTGTCCTTAAGCAAGATCACTTCCAATACGAGGACTATGATGTCATCACAACCGTGATAATGGGACATGCGCGTTTATACACGATTATGCAAGAAAAAGACGCCATTTATATGAAATCCGAGTTCACAGAAGAAGATGGCATGAAAGCCGCTGAGCTGGAAGGCGAATTTGCCGAGTTGAACGGCTGGGAAGCTGAATCCGATGCGGCCATCCTGCTTCAAGGACTCGGCATTACCCAAGACCTTCATACGAAAAAGATGGCAGAGCTTAGCGGTTCAGAAAAAGTGAAGGTGCTTCTCGCACAAGCACTGTTTGGTAAGCCGGATGTGCTTCTTTTGGACGAGCCGACCAACCACTTAGACCTCCAAGCGATTCATTGGCTTGAGGAGTTTTTGATTAACTTCGAAAACACCGTTATCGTGGTGAGTCACGATCGTCACTTCTTAAATAATGTTTGTACGCATATTGCGGATCTTGATTACGGGAAGATTCAAATCTATGTTGGTAACTACGACTTCTGGTACGAATCCAGTCAATTTGCCCAGCAAATGATGCAGGATGCCAACAAGAAAAAAGAAGAAAAGATTAAAGAACTGCAAACTTTCATTCAGCGTTTTAGCGCCAATGCTTCAAAATCTCGTCAAGCGACTTCCCGAAAGAAACTGCTTGATAAGATCACATTGGATGATATCAAGCCATCTTCTAGAAAATATCCCTATGTCGCTTTTACACCTGAGAGAGAAATTGGAAATGACTTGTTACAAGTTCAAGGCCTTACCAAAACGGTGGACGGCATAAAAGTATTAGATAATGTCTCCTTTATCATGAATCGCGGGGATAAAATTGCCCTTGTTGGAACAAGCGAAGTGGCCAAAACCACTCTCTTTAAAATCTTAGCGGGTGAGCTCGAGCCTGACAGCGGGACTTATAAATGGGGGATTACAACCTCTCAAAGCTATTTCCCTAAAGATAACTCCGAGTACTTCGAGGGGAATGACAGCAATCTCGTCGATTGGCTCCGTCAATTTTCTCCGAACGAACAGAGTGAAAGCTTCTTGCGCGGATTTTTAGGCAGAATGCTTTTCTCTGGAGAGGAAGTTTTGAAAAAGGTGAGCGTGTTATCTGGAGGCGAAAAAGTGCGCTGCATGCTGTCTAAAATGATGCTTAGCGGTGCCAACGTTCTCCTTCTCGATGAACCGACCAACCACTTAGACTTGGAATCCATTCAAGCGCTGAATAACGGCTTAATCAACTTTAAAGGTTCCATGATCTTTGCGTCACATGACCACCAGTTCGTGCAAACCATCGCCAACCGCGTAATCGACATTCAAGAGGACGGCAAGATCTTTGATAAGTCAATCACCTATGATGAATACCTGGATATGAAATTGTCAGTGTAATAATCTTGTAACAAAGGGACTGAATCTCCACTTTTCAGTCCCTTTTTCTTTTGATAAAAACTTAGGCCTCCGCCAAGTTCAGAATGGCGGAGGCCTTAAACATCCCTAATCGTTCAAACGGATTTTTCTGATGGAACAAGAACTATGCTTCTCACTCATTTATTTAATGCCCTTTTGCACGGGTGGGCTCGCGGTAAAATTCATTGAAAAGCTTCATGAGGGCACGTTTTTCAATGCGAGAGACATAGCTCCTTGAAATTTTCAGCTTCTTTGCAATTTCTCTTTGGGTTAATTCTTCATTATGATCCAAACCGAAACGGGCAATGACCACCTCTTTCTCACGGTCATCCAAAATATGAAGATGCTGGTAGATCTTTTCTTTTTCCATGTTCAATGAAATTTCATCTATAATATCTTTATTTTTGGATTTTAAGACATCTATAAGGCTAATTTCATTGCCTTCTTTATCTTGACCAATCGGATCATTTAAGGATACATCTTTACTTGTCTTCTTTAAGCCGCGCAAATGCATTAATATCTCGATTTAAATGTCATTAGCGGTGCGTTAAAATGTGTAAATTCGAATCCTATCTTCGTATACCCGAATTTCCTTTATGGCTTTTCGTATCAACTCTCTTTTATCAACGAAGGTCATGTTATCCTTTCCCTTTTCAAGATAATACTGAGAAGCTTTACTAAGGATATTTACATTAAATTCCGATTGGCTTAATTCATCTTGTAAATGTTTCAATTCCTCAAGCTGCTTAATTAATGATTCTTCTTTTTCCTTTAATTCTTTTATAGATTCTCTAATTTCGCTTTCAGAGATATCGAGTCCTTCAGCAAAAAGTTTCAATAATCTTTTCCTACCCGTTTGTGCTTTGTCGATTTCCTTTTCTAAACGTGCTATTTCAGATTCTTCAAAAGTTAGATTTTGTTTATCGTTTGATTGATCTGCAGCTGCTGCAATTTCCTCAGGATTATCTAGCCAGGCTCTGACCTTCTCCCATATTTCATTGTCAATATCTTCTACCTTCACTCTCCTACCGCAACCGCGGTTCTGAGCTCCGGCTGTATTTTTCTCGTCTGAATAATAAAATACTTTTTTACCCCAATTAGTATGCTGCCGGCCTGTCATGGTGTTCCCACAATCTCCACACCTTAAAAGACCACTAAGTAAGTACGAATGTCGGGATTCTTTTGCCCACCTTCTCCTGGACTGAGAAAGAATTCTTTGAGCATAATTAAAGGCTGCTTTATCAATAATGGCAGGACAATCAATTTTTATCCATTCTTCTTTTGGTCGCATTGTCATTGGGACACGTTCTTCTTTAGGTTTGTGTTTGTTACCTAACATGCCCTCTGTATTCCACTTATTTTGATAAAAGACTCCAGTGTAGGCTTCATTCATTAAGATCTGTCTAACAACCTGGCGATGCCAAGTACTTTTTCCCGTTTTAGTTGGTATTCTCTTATCGGTTAAATAATTGGCTATCCCATTAATACCTTTGACACGTCCATTCGGATTTAAGAACAAGTCGAATATTAAACGAACAATCTCAGCCTCTGATTCATTTATGATTATTTTTGCCGTCTCTTTGTCATAGCTATAACCATAGATTTTAAAATCTCTTAAAACTTTACCTTGTCTAGCTTTTTCTCTCCTACCACGGCTCATACGTTCATTGATTTTAGATTTCTCAAACTCAGCAATGGCTCCCCGCATAGAGTAAAACAAATTACCTTCTGGGGTTTTAGCATATTCTCCATTAACAAAAACTAGATCAACGCCTCGCTTATCAAATTCATCTGTAATAATCAATTGATTCATGAGCTTTCTAGAAAGTCGGTCCGGATCCAGGCAAACCACTTTAGTAATTAACCCTTCTTTCACGTCATTTCTAAGTTTTGTTAGAGCTGGTCTGTCTAGGATTTCGCCACTTATACCCTCGTCTATATACTCAAGTACATCATTGCTCTGAGCCTTTTTTCGGCATTCTTTCACTTGATCTTGGAGACTGAACCCTTTTTTCGCTTGCTCTTCTGTGCTGACCCTTGCATAAACGGCTATCATATAGTTTCTCCCTCCGATATATCTCCCTCAAATAATCATAACAGGCCCGTCTTGCTTTGTCAGTAGAATTACCTTCAATGATTTCAATATGCATATGCGGTCACCTCGAGTAATGTATATGAGATGACCGCTTGTACAGTTTACAAAGCGCAAATTATAAAAATAAGGCCCAGGATCAATTCCTAGGCAGCTTGTTATAAGTTTTTATAATAATTCATCCTTTAAAAAGATATCTGTTTTTAACCCATACTCTTTGGATATTTTATATATCTTATCACGTCTAAGCTTAGTGGTCGTTAACCATACGATAAGTGGAAAAACACCGTATTTCTTTTGTAAAACTTTAAGGTCTTTGAGTTGTTTGTAGTGTTCAAGCTTCTTATGGTTTTCAATCATTTTTTGGAGGTTATCTATCTCGACGAATACGGGTATGTTTCTGTCGTCATTAAAACATGCGTCCATGCGTATTTTTATCTTATCAGGGACGTTAATCGTTACTTCTGGCTTCCAGGTATTTGGCTGGCCAAGGTGAATGTACAACTCATTTCTCATTAACGTGTGCTGGTATTTCTGATTCCTAGTTAGTATTTTATCTGAGCCGATCCTTTCGGCTCCTTTTTTATTTAGATAATAAACATTTTCTCTATCTTGAAAGCTGTTTAAATATGCACTCATGTTGTTTAAAACCCTTCTAGCGTTACGATCTCCTCCTAGATCGTGGATACGCTGCAACTGACTCCTTGTTGCAAAACCTAAATCATTCAAAGTAAAAAGTATCTGCTCCTCTCTCGTTATCTTCAGAGTCTGACGGTCCAATTGGATCATCCTCCTCTCGTTTATTTGCTTCAATAATATCCATGACCTGCTGATCCGTCATCTTAAATACCTGCAGCTCGACATCTTTATCTGTGCGATAAATAGCGCGCCCGCGAATGTGTGGAAGCTTTTCTGCTTTATCAGTCTCATCAAATACTACTCGGCTTGCTGTACCGCTACCCAATTGAAAACTAATCCTGGCATCACAGTTATTTTTAACCTGCTGTGGAAGGGTCTGCATGGTGGGATACTGAGTCGCATAGATGAGATGATAACCCATGCCGGCGCCGATCTGAGCACAATAAGCCAGGAGCCGTTCGCACTCTTTGAGCATTTTACCCTCGTCGCCCTTTATACCGTGTGAATTTAATTGTGCAGCTTCGTCAATAATGATAAACACTCGCTCAAAAGGTTCCTTTGCCTCCTCGATTTTCTTATAGCCTCTTTGTAGGAATATCTTTTGGCGAGTTTCCACTTCTCTCTTTAATTGTTTTAACACTTCGTAAGCTTCATCCACATTCTTCGCAAATGCTTTACATTGTTTTAATTTGGAATACTGGTTAAGTTCGAGGCCGCCTTTTAGATCAATAAGAACTAATTTAGTTTTGTTAGGCTTAAATTTAAGCAACATGCAGATGATTAAACTCAACAAAACTGATTTACCATATCGCGTCATGCCGGCCACAAGTAGGTGTGGGTAGTGTGAGAAATTATGTCTAATGACTTTTTCTAAATCTTTACCAAATGGGATTGACCAGCCTTTAGCTTCGGACTCATCGTAAGGTATTGATTCGGGTAAGGGATCTGTGATTAGGATCCGCAGCGCTTTTTTAAAACTGATATCGATTGCTTTATCAGGAAAAGCATCCTCAAACGCAGCCTTTTTATCTTTTACTGCATCAGCTGTTAGTCCAGGAGGCAATCTAAACAAGTAAACATTGCCACGTTTTTTAGAAAACATTGGTATCTGATCACCGGCTTTTAGTCCACAGTTTTCAAATACTTTTTTGAGTTTAGATACGTTTTTATCATAACTTCGTATCCAGTAGTAGGTTAGGGCAATTAAGCAGCTGCCCGCGATCAAATTGATCATTGAAACCGATCACCTTTCCACTCTTCCCATTTCAAATATTCTTCACGGTATTGTTTAAAGATAATGGTCGGTGGTACATAAGGCTTTTTATAATACTGAGGGTAGTCAGCCTGGTTATGATCCGGTTTAAGCCATTCATCCGATTGTTCGTGCCACCGATCTCGCCTTTGTTCACGTATAATGCCGCGAGTAATTTGTGTACCAACTATCCCAACTTCATAGGTGAGCCAAACTGCTGTTAATTTTAATGCTGTAAGCAAGATCATTTTAAGCTCCACATTTTTTGCAACGGTCAGTGTTTAGATCGTGCGGAGTATACTTCCCGCAATAACCACAGTAAAATATTCCTGTTAACCATTTAATCATTCCGCTCATCCTTCCGTTCTTTATTCCGACTTCTATTCCGTGTTGTGTTCCATTTGGTATTCCTCCTATGAATAGAAGTCGGAAGTGTTATTTTTGTTGATGTTTAAAGGGTATTATTTTGTCTATTTTTGTTCCGTTTGTTTGGGAGATTATATTAATAATCCTTTTATTTTCCACAATAATGTTATTAATCCTAATCCTGTTCCTATTGGGTAAATTCCTTTTGATAATTGAGTATATCCTCTATTTTTTAACAATTCAGAAGTTATAAAAAGACATCCTCCAATGAGTGATATGGTTAGCATCTTACACCTCCTAGAAAAACCAAGTAATACATTCGGCCATAAGATGGGTCAATTGGGTTAAATAGTCTCGAATATCTTCAACATGGGTTATTATCTCTTCTCCGTTGTAGTCAGGAGTGTTAATTACATCGTCTAGCTTTTTGCCAATCCGTTTAAGCAAGAATTGTGCAAATTCCTCTTTCATTTATCAGGTCTCCATTCATGCCTACAATCTTTGCATTGATAATACTCGATTTCTTCCGGTGGTTCGGTCTCAAAAATGTCTGTGATTTCGTTATAATTAACATTAAAATCTACCCACGAAATTGCGTATCCTCTGGAAAATATGTTAGCTGAGTTGCATTTTGGACAACGGATGAAGTGAGACGGTAAAGGTTCTGGTTTAAAACACCCATAAGTTTTTAAAACACGTTCTTTTTCTCGGCATGACGAACACACTTCTTGACTAGAAAACATGATTGATCCGCATTTAATGCAATTTTTCTTAGTTGCCGATACCAATTGCTCCAACTCCTCTCGATATTTACACCAGGTGGCATAATGGCAGTTATTCGGGCATTCAGCAGACAGGAATTTACTGCACCAATTCCGATAGTCTTTCATCAATAATCCCCCTCAGAAAAAGTGCATGATGATTAAGTCCAAGTGACTTAGCAATTCAGCAAGTTTCATATCTTTGAATCGGTCAAAGACTAAAGATCGCAATTCCATAAATTGATTGTGTGAGAGATTAGCAGTGTTGTTATGGTCCAGATAGTGGAGTATGCGTCCTAACTGTTCCTTATCTCGAGACCTGGCAATTAATCCTCTGAGATAGTCGTGGCTTACTAATTCATCATGCGCCAATTCATTTACATCATCCGATATCTTAGACGTTGATCTACTGGCCACAATGCGCCCCATCGATCCGGTTGAGGGTAAGCCCGAATTCAAATCACGCATATAAAACAGCAGCACCTCCTGGTACGATTGATGTATTAATTTAAGGAGGTGCTTTTAATATGCTAGAGAAAAAACTGACTATCGTCCCCGTTACTTTACATAACGAATGTACTGCAGCAGCAAAATCATTAGCTCTATCCTCAAGTCCCACGTGCATGATCAAAACGGCAACTACAGAAATTACCTTCCATAACGGCATTGAGGAGCACATCATCCGAACGGTCATGAGGGAGCTGAAAAATCGATGAAACACGATTATACAAATGTGGAAAACATTTATATTATTTGCGGTAAGACTGACATGAGAAAAGGGATCGATGGTCTCGCAACTTTGATTCAAGATTCTTTCGAACTTGACCTTTATGGGGATTCCATCTTTCTGTTCTCTGGTCGAAGTAAAGATCGATATAAGTGTTTGTATTTTGATGGCAATGGATTTGCCATGCTTTATAAGCGATTGGATAACGGAAAACTTCAATGGCCGAAAGATGAAAAGGAAGTACGTAACCTAACACAACAAGAGCTTCGCTGGTTGTTAGAAGGTTTATCGCTCCAGCAACCCAAAGCCATTCAAAGATCGCAGGCAAGTGCATTTTAAATTAGATTTTTATCTTTCAACCGCTATTCGAGATGGTATAATAGGAAGAACTGACACGATCGGAAAAGTGGTGATAGTATGGGTAATGCTTCTAACAATAACGAGAAGTTAATACGACTTCTCGAAGAGCAATTGGATCATTCCAATCAACAAAACAAGGATCTATCAAAAAAGCTAGATCAATCAACTAAACAGATTGAAGCATTAACCGAGCAAATTCGCCATTTAACAAAGCGTTTATATGGTTCAAAAACCGAGAAATCTAAATATAACGGTCCAGAGGGACAATTTTCATTATTTGAGGATGACCCATCTTTTAGCGAACCTGAGCATACAGAAGAACAAAGCCAACAGACGATTTCTTACACTGTTGTACGAAAAGCTCAAAATAAAAAACGGAACGATTCACTGGACGACGGTATTGAAATAGAAGCTGTTCATCATCACCCTGAAAATTTGGTCTGTGACTGTTGTCAAGGGCAAATGATTGAAATTGGTAGCACCGTTACGCGTGAAGAAGCAGAGTTTGTTCCAGCAAGAATGAAGAAAATTCAACACATTGAACATGCCTATGAATGTAAGGAATGTAAAACTGATTTACATCAAAAAGCACAGATTAAACGCGGAAAATCCCCGCAACCTCCCATTCAACGGAGTCTCGCAAGTCCTAGTGTCCTTGCCAAAGTGATCTATGATAAATTCATACAATACTTGCCCCTTTATCGTCAGGTAAAGGAATGGGAACGATATGGTCTAAAAACCAATGATAAAAATCTTTCAAATTGGGTTATCCGTGTTTCTCAGGATTGGTTATTGCTTATTTACGAACAAATGAAACAAGCCGTAATGACTAAATCTCTTTTACATGTTGATGAAACTTACGGACAAATTATTAACCGATCTGATGGTAAATCCGGACAGACTAACGCCTACAATTGGGTCTATCGAAGTGTCCCTAGTCAAGGCCCCACGATTATTTTGTTCCAAAGTTCGTTATCGCGCTCTCGCTCTGTTCTTGAAAACTTTCTAGGTGATTTTTCTGGAACCATTATCTGCGATGGCTATTCCGCCTATGACAAAATTAAAGGCGTAACCTTTGCGAATTGTTGGGCCCACGTCCGACGTTATTGGTTGAAAGTAGAAAGTAAGAATGGGAAAACCGGTGTGAAATTTTGTGATGATTTATATCGGTTAGAAAGACAATTCAAGCACTTACCTCCGAGTAAAAGACGCAAGCAACGGCAAAAATATTCAAAGCCAATCGTTGATAAATTACTGGCGTGGATTGAAGGCTTACCATTCTTGGGGAAAAGCGCCATCGCAAAAGCTGTTCAGTACACGTTTAACCGGATGGATGGCTTAAAAGCATTCTTAAATGATGGCCGGATTGAAATTGATAATAATCCGGCTGAAAATGCCATTCGGCCAAGTGTTATTGGTCGGAAAAATTGGCTTCACTCCGTAAGTGAAGCTGGTGCTCAAGCAAATGCCGTTTGTTTGAGCCTCGCAGAAACCGCTCAAGCAAATGGCGTCGATTTCTATCAGTATCTTGTAAAGTTACTAACTGATCTGCCAAATTTAGATATTCATAGAGATCCAGAAATTCTAAAACAATATATGCCTTGGTCACAGAATATCCAATTAGAATGTGGCAAATAGCCGTATTTTTGATAAAAAATCAAGAATATACGGCTATTTGTAATGCGTACCGTAAAGGTGCGCTTTTTTCTATATTTCGGGCTTACGGTTGAGGTACCGATCTTCTTTCCCAACATAATAAGCAATTTTTCAATCATATTATCCCTCCTCCCATCTACATACCTAGCAGCGTTAAATAGGGAGTTAGTTACTCCATTAATTCAAAAGCTGTGATTTCTTCATGCCTGTCATCAAGCTCAAAATCTTTAAAAATTGGAATATAAATTTTACCACCGATGGATCTATACGCTGTGTGGTTATCTTTTAACTGTTTTTGGCTAAGAAGAACAATGTCGTTATTATCTAGATGAAACACATAATGTTCGACTAGGTGGTTGAATTTTACTTCGGTTATTTGGTGTATCAAAAACATTCAACTCCTCATCATTAAAATCACTTAACCTCGAAGAACTTAACCCATGTGATCCTGCGTTCCTTGTGAGTGGCTTTCCAGTAAATCTTGTGGATGACATAAGCCGTGATAATCGCAGTTTTAATCATTTTCATCCTCCAAACTAAGGATAAGATTCATTGTATCCTCGATTGTTTTTTGTTGGATTTGAATTATAGCGCACAAAAGACATATATCTTGACTTACTTTTTTGTCGTCAATATAGCGGTTATAAATTTTATCCATAATAAATTGAACCTGATCTTCCATCGCAACATTCCTCCTCAAAATAGCCATTTAATAACGTGCCCAGCAATCTTAACAGCCGTCGTTACATTGTCTTGAGTGATAAAGTCCTGTGGATCAATCTTCACCGCTTTTTTAGCCGCGGCAATGGTAATGGACTTCGCGATATTAAACACTTTCTATCCCCCTAACAATGAGCTCCAACCTGTTTGATGTTTTGGCTGCTCAACGGGTACGAATGAGCCACCACCTTCATGGTTAATACACCATTCAAGTTTTTCTCTGATGAAATCGGCAAAGTTCTGATTCTTAAAATCGTTTGTTTCATCCTTACACCATTTCCAGATCTTCATTTGTTGCTCGCTGTGCTTATTAAAGGTCACACTCTTGCTGACGTATTTAGAGCTCATAAACTTCCCTCGCTATCTTGTAAAACGCTTCTGCATCCGTAAACATTGGATCAGGAGTAATTCTAATCATGCGATAATAACGCATCAGTTCGCTAACTACCTCGGAAGCTCCTCCGCCACAAAGATAGATAGGTTCTTCTTCATGCCACTTCAATTGGCTAATACGACCCGCGATTTCTTTTCCCATTCCTAATGTGTTTTTACTTTTATTGGTCAGAGTTCCAAAGTCAAAGGTGTCTGACAGGCGTCCGATCTTAACACCATCTTCAAATGTTATGGCATTCACTGTTCTTGACCCGATATTTAATCCGTGGATTACGCCAGGTCCCGCATATTTAAAGATACCTGATCCTTCTGGAGCCACTTCACAATGGACGTGGAAAGATTTCTTAACACCATTCAAAGTGATCTCGTGAAATCCCTCGAGTAGCTGCTTCAGACGTTTCTTATCCTTTGAATGGTTATTTATTGGTAGGTTTGTTACTATACCAACTTCACTCGATTCAAATGCCTTGTGCAGCCCTATGAGAGTGAGAATAAGTGTATCCTCATGGACCTTGTTCTCGGTCATCAGAGGTGTCTGATAATCACTTTCTCGGGTGATCGTGCCGGCCGTGAAATGCCTGCCTCTGTACTCCCCGATAATGTCGTCCTTACCTCGCTCATCGGTAAATTCCATATCTCTTAACTCACCTAAGTTTGATGGATACATGAAATGGCCACTCTGATAAAAAACTTTTACGTTACAGCGCCCAACATCGACGCCAACTATATTCATCCCTATCAACCTCCTCATTTCAAAACTATTTCTGAAAAGACAAGTAGTTTTTAAGCTTTTAAGAATTGGTTGGGAACTATTTCTGAAATTGTCTTGTGATATAGGTTTATGCCCATTGTTTTAAAAAGTTATCTTGTCCCCTTCAAAAAAAATAAGAGGACAAACTATTTATTTGAAGAATATTTATAGTGGGTGATGAAAATGGGAACAAAAATCGCAGTTAAAATCGCAGAAAAAGGTCTTAAAAAAGGATTTGTAGCAAATAAGGCAGGGATATCTTTAAGTGCTTTTTCAAAGATATTATCCGGAGAGACAAAAGAACCAAAGTTAAAAGTTGCTATTAAGCTAGCCCGCGTATTAGAAACATCTGTTGAAGAACTATGGGGGCATTTAGTGGAATAAACATGACTATAGACAAAATGAAAGGAGAGATAGTTTAGATGAGTAATCCACAAGAAGATAATGAGAGAAATATTGAAGATCAAGTTAGGAGGGGAATAGCTAATCAAAAATTAAACCAGCAAGGTTTTTCTTTCTTAACGTTTGAAATCTTTGTTGTTTCTGTTGTGTTGGGCTTTACTTCACATTCATGGATTGTTTTTGGCATATCTTTGATCATTTTTTTCCTATTTATGATTAATCGTTATGGTTTGCCTTTCCTGGCTATTTTCCTTTCTTTAGGATGGGGATTTATCGGGTTCGATCTAGGACGTACATTTAATAGTGCACCAGCTGCTATTGTTTTAGCGTTTCTTTTGCTAATCATTTCGTTAGCTCTTCATAAAAGCGCCATCAATCATATTAAGGATCTGAGATAAAATGGATCTCACACAGAAAGACATCGATCTTGCCAAACGGTATATTATTGCCAGAAGCGCCATTAAAGTATTGAGCCATGATAAAGAAAAGCTTGGCGGTCTTGAGTTTGAAGAGTTTTATAAGAGTCTTATGGAAAATGCCTTAGTCAGGGCTAATGATGAGCTAAAAGAGATTAATAAGTACAATATGAGGATATCAAAGACAGATGAGCCAACGGTATATGAGGCAAGGATCGGAAACAGGAAAGGGTATTTTGAAATAAACATCGTTCAGATCACCGAGGAGATTAAGAAGCTGCTTATGGCTAATTTCTCAAAAAATTATTGATGTGCATTTCCGCAATATAGGTGGGCATTTCAACATTTGGGTTTCTCGTTGATTTCACTGATATTTGAGGCAAACTTTGAAGATCTTCTTGGGTTGAGGGTGTATGGAAAAGGAAAACTCCACATTTTATTGAGGTGTAACCGCGGTGGATGCCAATTTTATGAGCCAAACCTTCCGATAAAAGTTTCTTAATAACAGCACTTTTGAGCAAATAGAACTCTAACTTGTGCCTAGATGATTTTGAGTTGATATTCAATACGTGTAATGCTTGGCTAATTTGTTCAACGTCATGATTTTGTAATCTACGCTTAGATTTCGACTTAATTTTTGGCTTCTGTTTATGTATGTACAAAATAAATCCCTCCTTTTGTGGTTATATATTCCACATTTAAGGGGGATTTCCTTTTTAATATTATAAATTATAGTTGTCCCTTCATCCACGGTGGGTGGTAGGGGATTTCTATATCATAAAAAGAGTAACCTCAACCTGGAAAGGCTGCTCTTAATCGCTTCTAATTCCATAACTCAAATGTGAAAACATAACAATCGTTGCATTCGAAGATCTCATCTATAACTGGTTCTTCATCTGCCCCATTTTGCTCCTGTAAAGCTAACCCCGTTGCTTTATCCAAAACATCGTTAGGCGCCTTGCTTATCTTAACAAATTCAACTTTTTCGCCTAAGCCGATTATTGCGTCACCAAATAATCTTGGTAATCCATTAATGCCGCTCCAATTTACCACAAAACCTTCCCCATCTTTGAACACGATAACTCCGGACTCATAGCCATTTAACCCAATCAATTGGTCGACAATTAACATTTTATTTTTACTCCTTTTTGGATTAGGTTGATTTTTATCGATTATCCAAGTTTTCCCGATTTTCTTTGCCTCAACCTCTCCAGATTGGCAAATCGCCTTAACGCGGTCCGCTGATAGACCCCAAAGCTCACCAGCTTCTTTAACGCCCATGATTTGATCAAGTACGCTCATTGATCTCCCTCCAGATAAGGTTTATGATATTTTTCCTCGGCCTCTTTACGCGCTTTAATCGCCTCTTCTTTATCGGCAAAATAGCCCAAATTGATCTGCTTGCCTTTGAAACCAATGTAGGCCTTCCATTTCTTTTTGCTCTCCAACCACATCACGCCCTTATGACCGCTTTTATTCTCTTTATGCAGTTTGGCCTTAAGAGCAGACTTTCTGGTGCCGTCAACACGATCTAGGCTCTCGTGGATACGAGCCCCTTTATCTCTTTTTTTCGCACGTTTACATCCGCAACTTTTATAAATTCCGGCTCTTAAAGCGTATCCAGCAACATAAGTCTTATTGCCACATGTACACCAGCATTCCCAAAGACTAGTACCGTCATTTAGTTTTTGATCACTTAGACATAGTACTGTTAAATCACCAAATTGTTGTCCAGTTAAATCAATTCTAGGCATGGTAAAAGATAGGCATTAAACCCCCATCTCCTTAAGCTTTGACGTTGATTAACCTTTACCATTCAACTATTTCATCCTTCCAAATTTCTACTTCCGTACCTTCAAACAGCTTACCAATGCTATCGTATTCCCATTCTTCACCTGGGTTGTTTTCCATCCACTCATCGATGATGTAGGTAACATCCAAAACGTACTCTTCAGTATTATTTATTTTTTCAACTATTTTCACTTGGTCATCTGTTAAGTTTTCATTTTCATACATTTCGTTTATTATCGTTAATGCTTTGACCCGGTGACTCCCTGTGATAAGGCCAATTGAGTTGTGATAAAGTATGGGAGATCCAACCCAACCATTTACTAAAATTGAATTAACAATCTCCTGTACTTTTTTGTCATCTACATTATTAATTAATTCCATCTTTACATGGTCAAACATTGTATACCGCTCCCTTTCAACCGTTATCGGTTATCTATAATTTAATTATAACCGATAACGGTTGAAAGTAAACCCCTTTTTAAAAGTTTTTTAATATTTTTGTACAAACAAAAAAAGCCCACCATCCAATTAAGGACAGTGGACTTTTTTTATGCGTGAATTAGTCTTTTTTCAATTCGCTTCATTGATTTATCAATAGACTTTCTTTCTTGGTCGACATAAGCAAACTTTTTCAAGTAAGAGTTAAACTGTTCAGGAGTGAGCTTCTTATTGAGATAAGCTTTCCTTGCCTCATCCAGCGTCTTGTACCTCATTTTCATCATCCCCTCTTCTTAATTGTACATCCGCAATGTCCATAAGTATACCAATCAGATTTGAAAAAATCGTGAAATATTGAATGTCACCTTTAGAAAAACAATCAGGTTCTGACCCATCAATACTTAAAACACCAATAATTTCATCGCGAACCATGATCGGTACACATAGGAGCGAGAAGTACTTTTTTGTTGCTTTCGGGTTAGGAACAAAGTTGGTGTCTTTAGTAACATCTGGTGTATATTTATATTCTTTACGCAAGTAAACATTTCCTGCTAAAGAACCTTCTTCGTAAATTTTTAATCTTAGCTTTTCCTTCCCACGCATACTATAACCATTTCCTTCTAAAATTTTTAGCTGATTAGCGTCCTCGGGATCAGGAATAAATATAGCGCAACGATGTGATTCCCTTTTAGAACTCTTAAACAATTGAGGGATCTGTGACATTACCATACTAATCAAATTCATCCCATAATCTCTCTTCTCTGAGCCTAATAAAGAATTTAAATTAGGGATTTCTTGGTTAACTTGATCCATTAGAGTAAGAATATAAGATTTTTGTTGAGAATCCTCATGTAATTTATCAGCTTCTTCTTTGTATTGTTTAAGATCTTTATTTGGTTTGATTATTCTCAAAGACCTTAAAACAAAAGGAGAAACTATTAATAAAAGTATGATAATAATAGCCAGAACACTAAGTAAGTGATGATGAGTTAATAACCCATAAAACATTGAATCAACATATTTCAATGTTTTTGTATTTGAAAAATCTGTTCCACCCATATGCTTCACCTCGCACACTTATACACTCTAACAATTATAAGTGGACAAGAATTAAAAAGTCTATAAAAAAATTAAAAAAGCCCCCAACCATCGGAATTAACCGACAATTGAGGGCTATTAATGTATTTTATATTTATTGTGCAGATACTGTTGTAGTCTGAACAGTTTGTGCAGGAGTCACGGCCGTTGTTTGTGTTTGAAGATGATCCGTAACAGCTTGATTTACGATATTTTTAAGATCTGTTGATGTCATCTCAGTTAATGGTTTTTCAACCTCTGGTTCAGGTGTTGGTTCTGGATCCGGAGTGGTTTCTTCAGGAGTTGCTTCTTCTCCATCTGCTTGATCACTTTTTAACAGCTCAGTGCCAATTGACACCAGCTGAGGCTCAAACTCAGTAAATGCTACACGGATTTTATCTTCAAGCTCCTGCTTAGATGTATCTATTCCTAGTTTTTTAGCTTCGGTTACTGCCCAATCGACGGCCTTAGAAAGCTTATCGGGTCCGCCTAATTGCTTAAACTTATCCTCTGCCCAGTGGACTGCATCATAAGCGATACCTTTCTTCTGTTGGATTTGTTGCGCTGCAATGCCAAGTTTCTTTTCGACATTTGTAAGGTTTTTCTCTCCAATTTTCGCTTTTAAGAATGCCCCAACGTGAGTAAGTAGATAACCGCCAAAAGCCACAACAAGTGAGACAACATAAGGTAAAACGTCATAACCGATTTGTGCAAACATTTGAACCTCTCCCTTATAATTTTTTTATTTAAATTGGACAACCTACCTTTTAGAATGAAAGGAAGACTGCCCATGTTTAACACCAAAAAGATTAAATTTCTTATATATCTAAGCCTTATCGGCATGTTAAGCACTCTCGTTCAAACGACGGTTATACTTTTCACCGTTTCTAAAAAAAGCTAAGAAATCTAATTAACCCTAACTTTGTCTCCAGGATGAATCACATCAGGATCTTTAATCTGTGGATTGAGCTTTTCAATTTCAGAAAGTGTTAAACCATTGTCCGACGCAATACCACTAAGCGTGTCGCCTTTCTTGACTTTGACGTGCTTCTCCGTAAGCTTTTCAACAATCTTTCCTATTACTGCGGGCACTTTAATCTTGTGGCCGGCAAAGATTGTATTGGGGTCCTTGATCTTGTTAACGCTGACCAAATGATCGACAGATGTATCGTGATTAGCCGCAATCTGTGAAAGGGTATCTCCAGGCTTGATGATATAGTCCACAAGCTTTTGTGTAGTTGTGGATGGTGCTGCAGTTGTTTTTGCCTTAGGGGCTATAATTGCCCATGCCCCTGGCTCTTGTAAGACCTTATCTCGGTCCGCATTTACTCCGGCAATATTAACTCCATTTTGGTACTGATATAGATGAGCAAAATCGCAAACTTGACCATTTGACCAGGCGTAAGTTTGGAAGAAGTACTCTATCTTAGATTGCTGCTTAAGATACTGCATCACTGCATAAGAACCATACGCACCAACTTTATAATCCTTCAATTCTCCAATAATCGCATTGAAATAATCGAGGATTGCTCCTAGATCTTTACCCTGAGCATCATAATCGACGGCAAAATAAATAGCAGTCCCATGAGGCTGCCCTAAGTCGTTTGCGTATTTACTTGCCGCCTGTGCGTCTTGCTTGCCCTGATCCGCGGTAAAATAACTTGATTTCGTTGGATTTGTCTCAAAAACACTGACAATCTTAATTCCTGAATCGCTGATTGCTTTTACTTCGTCCGCAGTCAGACCCTTCCAGGACGTCCCTAGATAGCGGGCAACATGGGTGACACCAGCTGCCTTTAAAGCACTTACTAAATCTGCGGTTAATTTGGTTGCGCAATCCATTCCTACATAAGTCATTTAAAACACTCTCCTTTTAATTATTAAGTCTCCAAAGAGTAATAACGAAAGATAACAATGCAATGATCCATCCGCCCCAGGATTTAATTCCTTCTAAAACAGAAGAGCGTCCTTCAGCTTTAGCTTGAAGAACGTCTAAAGCTTCCTTTAGTTCTTCCACTTCTTTTCGATACTTGCCTACCTCGTCTCTAAGCCCGTTGTACTCTTTAATCATGTTTCTTGTTTCGCGCATTTCATTGCTAAGGTCCTTAAATTCTCCACGCATAACGTTGATTTGCTCGAACAATTCCTTATTTGTATACCATTGCTCCTGTTCAGACACCGAATAGCCCCCGATCCATAAAAATAGCCCTATCAGGGGCTTTGAGGTAATGCTTTTATTTGATTAGCTTCTTGCTGTGTTAAGTAGCCTTTTGAAACGGCTGTATCAATATCTGATGAGGTAACAACGCCATTTTTCCAGGCATCTTTATAAAAGTTTGCATAGACTGCACTCATTCAATCGCCCCCAGTAAGAATGAATTAACCACGGCTTGTAGGTTCTTAATCTGATCTTGGGTAGAGGCTTCAAAGGTTGAAGTGTCAATCGCTGTGGACTGCACATCTGCTGTTAAAATATCCCCGTGATTGATCGACACACTGTCATCAAAAAAGAGATAAGAAGCCTTTAATCCAACAAGCGATCCCCCATCCCATTGAATCGAGCCATCTGAGATTTTAGGATTATTAATTCCCTCCACAATCTCTATCACTTGATCATTAGAATCATAGAGTACCAGTTTCAAAATTAGCCACCTCCTTAGCTGTAAGTTGCTTCAAGCTTGCACGATGCCGACATGGCTGCATAGTTAGCTTTACTTGATCCAATATTAATACCAATCCCATAGGCCTTCCCATTTGCAAAAGCTGTACAGAATGAACTTGGTAAGGTTACCCATGCTGATTGTCCCCATTTAAGGGATACATCCACATAATCGCTGGATTCCATAGCGCTTGGGTTCCCTGACGGCTTAGAAGCATAGGTGTGCCATTTAATACGTATGGTTTCTGCTCCTGCAGATCCTCCGGATGACTTACGAGTTACATAAACTCGCATGGATTTAATGCTCTTACCATTCAGTGTGGAGTGAGGACCTGAACCAAAGAACCAATAGCCTGTGCGGGTACCGTATCCATAATTACCTTGCCGTGGGAAACCTTCTCCCATCCAATCGTACCCATTATCTGACCAGTTATCTGCGCTAGTTGCTGACCACGATTTAGTGGTTGGTGGTGCAGCTGGTGGAGTTGCAGCACCTGTATCCACGGTTGCCCCGCCACTCGGGAAAATCTCACCCGATACACCTAGAGAATCAGCTGTGCTTCCCCCTGGCTGAGATCCGAAAGCTGTTATTCGTCCACCATAAAAAGCATGTATGCCATATTTAGAGCCAAGTCCTTTACAGGTATCGACTTCTATTTCTCCTCCTGTACCCGCGCTCATTGCTTCTTGGACGTTGTAAGCTTCACAGTTTTGTAAATATAGTGTTGATCCACTGTGGCAGTAGAATCCGTAGGTTGGGTTTCCATTCCCATACAGTTTGATATTTTCGCATTTTACATAAGTACACCTATCAACCTCGAAAACAGCATCATTTAAAGTCACGCTGTCTCCGTCACCATTTATGGTCCCGTCATGAAAATAAATGTACTGCGGTGAGTTGCCATGGTTATAAACGTTTCCGTTAAACGCATGCCCATTAAGGTCTATTTCAATGGTTCCGTCCCCTAAGTAGTTGCTTATGTCCAGGTTCTCCGAGATATCATTTTGGAAGACTAATTTAACATTCCCGTTATTCAATGGGGGAATGGATGCGAGAGCTGCATTTATATTGCTTGATACATTAATGGTTTGATCGTCATCATTGACGTTATAAACGGAAGGGCTAATCAAATTTCCGATACTTAAGGTGTCAAACCCACCGTTACCACCATCCAAATAGGCAATCGTATCACCGTTTGAATCAAGGACGATCAGAACCCCATTACCGTTGTTTATTCCACCAAGGGTTAAGGTCCCACCAATACCTTGATTAAATGAAAAATTACCTACATAAAGGCCTTGCTCATCGATATATTTTAAAAGCAACTGCCAATCAGATTGATCAAAGTTTTGTCCTAGTGCCTTTTCTTTAATACAAACATAAACCGTCGCACCATTTGCCCACATATCTCCTGGCTGATAAGGGGGCACAGGTTGATCAATAAAGGTTTGACGTTTTATATTGGCTGTTTGTTGAGCCGCTAACGCCAATTGCTTGTTATTTGTGAATGGGATATCGGTACTTGCAAGAACGGCCATGTGTTTCACCTCATTTCAAGGAATAATAAAAAGAGCCCCTATACGGGACTCTTAAGACGTTCCAACTCTTAAGCAGGAGCCAAAACATTTCTATATCTTTTTAGTATTTGACTTGGCGATGGATCTAAATCATCAAGATTTAAGGCCTTTGTTTTTGTTGCTACCTTTCTTATTTTTTTATTAGTAGTCAGTTTTTCATGTAGATGCTCTTGTGCAAATTCAGTCGCCTTCTTTTCCAAAATAACTTCAATAAATACCCCTATCAACTCTGGATAATTAAAAAGTATTTTCTTCATAATAAACAAAGAATATGTGGGCTTCTTAAATAAAAACGTTATTGCTATAAATAGGTGAATACAAAATAATAACGCTGGAAAGAAAAACACTGTAATTTTTGTGTGACCTACAGGATTAATACCGTTTTTCTTGAACTTCAAATAAGTACCATAGGCCAAAGATGCATAAAGAACAATTACCAGATAAATTAATCCAAATAAAATCATAGCAATTTGTCCTCCTACCTCAAATTTTTTTAAACTTCTTGAGCGTTCTTACGTTTCTCTTTAACTCTCTCTTCAAACCGATACGTTTCTTGATGTAACTTTTGTGCTTCTCTGATTTTTTTTCGATAGGCGAATTCACTTTCAGTACTGTACCCTACCCAATCTAAACCAGCAAAAAAAACAAAAAAGCTTGAGATTATACATAAAAATGACTTTACATATAAATTATCAATAAACCATTGAATGTTAACATCTATAAGTAAAAACGCTAAGCATAATATCGTTAACCCAATTGCAGTCCATAGTGATAGGTTCCTTCTTTTTACATTTCTTTCTTCTAAAGGGGCGTGACCAAAATAATCTAAAGCAATTGGAATAGAATAAAGAATTAGGCTTGAAAGGATGGTTTTAGGTTCTACTGTTTTGAATATAGTAACTAGTAAAACAACCCAGATTAAAATAAAGCTACCGAATCTAATGCCAAAAAAGGTATCCATCTGCTTCATTAAAAAGTCGCACTTCCCCACAATTATATTATAGTGATATATTATCACAAAAATACATTGTACAGTGAATTTTTGTTAATTTGACATATATTATTGTCATTGAGGAAGTGACGACCGCCTTATAAGTCAAGCTATTGATTATTAATAACCTCGAATTTATTCGCTTCTGACAACACTACTTGAACATTGGTTAAAACCCCTATGTGCTTATATTCAAAAATCCAATCTTCATAAGATTGTTTTGCATTTATAAAAAGATCAAACTGCTCTGCTTCTATATTTTTACCATTGTAGATTCGGGTCACTAACCACAATATCTTTTCCTCCTTACAATTAGACCTACGGAGATTACCACTGATTTCCTGCTTTATGCAAGTGACGACCGCCGTTTGTTGCTTATGAGATAATTCCTTTAGCTTTCCAATCTTGAAATTGTTGTTTCCAACTTTCTGTGGCATTTCCATTTGTTATTAATGAATCATAGGTAAAATCAGAACTAGAGAACATGTCCAAAAACGAATCTTGAGGAATGAACACGTTAAACAGTTCTAATATAACATTTTCTTCGTCATCCAATGGCAGCTTTTTAACATCATCTAACGTCATGGTTTCAACACCTCATAAGCGGTATAAGTATGGTCTGATGTATCGGTATTAGTTATTTCAAAAGATGCATATAACAATTGAGGTAATACATTATTAAGACTATCAACACCAAATGAGCTTGGATAATTAGCGTTGATATTAATATTAATATCAGCTATGTTAGGCGTTGATCCTTTTAAATCTAAATACGGTTTATATCTAATATTCGCTTTACCACCCATCACATAAGACGCCCCATATTTATAGATTGAGTAATTATCAACTGGGGATCTTAGAGTAGTGCCCGCGGGTATCAATACATTATCCATTCTTTGTATAACTAAACTCCCCGTTACTTTCACATTCCTCGAGCCATCCGAGTTAAAGCCTTCTGCTTCATTGACGGTCGTGCCATCCTCTTTTATTAATCTTCCATTTCTTGGTGAATACATATCAAGGTCATTTATTGGCATTATATTTAGCCTCCTTATTTTAATAGCTAAGCTATTGTAGTAGGATTGGTTCCAACTTGAGATGCATCAAATCCAGATACCCCCGCGACTTTTGCTTTTATCAAGTTGTTATTCACATAGCTACCTACGACATGAGTAGAATCCGAAGATAATATACCGGTCTCAGATCCTAAGCATCTATTCCCCTGGACTAAGAAACCTGATATGTTTTTACCCGCATTTGGTTTTAAAGCGATAGATGCTGTTCCTGCTGTTGAATCCCCAACAAATTGGACAATGTTATCTGAAATCGCACCGTCATCAATTTCACCAGTTGACATGGCTACCCTAATCCCGTATGTGCCTTGATGTTTTACGGTGTTACCGTGAACATTAATATTACTCATTGCGCCGTTCGTATCCGTAAAGGCGTAAACCAAGATACCATCCTGACCACAAAGATCGACTTCATTATCCTGAATATTAATGTCATGGATACGATTTGCTATCGTTAATGTTTCAGCATCTCGTTGAGCTACTCGGATTCCCACTTGCCCAGCATTATAAATCTTGTTTCCGCTTATATTGTAGCTTCCTATAGACCCGTTCGATTGGCATTCTATTCCGTATTCGGCCGGGGAATAAATACGGTTATTTGTAATTGTCATATTGGCTCCTCGAACAAATATCCCGTGACCTTCTCCCATCTCAGCCAAGCGCGAACCATAAATATCATTGTCATTGATATTAATGTGGGATGCAGCTGCGTGCGTGCTGATACCACCTCGATTAGCTCCGTATACCTTATTGTGTTCGACGTTACAAAAACGAGAAAATCCAGAGCCTGACCCTGAAGCATCCCAAAGTTTTGAAACACGAATAGCCGAGCAATAGACCACATCACTCCATTGTGTTCCGCATGAAAATTCGATAGCATACCCTGTTGGATTATTGTTTGGATTAGTATCATATATGTCCTCGAAATAGCAGTGGTCAATCTTACCAAACAGCGAACCAGAGACAGATATCCCTCGCCTTGCCCATTTACGAACTTTGGCTTGTACAATTCTAAAGTTAACAACATTTTGAATGAGTAGACCGGAATATTGATTCCCTCCAACGCCTAGCCCCTCAAAAATCCCTCCAAAAATTCTAAAATTCTGTTTAGGGGTAATTAAATCTATACAAGCTGATTGGCTTACTTGATAAGTGTCCCATGTTGGTTCTTCAATATCGATAGTATTACTACTCGCATCAACCGCATGAATATAATGCATTTCTCCTCGAGTGGGCTGGTTTGTCTCTGGTCGATAGTTATCTCGGATCATAATAAGATCCCCCACAGAAAAAATAGATGCATCGGTCACGCCAATACCATCACGGCTTCCCATTGGCAAATCCGCAGATAATGCGGTCGTTCCAGTCACACTGCCTTTACATTGCAAAATGTTATCTAAAAATTTAGTTGTGAATAATCGTGCCCTGTATGCCAGGATTAAAGTGGTATTGTCTGGGCAATCTAGTGTGGAAGATATTCCATAGTCACCGTCCGGAAGGACAATGGTGCTCCCGGACATATTAGTTATGATAGCTTGTAAGGCTGACGTAACATCGGATCCGTCATTAGAAACGTGTTGGAATGGAGGAGGTGGATAAAGCACATTTACTCCTATCCCTAGTATATTCTCATTGGCATTGTCTACTTTCTGAACTAAATCACTATCTACAAAAAATCCAACTTTGGTATTCTTACGTCCGAAAGATACGCTCATACGATCTCAGCCACCCTTACACTAACCGACGAGCTTCCATCCGTTATGGCATACACCGAATAAGGATAAGATGGATCGAAGTCAAATATAATAGGGTCGTTTATATTGGCACCATCGGCTGTTTTCCCGCCGACTAATGGCGCACCATTATCTATTGTCACATTTGCGTTTCCCCAATAGATGGTTCCTGAGTCAGGAGGATAAACAATCATTTGTCTCCGTCCTGATAGTTGAGCCGTGCCTGCTCGAAGCTCAACAGGTGAGGAACCCACCGTAACAGACCCGGTAGCTAAACCTTTTAATCCTGGAGCCGAGCGCGGATCAATAGGACTCCCATCACCGGGGTTAGCCATGGTGATAAGGGCCGTATTATTAACCCCATACGTTTCTTCATAGTTTCCTGTATTAGGGTTATAGTTTTGGGCCGGATACCCATTGGTTGCTTTTTTTAGGTCTTTATCATTTGGCAAATTTGCTCACCTCTCTTAAAAACCTGTTGTAATTTGGTCATTCTGAATAAAGTAATAAGTCGATTCGTCTCTGTTATGTTCATTGATTCTAAAAAGTTGATTGGTTCTCTGATAATCTGAAGAATCTTCATTCCCCCACGAAAAGCCAATAATGACCCATTTCTTACCGGTTTCGTCGTAATAAACACTTACGGCTTCAGGCTCGTTATAGTCACCTATTTGATTAATAGTCTCTTTGTCAAAAGTGAAGACAATCTTATAAACGGGTGACCTTGATTGAATATCATAACAATACATAATTCGTTGATCATGGCCGTCCACATCTCCCGAGCAAAAATAAATATAAGGAAAGTCCAGGCAAGAAGTTTGGAAAGTTTGACTGTTACCGTCAAATCCGCAGTCACTTGCTGCTCCTATATAAATCGGCTTGAATAGGTTTTGTTCAATGTCAGATCGCTTACAGACGTAGAAATTAGCAAATCCACTTGAAAGCTGAACATAATCGTTTTTCTCGTCATAATTGACTCGGTAATAGGTACCATCTAACGATTGAAAATCTGTGGAAGAATCACCAAACAATAAGGTTTTTCCAGGTACATACTTAAAACGAGCCACACCCCAATAGTGCGCCCCGTTAAGTGTTGATTTCGTTGTATCTAAATAAGCAGACCAAATATAAATGTCCGTTCCCACATGTTCAATTCCGAATGAGGTCCCGTGTCCTCCGGCAATCACCCACATTTGATCCTTGTAATTCCCATCGAGATCCGTTCGTGTAAGGTTAAAAGACTGCCATCCTCCATTTTCCGACTGCTTAGGTCCTGTATATTCTTGAGACCAATAGATATCGCCGTTCACACTGTCGACTTGGGCGTATTGTGAGACTCTCTTATTCACGTCGTCACTAGAGTTAGTTAACGGCAACGTTGCAAAGTATGCAGCATCCGTTTCATCCGCAGAAAGGATTGGGTCCCCTTTACCGTTAATGAGATTGCATCGAATGGTGGATCCAGATATCTCGTCTCCCACCGTAATGACATTTCCAACTCCTGTATGAGCGGCCTCCCAATCTAAATCATGACTGCCATCGCTATTAATCTTCTGCCAAGCAAATGAGTCGGGACTGATCAAAGCCGTCACGTTATCTTTTCCTAAAAAGACCCGAGCGATAATTCGCTTTTGACTGCTTCCATCGCTGAAATCCGTACCGTCTGGCATGAATATTTCGATCCGATAAGATTTGGCTTGTTCGGCAGATTGCTGGGCTTGTGATGCAGCTGCTTGAAGCTTCCAGATATCAGATGGGGTAACGGCTATAATCTCGACAAACTCACCTATCACAACTTGATTAGACTGTGGGTTAGCCTCCGACTCTACTTTTTGGATAACCCTCGCTGACAAAGTAAGAGGTGGCTGCATCTCAAAATCTAAGACTTCAATGGTATCACCAAGATTTGGATTCCATCCGAGATAAGCCACGTCAACGGTATAGTTGTATTTAGGATGATTGTATAGGGCTAATTGTTGCTTGCCCCAGGTTAATAATCCAGCGGGATCCGTTATATCTTCGTTTTGGGTGAATCCCTCTAAATACTTTTTACCCGCGTTATAGGTATCATTAGCATCGTCATCCACTAAAAAGTCTTGTCCGCTATTAACGGAAGCAATCGAGATAGGGCTGTCTGCTCCATCGGGTGTTCCCCCATAAACGTATAACTTAGTAAAAAGCTGATCGTCGCTTCCTGATCGCGTAATGCCTGTCATGTTACGCCTATATTCAATCCGTCTACCAGTCACTTCACCAAGTTGAGGTTCAATATCGATTAACTTTTTAGCAACTTGTCCATTCTGCAACTCCACGTAAGCGTCAATTTCCACTGAATAGGTTTTAGTTAGGGTATCGGTCATTGATTGGGCGTTATCACCTAACGTGAATTCCACATCATATCCGCCGCCATAAAAGTTGTCCGTTCCAATTTGCCAATCAGACTTTTGTAAATTGTGTTCAAATGCTTGCGTGCTATTGGCCTTGGTTAACGTTGTCGGAACCACTTGCGTGTGTGCCAAATCCCATATACATAAGTTAACGGCTTGAATCGTTTTAAAGTGCACGGGTCCAATTGTTCCATCTGTCCAATTGTTAATCCGAAAACAATACCAGCGACCGTTATCACCTTGTTTCAAAAGATGGTACCCTTCCGTCATATAATCGGTCTCAGGGTATCCATAAGGAACGGATAGGGTTAAAGTATCATTCCACAACTTACCGGTGTCATCGGCAATCTGAACGTTTCTGTCATCCCCATAAAACTTGCACCCTTTTCCATCAAGAGAGAGCACTCCGCATGGTTTTAAATCCTTATCCAGAATGTAATACACAGTCTCTCCCTCCTATGGCCTTGTCGGTCTATACGATACGTACCAATCAGCAGAGTCTAAGTCGGGCTCAAATGCAAAGGTCTGCTCTACTCCGCCAACCATCACGGGGAAATTCGAACCGATATAAAGCTTGTCATTGAAAAAGGCGCCGTTCTTATAAAGGTTATGATCTTCACAATTAATCTTTATTTCATCGCCATCTTTGGCAATGGTCGGAGTCGTTGAAGAAGCGCTATTGCCCCCGTTGATAATGTTGTTCACCGTCACATCACAAAGATCGAGAGTGTTATTTTGGTAATTAACTACCGGTGTAACTTGATCCTCTTTAATGTCATATTTAGCCACATAAAGGGCGATACCCGCAAGCGCTGATCCATAATGATTCGTGTTATCGGTCCAGGTCCCCGTAATGGGCTTTGACCAGGCAGGGTTGACATCATCATTTAGCTTCATAATTTCAAACCTGTATTTATTTCCGATCTTTTGAATCTCTATATAACCGTAAAAATTCGTGAAGGTGTCTGTAGAAAAACTCTCTGTCTCTGTGATCGTTTTCCATTTTTGAGCCGTCTTTGTTTTGCCTTTTGGATTGGTCTCATTTTTTATTTTTAATTTTTTAGATGCGCCCTTTTTAACGGTGCCCGCCCCATAATAAAGCGTATGGTAATCCGTCGTATCCCCAATTTGTGCCTGGGCATAAACTTCCTCACTGCTGCCATTGTCCTTCAGCATGATTTTACCGATTCGCTTCCCATTGGCGTCCAATAAATACAATTCAATTTTACCTTGAGCTCGTGGATAGAATTGAGCGTTTTTCATTCGTGCTCTAATCCGATAATCATTGCATGCCTGGGGCAACCACCTTTGAATGACTGGACCGTGCCAGTGACCAGAAACGTTGGATCCGTAATCATCCTTCCCATCGGAAGTAAGACCGACTTTAAATACGTCCACAACCGAGCGCATGGAGCCGCCGATTTTTCCGTTTTCCAAGTTAAATGTTAGGTTACTTTGAGTAATGGTCTGCCAAGGTGACAAATCATTGCAATAGTCATGGAGGATTTGAGGCTCATTATCGATTGCTGTTCCCCCGGTGTCAGGGTCCACTTCAGATCCTACATAAGCATAATTACCATCTTGGTCTGTCACGGCGATTTTTGTGACATCTGCATGGGGCAAGCATGTAAAGATAGGATAACAATCGGTTGTTCCATTAGGTGTGACCGTAAAGGGATTATTAGTTATCTGAATTTCCTGTTGTTCCCCGTAAGCCTTAGGATCGGAACAAGTAAACAATAAGGTAAGCGCCCCGGAAGTCTCATTTTGGGCGATTCTCTGAAGAGCCGGTAAATTGGTAAAATGCCCATAATAGGTGTATTCGCTTATAGGAGAAAAGATCATCGGATACTCATCATCCGTATATTGCAAAAAGAGATCGGCTAGGGTATAGGCTTTCATCATGCGATCTCGATCGCTGTCGGCAATCAAAGTGGCATCTATTTCAATTGGCTTGGACGAGATGCTAACCCCTTGAAACAGATTTCCAACCATACCAGGTATCTCCTGGACGTTTTCTGTTAAAGTTCCCGCCAAAGGAATTCGAATATCGTTTACGATTAGCTTTAAATCCTGATAAGAATCCATACCACAAAAATTAAAGGTCATGATTGAATTATCCAGCTGTTAGCACCCCCTTCGCCAGGTTAACGCTTTTTGTTTGTTGGTCAGAATAGGATTTATTGGCATCATAAATTTGCTTTGTAGTGATACTGAATTCTTTATTGTTCAATGCCTGGATAAGCATTGAAACTAATTGGTTATTCTTAGCTTGGAGTTGATTATTGCTATCTTGAAGTTGTTCCAGACGAGATGTATCTACAGATCCTGAAGATGGTGTTTGCCGTGAAGCTCTATTCATCATTTGAATAACCTTTGAATTGGAGGTTAGGTTAGTATTCAGCATCGCCATCGTTTGATCATTGTTCATTACTGATGCGCCTTGTGGCAAAGTGACGATCTCAGGGCCTTTTTCTCCGACAAGATAACTTCCTGTTTGTGGAACGTAATCAGTACCCGTGGCGTAACCCTGTAAAGCCTTAGCCTGGACTTCATATGCTCTCACTTGACCCATCACAAGTTGCTTTTCCTTAGTGCTCATCTTTGAAGTATCGACAGTAACTGTTACTCTTTTGGTTACGGGTTTTTTAGCTTGGTTATCGATGTCTTTGAGCTTAGAAATAACTCCGTTTAATTTACTGATCTGCTTATCTACTTGACTGTTCATACTCTCATATTGAGAAACAGTTATTTTATGTTGGTTAAGTAGATCTTTATTATGTTTTTTCTCGTCCTCAAGAGACGCAATTTGAGAAATGATTAAAGACTTAGAGGTTCCTTCTTTAGCATTCCTTTCGGCAACCGATTTGTTAATTCCGGCATTAACCAGTAGGTTTTCTTGAAGTTGTTTTTGTAAGTCCTTGTATTTCTGTTGCTGCTGGTTAACGTGAGTAATTTGTTTTTTCAAGGAATCATCTTGTTGTCTTTGAGTAACTAACTGATCTGTAAGCCCCTTTTTCCCACCATCTAAGCCTTTAAGTATTGTCTTATATCGTGAGATTTGGTCGTCCAAGGACTTGGTTGATTTGCCTTCAACAACATACAACGCTCTTTTCAATTCAAGACTTTGTTCTTGGGAACTGTACTGAGCTAATAGGTTATCAAGGTTCTTTTTACTGTAATTTTGGAGAATATCAGTTAACGATCTCTCCGTTTTTAATCCATTGTTAAACTTATCCTGTAAATCGTTTTTTTGTTTTGATAGCGTATTTTGATTCTCTTGTGCCTTTAAATAATCAGTCATTAATTGCCTGGTTGCCGTTTTTGCCAGTTCTGCATTGTACTTCTTTAATTCATCAGTAGCTCCGGCAACTCGATTGCCCTGATCCGTAATTTTACTCGTGGCTGTAGGCAATTTTTTCACAAGCGTATTATTTAGACTGACCATTGTTTGCAATTCCTTGTTAGATAGGCCTGATTTGTTTTGCAAATCGTTCATTTTATCTTTTAAATCGCTAATGACTTTCGGGTCAGTGGACTTCTTAATCTTCGATTGCAAGTCCATATACTCTGCAAATTGATCATTGGTAAGTCTTGATTTTGCTCTTAAACTATCTAACGAATCTATCATATTATTATTTGAGTCATATTGCTTCTCGGTGCTTTTAGCCGCATCCAGAGAAACCTTTTGAAGCTTATACATAGATGAGTTTGCATCATTAATATGTTTATAGACTTCGTATCCGGCAAACCCTAAGGCGCCTAGTGCTGCAATAGTTATCCCTACTGGACCTGTTAACAGACCTAATGCGCCAGTTAGCGCACCGGCTTCCCCTGCCGCTTCAGCACCTGCCACGCCGACACGACTTAATATACCTGTTAAACTGCCTAATGTACCCGAAACAACTTTTACTGTTGTTGCTGTGCCACCTAAGATCAGTCCTACCGGGCCAATGGCTGCAGCAAATAATCCTGTGTCAATAATCAAATGTTTTTGTTGATCGGATAAACTCCCAAACTCTTTAATAAGATTAGAGGTCTTATCAACCAAAGGAATCAGCTCAGGTACTAATTCTTGACCGATTTCCTGGCCTAACACCTGGACAGACGACTTTAACTTATTGACTTGGACCTGTGCAGAGTTGCCCATTTGGTCCGATAGCTTTTTAGTATACCCTGTCGCTTTTTGGGTTTGATCACTTAGCTTTCTAAGTGCATCTCCACCTTGCTGGAGTAAGATGTTCATGCCTGTTTGGGCCTGAACACCAAAAGCCTGTGTAATTAAATGCGCTTTTTCAGCTTTCGTCATTCCTTGGGTATTTTTGTTAATGGTATCAAGGAGATCTGGGAGTGAGTAAAATCCCTTTTTCATCTTATCCGTGCTTAATCCCATCTCTTCGAAGGCTGCTGCGCTTTGTTTGGTGGGTTTAAGCATTCGAGATATTGCCCCTCGTAACGCCGTACCGGCTTTATCGCTCTCAATCCCGTTATTGGCCAACAACCCAAGCGCTGATGCTGTATCCTCTAAAGAATAGCCTACTGAGTGAGCGACAGGGCCAACATAAGTAAGAGCAACCCCTAAATCATTAAAGCCTGCTGCTGTCTTATTTGCTACATAACTTAATGAATCGGTAACACGTTGAGTGTTTTTCGTCATCGTGGCCGTATCAGAGGCTTTTAGGTTGAATTGCTCAAGAGCACTCGTTGAGATGCTCATTACGGTGGTAAAATCGTCACCAGAAGCTCTGGCCGCGTTTAAAAGAGACGGCATAGCCCCTATAACTTGGTTATAGGTATAACCTTTTTTAATAAGCTCTTCTTCACCGTCATTAATATCCTTGGTGGATTCCCCATAGGATTGAGCCCACTTCTGAGTATTGGATCCTAACGTTTTGATCTCTTTATTAAGTGTTGCCGCGTCTACGGACCCATCATTTAACAAAGACTTCATTTGAGTCAATTGCTGATTAAACTCAATATAAGTCTTAGCGCTTTCCGCTAATGCCCCTGCAACGGGCAACGTCACGGACATAGACATCGTTTTACCGAAATCTTTTAATTTTTTAGCAGCTGCGTCCGCGCGAGACGATATATTGTTAAATACAGTGCTCGACCGGCCCAATAATGACATTTCACTTCTTGCAGTCCTTAATTGACTATTCACTTGGCTAAGTTGAGCTCTTAAGCCTTCCTGTTGCCTAACCACGTTGTTGATCTGGTTAGCATATCGAAGAGCTTGCGTACTGTTTTCGCCGTATTGGGCCGCCGCTAGTCGGTAATTCTGGGTAAGTCTTTCAAGTAAGACATCCTGTGCTTGGATGGTTCTCTGTATACCTGTGTATCTTGCATTTAAAGCGTTAATACGCTCTCCAGCCGTATCAAAAACGGAAAATTCCGCTCTCATTTGGTTCATGGATGCTCGCACAGTATTTCGGAGAGAAGTTAGGCTGCTCGTTACGTTTACCCCATCAAGGCCAACCCGAATAATAACCCCTTCATTATTGTCCGCCACCTATTTCCCCTCCTCTCCGTTAAAAATTAGATCGAATTAAAGAACTCTTCTCCACTCATTCGATCTTTTCCGTCAGCCATTATCGAGAGCATGCCGTAAAAATCTGCTTGTTCGATGTCGTTAAACTTCCATCCAGATTTCATAAGATTGGTATACAAATTTTTAAGGTTCTTAAGAGCCTCTTTCGCTGTTACTTGTCGTCCTGAGGAATTTTTTTTTCACGCCCAAGAACCTGATCAATCACATTGTCCAACTCTTTAAGAAGCTCAGATGATTTAAGTCCGTCGTAGATATCATCAGTTGTCATGTTAGGAAATAGACCGGCCACAAACTCAACTTTACGATCCAAGGCTTCCACTTCTTTTGTTACCTCGCCAGAAGCAAAGTCATCTAACATTTCAAGCACTTCGCGGACTTTACGGGCTGGAACAAACTCTTGTTCTTTAACGACTTTCTCTCCTTGTTTATTTCGCAATTCGATCCGCAACATATAAAAGCTCCTATTCTAAACAAAATTAAAAGGCTCATAGCCATTAAGCTATAAGCCTTGAGTTATTAAGCCGCCGGAACAGCTTGTGGGAAGATAAAGGTCTCAAATACTTCTTGAGTTACTTGATCAGACTCCCGAGCTTTCACATAAGATAGGGCATCTGATGCCCGAGCTATACCCGCTCCATTTAACACGTCAGAAGAAGCTTGAGGACCATTGTTGTCAGTCGTTTTTATATCGTCGCCATCAAAAGTGAATTGTACTTTTAACAACCCGAAAAACAATTTGTTATTCAAACTATCGTGTGTAATGAGTTCGACTGCACAATATGGGGGTTGGGTATCGGCTCCTACCACTGTGATGCCCTGTTCATTTTGTGTGCGGCCTAAAATTTTATCGACTGCGCCATCTGGTAAACTTTCAATATCCCCTAAAGACAAAGCTATTTTAATGTCTCCAGTTCCTTTGGAAAGTACTCTAAAAGGGACGTTGGAAGCCCAAACAATATTCTGTGCTGGCGCGAGTCCTGTAACATTAGCTTCCACGGCTCCCCCGCTTTTACCATCGATGGTAAAAGTATTCTCTGCGGAAGTTTGTTCGTTTTCGTCTAAAATTGCTATTTTAGCAGAGTCAAAACCTACTGTAGCCATCTATTTCATCCTCTCTAATCAAATTGATTGCAATTAAATTTAGCTGTAAGGAATAGCTTGCTAATATCTGGGTCCATATCTGTAAAGATGTAATAGGCATAAAAACCATTGGATTCCATATATTTGCGAAGCAATTCTTCATATTGTTCGGCTAACGGATCAGTTGGACTGAACCATACCTGCACCTGAACTTTATTTGCTAGCATTCTGCTTTGATTGCTCGCAAATGCCCCCGGAATACTCTGTATATCCTTAATGAGTACTAAAACAGGGACATCTTCTTTTTTCACGTCATCGGGCATTTTATCAGGAATATTTAATTTACAAACATAATCAGGATTAAACCCCATTGGATTTTCAGCGCATAAAAGGTTGTAAGCATCTGATACGGCACTCATACGCCTCTCAATTCCTCGTCGATGATGCCTTGCATGATGGCTCTTGCTTCACTACGTGTCTCCACTTCTGTTTTTTCCGCAAAATGTTGGGGCTTTTGATAAATCGTACCGTCATTAACAAAATGCGAACGCCAAGCAGTATCTTCTCCATAATGGACTGTATATTGTCCCAATTCGTTAGGTCCGGAAACTTCGATATCGTCTTTCATATGGTTGAATTCTTTAGACACGCCTGTTACCCGTTCTCGCACACGTTGAGCCGCCCACTTCCGGTCCGATCTTTCTTCGTAGGGGGTGTTTTCTTTAAGCTTTGGTGCTACAACAGATTCAGCAACCACTTTTGCCGCCTTTTTCCCTCCGGATCGTGTTCGTGCAGCTATTTCTAAAAACTGACGATCGAGACCGTCCATATCGATATCTACGCTCATCCAGTAATCACCTCACAGATGATTGTTTTCCACTCCTTATTCACGACATCTGGTGAGATGTCTTTAATTTCATAAGTTGATCCGTTCCAATTAACAGTCATTGCATTGTTAATTTCAAAGCTTTGCTTTTCACGAATCACAAAAGTGATGGTGTTTGTCACTTCGTCACCAATATTTGCCATTCGATCAGATAATTTTTGATTAAAGACAGCTGCCCAAACGGTTCCAACCGGTGTGTTCTCTGTAACTGAAACACCATTGATTTTGACTGTTTTCTTCTCGTTAAACGTAATTCGGTAATTCAATTTAGATGGGTCTAATATGAGTGGCAATTTTACCCCTCCTAGACCTTAGTTTTTAAGCAAAGATTCAATATAATCGGTGACAGTTTTGCGATTTTTACCCGCTTTTTCATCCAATAAAAGCTGGTTTAGGACCTCTTTGGGTGTATCTTTTGACAAATTGGCAATAACTTCATCAACGGTACGGTCTAACAAAGGTGTACTATCCTGAGTTTGAGCAGGAGCAGGAGCTGATTGCTGATCTGTTGGTTGGGTTGGTGCTGGCTGTTGCTGCTGATCAGTTTGGACTGGGTTTTGTTGTTGGTCAGAATCAGCAGGTGGATCTTGTGGAGGAGTCGGTGCTGGATCAGATTTAATCTCATCGCCTAAAAAACCTCTTTTTTGAAGCTCGCCAGCACGTTTTGCGTCCTCAGTTTCATAAACATCTCCTGGGTGATAAATCGCATTAGTATTCTTGTCTTTAAACGCATTTTGAACGGTATATTTCACTAAAAACCAACTCCTTTTATGGATAAACACTTCGAACTTTAAAAGGGCTCAACAGGGCATCAACCGCCATTGTTAATGGCGCGCTTGTTGTTCCGAGATACACAGCTTGGCGATTCGCATAAAAATGGCCTATTAACAAAAGTTGAGCTTGTTGAATGCTTTTTGGCAACGAATCTTTATCGTACCCAGCTGTAAATTGAATTTTTATGGGCTGAACGGGATAGGGATCAAACTTTGGCCATTGATCAACCGCCTTTAAAACGCCTGGTTCAGAATCTAATCCGGCAATATATTGAGACGGATCGATAATTGTTTCCGTACCGTCCTTAGTTTTGTAGGATATCAGATCAATAGAAACTAAAGGTGGCTTCGGGATACGAATAGTATCATGAAAATGCCCAAGGCTCATTTCGTATTTTTGGGTTTTTAATGACCGCCAAGTTTTTGCCTCGCACAATTCTCGAGATGCCGCTATTAAGCTGGTAATTAAAGTGTCCTCATCATCAAATTCGACTTTAAGGTGCTCTTTAACAATGTCTAAGTCAATGGGCTCTTCAGCAGATTGATCTACAATTTTATAATCCATAACATCACTCATTTTCTAAAGAAAAAGGGCCCCCTTGTTTAGGAGCCCAATTTATTAAGCTGATGGTACATCAAGAATGACATACGGAGAAACAGTTGTAACACCGTCTTCAAGTTTAAGAGGTTCCGTAACCCAAGGCTTGCCGTCGACGTTCCAGTAAACTTTGATGATCGTTTTGTTTTGGGTAAACAAAGCGTGCTCAGATGCTGCAATATAAGGACCAGAACCGTCTTTAACAAGATAATTTTCAAGATCAACTAGAGCCAGATCGCCTTTCGCACCTAGAACAGATGTTTTTCCGGTGAAGATGATCGGAACTCCGAGAAGTGTGCTTGGAATACCTTTCGTGATATCCCCGCGGATAAAGATATAGTTGTTATTTTCGTCTTTCAAAGATGCAATCAACGGAAGAGTAGATTGGTTGGCCACCCAAATGGCAGATCCTTGAGAAGCTGCATAAAGCTGAGCGTACATAGTAACGATATCGAGTGTCGTGATCTTACTAGCCGTTTGACGATTAACAACCTTTGCACCCGCTGCTCCAATGACACCAGTTGGTTTTCCTGTCCCGTTTCCAGTTAAAAAGGCGATATCCTCGGCTGCCATCATGGCTTTTGTAAGCAGATTGCTCAAGAATGTTGATGCGGCTGACCAGTTCCGAAGTAGTTTGTCAGTAACAGTAATGCTTGCAGCAACCTCTTGTGGTTGGAGTGTGATTTCTTTGAGAGCCGTACTCGTATCAGGGATTTGAGCGCCCTCAGAAATCCACTGAACTTGAACGCCTCCGTAAACACCGCTTGAGCCTTGATCAAGAGCCGGCATTGTGATAGCAGCATCCGGTGGGTCACCCGCTGGAATGACTTGAGCTCGAGATCGCACAATGGCGGATTCAGGATCAAGCATCATAACATCCGGACGAAATTGCGTCGGTACCGCATACCCCCCCTCTGAACCTGTCCCCATGCTTTGCTCATTTCGGAAGCTTGGAAGAATTTGAGACTGGAAAGCTTCAGGAACTTGAATCCCGCCGCCCTGACCTTGACCTACTGGCAGATTTTCTAAACGGCCTTTAGAATCTCCGAAACGAACTGCATGGATGAATTCACCGATATTTTTAAACCCGGCATTATCCTTTTCGGATTTATGGTTTTCCATCGTATTGATGTTTGATGGTCGGAAAGGTTGAAAAGCTGGGTTTTCGAGATCCTTTTCGCGATTTTGAAGCTTTTGCTCGCGCTCCATTTTTGCTTTTTCGTTTTCAATTTTTCCATCTAAATCATCAATCTCAGCTTCTAAGGCATCAAAATTGGTGATTTCTTCCGCTGTCAAATCGCGATTTTCAGCTTTTGCAGCATCTAAAAGTGTTCTTTGAGCCTTAATTTTATCGGCTCTAGCGTTCATTAGGCGTTGTAATTCGTTCATTCTATAACCCTCTTTCAATATTTTTTAGTCTTTTCTCATAAAAAGAAAGCGAGTGAGTAGGTCGCTTTACTGTTTGAGTGTTTTCAATTGGTTTTTCTGGTGGTATCACAGGTGTTTTAGGTTTGTCATTAGTAATATCAGGATTTATGAACTGTTCTTTCATATTCCTGACTTTATTTATGACTGCTTCAGGGAGCATTTGGCCTATTCCAACGCTAGCGGATAGCTTTGTTTGATCGTCAGTAAACATTATTTCATCAATCAGCTTGTTCTCCAGGGCTTCCTGTGGAGTTAACCAGGTTTCTTTGTCCATTAGATCAAGCAGTTCTTGTTCCGACATCCCACTTTTTAACTGATAGGCATTCGAAATCGTTTTATTGACCTTTAGCAAAACATCGGAGGCCTGCGCCATATCTCGATAATCTCCTTTAGCGACGCTTGAGGCATTATGGATCATAAGGTTTCCGGTTGGCGACATCAAAACCTTTTTTCCTCCCATAGCGATTACAGAAGCAGCACTTGCCGCAAGCCCGACAATCTTTGTCGTGGCATTTCCATATTCTTTAAGAGTTGTATAGATATCGGAGCCCGCATAAACATCTCCACCACCACTGTTGATGTGCACTATAACATCGTCACCATTAGCTTCTTCAAGTTGGCTTTCTACATCACTTGGGCTTGTCGACTCAATTCCAAACAAGTTGTAAATCCATTGATCATCATTCGAGACAATAACCCCTTTAACATTGATTTTCTTAGGCACTATTATCACCTCCCTTTTTCACAGTAGCTCCTTCATTAGCGACTCTTGCAGGCACCATATTGCCGTTAACAAGATAAGTCTTACCTTGATCGCCTTCTTGAGGGTTAAGGTCTTCCATCTCACGCCACTCATCAGCGTTAATAACCCCATCTTGGCGCATAAGATGCAATGCATTTTGACGGCTGGTAAAGTCTCCGCGCAGAAACGCATTAACATTAAATTTGGCATAATACCCTTGCTGTCGCTCTTCTTTCGTAAAAAGCTTCCAGTTAATGCCTTGTTCCCAGCGCTTAATGTAAGGCATTGAGGAGTACATGATGAATTCGAGTGACTGCTGCTCAATGTTGTTGTTCGTAGACATTGATAAGTCAGCGATCATATGCGGAGGCACGCGAAATAGCCCGCAAATTTCTTCCCGGGAAAACTTTCGAGTCTCTATGAACTGAGCATCTGTCATTGGCATTGGGATTCGGCTGAATTTCATGCCCTCTTCAAGTATCATAGGCTTCCAGCTATTTCCCATTCCTACTCCAGTCTCATTAATCCACTTTTGCAGCCTCTCGTAGGCCTTATCACCTAAAGCAGCAGGGTGCTCAAGGACCCCACCAGTTGTCATCCCTTGGGCATAGAAACGAGCGGAAAACTCTGATGCTGCCATCCCTAAACCAACGGCTTCCTGGGCCATTCGGATAGGACTGTACCCCATAACGCCATCAAATCCAAGACCTGGGATATGCAAAATTCTTTCAGCAGGGAAATCCTCAAAATTGCCACGGTCGTTTACTCTATATCTAATCTTTCCTGTCATTGGATCCCGATACGGTTGGCAATCATTCCATGGTACTGGGTAAATATCGATCGGCTGACCCTTATTATTTGGAGTGATGACTGAATAGTTGTTACCGGATATGACTTGATGGCCGACCTGAGTCTCTCTCCAGGTTAAAGAGGTCATCTCATCGTTAGGTTGATCATGGAGTAGCCAATAAACTGGATGATCGGTAGCTTTATCTTTCCCGCCATCCGAACGCGACTTATAGACAAACAAAGGTAAGGATCCCATCGTCTCCGCAAGTACTCTCACACATGAAAATACAGTGACATAGCGCATAGCTGTATGCTCATCAACACGAACACCAGAATGAGATCCCCTATTAAGCTTACTTATAACCTCTTTTTCAAAGTCATCTAACGAATAGGACCTTGATTTATCCACTAAGTTGGTTAATATCCCCATTATTCACCTCCTCCCTGATTTCTAGGTGCTTTTGGAGGTAATCCAATCCACAAAATTAAAATACCGCCGACTATAAAACTTGCGGGCTTATAAATTTGATAAATGCCATAAATTAAGAGGATAAATCCGATAACCAAGCAAATTTCACGAACTGTTTCAGGGGAAATGGAAATTCTACGTTTTTTATTATTTTTCAAAGCGTCCTCACTCCCCTTTTTTCATAAACCGATTCTTTTTCTTGTTCACCCATTAAAATGGCCGTCGCCATAGCGTTTATCATAGCTACAGTTACGTCAATTCGGTCTTTGGATTTGTTTTTCATCGGTTTAATGTTTTCGTTTCCATCAACTGCAACGACGACGTTCCCCCAGCACCAACGTGCTAAAGGATTTTCTTCATGAGTCATTTTGCCAGATTTCATCAATCTCTCAATCATTTTCATCGCTGGGCTTTGTCCAGCCATTGTTTGTGGGATTTCAATAACCTCCATGCCCTCTTTCATCAGTCTTTGAGTAAGCATACGGCTATTCCAAGCGTCAGTTCCAAGTGTTTTGATGTCGTATTGTTTATCAGCGGCGAGTAATCGTGCCTCGACAAAGTCATAATCAACAACATCTCCTGGAGTTGCATATAAATATTTTTTATTAACCCATTTATCGTAAGGAACTTTATCCCTTTTAACTCGTTCTTGCATATTATCTTCGGGAATCCATGCTTCAAAGATGGCTCTCCAATCCTCTATTCCCTCTTGTGGAGGAAACAGGTAACAAACAGCCGTAATGTCGGTTGTGCTGGATAGATCCACCCCGGGATAGCATTTTTTGCCGACTAATTCCGATAAATCCCATGTTCCATTAGTTTGATCCCACAAAGTAAGTGGCTGCCACCCAACACGTTTAAGCGATATCCATTGATTGAGTCTTAACCAACGAAAAAGACGCTCTGAAGCTTCGCTGTTGCGAGCTGCAAGCGCCTCTTGTCTGACCGACTCAATACTTATCGTGTGTCCTAGCGATGGATTGGCTTTGTACCACGTTTTCTCATCAAAGATATCATCGTCTTCATCGGCCCCGTATATCTTAACGTACCAAGTAGGATCCTCTAGCTCCCCATCGCGAATTTTCATAGCCTGCTCATGGATTTCCCAGCCAATAGAATTTCGATCCGGATCATCGCCAGCCGTCGTAATAACCCACCACAGTGGTTCCTTACGTGCCGCACCGGCGCCAAACGTCATTATGTCCCATAAGTCACGATTAGGCTGAGCATGAAGCTCATCAAATATAACGACTGTGGGGTTCAAGCCATGTTTGCTATATGCTTCAGCCGATAAAACTTTTAACACCGTTCCTGTTTCCGTATTTATGATTTCTTTCCGGCTATCGACAACTTTCAGAATCGATCCTAAATCCTCGTCTTGGTCAATCATGGCTACAGCAGCTTTATAAACAAATCCCGCTTGATATCTATCGGCTGCACAACAAAAAATTTGACCTTGTGGAGGATCACAGGTTAGATGATATACCCCTAAACCAGCTATGAGCGTTGTTTTAGCGTTCTTTTTTGGGATCTCTAAGTACGCGTATCGATATTGGCGATAGCCCTGGTCATTAACGGTACCATAAACATCCCATAAGGTTTCATGCTGCCAATTTAAAAGGACCCAAGGTTGTCCATAAAAATCATCCACCAGTTTGAGCATTTGAAGAAATTCAATCGGTTCGAGCGCACGGTTTGGATCATGGGCCATGTCCACCAGCTCGTTTCTTTAAGAACTCTGACATAGCTGACTTTTTACCATCATCGGAGGGGTTCTTAGGAATCGATTTAACCCTTGCGGTTGGGTTGAGAAACAGTCTATCCTCTAACTTAAGCATTGCATCCCTAGTCTTATTGATCTCTTTGTATAACTCAACTTTTTCAACGTTGTGTTTTGCCGTATCGATCATTTCTTGAAGAGCAGCTTCCTGAGAAACGAGCATACAATAACGGTTGATAATCCGTTCGTCTAACCCGTCCACATACTCAATGCTCTTATAGAGTTTTTTCAACCTCAAAAACTCTTTATGGGCAATGGGATCATTCTTAACTGCAGGAGACTCTTTAAAGCTTGTCCCAGTGTAAAGAGCTTTTTCCATTTTCTTTCGATGTTCTAATTCTTTTTTGGTTCGATGACTTTTTCCTTCCAGCTGGATAAGCTGAACAGGTTTGCTACCTCGTCCTGCCATGATCACACCTCCTTAAAAAGTTCTTGATGATGGCCTGGCCCAAAAAGTTTCATTTTGGGAATAAAATTTCTGTGAAGGTGGGCTAACGTTCCAAACGTATATCTTTTGTCGAAATTTCGACCCCCCTACCTACATTATTCGACACGAAAAGCTGAAAAAATGTTTTATTTTGTCGAAATTCATTAGGTTTGTCGACAATTATCGTTTCTTTCTGCGCCCAAACCCGCCGTCCTCTTTGGCTGTCTTCGTGCTATGGCAGGACACGCATAGGGCTTGGTGATTATTAGGATCCCAGAACAACGGATCATTAGGACCCGATACAGGCTTGATGTGATCCGTATGTCGGCTTGGTTCTAACCGTCCATCTTTCAGACACATGACACACAAGGGATTCGCTTTCCTAAATCGTATGGAATATTTATCCCATCTTGAAGTGTATCCTTTTCCTCGTGGAGAACGTCGGTTATTATTCCGAACTGCTTTCTTGTGATTAGGGCAATAGCCTTCAGAGGTTAAAGCATTGCAGCCTGGTTTATTGCAAGGTCGTTTAGGTTTATTAGGCATTCAGATCATACTCCGGATTATGTTCAATTACTTTGATATTAGATTCATCTTCGACATGCTCAATCCTAATATGGGTTGGTTTTATACCCTTATCGGTATTTGTAGACCAATCGATTCCAACCTTAACTAAGCCATTAATCTCTTCACCTTTATAAAAAATCTTAGGAACTGAATTGATATCGTCTAACTCGATTCTTAATAAAGGAAATGGATTATTCTTTTTTTCGGAATGATTTACATACTTATGCTTCTTATAAATATCCACGAAAACACCGTTACACTTTGGACAACTAATTATTTCAAGATAATCTTCTTTCGTTTTGAAATCTAATTTTTCTTTATGCCCGCAACAAACGCATTCAAAAGTGGCATGATAAGTTTTCATTTTATCTTCAGTTGTTGGTGAAATTGCTGAAAATCCAGGGTCATGATCAATAAAATCCCTCACCTTATTAACTGTCCAATACGTCGGATCAATATTGTACTTTTCTTTAATATAGTTAATACAGTCCTGAAAATCCCTTTTCATTTCCGTCTCACAGCTCCATTCCTTCGCTCGTATCGGTCTCTATTCATCCCCATTAATTCAACCAGATCTCGATGAGATAGCTTCTCTGTTGTAGATCCTTTGGGCCTCTTCTTACGTTTGGATTTACCCATAAACTCACCTCATAACGATTACCAATAAAAATAGCACCCACAAATGTGAGTGCTAAAAAATGAAGATGGGGGAGAACCTGACGCCAAATATGGGACACTATCATAATATCACGATTAGTGACGTCAAAAGTCGCATTATAGTCGCAACTTTCTCGAATTCCCAATAAAAAATACCGTCTGTTATGGATCAAACACCAGTAAATTCAATTATATCTTCTACAAAATACTCAAGTCCCTTTTTGCTTTTTCTTAATTTCCCTATACTGAAATCTTTGCCAAAAAAGTTCTTGGCAGCATGAAAGGCTTCTTCTTTAGAATTGTATAACTCACGCGTCCATTCATCAGAATAAGTATGTTTGTAGGTCCATTTACCTTCCAAAGTCATCACCCCTCAGAGTATGATTTTATTATACCGTATTATTAAATTTTCAAAGAACACTTACTTCACAATATCGGTCTATCTCCATCCCAATATCTCGGCTATTGTATTGACCATTGTATCTCGCCATCTGATTGCTGTCGCTCGGTTAACGGGTATTTCTTCTGCAATCCCGTCCCAGGTTTTGGTTTGGGGCCTTGTCCAATATTTTAACTTAACCATCTTTTGCTGCTGGTCAGTGAGATTCGTAAATACCTTCTGAATCGCATTAGCTATCTCTTCAAGTTGGTTTAGTCGCTTATGCGTCGTCAATCTTGTTGCGATCCGTTCCGTCGGTCTACCTGGTTCACTGCTTCGACCGCCGCCAACATTCTCATCGCTTGAATCAGATCCATGGATAATATCATTCTTTAATCTCTCAATTTCGCTCAATGTCTCATGGTAATTATAAAGCTCGGATTCTATGTGTTTAAACGTTGCTTTTCTCAGTTTTGTGGAAGTCGTCATCGTGTCACCTCTTCTTCATGGATCCGTTCAATCCTTGCTTTCAAGCTCGCCATTAACTGGTCTTGGGTGCTTGTCTTGCTTTCTAGTGCTGCGACGACATCTTCGTCGACACCTCCAGATACGGTTAGGTGGTGGATAATAACTTTCTCTGTTTGCCCTTGTCGATGCAGCCGTTTATTAGCCTGCTGATATAACTCCAGGCTCCAATTCAACCCGAACCAAATGACGTGATTCCCTCCCTGTTGCAAGTTCAACCCATAGGCCGCAGAAGCAGGATGGGCTAGTAATATATCAATCTGCTTATTATTCCAATCCGTTTCATCCTGTGGCGTTTTTAGTTCTCGGACTCGTAAACCTGATTTAGCCAAAGCGGTAAGGATTCGCTCTTTATCATGCTGAAAGTTGTAAAAGACTAAAGCCGGCTTTCCGTTCAATCCTTCAACCAACTCCTTAAACGCCTCAATCTTGTTATCATGTATTTCCACGATCTTACGATCCTCATCATACACAGCCCCGTTGCATAACTGCAGCAACTTATTCGTTAAAACGGCTGCTGACCCTGCATCGATCGTCGACTCATCCACCTGGAGAAGCATCTCACGTTCTAGCTTCTCGTAAGACTTTTTGGCTTTATCGTCCAAAACAACATGAATGGTATTCGTTGTGACATCAGGAAGCTCTAAGTAGTCCTCAGCTTTCATGCTGACACAGATATCTCCGATCAACTGTTGGATCCGATTGTCAGCTCCTTCTTTTGGTGCATAGCTGAAGATTCGATCTCGACTCCTTTGATCCGGTTCAAAGTAACGCTCACGAAAGCCTGTTATGGTTTTTCCTAATCGTTGCCCGCCATCTAACAAGTAAACCTGGGCCCACAAATCCAACAAACCGTTTGGTGCAGGTGTTCCAGTTAATCCGACAATCCGTTTGATGTGAGGTCTTACATTCTTCAAGGCTTTAAATCTCTTGGCTTTGTTATTTTTAAAACTGCTAAACTCGTCTACGATCACCATGTCAAATGGCCAAGAATTTTTATAATACTCGACTAGCCAGGACACGTTCTCCCTATTCACGATGTAGATGTCAGCTGGTGTGTTCAAAGCTCTAATCCGTTTAGTTTGAGATCCAAGAACGGTTGAAAATCTCAGAAGCTGCAGATGATCCCATTTTTCTGCTTCTCTAGCCCAGGTGCTTTCAGCTACTTTCTTCGGGGCGATCACCAAAACCTTATTTACAGCAAATCGGTTATATTTCAAATCGTTAATAGCTGTAAGCGTGATAACTGTTTTGCCTAAACCTAACCCATGTCCAAAAGCAGACCTAAAGCTGGTGTATTTATAACTTTTTCAATACAAAATCGCTGGTAGTCGTGCGGTTTGAACATCACGAAGGCATCACCTCTATTCTCCACTCTCTGTAATAAAACCTGTCTCCATGTCTTTTTCTCAAATACCCGAAAGCCCAATGCTTACCTGCAATATCGGTAGCCGCGTCTTTTATACGTTCGTAATTTCTTATTTCTCCTGTGATAATAGAAAATGCCTTGACGTTCTTATCGCTCTGTAAACCCAATCTTCGTGATTCAGCAATGTTGTATTTGGCATCGCACCATTCTAGATTGCTTAGAGTATTGTCACTTTTGTTTGCACTGATGTGGTTCACATCTGGGAGATCGAAAGGGTTTGGAATAAACGCTTGGGCAACAAGTCTATGGACATAGCACTTGCTGACCTTACTATTCTCGTCATATAAATTTACTCTGAGGTAACCCCCTGTGTTAACATACGGTTTCAATTTCTTTTTACGCCTATGGGCATCATGTTTCAAAGACCAAACGTTTCCTGAAGTATCATCCGCATATAATCCCTCAAAACCTTTAATTTCTTTCCGATTAGTCATGGATGGCATCACCTCGATTCTCTTTTTTAAATTCATTTCAAAAGCTCCGTTTCAAGCTTGGTAATTTTTATAAATTCATCCACGCCTTCCTTGCTGTCGATCACTCGGACTATGCAACCAAACTGTTTTAAATCGTTGATCTGTTTGACTTGTAATGGCCTTGGTTTTTTACCAGGCGCTTTTAACTCCACAAAGTAAATTCGGTTTCCGGGGAAAATCACAATTCTGTCTGGCACTCCATCATTTCCAGGACTTTCAAACTTGTATGCCCTGCCTCCCGCTTTTTTAACCTGGTCACGTAAGTACGTCTCTATGTCACGCTCTCGCATTTTCAAACCTCCAAAATTCTTGCAAACAAAGTGGGCCTTTTTCCCTATACGTATATATAATTAGGCGCGTTAGGCGTATTAGGTGTATATGTACACGCCTAATTCCTTTATTTCTTATTTACTTATATATACTTAGTTTACAAGGTTTACAAATATAAATAATATAGATATATCAAGGGTTTAGCCGTAAACTTTCTTGTAAACTTTCTCTTTTTTAAAGTTTACTTAGTTTACAAGAGAAAGTTTACAAAATGACTTGGTTTACAAAGAAAGTTTACAAATTTTTGAGGGGTTTTCCAGCCCGTTTACCCTTTTTTAACGAACCCTCTTTGGATTCCGTAACAGCCAAAACGCATTGTAGATTTATGCCTTTCCCATCCGGGTAAACCGGCTAGAATGCTGTTGATCTCCAATGAATCCATTCTTTTCATGTACTTAATATCCGTACCAAAACACTCAACCCAAACTTCAGCTGCACATACGCGATCTCGTTCCACTGTCTCGCCCTCGAACGCCCCGAACTCGGCCGACCAATATAGACGTCGATCACCAATACCCTTCTTCTCCCAACCTACTGGCACACGTCTCTCCACAAATTCACGAATAATCCCTTCTTTAGGGTTACTCTCCTGGTGGATCTCCTGTTGCTCTTTAGCCGTCGTAGCTGCTTCTCCAGACAAATAAAGGGGTTCCCCCAATTGCCAAAAGACATATGCCTCAGCTAATATCTGATCCACCTCTTGATCCAATTGCGAAAAAACGTTTTTTGTTGGTTGAATCAACCCCGTGTCAATTGGCCAGAATCTCCGATTACCAGTTCGGTCTTTTAAAAATTCACTGTCATTTGTCGTTCCGAAAAACACGCATTGCCGTGGAAAAGCCTTTGTACGCCTTCCAAACGGCTCCCGATAAATGTCTTCTCTGCGGCTTAAAAATTGCTTAATGGAGTTAGTCTCTGATTTTGTCATACCTGTTAATTCACCGACTTCATTCAGCCAAACACCTTGTATCATTTCACTCGCTTCTTTGCCCTCAAAAGTCTGCAGAGAATCGCTGTACCAACGACGCCCTAGAACGCTTAAAAATGTACTTTTTCCCAATCCCTGTGGTCCAGCTATGATTGGCATGTAATCATATTTGCATCCAGGATTCATAGCCCTCGCAATCATGGCAACAATAGCTTTTCGTGTAACAGCTCTTGTATAAGCCGAATCCTCGGCTCCTAGGTAATCAATAATTATAGTGTCAAGGCGTTTTACTCCGTCCCAAGTCAGAGAGGTTAAATACTCTCTAACCTCGTTAAGAGTATGCTTGTGGGCGCATAGGGCCACCGCATCAAGTATCTTTTCTTTCCCCGTAATGCCATAGGCTTTTTCAAGAAAATGACGCAAACCTGAATCGTCAATATCCGTCCACTGTCTTCTCTCTTCTGAAGGATTCCAAGGTAGAGGGCCCAGAACAAGACCTCGGTTAGCAAATTCGTCAAAAGCTAGTTTTCCTTTTAAAAGGGGGTCGTTATCTAAGATAACGAGTACATTATCTGTTGTTTTTGAATATAATCCGGTGTTCGGGTTGAATTGCAGCTTTTGTCTCCAACTCTGATCATCTTCAACTGCTGGAACGTTAACTACTGGCTCGCCAAAATCTTCTACAGCCTTCTCATATCGTTCTTGATTTAGAAGCGCCCCAACTCCTGCATCACTCAAGGCGAAAGCGTTCATCTGGACAAACGACGGCAACTTATTAACAGGTGTATCGGGCTTCGCTTCATCGTCGAGATCCCCAAACTTATGCAGCCTGACCAAATCAAATGCATTTACAAGACGGCCGCTACAGGGATCTGTCGCATGGTGGGAATAAAGGAAAAGGCCGTTTTCATAAAGCACAGCTCCTCCTACGGTCGAACCACCCACAAACGTGTAACGGTCACTTCCGTCATCTGTCGAGGTATAGACGCCTGGTAAAAAGGTTTCAATGGCCATCGGAATATCATATTGCCGACAAAATGCCCCGATCACCCCGCGCTTTTCTAACGGATTGCCTTGTTTGGCTGCTAATCGGGCATGCGGGGTCATACCTGGTACTTCTGGCCACTCACTAATGTTCCGCCAATCTCCGTAAGTGGCTAACAGCCCGTCGACATCTAAAAACGGTTTATCCCCGTAATGATAAACGTATTGGCTGTCTCGAGAGCACGAGGGCCAGTACATGAGACGCGAAGACTCGAATGTAGTCGGATCGGCGTAGTTCATCCCAATTAAAGAAGCAAGCTTCCTGGCTAACGGCTCGTATTCGTCCGCTGTAGCAGTTCGGCTGGTCGGGGCAATCACACGTAACCGCGGTCTGCTAGGATCGTGCTTACGCGTGCTGTACGTCACGTAGGCGCATCCTAGTGCTTCGATCCGCCTCAGGACATCATCCGTACCACCTGCAGGAATATTGTCCAGGTCGAGCGTAATAAGATCTCGACCTGTGACACTGTGTGCTTTTCTTCGGTTTCCCGCGAGGGATCCACCGACAAACCCACCGACATCTTTTAATTCATCTTGTTGTGATTTGGGGAGCTTCATATACTCCGCTAATGTTTCGTTACCTCTCACTGCTGTCCGAAGCTTGTCCACGAATTGAGACCAGTAAAGCGTTTGAGCTGGCCACGTGGTCGCTTTTCGACTACCCGCGGCAGAGATGGTTATGGAACGATCAAATTGCATCAGCTCTCGCCTTCCTCGCTCGTCTTAACGCGCTGTAAATGGTGTACCTAAACTTAAGGTCGAAATCGACTAGATGCCTAGGAAGAGCAATTCCTCCTTCATATTGCCCGTATGCAGAAGAGGAAACCTCTAGTCGCTTACTCAACTGCTCTTGACTAAGACCGGTCGCTTGACGCATGGATTTTAAATAGTCCGCATACTCCTGTCTAAATAAGCGTCTATCTTCCATTTCTAAATCATATCTTGGTGTAACTACGCGAGACATTTAACTATCCACCTCACAATCTCGATGATGAGAATCCACACGGGCACGGCTAGTACAACACCCCACAAGCACCCACGCCCAGACATTACTCAGTCCTATTGATGCTTGCTTCTGTGCTGAAACCATTTGGATACCTCTTCATTAGTTTTTCGATATTAGCCGTGGCTACCTGCTCGAGCGTGTAGCCTAAGGCATTGGCCATTCGAGCCACATAGAACATTACATCTCCAAGCTCTAACATCAGCTTTTGAGGATCAAGCTCATGGCCGTGGAACATAACCTTCTTCACACCGTCCACCACTTCTCCTGCTTCCCCGCCGATCCCCATGGACCAGGCAACGAGTTCTTCTTTTTTATTTGAGAATGCACCGGCTGTACGCTCGGTCATTTTTTGATAGTCATTCAGTTTCATAGGTTTTGCTCCTTTAATCACATTGATTCCAGGCTCATCATTTTTAATAAATATCTACCCGTCGTACTTTCCAGCTCTTTTTTAACATCTTCGCCTTTTTCATGGCGAGCTCCTAAATCCAATATTTCATCAATGATATCGGCACATTCTCTAAATATATCTCGAGCTTTAATTAATTCCTTCTCATTATTCTTCATAGTAAGCACCTTTCCGTGGTCTTCCCAGATCCTTCAGATCCGGGAATTTTTCAGCGAGAAACTCATTAAACAGCTCGCTCATATAACCACTTTCAAACTCATAAGTTTTAAATCTATAACCACAATCCTTACATTCTCTTCGCCTAAAAATTTGATCGCCTTTTTCTCTTTTATCGACAACAGCTGTCTTAGCTTCACATACTGGACATTTCATATCGAGCACCTCTAATCACGGGTTACGATGCTTAGCCCCTTTTGGCTTATTTGGAGAAGGAATAAACTTTCCAATTGTATTTGACGGATTTTCCATTTGATGAATTTGCTTCTCAACCGAAGCGATATCCTTTTGCATTTTTTCAAGATCAGTCTTCATTTTTTCAAGTCTTTTTTCTTTGTTTTGGATATTAAAAATCAAGTCTTCTTCATCTTGTTTTCTAAACTCGAGCCAATCTTTAAGAATTTCTAAGGGTGTATTCATTACAAAAATCTCCTCCTATTAATTCGTAATTTTAACTTCTTCCTGAAGATCCTCTCGGACCCTCATCTTGTATTGCCTATTTAAATGTCTACTTTTAATCTTTCTAATTTCACCAACTGCTTTATTTAAATCATTTTGAAAGGTTCTCATTCTCGTGACGACTTCGACTAACGGCTGCAGCATTTCATTTTGATCCTTAAGCTCTCTTCTTTTAACCCGAGCCGTTTGTATATCCCGAGCAAGAATGTAACCCTTAGAAGCGTTGAAAGTCGTTAACTCAATGACATGTTCGATGTCCATAATTTCTTTTTCTAGGAGGTCAATAGATTGCTTGTTTTGTTCAAACAATTTAGGAGTGTCATTAATAATCGAGCGCAACGTATTTGTGAGCTGCTCAATGTCACCAAATAAAGTATCCATTCCCTCCTACCCACTTCCTTTTTCAGGATCAGACTTATCTCGCTTTTTCCTCGAATTGTTCACTAACTAAGGTTTCAAATATTGTTTCTTTCTTGGAAATCAGCAACTTCATTTGCAAACTTCATTTTCAGGCGACTTTCTTCTTCTCTTTCCTTGTCAGTTATGCTTTTTCTTAACTCATAATGACCTAATGCGTGTTTGATTATCTGTAACTCTTTATAACTTAATCTCATATTGATTTTTGACATATAAATCACCTTTCTTGTGTCACAATATAAGTCAACTATTCATCCGTTTGAGTTTCATGCGAACTGAGTGCGATGTTCTACCCGTTAAAACGGCTACTTGATAAGGGCTCATTTCACCTGATTCACATTTGGCCAGAAGGGATAGATCCCTGTCTGACCATCGAATGACTACCCGATTCTCAGGCTTTTGCACAGATTTGTAAGGATGAACTGAAATATTATCTCCACATACCGGGCAATAGGCTTTACGAATGCCATTTGCAGAGTAAACTCTAAATACCGTCACACAGTCTTCGCACAGAAACGACTTTCCCCAGTCCTTACCTGCCATGGTGCTTAACCCACGGTAATCTCAAAGATGGTTTCATCACCATAATCAGATTTTTCGATGCAAGGGCTAATGTAACGAGCGCTTAAAAACTCATCTTTGGATTCGGGTGCATCGCTGTCGTAAACACCATACTTTTTAATGCTATTGCAAAGCTGGTCAATGCCATCAGGACTAAAATTTCCCACCAGCATACCTGTCGCCTGGTCTTCGTGGCGAATGTAAACCTTAATCGAATTCATGCTTTTGCTCCTCTCTCGACTAGAGTTAAAATGGCATAACCGGCAATGTCTCGAAGGGTGTCATCGATGGATTCACTCTTCACTAGATGCTGATGGTTAATCAGAGTCTTATAGCGTTCAAGTTTGTCAGTTAAACGGATGACAACCGAAAGATCCCCAAACTCGGTATAAAGCTTTGCAAAGGAATTTCCATAATCATGGTTTTTAGCAGCTAAAAGGTTTGCGATCTGCCCGGCTACCTCGTGGAACTTACTCTGTGAAACAGGGATTGGAGAGAACTCCCCGGTAACTATTTTTACAGGCCCATCTTCCCCAACCATTTTTAAGGTATCTTTTCTTTGCTCAAACTCTTTAACAGAGCTGTCCTCTTCATCAATTATTCTTTTCAAGGCTTCCTGCTGAAGTGCTGCCCGCTTATTCTTGGAGTCCGTTACTTCGTGTTTCCTATCAGCCTTTGGCTTCTGGACTGAAGCATCTGTTTTATAAGTCCTTACCCCTATCTCCCAATCCCTTTTGAACTTAATGAGAGTATTTGGGTTGAGGTTATAAATCTCTCTGATCTCTTTGTCAGTCTTACCTTGTGCTTTGAAATCCTGGTAGACGTTTTTAGTTAAAGCAGGATTTGGCATGGTATCGATCCCTTTCTCCCTTTTTGGTTTCTTTTTTATACCTAAGAGTTGTTCTCCTAAGCCCTTAAGCTCTTTTCCAACCCGACATTTATCTCTGCAATATCTAACTTTTTTATCAACATGTAAGTTCTTAATCAGTTCGCATGGCTTACAGTGGTTATCCTCTAGATCATCGATTTTGCGAAGAATTTCTAGTCGATCCATGACTAAACAATCTCGACCACTGGAATTAATTGAAATCCTTCATAATGCAGGGATAAATCGTTTAGTTCGACTCTTCCTAATGAGCCCTTTTCGTCGTATAAAATAACCAATTTATCTTCCTGTTTTTCTATGGTATAAAGCATTCTTTTAAGCTTTTTCTCAAGGGCCCTGATTGCTCTATAATCGATAATGATTCCTTCGACTTTAACCGGTTGAATCTTAGAGAATGCGTAAAATATTCTTCGTTTACGCTCCAAAACAGTCAGTCGTTGGGCTAGGCGAGGAGGAATCTTGATGTCCTCTTTCGCATGCGGAGCCCCAATCAATTTGATCCTACATATCACCGCATCAGTCGCTAGCTTCATTTCAGCCTTTAACTCTTCTAAGCTTCCAGAGGCTATCCGTAACATAAGCATCCTCCTAATCTTTCTTGTAATAACTCGAAACGAATCCATCCGCATTAAGCGGTAGCCCAGGGGCCCATGAGATGGGTTGCCTCATAATGTCAGTCACCGTATCAAGATCCGCAAACTTCTCTGGAACATCTAAAACAACCTCGTCATGTATAGTCATGACCGTCTTATAACCCGCAGCATCCAATCGGTTAAGCGTGACTGCTAAACAGTCCCGTGCGATAGCTTGGGTAATATTTTCCACCAGCTTCCCGCCGTAGGTGTTTTGTTTTCCCCATTTTTTGGTCGTTTGATCGAGACCGTAATAATAAACGGCTTCTTTTCCAAAATCATTCTCCGCTAAAAAAGGTTTGGCATAGAACAACTTACGACCACTCGGAAGTGTTATTGTGAGAAAGTCTAAGCCATTGGCTATGTCGGACTCTCTGGCCAATATCAATCCTTTAACACCTGCAGGTTGGTTGGTTTTTAAAACCGAAAGAGCTGCATTTTCAACCGAGTACCATAGGTCCACGATTCGTCTACTGGCTGCTCTCCAACGTCTTACAATGTCCGGAAGTTCTTCTTCAGTTAAACCGTCATCGAGGGCGCCCATATTTATAAGTGCACCTTTTCCTCCCTGGTAACCTAAAGCAAGCTCGGCCACTTTCCCTTTTTGCCGTAGGCTGTATTCCGGATTTCCTTTTTTTATAAGTTCAAGCGGAACTCCGAACATCTGCGAAGCTGATGCTTCATAAATCTTTCCGTGAGTATTGAACACGTCTAGCCGCCACTGTTCCCCCGCTAGCCAGGCGATCACCCGAGCCTCGATAGCACTAAAGTCAGAGACAACAAGAAGGTTTCCTTCAGCGGGTATAAAAGCTGTCCGAATCAATTGGGATAATGTATCAGGGACATTTCCATAGATCAACTTAAGCGCATCCACTTTTTTCTCTCGGACTAGATCTCTTGCATGTCCAAGAGTAGATAAATAGTTTCTCGGAAGATTTTGAACTTGAACTAAACGCCCAGCCCATCTGCCTGTACGGTTTGCCCCATAGAACTGAAGGAGTCCTCTAACGCGGCCATCTTCGCAAACAGCTTCAGCCATGGCCTGATACTTTTTCACGCTAGTTTTGGAGAGTTCTTGTCTTATTTCAAGCGCTCTTTTTACATCGCCCTCGACAGTTTCCACAAGATTAGATACTGTATCTTTCTGAAGGTTTTCCACTTCAACGCCCTGATCTGTGAGCCATTTAGTCAATTGAGCAGCACTATTAGGATTATTTAATCCAGTAATCTGTACAGCTTCTCTTGTGAGCTCTTCCGTTACTAGGTCATTCGTATAAAGCGCGCCTTCGATTAGCTGTTTATCGACTGCAACGCCTCGAGCATTAATGAGTTGATCCAGCTCCCAAAGCTTTTGTTCTTGTTCGGGAACAGGAAAACGAACAAGACGATTACCGATCTCTTTTTCCACTTCAACGTCTTGGACGCAGTAGCCTTTAAACAATTCCCATTTCTCAGGTTCGTGATGTGGGAGTGTTCGAGTACGACCACCATTCTTTTTATTGGGCTTTGTCGGTGTGCAAAATAGTTTGATTAGAGAAGATCCTACACTCATCTTTCGCTTATCTTGTGGTAAGCCCAGGGCGACCGCTGTTGGTCCTAAACCTGCTGTGTAGCCACAGTAGAGACCGTGAAACATAGTGCAATGCCATTGATCTATCCAAAACTTCGGATTCCATCCAAAATGTTTACTGAGACAAAACCACTCGAAGGCTGCGTTATAGGCTTTCTTTGTCACTTGTCGGTTACCCAATGCGATTATGATATGCTCTGGGATAACCTCACCGTTGGCTAAATCGATTATTTTTGTTGGCTCGCCATTCTCAGAGTAGGCAAACAGTAAAACCTCAAAATCGGGGGACTCTACGTATTTGTAGAGGCCCGATTTTTTAATATCAACTGAAGAAAATGTTTCGATATCAATATTCAGAGTGCTGATCATATCCCATACACGCCGCCGTTATTGATCGGTTGGCCTGTAATCGGATCAAATTGAGGTTGTTGAGGCTGTTGCTGTGGTTGCTGATACTGTTGTTGTGGTGCTTGTTGGTATTGCTGTTGTTGACCGTAACTTTGTTGTGGTGGTGCCTGATATTGTTGTTGAGGCTGTTGATACTGTTGCTGTTGAGGTGGATATTGTTGATTGAATGCTTGTTGGTGTTGATCAGCAAATCCAAAGTCATCTTGTGCAGCCGGAGCAGATCCACCTAACGGATCACCATCACGAGTTTTTTGAACGTTAGTACTGATGTAGCATCCAACACCTTTTTTCCCAGTAAACATGTAAGGAGAGAAGTTAATAGCAATTTTCCCGTACATACCGCTGTAAACCTCAGTTTGATCGATAATAGGATTAAGGCTGGCATCCACAACTTTAGGTGGATAATCTACACCTGTTGTTGCCGTAAATACCCAATGCCCTTTGCATTCGGGTCCAAATTCTGTACCGTCAGAAGGTTTAACACCATCACCATCGTGAATAGGGATCGCAAGCACGGGAGGAACGACGCCATTCCAAACACTAGACTTTCCTTTTTCTTTTGCGGCTTCGATGGCAGCGTCAATACGTTGTTTGGTTGCAATATCAGATTTTGGAAGAAGGATTGTAGCACTATATTTTGGTTTTCCACCAAATTGATCTTCACGAGGCTTGAGAAGACTTACAAAGCTAAAACGTACTTCACCTGTAACAACACGAGTTGGATTTGATTGATTTGTCATTTTTGCATTTCCCCTTTTGAGTTAATTTTTATTGAAAATCCACAGTTGCAAGTTCTTATAAAACCATCTTCATCAATATTAAGAGTGCCTTTTCCATTTCCAAGTCTATCGCTCCCACAATCAGGACAGTTTGAATATTTCTCCATAAGTTCAAGCGCTTTTCGAAGTAACATTTACTTAAAGTCCTCCGAAGCATCAGGCTCTAAGGTGACGGCTTTTCGTTTATCCTTGACCGGTACTAGCGTAGGTTTTCCCGGCTGTTTCACGACATGACCTGAATCCTCAAGCAAACTCTTATACTCTTTCTTGCCTAACTCTTTTTCGAGTTTAGGAGCCGTCAAGGGAACGCGATCGTAAAGCACGGCCTCATCTATTCCATTGGCTTTCAAGTGTTCGAAGGCTTTATCGATGTCAACGTATGTACGTGCACCTCGCCCTTCAACCGCCTTCCAACCTGGTACTTCATTGCCTTTCAGCGCTTCAGTTAAGGCGTACTCTTTCAGATCCTTTACCCAGGAATCAATCGCAATGGCTCTTTCTAAAGCGCTGCCCACCTCTTCCTGGCTGAGCAGACGTGGATCTACCTGCTTGAAGTCATCAAGTGCCAAGTATTGATTCGCTCTTGCACTACACACCGCTTTGGCTCTACAGAATTTACAATGCTCACCTGGAACGAATTCGCCTTCCCCATTAAAGGCTTTTTGGGCAAGGGGTTTAATCTGTTCTCCCCATGCCAACAGCTCGTCCAATGTTAACGTAAATTCAGATATGCTATCTAAGCGAGGTTGGATGATTGCCAAGTGAATGTTTTTGATTGGATAGAGCAAACTATATTCAAGAAAGGCCCCAAGTGCATAGAGTTTCATCTGTGGATTGTCTTCGGCCGACACGGGTACGCCTTTCCCATACTTGAAATCCGTAATGAAGAGAGTGTCTCCTCCAATAATGAGGCAATCCACTGTTCCAAACCCTTCAGGTGCGTAAGCTCCATAATCCAATTTCTTTTCAACCGTTACATAAGGTTGAGAAGGAAGGGCCATCGTAAGCTCTTTTAAATAGTCCAGGTAGGCTTCGGTATGAGCCAGCATTTCTTCCTGGAACAACTCGTGCTTTTTAAACTTATTAAGCCGTGTGTTAAAGGTCCGAGTGCTAATGGGTTCAACGAAGTATTTTCGAAGCTTAAGCTCCGCGATCTCATGTGCAAGTGTACCCTCCTCAGCGTAAACAGATGATTTACTTGGGAACTGCTCCTCGAGTCGAACACTTGGTGTGCACGTTAACCATCTGTGTGAGGCACTGGCAGATAGGATGGCGTGTGAGCGTTCAGCATGTGCGATTTCTGTCATAGCTGAGCCCCTAATTCGCGAAGTTTTGTCGCGAATGCACCATATTGCTCTTTAGGTAGCTGCATAAGTGCAGGAGCCCCAAAAGAGGATAACAACTGAAGCAAATCGTTTTGTTTTCCGGCATCCATCAACTGTGCTGCTGCCTTTGCTAGTTGCTCGAAGGAATATTCAGGAGCCGATGTCGGCACTTGGGTTGTAACCGGATGCTGGTTTAGAGTCGCCTGTTGTTGCTGAACAGACTGGTCTTGTGTTGGTACAGGAGCTTGTGTCGGTACTGCTTGTAGATCAGGTGGCGCTTGCGTTGGCATTTGCTGCACAGGAGTAGACTGAACAGGTGTTTGAGCGGCTTCTTGTTGAACAGGTGCAGGAGTTGCAGTTTGAAATGTATCAGGAACACCAGTTTGAAAGTTTAAGAGATTAGTAAGACCAGTTAAAAATTGCTTCAATTCAGGCGTTAAGCCGATAGTGACTGTGATATTCATAAAAATCCCCTCTCATGATATAATTCTTTTTGTAAAAGTTTTTACATGGCCTTCGCTATGGCAGTAGCGCGGGCTTTTCTTTTGCGCACGTCTTTGAGCTGTGCTTTGGCTGATTTGGTCCATTTCTTTACGAGGGAAGAATCCAGGTCTTCCAACTGACCGTGCTTAAGCATCCAAACGGAGTTTTCAAGCATTCGTTTTTCGCGATCTAGCTGTTGCTTCTCGTTCATCGTTTCTCACCTCCTTTCAATTGTGGAATAACCCAATGATTGTATAGACACAAGCGATGATTAAACCGATTCCTGAAAAAATCTTGGTCATTTATTTTTCACCTTCTTGGTTCTATTTTTCGATTAACTTGCACATACTATTAAGTTAAGCACCTTGTCCAAAAAGTGTTGAAAAAAAGGTGCGCCGTAGCGCTTTTTCATCGTAATGCGACACTATGCTTTTATAACTTGAACCGAAACCATATTACATATATTTTCAATGGTTTCTTTTTTCTTAAATTTTTCGATAGCTTCTATCGGCCATCTTGCTTCAACTTCTTTCTCAATTACAATCCCATGTAATGCCGGTTTATCAATGGTCGCCTTTACTAGCCAAAGTTGATTATCCATAAAGAAAACTCCCTAGTTAATATGATTAAAACTTGATTTGTCTTCTCTGAAATCTTCTATAACTTCTTCTGGAGTCGGTTTGCTCATATATGTGGTGTAGTATCTTTTACCTCTTTTTGTTTCTAATGTCACAAAGAAATAATCTGATATACAGCTAATATTTACTGTCATAAATCCATTCCCCTTTATGTCACAATATCGGTCGATTATCAGACAAGAATCAGTCCAACATCCTCGAATTGCGACATTAAAATTCATAATTAAACCAATACTCTTTTTACTTCACATTATTCTTTTACGACCTTAATCCAACAAACATTAGCGGTTGGTATGATAAGTGACAAACTATCGGTGGATATATCATCGAAAAATAGTGTATAGTTACCGTCTTCACTCCATGCTGCAAAATTATCCGTTGATAACATTTCCTCCCCACCTTTTTGACCATAGTCTTTATACAATACGTTAATAGTCATTATCTTCATTTCCTTTCTTACTAACTTCGCAATAGGGGTCAATTTTCTCCCGTTTCAATCATCACTTGTCCAATCCAATGGATGTCATTATCCATTTCAGTGTCACAAATAGGACAATGGTAATAATCGAATTGATTGTCTTTATTTGCTATTGCAAAATCTTTATCACATGACGGACATCTAAAGAAATCATAATACCCTGACTTAATCTTGCTCATTTTCACGCCTCCTCCCCTTTACGTCGCAATATGGGTCGAATGGACACTTAACGCTTAAGCAGCAGCTCATTTAGTTTGTATTTGTACCTAATTAACCGTTGATATCTTCTATTCTGCTGTTCTCCGCGACCATTCCACCGTTTGCTATCTCTACTATCAGCCACTTTTTCGGTGTACCAATTAATCCTTTTTACGGCTTTACTTAAGTTCATTTTGATCTCTCCAACAATTCTTCTAACCACTCTATTTCTTGCTTCTGATGAAACCCTTTTTTATTTTGTATGTCACGCTTAATGATGCTAAATAGAAATTGAGTTGCATTTTGTCTTGCAAGCTTCGCGCTAGGTCCTTCAATAATTTCTATCTTCATCGTTACACCCTCCGAATGGTGTTATCTTTCTTACTAGGCAGACAAACCGCGTTCAATTAAAGGAAGAATACCCTTCTCATTTTTAAGCAACTCATAAATGAACAGCCTACCCTTTTGAGTCCAATAGGTGTGCATTTTACTTTTCTCTGAATCGATAGCATGTGTTTTACTTTGTGTGTACCCTTTATCTGCATATTTCTGATATAAGAGCCAACAATCACCTTGTTTATATTGAACACCCAACTGGTGAAGCATCTTATTCAAACTTACAGCGCTAAGACCAAAATCTTTGGCTATTTTACTCATGGATAGTAAAGACTTATTTTGAAGGACGAGGTCGTAATATGTAGCCTTTGGTTGCAACTCATTGATCACTTGTTCCTTTTGAGCATTTTGAAGTCTAAGAAATTCATTTTTCTCTGCTAAATCCGCCGCTAATCTTAAAGCCTCAGGTAGAGACTGCGGCATTAAATAACCACCTGTTTTTCTGATTTCGGGAAGTACCTTATGTGTTACCCATCGTTTAAACTGTTTTGCCTCCGGTTTTCTACTACCAAGAATTAATGAATATAGCCCTGCTTCATTTACAATGGTTCTATTTGGATTACCAATACCGTCGGTTAAAACTACGGTATTAAATTCATCTTCATCTAATCTTGAAACAGCATCTCGACTATTTTTTATGTCCAATACCTCACAGATGTCTTTTGCAACAAACCAGGGTTCGTTGTTAATAAGTAAGGTTCTTACATTAACACTTTGAAATTGAAAGAGTTTTTGAATTTGCTGCATAAAAAGCCCCCTAATTTATTAAAAAATATGTCATTTTATGTTGCGTTATTTTAAATAACGGTTTATAATAATGACGTTGATTAATTATTTGAACGTTGTATTTCAACATCCGCTAAATCAGGAAAAAGTTGATCTGGTGATGTTTCAAAGTACTTCGCTAATTTAAAAAGCAGTTTAGCATCGGGATTACCTCTCCCGCTCTCAATGTTGCGAATATGACTTTCACTAACATTAAGATCAATTGATACTTGTCTTTGTGAAACATTTAACCTTTGGCGAAGGCGTTGAAATGTTTCACGTCGGTGGTTTGGGTTTGACATAGTTATCACCTCCGAAACGTTTATTAAAAAAACCTTAACTTCATAATAAACGATTATTAAAACAACGTCAACCCCAAAAGCGTTATTTTAATTAACCTTTTGAGGAGATTCAATAAAATGGATGATTATTTAAAAAAACAAATGGGTCAGCGTATTAAAGAAGAGAGGTTAAACTTAGATTTATCACAGGATGCCCTAGCAGAGAAATTAGGAATGAAGAGGGCAAACGTCTCTAATTATGAAGCTGGAAGAGTAGTACCACCAGGCAATATATTGCTTGAAATGTCAAAAATATTTAATGTGTCTACCGATTATTTATTATGTAAAACAGATACGCCTAATTCTGATATTGAATCTAGCCTTGATGATGATATCAGAACTATCCAAAGAGGATACAGAAGAATGACCAATAAAGATCGCAAAAAAATGATGAATATTATCAAAGTAACCTTTGAAGAGGCTTTTAATGAGGACGAATTCGAAGACGATGATGAAGACATCTAAACCTAATTATAAAAGAGCTGAAAAAGCAGCGCATGATCTCATTCTTTCTTACGGCATAAATAAGTTACCTGTAAAAGTAAAACGTATAGCAAAAAAATTCTCTAACTTAAAGCTAGTTAAATATTCGCAATTCGCAAAGAAACAAAACATGACTATAGAAGAGGTCTATGATTTTGCAGATAGCGAGGAAGGGTGTTGTTGGTACACTAAATCAACGAATAGATACATCATTCTTTACAATGACACCCGTGATAATGTGGGTAGAATAAGATGGACTATTGCACACGAACTTGGGCACTTTATTTTAAAGCACAATGAATTAAACGATAAGACAATTCTTACAAGAGGATCGTTAACTAAGCAGGAGTATAATGTTTACGAGAGCGAGGCAAACTGTTTCGCTAGAGCCCTTTTAGCTCCGTCCTCAGTCTTGACCAGTTTGGGGTATGTTACAATTTTTGACATTTCCCATATTTGCAATATATCCTTTCAAGCAGCTCAAAACGTGATTAATTTTCTAAAGACAGGACAAGAGATGGGGAGAGGCAAATCTATTAATATAGTAAAAGCTTTTTCTAATTTTATCTTTAAAGTAACTAACTCTCATCACTGTAATAACTGCAGTGCCACCTTCACGTTAGAGAAACCGTTTTTCTGCCCTTACTGTGGGTCTGATAAATTAAGTAAATTACCATTAACGTTTACAGGAGATGAAGGAATGAAATACAAAGGTTTTGAGGTTGATCCAATATTCGGCAGAGCTGCTTCTTGCCCAAAATGTAAAAATGAGGAAGTAACAGGTGAATACTGTAAAATTTGCGGTACATTTGTTGTTAATAAGTGTACTGGGTTTCCTCCTGATAAAATAAACCAACCTTTTACCGGAAAATGGCATCAAGATTTAGATAACAGTTGCGGAACTGTTTTATCTGGGGATGCTCGATTTTGTGACCGTTGCGGTTCAACATCAACCTTTTATGAACAAGCATTACTGGAAAGTTGGGAACAAGAACAAAATACGAATCACAATCAACGCAGAAATAACCTTCTATTAATTGAATCCCAACAAATTGACATTTCAGATGAGGATCTACCTTTTTAGGAACACTTTTTGATGAGTGATAATATAAGCTTCTGAAAAAAAGCCCTTAATTAAGGGCTTTTTTATATGCGCCACTAATGACATTAGAATCTCATTTTCAATACAACGAGCGGCATAGGTCGCAAGCTTCGTGCCTTTTCCTGATGAATAGGACTCAATCGCTTTGATTAAACCAATTGTACCAATGGAGATTAGATCTTCGTTGTCCTCTTTCGTATTATCGAACTTCTTGCAAATATGGGCAACAAGGCGCAGATTATGTTCGATTAACTTATTTCGGGCTTCCTGATCGCCATTTGCCATTCGTTCTAGACAGTCTCTCTCTTCTTCTTCTGAAAGGGGCTGCGGGAACGCATTGTTTTTGACATACGAGACAAAAACCCAGAACTCTTTAATTAAGTATGCGATACCACCAACGATCGATAACATGAATGCCACCTCCATATAGGCTCATGCCCTATACTCAACATATGTGGGCGCTGTTGATTTGTGTCTGTCCATGCGAAAGACTTATACCCTTTCCCTCTTAATGATCATCGAACAAAAAGAAGCTTCATTTAAAGAACCCTAAGGACTCGATTGATCAAAAGAGTATGGACTAATAACGTTCCCAATGCCCAAGCTGTTTTAAACGGCATAGACAAACAGTTTGTGAGATTAATGGTTAACTAGGGTGGCATCTCCATGTAAAGTGATTTATTTTTTCGACAAATTTCGTTTTCAACCGCTCCGCATTATTCGACAATGGATTTTTCAGTAACAAAGCAAAAAACACTTGTATCAAGGAATCCCAAGTGTTATCAGCATTAAAAAAGCCCCAAAAATTAGGACAAATTATTTCAATATATTTCAATTGTTACAAAGCGGTAAAATAATGACATAAATCCTTAATCTTAGCGAAAAACAATAACTCCTGTCGATTGATATAATGTAATGGAAGTTGGACTAAATCTCAGGAGGCATTATTTTATGAGGAAAGTGATTTCAAAAAAGGTAATCGGAGCCTCTTTAGGGCTTTTACTGCTCGCCTCACCCGTTACAGTGTCTGCCAAAACGGGCAGTCTTGAATCATTAAAATCACAACAAAAGCAAATTAATACGAAAACCACACAAGTTCAAAAAGAACTTAGCGCTAATAAATCCAAAATACATACGCTTACCGGGCAGATTACAAAAGCCCAAATTAAAATTGGTGAAACGCAAGATAAAATGAAATCTCTAAATAAGAAAATTGACAGCACCCAAAAAAGAATCACTAAGCGTACAAATATCCTAAAGCAGCAAGTCAAATCTACCTACGTTCAGAGCTCAAACTATGATATGGTTAATCTTCTTCTGAATTCGGATAACTTTGGGGACTTAGTGACTCGCGCTTATGCCGTTTATCGAATTACGAATCAACAAAAGAAATTAATTGATCAACAAGTAGCCGATCAAAAGACATTGCAGGATGCTAAAAAACAGTTGAAAACAGAAACTGATAAAACGCAACAAACAGTTGATCAATTAAATCAGTATATAGCTGATCTTCAATCAACAATTTCCAATCAACAAGATACGCTGAATAACTTACAAAGTCAGAAAGCAAATGTCAACTCAAAGATCAAATCTTTGTCCGTTCAACCGGTGATGCAGCCTGTCTCATCTAAATCAGCATCAAAGAGTTCAGCATCAGATAATAAGTCATCTAACTCATCATCTGACAAAACGTCTAACTCATCAAGCGAGTCATCTGTACCGTCTATTGCAATACCAAAAGCTGCGGTTAGCGGAAATGTCTCTGACATCGTAGCAAACTCTGAAAAATGGATCGGCCATTCCACTTATGTATTTGGTGGAGGACGTAATTCCTATGACCAAACTCATGGCCGTTTTGACTGCTCAGGCTATGTCCATTGGGCCTATGAATCTATCGGAATTGATATCGGCGGTTGGACGACCTCTGCCCTGCAATACGTTGGAACGTCGGTTTCACCAAGCAACATGCAACCAGGTGATCTTGTTTTCTTTAATACTTACCAACATAATGGTCATGTTGGTATCTATATTGGAAACGGTCAGTTTATTGGTTCTCAAAGTTCTTCTGGCGTTTCAATTGAAAGTTTACACAACAGCTACTGGGCCAGTCATTTCAGCGGCACTGTACGACGTGTATTAAATTAATTCAAGTATTCCCTTTTCAGGTTAAAAATAAACCTGTGAAGGGAATTTTTGTTTTTTAGACAAGGTTCCCTCCTTCTCTGCATAGGTATTGAGTAGGAGGTGTAAAGAATGAACCTGACCCTTGTGATTATTGGCATCATTGGACTTTTAATCCTCTTTGGTTTCATAAGCCAGATCCAGCTTTCTTATGCCTTAAACCGTTGGCTGAGTCATGTCGAGCATCGACTTGCAGAGCCCTCATCGCACCACTCTGAGTTCTCATGGATTCAATCCTTAATCGCCTCTTATAAGCAAGCAGCCTCCAGAGAGCAGGAGGTTAACACGCAAGCTTTAATTGAGGTTCACTTTTCCAAACAACCCGTTCGATTGCTTGGATTATTTCCCGTCCCCATTAGCAACGCTTCAAGCCTTTTATCCTACTTACCCTCTTTCACTATCATATTAGGAGTGCTTGGAACCTTTATCGGTTTAACAGAATCCATGTTCTCCATGCAAAATGCCTTGCTTTCAATGGGAGGTTCCTCAAGTAATCCCGTAACAACGGGTACGATTTTATCAGCTATTTCCTCTCCATTTAAAGGCATGAGCTTAGCCTTTCTCACAAGTATTGCTGGAATTGGGGCTTCCCTTCTCCTCAATCTTATTCAAGGTGGATTTCTATCTAACGGACAATCAATCAGCTTTAAAATAGAACGCTTATTAACGGAACTTGAGACCTTGCTCGACCATACCATCCAGTCCGAAGTTCGGAAAACGAAACCCCATGACTTTTATGAATCTATCCTTGACCGTTTAGCAGAGCGGATTCAGGAAAGCTTTCAGCTGACACTTGGAACGTTTTCTAACAGTCTCATGAATTTTACAGATGACTTACATAAGAACCTTAAAGGACTTGAAGCGTTATTCATGGATTTTGGTAAGTACCGGGAAGCCCTTACCACTTCTTCTAATCAACTTGTTTCTTTTGGTGAAACCTTTCAAACGACAACGGAAACTTATCAAGACATCAATCACGGCATGGAAAACCAGCTTAGTCGCATAAACGAAGCGGTTGACAAAGTACTTTCGAGAGTTGAGCAGCAGGAAAAACGGTATGAGCAACAGACTAAGCAAATGGCGCAGCTTCTAGAGTCCAGCCAGAAGCACTCCGATACTTTGAGCCGGCAATTCTTGCATGCTTTAGAGCAGCAGATGCAAAACTTTCATGATAAATACGATCACGCAGCAGAGACACTTGGGCGTCAGCAAGAGGATTGGCTTTATCAGCATCGCGATATGAACAACCAATATGCCCAAGGTACAGAAACGATGGTTCAAGCGGTTGAACAATTGGAAAGAAGCCTCATTCAAACGGCGGAAAAACTGAAGCGAGATATTTTAGATCAACAGAAGTATCAGCAAGAGAGGCAATTACAGATTTTAACGCGCGATCAGGATCGGAGCGGTGAACGCGATATGATTCGCTTCTTCGATCAAATCAGTCACGGGATGGATCGTGGCTTTGATGACCAGCGCCGCTATTATCAAGAGTTTGGTCAACTATTAGCTCGAGTGGCTAGTCTCCTGGAGCAGTCCTATCGATCGACCTCCTACAGCTCCTCAACGCTGTCGACGCGAGTGATTGACCCATGAGGCGCTCTAAGTGGCGGTTTCAAGGAGAGAAAGCTGGGGAGCATTACTGGCCTTCTTTTACCGACATGATGTCCATGGTTGTCCTTGTCTTTCTATTCATCACTATAATTGCCTTTGTTAAGAGCATAACAGACGCCAATCAGCAGGCCCAAATCAAAAAGCAATTAACCCAGGCGACACAAGTCAAACAACAAATTTCTAACATCATTGATAAAAAATTGGAGAGTCAGGTGGGGCGAGACAAAATTACGCGCGGTCCCAACAACACGATCTCAGTACAAGGGGACGTCTTGTTCGATTCTGCAAGTTCTACCATCAGTCCAAAAGGTACAAAAATATTAAAAAGTGTTGCGGATGGTCTCGTCAGCATTATAGATGATAAAAAGTTGAGTCCTTATATCTATATTATCCAAATTGAAGGCCATACGGATTCGATTCCCTATGACAACTGGAGCCTGTCCACTGATCGGGCTCTATCTGTTCTTCGCTACCTTCAAAAAGCCAATCCAAAGCTTGCTGAGGACCAATATGCCAAATACCTTGCCGTCACAGGTTATTCCAAATATAAACCGGCTGTCAAAGGAACTACTTCCTCGGACTTGGCCAAGGATCGCCGCATCTCTTTTCAAATTATACTGGATGACAACAAATGGCAAAGCCATATAAATGATGTTCTGGCCGGCAAAGGATAAAAGTGTAAATAAAAAACTGACAAGAGCGAATGCTCTTGTCAGTTTTTTCATATAGATTATTAACCTTCAAGAAGAAGAGATTCTGGATCTTCAAGAAGCTGCTTAACACGAACAAGGAAGCTGACAGCCTCTTTTCCATCTACAATACGATGGTCGTAGGAAAGCGCTAAATACATCATTGGGCGATTTTCCATGCGTTCTTTATCAATAGCCACTGGACGCCATTGGATCGAGTGCATGCCCAAGATCCCAACTTGAGGTGCATTTAAAATAGGTGTAGACAATAGGGAACCAAATGTTCCGCCATTTGTAATCGTAAAAGTTCCGCCTTGAAGATCACTAAGGCCTAATTTATTATCACGTGCTTTTTTCGCAAGGTCACCAATTTCCCGCTCAACACCGGCAAATGTAAGGCGATCCGCATCACGAACAACCGGAACAACTAAACCTTGGTCAGTCGAAACTGCCACACCAATATCATAAAACTTCTTAATTAAAAGCTCATCGCCTTGAATTTCAGCATTTAAAAGAGGGAATTCTTTAAGTGCGCCAACAACAGCTTTTGTAAAGAAGGACATAAAGCCTAATTTAACACCGTTCTTTTCCACGAACTTCTCTTTGCGACGATTACGGACATCCATGATCGCCGTCATATCAACTTCATTAAAAGTAGTCAGCATAGCAGCCGTATGTTGAACTTCTACTAAGCGCTTCGCAATTGTTTGGCGCCGGCGTGTCATTTTCTCACGCACAACTGGCTTAGTGGGATCATCTTGACCGGCTGACACAGCCGAAGCCTTTGGAGCAGGTGCAGAAGCTTTCGCTAAGCCTGCAGCATGCTGCTTAATATCTTCAGTGCGGACACGGCCAAGCGGATCCTTGGTTTGAACTTCATTTAAATTAACGCCTAGCTCACGAGCAAGCTTGCGAGCAGCTGGAGAGGCTACCGTGCGACCATTATCATCAGTGGTTTCAGCAGCAGGTGCAGCGGTTTTAGGTTCAGCTTTAATTGCCTCTTGCTTCGTTTCTGCTTTTGGAGCTTCAGGTGCTGCGGCAGCTGGGGCTGTGCCTGCCGCTGCATTTGGATCAAGCACTGCGATGACAGAACCGACTTCAACTGTATCGCCTTCTTCTGCTTTAATCTCAGTTAAAACTCCCTCATCCTCAGCGCTGATCTGAACATTAACTTTATCTGTCTCAAGTTCAACAATGTCATCGCCTTTATTGACTTTATCTCCTACATTTTTCAACCATTTAGATACAGTACCTTCTGTAATGGATTCTGCGAGTTCTGGAACTTTAACTTCGATCACGATAGAAACCTCCCCTTTTAATTAACGATATAATGCCTCTTTTATGATGCGAGATTGTTCACTCTTATGAATGCCTGGTTCACCAGTTGCTGGGCTTGAACGGTCAGGACGCCCGACATAGGATAAGTTAACGCCTTTTGGTGCCAAAGCTCTAAGTCTTGGTTCCATATAGAACCATGCTCCCATGTTCTTAGGCTCTTCTTGAACCCAAACAATCTCTTTTAAATTCTTAAAGCGTTTAAACTGAGCAGATAAAGCCTCTTCTGCAAAAGGATAGATTTCTTCTACTCGAAGCATTCTTACCCATGAATGGTCCGCTTCAGATGCTTCTAGATCCGCCGCTAAATCCATTGCCATCTTACCTGAAGAAAGAACAAGACGCTCGACATCTGCCAGCGTGCCTTTCGCAGCAGGATGTTCAATAACCGGCTGGAAGGTTCCTTCTGTAAACTCAGATGGACTGGAAGCGACCACTTGGTTACGCAAAAGACTCTTCGGTGTCACAACGACTAATGGGCGGATATAATCTGTACCCATTAACGCTGCTTGCCGTCGCAATAGGTGGAAATAGTTAGCTGCACTGCTCAAATTAGCCACAGTCCAGTTATTCTCTGCAGCAAGCTGTAAGAAGCGTTCTAGACGGGCGCTGGAATGCTCGGGTCCTTGACCTTCGAAACCATGAGGCAAGAGCATAACAAGACCGGATTTTTGACCCCATTTTGCACGGGCAGAGCTGATGAATTGGTCAAACAGCACTTGAGCGACGTTTGCAAAATCCCCAAACTGAGCTTCCCATATGACCATTGTCTCAGGTGCAAACACATTGTAACCATATTCAAAGCCTAGTACAGCGACCTCAGAAAGCGGGCTGTTATGAAGCGCAAAAGAAGCTTTTGCACTTGGCAGGGTATGAATAGGTGAATACGTTTCCCCTGTTTTGGAGTCATGTAAGACTAAATGGCGGTGAGCAAAAGTCCCTCGCTCAGAATCTTGACCGGTAAAACGAATCGGTGTGCCGTCACTTACAATGGAAGCTAGCGCAAGCGCTTCGGCATGAGCCCAATCAATCTTGCCGTTTTTCTCAAACACACCTGAACGGCGCTCAAGAATCCGTTTTAACTTAGGATATACCGTAAAGGATTCTGGCCACTTCAAAAGATTCTCATTTATCTCTTGTAAAGCCTCAGCCGGAACCGTTGTATCAACGGCAGGTAATCCATCTGCAACAGACGCTGGAGGCTCAAGTTCTTCAACTTGACCATTGGAACTTGCGCGAATTTCATCATAGACAGCTTGAAGATGGTCCTGAACCTGCTGATCTAACTGATCCACATAAGCTTGATCCACAACCCCTAATTCTTGAAGGGCTTTGCCATAAAGAACCCGCACCGTTTCATGAGCATTCACCATGCTGTATAAAACAGGGTTGGTAGCCATTGGATCGTCCATTTCATTGTGTCCGTAACGACGGTATCCTGCTAAATTAATTAAAATATCCTTTTTAAAGAGTTGACGATATTCATAGGCTAAGTCGATGGCCGAAAGACAAGCTTCAGGTTCATCGGCATTAACATGGATGACAGGAATGTCAAAGCCTTTTGCTAAATCACTGGAGTAGCGCGTCGAGCGGCCTTGATGGCTTTCCGTCGTAAAACCAATAAGATTATTTGCAATAATATTAATGGTCCCGCCTGTTTTGTAAGCATCAATTTGACTGAGGTTAAGCGTTTCAGCAACAACCCCTTCTCCAATGAAAGCCGCATCCCCGTGAATCACAACGGGTAAAGCCAGTGATTCCTCTTGAGTAGGATAACCTGGATTCGATCGATCATCTTGGGAAGCGCGTGCATAACCTTCTACGACCGGGTTAACAAATTCAAGATGACTTGGGTTGTTGGCTAAAGTGACACGCGCCACTACTTGACCATTTTCTTTAATTTTACGAACGCCGCCCAAGTGGTATTTCACATCACCTGTCCAGCCTTCGTTCGTCCACTCTGATTTTTCAGACTCTGGTGTGTGATTGAATTCAGATAAAAGTTTTTTATATGGCTTATCTACAACGTGTGCGAGTACATTAAGACGTCCGCGGTGAGCCATGCCAATCACGATATCACGCGTTTTATTCTCTAAGCTCTTTTTCACTAATTCGTCTAGCATTGGAACGAGAACGTCCACACCCTCAATAGAAAAGCGTTTTTGACCCACAAAGGTTTTGTGGAGGAATTTCTCAAGACCTTCTACTTCTGTCAAACGCTTAAGCAGCTGCTTGCGTTCTTCTGCATCAAATGATCTTAAATAGTTCCCGCTTTCAATTTTGTGTTCCAGCCATTCACGCTCTGCCGTTTCTTCAATATGTTCAAACTCGAAAGCCAAATAACCCGTGTAGGCTTTTTTGAGCTGATTAACCACATCGAGGGCATGACGCATTGAGCCGTTTGGATTATCATAAACGACTTGGGCCGGAATACTTTTCAAATCATCTTCAGTCAAGCCGTAATCGCTGAGTTCTAACTTAACCCCGTTGGCGCGATCGACTTTCACATTTAATGGATAAAATTGGGCGATGAGATGGCCATCTTTTCTAATGGCTTGAATAAGCTTAACAGCGGCCAACACTTTTTCAACGTTTGGACCACTATAACTTTGATTAGCAGTAGCGGATGCCGCTGCTACATCTCCTGAAGGCGGTGCTCCAAATTGATCAAATAAAGCTTTTAGCTCTGGATCTACTGCTGATGGATCATCAAGATACAAATCATATTGATCTTGGACGTAACCGAGGTTTGGACCGTTAAGCCCTTGCCATGGATCCGTTCCCATTCTCTCCGTTGCCATGCAATGACACTCCTCACTGCTCATCTCTAGTTTTAAAGAAAAGAGTTAATAATGAATAAAATTACCTTGCTACCTATGCCATTTTAGTACAAAAGACTTGACTAAACAAGTAATAGCTGTTTGGATCTCATAAAAACGCTTAAAACAGTTTGAATTCTTGTAATGCTTCACTAAATATGCCTATTCCATTTTGAACAAAATGAAACACCCGGCGACAGTTTTTTAACCTTTCTCCGAGTTTACTAATTTTATAAGGGAGATTGCCAAAAAGCCGGTAGAGAGCCACTTTAAACGAGTTGACTTGTTCAAGTCTTATACTAACGAGAAGCGGATAGGAACATGACCTAAATAGTTAGCCTCTAACTTTAAAAAGATCAAAGGCGGTCATCGACTCCTCTTATTTAAGAAATCAATACTTAACCCTTTATTCCTTTAAAGGAATATCCTACTATTTAAGTTCACACTTATTTTAATACAAAAAAAGGATAGCCTCAATGGCTACCTTCCATTTTCTACAAATTTTTATATTTTTTTTCGAGTCTTCGCATTAATGTATAAAAAAATAAAGACACGCTCAAAAGGAGACAGCTCGCAAGCATACAATAGCTTGTGTTAAGTGTACTCTTGTCGTCAAATGGTAAAAGGGAACCAATATATAAAAACGTGCTTAAATAGAGGAAGATAAAACTAAATCGTTTATAATCATTCCGATTCTTCTTCATCATTTCAATTTCTTTTTCTTGGATGTGCACGCCTCTCACCTCCCTCTCACACTCTATCATGTTTTGAGGGGGCATGGCATTGGGAATTGATTCCTTTCAAAGAGTCATTCATAACTTTATCAATCTATTGAGAAGAAATCCGCTCAAGTTTTGAGGGAGATTTGTGTTTCGCTGGACCCTGAACAAGTCTCCTTCGCTTTCCACGCTTCTCCCCTTTTCTTTATTAATCGGCAAAGACCTGTGTCCAACCTTCTTTTTCTGCTAACATTTTGGATGCGATCGCTTTTGCCCCTTCAAGGCTGTGATTGGCCGCCCAGCCGCATTGAACCGGATTGCAGGCAGGAACCTCTGTAGCTTCAAGGACGTCATTCAATGTTTTCTCTAGTGCTTCCAACACGTCCTCATAAGAGTCATTGTTTAAAATCGCCAAATAAAAACCCGTTTGGCAGCCCATTGGTCCAATATCAATGACGTTATCCATATGATTCCGGATATTCTCTGCCATTAAATGCTCAATGGAATGGAGCCCTTTCATCTCCATATGCTCTTGGTTTGGCTGACAAAAGCGAATGTCATATTTATAAATTTTATCCCCATGGCTTCCTTCTGTAACGCCGACTAGACGCACATAAGGCGCTTTTACTTTTGTATGGTCAAGATTAAAGCTTTCAACATTCATTTTTTTCATTTTAATCCAACTCCTTTAACATCAATAAGATATGTTCTGCCGAATGCTTCGCTGCGGTTTCCAAGAACTGATCAAATGAAATATGCGATTCTTTTCCTGCAATATCAGAAAGCGCACGAATAATAACAAAAGGGACTTGAAATTGGTGGCACACCTGTGCAATCGCTGCGGCTTCCATTTCAACCGCCTGAAGGTCGTGAAAATGGGCTCGTACCGCTTCCACTCTTTCTGGGTCGGACATGAAAGAATCTCCAGTAGCAATAAGACCCTTTACGACCTGAATGTCCTCTTGCGACGATCTTGCCGCTTTTTCGGCTGCCTCAACCAAACGAGAATCAGGAAGGAACGCAGCAGGAAGTCCAGGGACTTGCCCATACTCATAATTGAAGGCTGTCACATCGACATCATGGTGACGAACTTCTGACGAGATGACGACGTCTCCTACTTTTAATTTATGGTCAAATCCTCCGGCTGAGCCTGTATTTATAATATAATTGGGTGAAAATTGCTGAATGAGAAGCGCTGCCCCCATTGCCGCATTCACTTTGCCAATACCCGATTGAAGAAGAACAACCTCTTTCCCATCCACAACGCCTTCAAAAAAGTGGCAGCCGGCGAGTGTTGTCGTTATCAGCTTATCCATTTTGTTTTTGAGCAATTGGACCTCTTCCTCCATTGCTCCGATAATCCCAATTCGCATCACAATCATTTCCTCACTTATCATTTCAACTTTTTGGACATAGGGGAAACGCTCTCCCCATCCTTCTCTTTAGGGTATCATAGCTGAAAAGGTTTTTCTAACAGAAACTGCCATGTGAGAAACAAAAAGACGATTTCTCTTAAATTCAAGAGAAACCGTCCATAAAGTAAAAATTAATAAAAGGAATCAGAGGCCGTACTTGGTGTGCGTTCATCGCTTATTCTTTTGTGACACTCTTTGGCACCCAGCCTTTGTCTTTTACCCATTGGAGCATGACCACATATTTTTCATTTTGTGCTTCTTTCGTGCTGATAATGCCTTTTGACATATTAGCGGCCCCACCATTTTCAAGACGCCAAAGAATATAATCATTATCATTGATATTGGTTGCGTAAAGAAGAGCTTTAATTTGCTCCGCCCAATCGACACTTTTGGAATCATAGCTTGTTGTGTGCGGTTCCGATTGCACCGTTCCAATTGGCTCCCAAGGCCCATTTGGACCACCGCCATAGAAGTGATACACACTGCTTGTCGTAGTGGTGTCGGTTTCCCCATCGTTTGATGAAGTCGACTTATCGGATGGATCTGCAGAAGTCGTCGTGTCGGTTGACGATTTATGGGTCGAATCCGTTTTGCTTGCTCCAGAATCTGCCTTGGAACTTGCCGTCCCTGAATTTCCATCTTTGGATGAAGCAGCAGAAGTCACTCTTTTAGTAGCTGATGCTTTGTGGCTTTCGGCACTGTTTGCCGGCGCATGCATCATCGAATAAAACAAAATACCGCCAACTATTACAATAGCAACAATCACAATTCCTATTGCAAGATTCAAAAGCCTTCCTTTACTGCGGCTAGATCGCCGTGATACTCGGGATGGCATTTGCGGGTCATTCCAGGCCATTATGTATTTCCCCCTTTTAAAAACCGAGAACAATGGCTTGTCTTTTATATTTGTAAAAGCTAAAAGGCTTTTACTATAAGATTGTACCACGAACCCTTTTCACTTAATAGACTAAAAGCTTCCTTAGTTATCAACAAATTTCATGCTTAGAAGACAAATATTGGCAACCCTCTGCCGTTTATAAAAGCAAAAAGGAGGCCAGGACTCATAATTTGCGCCTGACACCCTTTTAAAGCGATTGGTTTTGATTGGAAGGAATCCCATCATTATCTGAAATTGGCGAGTCAATCAGATCACTATCGAGCACATTATTAATAGAGCTTGTATAAGAAAGTCCTATATACTGTCCATTTGCAAAGTTCTGTTTGGAGTGTGTACTCCAGCCGCCCATATTGCTCTCACCACTGGTAACGGCTCCGTTTCTAAAAACTGCATTCACATTTATAGCACCAATACTTATGTTTACTGACATTTAGCCGCCTTCTTTCTGCTGAGAAAGGATTCGGTTAGAAAAACATTTTTTTACCGTCCGCAAAAGGCTTTTTTATAACTCCTATTTATACATTACGTCATAGTAAAAAAAACGTTCTCCCATTTAAGATAAGGGGAACGTTTTTTTAACCGGCAATCCATTAACCTTCCTGTGTTTGAACACTGGATTGATTGGTTGACTCATCATTATATTGGTCGACAATATCCTGATCATTTAACAAATTTAAAAGGGATTCAGCATGATTGATTCCCAAAAATTGACCCGTGCCATAATTATTCTTAACGGTCGTACGCCACAAATCCTGTTCAATCGCCCCAGTCGAAACCGAAGAACTCATTGCGATATTATTGATATGAACCCCATCGATGTTAATCTCTATGTCCTTTAATTCATTGGGACCAGTAGACCTTTGCTTCATTATCGTATTTTTTTCAATATGAGTCATATCCCTTAGATCATTATCTTGAACCACACCAATCATCGACCTTGTCGTCGAGTGGGTGATATGGCCGACACCAAAGTTCTCCTTAACATGACTTTCCCAATAATTAGCATTGGTTTCCCCTATAAAAATACCCGATCCATTTGCAATCGAATTGACATTAATATCTCTCAACCCAAAGACATGAGAAACGAGCTTTGTCATCCAAGACGCCTCCTTTTTCTGGTCACTCCCAAACTAAACGTTCTTCTTTAAACGTTATGTGCTCGATTCCTGCTTTTATGACGGTTACTCATTCCGGCATCTTGGCTAGGCCATTGACCATGTTTTTAAAAAGCGTTAAAGCCTTCCCGGTGCCAGGAGACACATCGAGGTCAACGGCTACTAATACATATTGCGGGTCATCTGCAGGAAAATACCCGGCAAACCAAGAATTTTCCGTCCCTTTTCCTGTTTCGGCCGTTCCTGATTTCCCTGCTACTGAGTACGCCGCGTCCTGAAGGGCCCTCCCTGTACCTTTAGGGGATGTCACGACCTCTCGAAGAAGGTCTTGAAGTTGCATAATCGTGTATGGTTTGAGACTGGGGCCTTGAATCGTCTTATGAGGAAACGTCACCAACTGCATATTCCCCATGTTATTGTAATCTATTTCTGTCGCTGTTCGAACTTCCCACTTTTCTCCTCCGCGGGCAATGGTTGACATCATATTGGCAATGGCCAGAGGCGTCACTTTGACATTCAACTGTCCAATCGCGGTTTGAGCAATGGCCTTTGTTTGATGGCGGTCGCTTGCTTTTTTAAAAATCGTCGTTGTTCCTTCTCCTGGAATCTGTTCGAAATTCTGGTAATGAAAGACATCTCCTGTCCAGCCTGCTTTACTTAACAAACCTAACTTGTCAGCCGTATCATCCAGTGCATTCAGGTTGGATTCCAGCAATCGATTCCCTAATGTTGCGAACGTATAGTTACAGCTTTCAGCAAAACTATCGTCAAAGTTTAAAGTCCCTAGCTGTCTATTCGAAGCCCCATCTCCGTACACATTTTGATTGCAATCAAAACTCATTTGATCATTGACAATGTTCGATTCAATAGCCGCTGCCGCTGTCACCACTTTAAACACAGATCCAGGAAATTCTGGAGTTAGCATATAGTTTGGATATTTAAAAGGATCACTAGAATTGAGAGCCGGCCGTGACACCATGGCCAAAAGATTATTGCTTTTGGCATCAAGTAAAACGAGTCCCCCTTTTTTAATACCCGATTGAGTCACAAGCTGTTCTGCCATCTTTTGAATGGAAGCATCAAGTGTCGTCTTAACTTTTAACGGGTAATAGCTGTCACTTGCCCCAGATGAATAACGGACACTATTCTTAAAAAGCGGATCCCCATCCCCTGTCGTGTGATAAAGAAGCTTGGTTTCATTTCGTGATAAGAGGAAAGGATCAAAAGCCTCCTGAAGCCCCATTGTTCCAACAGGGGTTGCGGTTGATATAATCCCTTGATTCAAAAGGTCACTGTAACGTTTCTTTACAAGTGTTGGATTTTGCGAAGCCACTCCCAAGATATAGGAATTGAGGCTGCCTGGTTTTGGCAACGTGACTTCCAACACTTCTGCCCCTAGTATATGAAGTGCGTTAATGGATTGGGCTTGTTTACTTGAAATAGAGATGCTCATAGGCTTATAAGCAAAGGGTTGATTATGAGCCGCCAAGGCATCGGTCAAATCAGTTGAAGAAATACCTAGAATATGGCTCACCTGATCAATAGGCCAATCTTCATTTTTAAGAAAAGGAAATAAGATGAGTGCCCGCTTCTTTTCAGTCGTCAAAGAAACCCCATTGCGGTCGAGGAGCGCTCCTCTGCCGTCATTCACCACATAAGAGGTGGTCCGTTGTTCAATGCTCTTTTGAATTAAATTGACATGGCCTGACGAATAAGAGGTGGTTCTGAACAATTGAAGCATAGATAGATGATAGATAAGAAAACCAAAAGCTATTAAAAGAAGGATCCCAATTGATAGAATACGCTTAGAATGAATCATAATTCTCACCTCATTCTAAGTCTTGACACATCCAATCGGGAGTAAACCCATTACCTTTGGAGTTTCTAAAGAACGCCACAGGGTGAGGCGAGGCATACTAGTCTCGCACAAAAAAGAGGAACAAAACGGCTAATGCTACGACTCCCTTCGTTCCAAGTAAAGACTTAACCCGTGGGAGTTTCTCGAGTTTTATGGCTAGTGTTTAACAAAAAGAAGAGTTGTCTTACCAATGTGGGAATTCTCCCGCTTGCCTCGGACGAACGGCCGAGCCTCCTCACGAGTCATTCACAAATCATTAAATTTATAATTTTCTAAACAATAAAATTAAAAAAAGCACCTTTCTTTGTTGAAGAAGCCAACAAGAGAGGTGCTGTTTCGTTTACTGAAATTAATGGATCTTGACAATCTTAACTTTCAATTCGCCATCAGGCGTTGGAACGGAAACCTCATCGCCTAAACTGCGTCCAATTAGGCTCTTAGCCATTGGGGAGTCGTTTGAAATCTTCCCTTCAAACGGATCGGACTCCGCACTTCCGACAATCGTGAAGGTCTCTTCTTCACCATCTGGAAGTTCAATGAACGTAACCGATTTACCAATGGAGACAACATCTGGGTTCGACTCATCTTCCTGAATAATAATCGCATCACGGATCATTTGTTCAAGCTGTGAAATTTTAGCTTCAACAAAGGCTTGTTCATCCTTAGCTGCATCATACTCTGAGTTCTCGGATAGGTCACCAAAGCTGCGAGCTATTTTAATCCGCTCAACTACTTCCTTGCGCTTCTCCGTTCTTAAATATTTCAATTCTTCCTCAAGTTTTTGTTTACCTTGAAGAGTCATATAATGCTTTTTCTCTTCTGCCATGTCCGACACTCCTTCTGAATTAAGCTATGTCAATCGCCACTCGAGATTTCAACAATTGTGAAACAACGTTCGCGCTCCTTCTCGGTCAACCCGAATCGGCGTTACGCCATTCCCAAAATGGACAAATCAAAAGTTTGAATCAACACAGCCCCTGAAATTAAACTTATCTTGTTATTATGTGTTTTTATAAAACTTGATTAAGTATGGCGTGAACTTTTGTCACGAGTAAATCAATAGCGACCTGATTCTGGCCGCCTTCAGGTATGATGATATCCGCATACCTTTTAGAGGGCTCTACAAATTGATTGTGCATGGGACGTACAACATGTAAATATTGGTCAATGACCGATGATAGCGTACGGCCACGCTCATTGGTATCCCTTACAAGACGCCTGATGATGCGAAGATCGGCATCCGTGTCTACAAAGACTTTAATATCCATTAAATCCCGCAGACGTTCATCTTCTAAAATGAGAATGCCTTCCAATATGATGACATCTTTTGGTTCGACAGGAATAATTTTATCAGATCTTGTGTGGACTGTATAGTCATACACCGGTTTTTCAATGGGTTGAAATTCGACAAGCTGCTTTAAATGACCGACTAAAAGGTCATGATCAAAGGCTAATGGATGGTCGTAATTGGTTTGAAGACGCTCCTCCATCGTTTTATGATCTTGAGCTTTATAATAAGCATCTTGTTCAATAACTGCGATTGATTGATTAGGAAAATTTCTGTAGATCTCTCTTGCAACCGTTGTTTTTCCTGATCCAGATCCGCCTGCAACCCCTATGATTATTGGTTTTTTTGTCATTACTTGGTACTCCCTTCATCCACCATTGGGTCACAAACCACTCATGATGTCTCCTAACCCGTTTTTACTTATTTCTTAATTGATAGAGATAATCCGTCTCCAATGGGCAAAAGAACCGTGTGGAAATCCGGATGGTCCTGAAGCCAGATGTTAAACGCATGCATTTTTCGAGCCATAGCCTTAAATCTTTTTGGTGCCTGATCCGGGTCGAGCACATAGCCTCTTAGTAGGACATTATCATGAATCACGATCCCGTTAGCCGACAGAAAAGGCGTATAAGCATCAAAAAAAGTCCTGTAATGCCCTTTGCCCGCATCAATAAAAAGCAGATCAAAAGGACCATATTTTTCAATTTCAGGCGGTGGGGAAAGGGCATCGCCTTCAATAACCGTAATGTGAGATTGAAGATCGAGAGCCTCAATATTATGCCTGGCTTTTTGAACCATCGACTCATCACGCTCAATTGTATAGACATGTGCTGAGCCATTCGATGAGAGGAACATATTTATAGCCGAATACCCGACCGCCGTCCCAATTTCTAAGATTGTACCAGGCTTATGAAGACGGATAAACTGCTCAACGGCTGACATGGTTTCAGGCTGCATAATGGGGACGCCAGCCTCACGAGCTTCTAGGCTTAAGCTTTCCATAAACGGCAGCGGTTCTTTCCGAAAAGCATTTAAGTAGTGCTGGAGCCTATTATTTGATTCTTGATTCACAACCGGACTCCTTTCTTAAATAGGATCCTGCTTATAGATAAAAGGGTTGACGCGTGGTCAACCCCTGCATATGGATTCCATTATTATCAACCATATGACTCTTTTCAATTTCCTATTGATTATTCCACTCGCTCTTATATTTATTCACATTTGCATTATGTTGAGCTAAGGTTTTCGCATACAAGACTTGTCCATTCGGACGTGCAAAGAAATATAACGCATCCGTTTTGGCAGGATTAAGGACAGCTTCAATGGAGATCAAGCTCGGGTTATCAATTGGACCGATTGGAAGCCCCTTATTGGTATACGTATTATAAGGAGACTTAAAAGCAAGCTCACTATGCGATATGTTTTTCAAATGCTTTTGCAACGCATAAGAGATAGTTGGATCCGTTTGAAGCGGCATGCCCTTTTTCAAACGATTAAAGAAGACCCCGGCAATTTTTTCACGATCGGCTTGATCCGGAGCTTCCTCTTCCACTAATGAAGCCATTGTCAAGATATCATGAACATTCATTAATGAACTTTGAGAAATTAACCCCTTATTATCATTTAAAACCGATTGGGTCTTGTCAAGCATTTTTGACACAATTTGATCGAGCGTTGGGTTCTTAACACTAAAACTGTAGGTTGCCGGGAATAAGTACCCTTCTAAAGGATAGGTAACCTCTTTATATTTATCAGATAAAACCGTCTTTAAAAAAGGATAGTTTTTCAAATAATGCGATTTAATATAGGATCGATCTGATAGTTTTTTAAGAATATCTGATTCTTTCAAAGAGGTTTTGTCAGCTATTGTTGCCGCGATATCCTTCACCCAATAGCCCTCAGGAATCGTCAATTTTAACAGAACAGGCTGGTAAACCTTCCCTGATTGAAGTGTATTAATAATGGTTTGAATGGACATAGATGGAGATAGTTGATAAGTGCCTGCCATGAAATCTTGTTCGTTTCGATACTTGCAAAAATAATGAAAAACAGTACCGCTATGAATAATGCCCTTATTTTCTAAAATAGTTGAGATCTCTTTCACTGATGAACCGCTTGGAATAGTCACGATAACTTTGTTATGACTCGCTGCATTTTCAGGTTGTAAAGACCTGCTTATATAACGGTATGTATAGCCTGCGGTTCCCGCAATGGCGATAATGAGCGCAGCAAGAACAATTAAAACAATACGTCTTACGAGTCGGGCTTCGTCCGCGCGTTTCCGAAGCTTGTCCAGCTTATCTTGCGTTTCTGACACATGTGTCGCCCCTTTCAAAGTCCATAGTCCATTATACTATATGGACGACAAATGTCGAGGTTATCTGCAAAAAGAAAAGGGGTCTCTTAGATGAGACTCCCCTTATTATTATACAATTTGTCGAAACTTATCGTCTCTTAAAGTAACAGTCTCTTAAAAATTACAGGTCTTCCTCATCGACAAATGTATTGAGCATTTCCTCGACCATATCCCATTCTTCATCTGTATCGATTTCAAAGAGGCTAAAATCGCCATCAAGATCGCCCTCATAACGGAATGCAAAGACCTCCGCCTCTTCTTCATCGTCGTCTTCCTCTGCTTCAACAGGCTCAACCACAATATAAGATTTGTCGGTTTCTTCTACATCGAATGTAAAGAGGATATCAAAAAGATGCTCTTCTCCATTTTCATCCGGAATAATGATACGGTCCTCTTCTTCGTGCTCATGATCGTGCGTGTGTTCATTTGTCATTTTTATAGTCCTCCTATGTGTTGTTGATCTAAATAGCTTTGCAAAATTAGAGTTGCCGCCATTTTATCAATGACTGTTTTGCGTTTCTTTCGACTGACATCAGCCGAAATCAGCATTCTCTCAGCGGATACGGTTGTAAGCCGTTCATCGACCAGTTCAACTGGCAAGTCCCATCTTTTTCTGAGACTATTGGCAAAACGCTGTGAAGCTTCACCCCGTTCACCAATCGAATTATTCATGTGTTTGGGTAGACCTACAACGATCTTGGTAACCTCATACTCCTTGATCAAGGTTTCCAGGCGCTCGTAGATCTCATGTTGTTTATGTTGTACATAATGAATCGTTTCAATCCCTTGCGCTGTCATTCCTAAAGCATCACTAATGGCAACACCAACGGTTTTCGATCCATAATCCAAGCCCATTATTCTCATTTAGTGCCTTCCTTATGATGTTGGATATAAAACGTGACCAGTTCTTCAATGATCTCATCACGTTCAATTTTACGGATGATGGTACGAGCATCCTGGTGGCGGGGAATATATGCGGGATCACCAGATAAAAGATATCCCACCACCTGATTAATCGGTGTATAGCCCTTATCTTCCAGGGCATCGAACACCTTTAACAATACATCTTTAACCTCTTGCTTGTTTGGGTCCTCTGGAAATTGAAACTTCATCGTCTTATCCATCAAACTTCCCCCCCGCATCTCTTGACTTTCAAACGTACACTTTAAACGGTTAGCTCGCTAATATAATCTTTTACGGCGCCAAGGGCATCTGCTATCTTAGAAGGATCTTTCCCTCCTGCTTGGGCCATGTCAGGTCGGCCGCCACCGCCTCCTCCGCATCGCTCTGCAACGATTTTAATCAACTTTCCAGCATGACAGCCTTTATCGATCAAATCTTTGGTGACACCTGCCACAATTTGAACCTTCTCACTATCGGTAGAGACCAGAACAATGACAGCCGACTTCAATTGTTGTTTGAGATGGTCTACCATGGCACGCAGACCGTTCATATCTTGGCCTTGAACTCGCTCTGCTAAATAAGGGATGCCATTTAACTCTTGGACTTTTGTTTGAAGATCACTTGCTTCTACATTACCTAATTTCGCTACAAGTGACTCATTTTCCTTTTCTAACTCACGAATTTGTTGGCTGAGCCCTTCAATTCGCTCGTTTACCTTTTCAACAGGCGCTTTTAACTGACGGCTAATCGCTTCTAACTGCTTGACGTAGGCGTTTAATCGTTGATAAGCAGAACGGCCTGTCACAGCTTCAATCCGGCGTGTACCGGCACCAATCCCCGCTTCGCTGACAATCTTAAATAATCCAATTTCAGCTGTATTGCGAACATGGCAACCGCCGCAGAGTTCTAGGCTGTACTCCCCAACCTGGACGACACGGACGACCTCTCCATACTTTTCACCAAAGAGCGCCATTGCCCCCATTGCCTTCGCTTCCGCAATTCCTTTTTGATGTGTCTCTACCGTTAAGCCTTCCCATACCTTCTCATTTACAATCGCTTCAATGCGATCTAGCTCTTCTTCCGTAATTTTACCGAAATGAGTAAAGTCAAAGCGCAAGCGCTCCGGCGTAACGAGTGACCCCGCCTGATTCACGTGTTCACCCAATACATCCTTTAATGCACGATGCAGTAAATGAGTCGCCGTATGATTTTTTTCCGTATCACGACGAAGCGATTCCGCAATTTCAGCCTTAAGGACAAGCCCCTTTGTTAAAACGCCTTTTTTGATCTCTACCAAATGAAGGTTTTGACCATTTGGAGCTTTTTGAACATCCTTGACTTCAACTTCAACATCCTCATTGACTAATCGGCCTTTATCGGCAACTTGACCTCCGCTTTCAGCATAGAAAGGGGTTTGACTGAGGATGATTTGGACAACCTCACCAGGGCCGGCTAAATCAACCAGTTCATTTTCTCGAAGGATAACCTCTACTTCAGCAGACGTCTCATCCTTTTGATATCCGACAAACTCACTTTTGACCGTGATGTCACGCAGCGTTTCATTTTGAACCTGCATGGAGTCGGTATCTTGTCTCGCTTGTCTTGCCCGCTCACGCTGCTCTTCAAGCGCTTGCTCAAAGCCTTCACGATCGATAGAAAGACCTTCTTTTTCGGCATACTCTTCTGTTAGCTCGACAGGAAAACCAAAGGTATCATAGAGTTTGAACACATCAGCCCCGTCAATCATCGCTTGACTGCTTTGTTTCTTCTCCTCCATGATCGCATTTAAAATAGCCAGTCCTTCATGAATCGTCTCATGGAAACGCTCTTCTTCAGAATGGATAATTTTTTGTACGAACGGAACACGGCTATTTAATACATCATAAAACTCACCCATGATATCGCGGACAATTGGAACAAGCTGATCCATAAAAGGTTTCTCAATCCCAAGTTCCATGGCAAACCGTACAGCGCGGCGGATCAGACGTCTAAGAACGTAACCTCTTCCCTCATTAGATGGAAGGGCACCGTCTGAAATGGCAAAGGTAACCGCTCTTACATGATCTGCAATGACCTTAAATGCCGTATCTAATTCTTTCGATTCCCCGTAAGTTTTGCCTGAGATGCCTTCCACAGCACGAATAAGCGGGATAAACAAATCCGTATCAAAATTCGTACGGGCATTTTGAATCACAGATACCAAACGTTCAAGTCCCATCCCAGTATCAATGTTTTTCTTAGGCAGTGGTGTATAAGAACCATCCGGATTGTGATTAAATTGAGAGAACACTAAATTCCAAATCTCTAAATAGCGTTCATTCTCCCCGCCTGGATAAAGCTCAGGGTCATCCGGATCATTGCCGTAATCCTCACCGCGATCATAGAAAATTTCCGTATTGGGTCCGCTTGGCCCTTCACCGATATCCCAGAAATTATCCTCCAACCGAATGATACGATTTTCGGGCAGGCCCATTTTGTTATGCCAGAGCTCATAGGCCTCATCATCTTCAGGGTGAATGGTAACCGACAGCTTCTCTGGATCAAACCCAATCCACTTCGGATCCGTTAAGAATTCCCATGCCCATGTAATGGCCTCTTCCTTAAAATAATCCCCAATGGAAAAATTCCCAAGCATTTCAAAAAACGTATGATGTCTAGCCGTATAACCGACATTCTCAATATCATTGGTGCGGATCGCTTTTTGAGCATTTGTCAAGCGAGGATTTTCAGGAACGACGCGCCCATCAAAATATTTCTTTAAAGTAGCTACACCGCTATTAATCCATAACAAGGACGGATCTTCATAAGGAATCAAGGAAGCGCTCGGCTCAATTTTATGTCCCTTCTCCTGAAAGAAATCTAAGAACATCTGGCGAATATCTCGAGAGCTTAATTGTGTCACACTAATACCTCCTAAAATCTTAGTTGTTAACTCATCTCTTAAAAGCATAAAAAGCCCTCATCCCAATACAGGGACGAGAGCTTATTCTCGCGGTACCACCCTGGTTATAGATTGACCCACTCGGGGAAATCTATCACCTTATACATAGACGTTAACGGGTCTAGTGCCGGCAGGGATTAGCTGCACTTCAGACTAGCCGTGAGACCTCTTCCTTTGGAACTTCTTTCAGCCTGGGAAATTCCTCTCTATAAAGGGGCTTGACTCACAAGGTCCTTCATCGCGTTCAAAAAAATCATTGTCATATGTAAATAATTATCTACGTGAATGAATTATAGACGACTTCGTAAGCGCTTGTCAACTTCTATCGTGATCGATTTTAGGATCGATCCATTCCGCTTGTTTTCTTTTTTGTCTTTCACGTAGCCAGAAGAGAAGAATTTCCCTAAGTGTAACGAAGACAGGAATCGCCACAAGCATCCCAAGAATGCCTCCCCATTCACCGCCAATAACAAGCGAAACCATAATGAGAATGGGATGAAGATGAACACTCTTCCCAACAATAACGGGGCTGAACAGATTTCCCTCTAAGGACTGGACCACGGTAATCACCGCAATCACAATAAAGACCTTGTTCATGGAAATCGTAAGCGCGACGATAACAGCGGGAATCGCTCCAATGGCCGCTCCAAAAAACGGAATAATATCCGTAATGCCGACAAAAAAACCGAGCACACCTGAATAAGGAATTTTAAATAACCATAATCCAATGAAGGCGGCAAGCCCAACCGCTACGCATACAATTAATTGGCCTCGGATATAGCTTCCCAAAGAATGATCAATGTCAGTTAACAGCTCTTTTGCAGGCTTCTGCCAACGATCAGGGATATGCTCTTTCAGCCAATCAGCCAATCCCTCTATATCTTTTAAAAGATAGAACACAATAAACGGAATGAGGAAAATCGTAAAGATCGACGTTACTAATCGTTGAATACTTGAAATAATAACCCCAATCCAATGATTTAACGTCTCTTCTGCCTGCAGTAAAAAACGATTGAAATGCGTATGAACCTGTTCAGGCAAATGAGCCGTTGCTGAATAGAAATGATCTACCTTTTCCTCATAGAATTGAGTTAAAGCCGGAACTTGTTCAGATAAGTGACTTAGCTGATTTAAGAGGAGCGGGACTCCCTTGGCAATGCCATAGCCTGATAATCCAAAGAATAAGAGGTAGATAATGAGAATGGCGAGCGCCCTCGGCATTCCCCTTCTATGTAAGTGCTTGACCATAGGATGGAGAATGTAAGCGATAAGAAAAGCCACTAGAAACGGCGACATTAGTTTTAATGTCGCAGCGAGCAAGTGCATCACATAGGGCCACAGTTTTAGCACGAACCATAAATTAATAAAGACAAGCAAAAGTAACACTAATCGTTTCAACCAATCTAAAATGGTACCTCGCATCCCTTACAACCTCCCACTTGTGTTCGTTGGTTGTCTATTTTGTGAGAAGTATGGCGGCTCTTAATTTAGCTACCCGAGTTCCACTTGGCGTTCCACTTCATCAAACAAATCATCAAGATTGGTTAGGCTCCCGTCCTCTTCTACTTGGTTTAGGGACAGTTTTCCTTTTGCCAGCGTTAATTCAATGAAACAATCCCAACAATAATATTGATTAACCCCTATTTTTCCTAGATTTTTATTTTTACAATTTGGACAATGCATCTGATTCACCTCTAAAAATAGTGTGTCCAAATTAATTCCAAACCATACTAGCTGAAACAGCAAAAAAGGGATAACCTTAATAAATAGATTTAAGGCTATCCCCTGATTTATAGATTTAAGAATGGGTCTTCTTCCTCGTTTAACGTCTCATCTATTTCCCAATCATCAGGATCTGAGGATTGAAGTGAGTCCACTGCAGCTTTCTCGCTTTCAGATCGCTCCTCTTCTTCCCTCTCTGCTCCAAGTCGTTCAATCAATTTTTCCTTTAAGTGGGAGAAGCGGCGATCCCCTTCTGTCTGCTGAATGGCTCTCATAAAAGCATCTGCATCGCCGCACATGATCAAATAGGATCGGCTTCTAGTAATAGCTGTATAGATTAAATTACGCCTTAGCATGCGATGGTAGCCTTTTACGATAGGCAAGACGACAATTGGAAACTCACTTCCTTGCGCCTTATGAATCGAAGTACAATAAGCGAGGGTTAATTGCCCCAAATCTTTGCGGGAAACGGTCACTTCAATCCCATCAAAAGACACCACTAGCGCATCTTCTTTTTCCGTTCGCTCATTCGCTTTGAAAAGGGCAACCACTTCACCAATATCCCCATTAAAAACATTATCCTCTGGGTTATTGACCAGTTGGAGCACTTTATCTCCAACCCGAAACTCCGTCTCACCAAATGTTAAAAAACGCTTGGATTCATGCTTTGGGTTAAACAAATCTTGAAGGACCTTATTTAAAGCATCAATCCCCGCATTGCCCCTATAGATCGGAGCCAGTACTTGAATATCCTTCGATGAAAACCCCTTCTTATGAGCGTTGGCACATACCTTTTGGACAACATCTAAGATTTGACTTTGTGAGCAGGCAAAAAATCGACGATCCTCTTTAGCCTGCTGCAGTTCGATCACTTGCTCCCCATTTTTGATGGCATGAGCAAGTTCGATAATAGAAGACCCTTCAGCTTGTCTATAGATGTCGGTCAGCCTGACGGTCGGCAAAACATGTGAATGAAGCAGATCATTCAGAACTTGGCCAGGTCCAACCGAAGGAAGCTGATCTTCATCTCCAACAATAACGATTTGTACGGGCGTCTTTAATGAGCGCAATAAATGATTGGCGAGCCAAATATCTACCATGGACATCTCATCAACAATAACTAAGCGTCCCTCCAGTGGATTCTCTTCATCATGCTCATAACCCGAGCCGCCTTTCCAGCCAAGAAGACGGTGAATCGTGACAGCAGGCAGTCCTGTCGATTCACTCATGCGCTTGGCTGCCCGTCCTGTCGGTGCAATCAAGACAAAAGGAAAGGGCTCATCTTTGTAATCTTTTGGATTCAACGAGAGACCATGAAGTTCGGCATAGATGTCCACAATCCCCTTAATAACGGTCGTTTTCCCAGTCCCTGGCCCCCCTGTCAAGAGAGTCACCGGAGAGGCTAACGCCTGTTGAATGGCAGCTTTTTGAGAAGGCGCATATTCAATAGCGAGACGGTCCTCAAGACCGCCTAACGCAGCCAAAAACTCCGCTTCAGAGAAATTTTGCTGGAACTCAGACTGCTCCATTAACCGTTTCAGACTTGATACGAGCCCTTTTTCAGCGAAATAGAGAGAAGGAAGATAGAAACGGTCCTCCTCCAATATCGCCTTGCCTTCCTCATGAAGCACGATCAATTCCCGTTCAATTCCTTCATCACTTACAGGCTCGCGGGGTGTCGACAGTAAAAGGGTTGCATTTTGAAGAACGGACTCCTTAGGAAGATAGACATGGCCATTGTTCATGGCGGCTTCATTTAACACATACAAGATACCCGCTTGGATACGATCGGGATGCTCACCGGTCAACCCATATTGCTTCCCCAGTTCATCCGCTCTATGAAACCCAATCCCTTCAATATCCTGAACAAGCCGGTAAGGATTCTCCTCAATAATGGTCAGTGCTTCATTCCCATAGGCTTGATAGATTTTCATCGATAACCGGGGACCGAAACCGTAATCCGTAAGGCCAATCATCACTTTCTCTAAGCCTTCATGCTTTAAGAGCGCTTCGTAAATTAAGGTCGCTTTATCCGCCGCAAGCTTAGGCACTTCTGTCAAACAATCCGGGTTCTCCAGAATTTTTGAAATCGCCTGTTCCCCAAGTGCTGAGACAATGCGTTCAGCGGTCGCTTTTCCAATTCCAGGAAACAAATCACCCGACAGATAATGAACAATGCCTGCTTTTGATTGGGGCAGCAGCTTCCGAAACCGTTCCACTTCAAATTGATGCCCATAACGAGGATGCACTTTCACGTTTCCGAAAAAATGATACGATTCCTGTAGGTGAAGAGCGGGAAAATAGCCGATAACCACAATATCCTTTTCAGGGAGGCTTATATTGGTTTCTTCAATTTTTACCTTCATAACCGTATAGGCATTCTCACTGTTTTGAAAGATAAGATGGTAAGGAACCCCTATGATAAAGGGGAGTTCTTCCGAAAACAGATCAAGGGAGGTTGGGTTCGACATACACTTCAACTCTCTTTTCTTTAACTAAAACCGTAAAAATAGGAAAGGCTGTTTTACCAATTAACTTTTTACTTAAGATGACCCCGTCTTAGCGCTTCAACTTGTTTTAATCCATGTGAGGCAAGAAGATGGTCCTTCTGAATCGTTAATGCCTTTTTGAAAGATTCTTCAGCCTGTTCATACGCCTCTTGGGCCGAGAAGGCAACCCCTAAGTTGTAATAAGCATCCGCATGTCGCGGGTCCTCTTGCACCACTTGGCTAAACATCTCAATGGCAAGCTCTACATGGCCTGTCTTAGCGAGGGAAAGACCATACTGAAAGCGTGCGACTGTATCTTCTTCCTTTAATTCTACCGCTCTTTGGAAATGAACTAACGCCATTAATGGCTGATTAAGCTGCTCATAAGACATCCCGAGCATAAAATGAACATCTCCATCTTGGAGCCCCAAAGTCTCTGCCTTTTGAAAACAATGAATCGCTTCTTCAAACTTATCTAATGTATATAGAGCGTTACCTAACGCATAGAAAGCGGGACTATATTGTGGATCACATTCAAGTGCCTTCTGAAAAAAAGGAACTGCTTTTTCTGATTCGCCGATAGCGATTAAGAGATTGCCAAGATTAACATAGCCAGTCGGATCATTAGGAGACTGTGTAATCACTTGGTTAAATAAAGCGGCTGCCTCTTCAAAGCGCCCTTCCTTAAGGTGAGAAAGTCCCTCTTTGTTTAATTGCTCCATTATTCATTCTCCTTAATTCGAACACATCTAGTGCTAGTATATCACATTCCTCTTGTCAAACGGGCAGTAACTGGACGTCCCTTCATTATCGGGTCGCATTAAAAAACAACGATCCTTAGACCGTTGTTTTTTCTATAGCGGATACAAAGTCAAATGTATTTTTAAATTTGGGCTGATCAATGGTATCAATGGTGGCACCGCCAAGACAAACGTCGCCGTCATAAAACACAACCGATTGTCCAGGTGTTACAGCACGTTCCGGTTCATCAAAGACCACTTGGAGTTCATCATTTGGCAGCAGCGTCACGGTTACAGGGCGGTCTGCCTGACGATAACGAAACTTCGCTGTGCAGCGGAAGGTCTTCGAGTCGGGCTCACCGTTAATCCAGTTGGTGTTTACCGCCCGCAGCCCCTCTGAATAGAGCGCTTCGTGGTCAGATCCAGGGGCTATGAAGAGAATGTTTCGTTTTAAGTCTTTTCCGCAAACGAACCAAGGTCCGCCTGGCCCGCCAATTCCGAGTCCTTGGCGCTGACCATTCGTGTAATACATTAACCCATCATGCTTGCCTTTATACTCACCATCAATGGAGTAAACATCTCCAGGCTGTGCGGGTAAGTACTGACTCAGGAACGTCTTAAAATCCCGTTCACCGATAAAACAAATACCCGTACTATCTTTCTTAGTAGCGGTTGCCAGATCATGTTCTAAAGCTAGGCGGCGCACTTCTTTTTTCTCCAACTCACCCACTGGGAATAGGACACGCTCCAGTTGAGCTTGATTGAGTTGATTAAGGAAATAGGTTTGATCCTTCCCTTGATCCAATCCGCGAAGAAGCTTGGTTTCTCCATTGGAACGGTCCACTCTTGCATAGTGCCCCGTTGCCACATAATCCGCACCAAGTGATAAAGCATGATTCAAAAAGGCTTTGAATTTAATTTCTTTGTTACACATCACATCTGGATTTGGCGTTCGGCCTGCCTTATATTCTTCTAAGAAATAGGAGAAAACTTTATTCCAATATTCCTTTTCAAAATTAACAGCATAATAGGGAATATCAAGCTGCTCGGCAACGCGCGCCACATCCTCATAATCCTCCGTTGCAGTGCACACTCCATTTTCATCCGTGTCATCCCAGTTTTTCATAAAAATGCCGATGACGTCATAGCCTTGTTGCTTAAGCAGCAGTGCCGTTACGGATGAATCCACACCGCCGGACATACCGACTACTACTCGTTTAGCCAAACCAATCCCTCCTTTTTAAATAAGATATCTATTTTCTTTTCAGACACTAAGCTTTACTAAACGGTTAACGACTTGAGCAAGAATAACAGCTGCCTCGCTGACTTGCTCTTTTGTATTATACAATCCAAAACTAATTCGAATCGAGCTTAATGGTCGCTCCCCCGCTTCACCATACATGGCGGACAACACATGCGAGGGCTGAGCAGTCCCCGCCGTACACGCCGAACCACTCGATACCGCAACACCGCTCAAATCCAAGTTCATAAGGAGCGATTCGACTTGAACCCCTGGAAAAAAGAGATTTAGAATATGTGGAAGCCGATTGGTACGATCGCCATTAATCTCGTACTGAATCCCTTCCTTATCCAAAGTCTCAAGAAGCACATCTTGAAGGCCCCGATATAATACCCTTTTTTCTTCACGCGTTGCTTCCATAATCTCAATGGCTTTTTTCAACCCGACAATTCCAGGAACATTTTGAGTTCCTGCCCGGCGTTTCCGTTCCTGCTCACCGCCATGCAGATGGGTAGATAGCGTCACCTCTTCTTGACAATATAGAAAACCGATTCCCTTTGGTCCATTAATCTTATGGCCGGTCATCGATAAGAGATCAATGTTCAACGCCTGTACGTTAATAGATTCAAGTCCAAAAGCTTGTACAGCATCTGTATGGAATAATATATCCGTTTCTTTAAAAAGCTTTCCGATCGCTTCAATAGGCTGCAGCGTTCCTACCTCATTATTCCCATACATGACACTGACTAAGATGGTTTCAGGGCGAATCGCCGCTTCAAGCTCTGAAAGAGAAATGATTCCACTCTCATCGACTTTTAAGTAAGTCACCTCAAACCCATTCTTCTCAAGGTCTTCACAAGTTTTTAAAACCGCATGGTGCTCAATCGCAGTTGTGATAATATGGTTGCCCTTTTTCTTTTGCTTAGCTGCCCGTGCGGCCCCTATAATAGCTAAATTATCGGCTTCTGTCCCTCCACCGGTGAAAATAATTTCCTTTGGTTTCGCCTGGATGGACTTGGCTATAGCAGTTCTCGCCTCTTCCATCAATTTAGAGGCTTCGCGACCGAATGCGTGAATGCTAGATGGATTACCAAAAACATGTTCCATGACGGGCAGCATCGCCTGAATGACTTCAGGATGCATCGGCGTAGTGGCCGAATGATCTAAATATATACGATCCATCTTTTTCTTCCTTTCAGTTCCTATTGCTTTTTATCAAAATGCCCTATTCCGCTTTATATAAACACCGTTGATTAAATAATAAGACCGCCGTTTGGGCGGCGGTTATTATCATACTATAAATCAAGCCTTTTTTTAAATATAAAACATCAAAGGATCTTGCACCAACTCGCGATCCTCAAAATGAATGAGGTCATCCATGGTGGTTCCTTCTAAAACATCCTTAACCGCATCACGTATTTTGATCCAAAGCTCCTTTTTCGCCGGATCATCATCATCCATCACCTCAACAGGGCGAATCGGCCCTTCCAACACCCTGATAACATCGGCGGTGGTAATCTCCCGAGGCTTTTTCGTGAGCTCATAACCTCCATAAGCTCCGCGGATGCTATGGACGAGTCCCGCATTTCTTAAGGGCGCAATGAGCTGCTCCAAATAATGTTCAGACAGATCATTTTCCTTTGCAATGATCTTCAGTGCAAGAGGACCTTTCCCGTAATGCTTCGCCAAGGCCATCATAATGGTAATTCCATACCTTCCTTTAGTCGATATCTTCATTGGCCTTTCTCCTTTCCTTTTCACAAATAAATAAAGGTAAAACATTTGAACGATCCGCAAAGATCAATTTTAATAGCGTCAGTCGACATTTATAGTTTCTGATAGTAAAAAAGACCCTTGAAAGGAATCGGTCTTTATAATCCGCGCCTCTAGAACACACATGTCCAATAGTTTGTGACTTCACTATGGCTAACCATTATTCCCTATTATAAGAGCTTAATTCTAATAGAATAAACGCCTGCGTCTCAAAGATGATAAGCATCATCATTTATTTTATCATAAAATCGTTAGTTTGCAGAAAAAGAATGTAACCCGGCTAACTTGAAAGCTTTCTACAAAAAAAGTAAGCTTGTCTTAATCCTTGTCTAATTCTATACCTTAAAATTTGTAATAGTTACCACTACAACCTGAGCTAAAACCTATTCAATGAATGGGTCATGATAAAGTTAACACAGAGCATTAAGAAAGGATCTTGCTTATGGATTTATTTGATTATTCTCGGTCCGAAAGACGAACAGGCGAACCCTTGGCAAATCGAATGCGCCCGCAGACACTCGATGAATTCATGGGGCAACACCAGATCGTCGGAGAAGGAAGGCTTCTCCGCAGAGCGATTCAAGCCGATCAACTGGCACCTATGATCTTCTATGGACCGCCTGGCACAGGGAAAACGACTCTTGCCAAAATCATAGCCAATACCACATCCGCCGTCTTTCAGCAAATTAATGCGGTCACTTCAGGTGTTGCTGAGATCCGTTCTCTCACACAAGCGGCAAAGGAACGTCTAAAATATGAGGATCAAAAAACGGTTCTTTTCATAGATGAGATCCATCGATTCAATAAAGGGCAACAGGACGCCCTTCTTCCATTCGTTGAAGATGGAACGATTATTTTGATTGGCGCTACAACAGAAAGCCCCATGTTCGAAATCAATGCGGCCCTTCTGTCACGCTCACGTTTATTCCGTTTTGAACCGCTGACTAATGACGCTCTTAGACAAATTTTGAATCAGGCATTAACGAACAAGACCCGCGGGTTAGGTGCCTATTCTATTAAAGTGGACGAGGACGCTCTGGATCACATTATTAATATTGCAAACGGTGATGCCAGAACCGCTCTCCAAGCTCTGGAATTAGCCGTCCTTACGACACCGCCTTCTCCAGATGGCCACATCCATGTGACATTAGCGATAGCTGAGGAATCCATTCAACAGCGCGTTCTTCAATATGATAAAAATGGCGATAACCATTATGATACCGTCTCTGCTTTCATCAAGAGTATGCGCGGCTCTGACCCGGATGCCACCCTCTATTGGTTGGCTAAAATGATCCGTGCCGGTGAAGATCCGCGATTTATCGCGCGCCGCCTCTATGTGCATGCTGCAGAAGATGTGGGTCTAGCCGATCCCAATGCCCTATTAATTGCTCAGGCAGCGGCTTATGCAGTTGAGTTTGTGGGCATGCCGGAAGCCAGAATCCCGTTGGCAGAAGCAGCGCTTTATATTGCAACCGCACCCAAAAGCAATGCTGTCATTGCAGGTATTGATAAAGCTCTGCAAACCGTTGACAACGAACAAACTGGCCAAATCCCCCTTCACCTAAGGGATGCTCATTATAAAGGGGCAAGCCGTCTCGGCCATGGTAAGGATTATAAATATCCACATGATTATGAGGACGGCTTTGTTCCACAAGACTATTTACCTGAACCATTAAAAAATAAAACGTTCTATCATCCCTCACCAAGAGGCTATGAGAAAACCGTCCAGAAACGATTAGATTACTTATCTCATATCTCAAAGAATTTTAAATAGGATAAAAGACATATAGTTAATGTGCAAGTTTCTCGTATAAAGCTCTTCTTTTTTGTCAAAGATGTGGTTAATTAAAACATCTTTAAGGAGAGGTCATCATGACAAAAGTCAGACAAGATGCATGGAGTCACGAGGATGATTTATTACTCGCTGAAACCGTTCTGCGTCATATACGAGAAGGAAGCACCCAACTAGATGCGTTTGAAGAAGTTGGAGATAAGTTAAATCGAACGGGAGCTGCCTGCGGATTTCGCTGGAATGCGATAGTCCGAAAGAAATATCTGCAAGCCATTGAAATTGCTAAAAAACAACGAAAACAAATGAAGCGGGCCCAGCAAAGACGGCCGCGCACTTGGCAGCCCCCTGTTGCAGAGCCAATGGATGATTACCCACTATTTACAGCAAACTCAGAAGTTCCAGCACCCGCTCAACCAAGCTCAGAGACTCTTTCTACAGCGATGGACTACGAAATGGGCCAGGAATCGCAATTATCCCTTGCAGACGTGGTTCAATTTCTACAAAACTTACAATCTGATGGTGCCTCAAGCAATAAGCTTAAACGAGAAAACGAGAAGCTGAGAGAACAAAATGAACTTTTACAAAATCAAGTTAAGGGTCTTGAAAAAGAAGTCGCGAAGATGAAGCGCGACCATCTTGCCATGGAAGAGGATTATCAATCGCTCATCGGCATAATGGAGCGGGCTAGACGCATGGCCTTTCTTCAAGACGATTCGGAGGAGGACTCAAGTCCTGCCTTCAAAATGGACAAAAACGGCAACTTAGAAAAACTTGCTAAATAAACAAAAAACGTACACCCAACCATTGATGGGTTGTACGTTTTTTATTGGTTAAATGAAGATTTTGGCCACGTCATTACTCTGACAAACAAAAAAGACCTTTAAAAAGGCCTTCAAACAAAAAAGGAGAGTCCCAATTGTGCCGCTAGAACCCGAGTTTTGAACCCGCTCCAAGCAGGTGGGTGCCCTGTTTCCACTTTTGTGCGTCCACGTTACAGAGGCATGCACGCCGGTGGAAAACCTATTGGGCTCCCTTCAAAACTATGTTCGGTCAAAACATATGGTTCCTTTACAAACACTTCAGGACTCTCGGTTAAATTGTAAGTTTATTCTAACATATTTCAAACACGACTTCAAGGTAAGGGCTTTTCCTCTTTTTAATCCTCAGCAAGACCGGATAAAAGCGCCTTTTGAACTTCCAGATGCAATTCATCCAGCTGACGTTCAGCGACCGGACTTGGAGCAGCAGTCATAGGATCAGACGCACTGGCTGTCTTTGGAAAAGCAATCGTGTCACGAAGCGTCTTACGTCCTGCTAAAATCATAATCATTCGGTCAAGTCCCAAGGCAATCCCGCCATGTGGAGGAGCCCCGTACTCAAACGCCTCTAGAAGGAAGCCGAATTGGCTCTTCGCTTCTTCTTCGGAAAAGCCAAGAACCTTGAACATGAGCTCTTGAATGGAACGGTCGTGAATTCTTTGCGAACCGCCGCCAAGCTCATAGCCGTTGAGCGCTAAGTCATAGGCTTCAGCACGCACTTGCCCAGGATTCGTTTTCATAAGCTCTAAGTCCTCTAGCATTGGCATCGTAAACGGATGATGCTCAGCAACATAACGTCCTGCCTCTTCATCCCATCCTACAAGAGGGAATTCCGTTACCCAAATGAAGTTTAATTTTGTTTGATCAATTAAATTCAACTCTTGACCAAGCTTTGAGCGAAGTGCCCCTAGACTGTCCGCAACGACTTTAGGGGAATCGGCTACAAATAAGAGTAAATCCCCGGATTCCGCTTGTAAGGTTTCAGTCAGTTGACTAGCCACATCCCCTTCAAAGAATTTAGAGATCGGTCCCTTAAGTCCCTCTTCTTCAACCTTCATCCAAGCAAGTCCTTTTGCTCCGTACCGCGAGACAAACTCCGTGAGCTCATCAATGGCTTTTCGAGAATACTGAGCCGCTTGACCTTTCACATTAATGGCTTTGACTTGGCCGCCATTGGCAACGGTCTGAGCAAAGACTTTGAAGCCGCTTGTCGAGACAACGGTCGAAACGTCAATAAGCTCAAGCCCAAAACGTGTATCAGGCTTATCACTGCCATAACGCGCCATCGCCTCAGCATACGTGATTCTTGGAAAAGGAGTGGAAATGCGTTCACCCCGTGCGACGTAAACCACCTCTGCCATCATTTTCTCGATCATCGCAAGGAATGGCTCTTTTTCAAAAAAGGATTGTTCAATATCAATTTGGGTAAATTCCGGCTGGCGGTCAGCACGAAGGTCTTCATCCCTAAAGCAGCGGGCCACCTGATAATATTTTTCCATCCCCGCTACCATAAGAAGCTGTTTAAAGAGCTGCGGCGACTGCGGTAAGGCATAGAATTCACCTGGATGGACTCGGCTTGGCACCAAATAATCACGCGCGCCTTCAGGTGTACTCTTAGTAAGCATCGGCGTTTCGACTTCATAGAAATCAGACGCATCGAGAAAATCACGCATGGTCTTCGTTACCTTATGGCGCAGACGAAACGTTTCTTGTAAAACCGGGCGTCGCAAATCGAGATAGCGGTACTTAAGGCGCACTTCCTCAGAAACATCGGTCTGGTCAGCAATACTAAACGGCGGCGTCTTCGATTTATTAATGATTTGAATCTCTTCAGCTAATACTTCGACATGACCCGTACTAATTTTTTCATTAACCGCATTTTCAGCCCGTGCAACAACCTTACCTCTGATCTCAACCACGTATTCACTGCGGACTGTTTCCGCGATTTCTAAAGCCGCTTTTGAAATCTCCGGGTTAAAAACGACTTGGACATAACCCGTGCGGTCGCGCAGGTCAATAAAAATCAAACCTCCTAAATCACGTCTTCTTTGTACCCAGCCTTGTAAAACGATTGGTTGACCCACATGTTCATTGGTGACTTCCCCACAATATACCGTACGTCCCATGTTATTGGTTCCTCCTTAATTGTCTTTCCAAATAGGTGATCAAGTCATCCCAATTCACCGCTTCTTGCTCACCCGTTTCCATATTTTTAACATTAATAACTTGCTTCTCAAGCTCTTCTTCCCCTAAAAGCAGCACAAAACGCGATTGGAACCGATCGGCCTGCTTCATTTGCGCCTTCATTTTTCGATCCATGTAATCCTTATCAACAGAAAAACCAGCTTGTCTTAAACGATAAAGAATGGAGAGAGCCTTTTCCTCGGTTGGTTCACCCATTGAGACCACAAAGGCATCAAGTGCTTGTACGCCAGGTAAGGCCTTCCCTTCGGCTTCAAGTGCGAGGATCGCTCTTTCAATGCTTAAAGCGAAGCCAATTCCAGGTGATTCAGGACCGCCTAATTCTTGAACCAAACCATTATAGCGTCCACCGCCGCAAAGGGTTGAAATGGACCCAAAGCTCGCTCCCATAATCTCAAACGTGGTGTGATTGTAATAATCCAATCCGCGCACTAAGGTTGGATCCACAACGTACTGAATACCAATTTGATCTAATAAAGATTTCACTTGTTCAAAATAGTTCTTGGACTCCTCATTTAAAAATTCCAAAATGGAAGGAGCGGTTTTCATGAGCGGGTGATCATGGTCTTGTTTGCAATCAAGAATTCGGAGTGGATTTTTGTGCAAACGCGATTGACAGTCGGAACAAAACTCCCCGATACTCGGCTCAAAATGATTGATAAGAGCTTCTCGGTGACGCAAGCGACTCTCTTTGTCCCCTAAACTATTAATCACCAGTTTAAGCTCTGTTAACCCTATGTTTTTGTAAAAAGACATCGCAAGCGAAATCACTTCGGCATCAACCGCTGGATTTAAAGCGCCGATCGCCTCGACGCCAAACTGAAAGAATTGGCGATAGCGACCCGCCTGGGGTCTTTCATAGCGAAACATAGGACCGATGTAATAGAGCTTAGTCGGTTGATTCGGCTGACCGTACATTTTTTCTTGTACATATGAGCGTACCACCGATGCGGTCCCTTCTGGGCGCAGCGTTAAACTCCTGCCCCCGCGATCTTCGAAGGAGTACATTTCTTTTTGGACAATATCTGTCGTGTCCCCGACCCCTCTCAAAAACAAATCAGTGCTTTCAAATATAGGCGTTCGAATCTCTTGATAATTGTAAAGCCGGCAAATCTCTTGGGCTTGCTTCTCAATGAATTGCCAAATCGGTGTCACTTGCGGCAGCAAATCTTGCGTACCTCTTGGTATTTGTATTGGGTTCATCTCTCCCACTCCTTTTCCCAATTAAAGATGAAAAAAGACCCTTTTCCTTTTCCACCTGAATAAATAAAAAAGCCCCTTATTTGCTGATCATAAGCAAATAAGGGACGAGTTATAAGTATTGGACCCGCGGTACCACCCTTGTTAAGACGAATTAATATGTCTTCACTTTGCAAGTTAACGCCTTGCTTACGGCTTCCACTACTCATTTCATGAAAGCTCCTCCAAAGTGTCTTTCATTAGGGGCTAATGAGGAAGGTTTTCAGCCTAGACCTTCCCTCTCTTGCACACGCTTCTCCTAATTACTCTCTTTTTCCTAGGATTACGAATCTTCTTTTTCATAAATATAAGGATGTTCAAATCGTTTGTCAAGCACTTCTTCAATTAATTTTCTTTTTGAATGCCCTATTTACAGGATCTCAGGGGGGGATCCGCAAACTTCAGAACCGAGATGGTCTCAAGCGGGGATTGGCCCTTTAAGAAAGACTTGCGGAGTACGCGGCACTGAAAGGATCTCTCAGATTCATAAGATACCGGGCGACGCTTTAAGCTGTCATCTGCTCAAACCCGTCCGTTTGGAAGAGGTCCTCTTATCAAAAATTAGGCCATTCGACTCGAGCTCTTCACTGGACAAAAGAGCCTCTAGTTTATGTGTTGCGAAATCTATTTTCATCGTTGGATCCGTTCTTAAAGACTGGCTTAATGAGACACGCATAAAAAAACTCCTTTGGATTTTTTAACAGTATCCCCAAAGGAATTAAATCTATACGCCCCTTATTTGCTATCTATAATTAAAGTCACAGGCCCATCATTAATCAAAGAGACGTCCATCATGGCCCCAAATTGTCCTGTTTCGACCTTTAAACCTTTATGGCGCAGTTCTTGATTAAATTGATTAAAAAGTGGCTCCGCCTTCTCAGGACGAGCCGCTTTCATAAAATTAGGCCGTCTCCCTTTAGTCGTATCCCCGTATAATGTAAATTGAGAAACGGAGAGAATAGCCCCGCCTTGGTCAAGAAGGGACTCATTCATTTTGCCAGACTCATCTTCAAATATCCGAAGTTCGGTAATCTTACTAACCATATAAGGAAGCTGCTCTTCGGTATCCGATTCATGTATCCCGACAAGGAGAAGAAGCCCCTTTTCAATTTGTCCAACAACCGTTCCCTCAACCGTTACAGAGGCTGCCTTAACACGCTGAAGCACGACTCTCATATTAGAAGCCTCCTCTCTTTTTAATCCATCATTCGGCGCACGGAATAGATTTCTGGAAGCCGCTTAATCCGATCCACGACTTTCACCAAATGATTCACATTTGGTATGGCAATGGTCATATGGATAAGGGCCACTTTGTTCTTGTCCGCTTTTCCACTGACGGCAATAATTTGCGTCTTTGTTTCTGAGACGGCTTGGAGCACTTCATTTAATAGCCCGTTGCGATCATAGCCTGTAATTTCAATATCAACGTTATAATGCTTTTTGCCCACCTCTTGTCCTTCCCACTCGACTTCTAAAAGGCGCGCTTCTCCATCATGCTGATAAACATTCGGACAATTGGCGCGATGAATGGATACCCCTCTGCCCTTCGTAATGTAGCCGATGATCTCATCGCCCGGAACCGGATTGCAGCATTTCGATAACCGGATCATCAGGTTATCAACACCTTTAACCCGAACCCCGGAATCTGTCTTTCGTTTTGTGGTTTGATAAGTACCCACTTCTGGAAAGTTCTTAAGAATCGCCTCGGCACTTTCAGATTGGGTCTTACGGACTTTCTCAGTCAGACGGGTCACAACTTGCTTTGGCGTGATGCCATTATAGCCCACTGCCGCATAAATTTCCTCTTCAGTTGCGAAGTTATATTTCGTTGCCACGACCTTAATATTGGATTCGGTTAAAATCTCCTTTGGATCGAATCCTTGGCTGCGGAGTTCCTTCTCAATGGATTCCTTACCCTTTTCCACATTCTCTTCCCGGCGCTGTTTTTTATGCCACTGACGGATTTTATTCTTGGCATGAGAACTTTTGGCCATTTTGAGCCAATCCTGACTTGGCCCATAAGAATGATTGGAGGTCGTAATTTCAACAATATCTCCCGTCTTCAAACGATAATCGAGAGGGACCATTTTGCCGTTTACCTTGGCGCCAACTGTCTTATTGCCAATTTCCGTATGAATGCGGTAAGCAAAATCAATCGGAACCGACCCGCTTGGAAGCTCAATGACATCCCCTTTTGGCGTAAAAACAAAAACCATATCTGAAAAAAGATCCATTTTGAGGGATTCGATAAATTCTTTAGCATCTTCAGCTTCATTCTGCCATTCAAGAATTTGTCTGAACCAAGCTAACTTATCTTCAAACCGATTATTCAGATTCTTTTGGCGGCCTTCTTTATATGCCCAATGAGCCGCAATACCATATTCCGCCACGCGATGCATTTCTTCTGTCCGAATTTGTACTTCAAGGGGATCCCCTTTTGGACCAATAACCGTCGTGTGCAGGGATTGGTACATATTTTGTTTCGGCATCGCAATATAATCTTTAAAGCGGCCAGGCATTGGTTTCCAATGGGTATGAATAATCCCGAGCACCGCATAGCAATCTTTAATGTTCTCCACGATGATTCGAACCGCTAATAAATCATAGATCTCATTAAACTGTTTGTTCTGGTAAGCCATTTTTCGATAGATGCTATAGATATGCTTAGGACGCCCATGGATATTGGCTTCAATTTCAACTCCTGCCAGCTGTTTGCGAATTGTCTCCATGACTTCTTCAATATATTCCAAGCGATCTTGCCGCTTTCGCTTCATGAGATTAACAATTCGGTAATATTGCTGCGGATTGAGAAAGCGAAGAGCAATGTCTTCAAGCTCCCACTTGATTGTCGAAATTCCGAGACGGTTAGCTAGGGGTGCAAAAATTTCTAATGTTTCATTGGCTTTTTGGATCTGTTTCTCTGGAGACATATATTTCAGCGTTCGCATGTTGTGCAAACGATCCGCAAGTTTAATTAGAACGCACCGAATATCTTGTGCCATTGCGACAAACATCTTGCGGTGATTTTCGGCTTGTTGATCTTCCTTTGATTTGAATTCAAAATGACGAAGTTTGGTGACACCATCAACGAGTATGGCCACCTCTTCTCCAAAACGTTTAGAGATATCTTCCAACTTAACGGGGGTATCTTCAACTACGTCGTGGAGCAAGCCACCAATAATCGTTGTTGCATCCATCTCAAGATCAACCAAGATGCCTGCCACTTCAACTGGATGAATAATGTAAGGCTCACCCGATTTGCGAACTTGTCCGGCATGCGCCTCATCCGCAAAATGATAGGCTTCTTCAATTTGTTTTACCTGGTCTTCACTGAGATAGTGACTCGCTTTTGTCAATAACTCCTGAAACGTCATATACCCATCACCTTTAGTTTATCAGAAGATATAATGATTCTATTATCGTGAATTCTCTTGCTGATGTAAAGCCATCAACATAATTTAGCGCGAAAATAGGCGAAAACAAGCGAATCTTTGTCCTTTTTGTCACGTTTTCGCCTTATTATTGGTAATACTAGGTTTTGAGACCTTATAACTAGAGAAATAGGAGTGCCTCTGAGCCGGCACCCCTTACAATCAATATTGAGTTAATGTAAATAAGTCGTAATTCTTTAATTTGTCACGACCATTTAGATCGGTGAGCTCAATCATGAAAGCAATTCCAACCACAATCCCGCCTAATTGTTCAACGAGCTGAATGGTTGCCTCAATCGTTCCGCCTGTTGCGAGCAGATCATCCATAATGACGACTCGCTGGCCCTTTGTGATCGCATCTTTATGAATCGTTAAAGCATCATTGCCATACTCAAGGCCATAATCAACTCGAATAACCTCACGTGGAAGCTTTCCGTTTTTTCGAACAGGAACAAAGCCTAATCCCAGTGTATAGGCCACAGGACACCCTACAATAAAGCCTCTTGCTTCTGGTCCCACGATGACATCCGCGCTCTTCTCTTTCGCGTATTCCGCAATCTCATCGATCACCGCTTTATAAGCCTCGCCATTCTGCATTAATGGCGTTATATCTTTAAACCGGATTCCCTCTTTTGGAAAATCCTCAACAATCTTTATATACTCCTTATAATTCATAAGAGTACGTCCTCCTTAGCCACATGTCTGTCCACTTTTTGTTGATCAAACCAGTCTTTTACCGCTTGGCGAGGAGAATACAATAGAAATTCCTCTACCTCTGCCTGATTCAGCCGGTCCTGATAAAGGCGTGAATCTGTCAATGGTCTTTTGACCGATGTCTGAACGGGTACAAGTGCATCCTGTTCTATTTTAACAAATTCGAGCTCCAAAAACACTTTTATTATAAAATCCATCTGAGAGATTGACCAGCGTTTGTATTGCGCCCATTGTCTGAGTTTTGCAATCGTGACATTTGGATATTTGTAGAACAGCGCATACGCTTGTTTGAATTGCTCTCTTGAAGGAACGCCTTCTAACAGCGAATCCTCTTTTTGGTCAAACACTAGATAGATTCTGTCAGGGAAATCCATGCTTGCCACAAATTCGCTCAATTGTTCAAGTGATTCCGGAAGATCGAGAAGCACGAGTGATGAGCTTGATAACTGCTCCTCTTTATACGCTTCAACAGACCTTGCCTGAATGAAAGCAGGCGGAAGTGACTGATACGTTTCTTCCCTGAAATAAACGGCATGAACGTCCGGCTGGGTAATCATCCCCCGCAAAGTCTCAAGCCATTGATTCGAGCCTCTAAGATCAAAGAGCTGCCATTCTTTGATGCTGAAATCATCAATAAAAAGCTGGGGTTTACGGAAGCCATTCCACTCATTAATCCCCAGTTGACCCGCAACTGAAAGCCTGGCATCTCCTGTCATTTGACTGGCTAGAAACCCTTTTCCAAATGAGATCGCCTCTAATTGCTCTTTAGAATCGGTCAGTTGAAGCTTCAAATGATTATGAAGCGCTCCGATCGGTTTCATTTCTTTGATCATGACATTCTCTAGGACAAATTTAGGCTTTGGATTTCCTTCACCAAAGGGTTCGAGCACGGACATTTCTTCAATCATACCCAAACTGATCGCTTCGAGTGGAAGTCTAGCATCCACGCGAAGCCGAGGAACGAGCATCTCTTCAGTAAAGACTTGACGTGAATAGCGGTTCATCCGTTCCCTAAGCTCCATTACTTGCTCAAATGGAAGGGATAAGCCTGCCGCCATTTCATGTCCACCAAAGTGCGGGAGCAGGTCACGACAAGTGGAGAGGGCTTGAAAGACATCAAATCCTTCAATGCTTCTAGCGGACCCCTTAGCCATGCCTGTTTCCGGATTTACACTTAACACAAGAGTTGGCCGGTAATACTGTTCAACCAATCGTGATGCAACAATACCGAGTACCCCTTCATGCCAATCGGGATTAGCTACAATAATAAAATCACGTTCATCTTCAGGAAACAGCTCCACCATTTTTTGTGCTTCTTCAGAGATGGTATCCACATAAGCCTTTCTTTCAAGGTTCATTTGATCAACTTGCTCAGCCAGTGACAAAGCCTCCGTCCAATCCTCAGCCATTAAAAGGTCAGCTGAGAGCGATGCATGCTTCAGGCGGCCTGCTGCGTTTAAGCGGGGTCCTAATTGAAAGCCAACAAGCTCACTGTCCACTTTTTGTCCAGGCGTATGACCGCTAACCTGGAGGAGTGCCTTTAATCCCGGTTTCGGCTGTTGTGAAAGCACTTGAAGACCTTCTTTCACAATCCGGCGATTCTCACCTTCAAGCGGCACCAAATCCGCGATCGTTCCTACTGCTGCTAAATCTAAAAGATGCGTTGGCATCTCATCAAACAGTGCCTGTACAAGCTTAATAGCTACCCCCGCCCCGCACAACCCTTTGAAAGGATAGGTACATCCCGATTGTTTTGGGTTAATAATCGCATAGGCATCTGGAAGTTCAGGAGGCGGTTCATGGTGATCAGTCACAATATAATCTAATCCAATTGACTTTGCGTGCTGTGCCACATTAACAGCACTGATGCCTGTATCGACTGTGACAACTAGTGACACACCATTTGATTTCGCCTTATCTATAGCTGGAATATTTGGTCCATAACCCTCTTTAAAACGGTCAGGAATATAATAAGAGACATGCGCCCCAAGCTCTCTTAGTGCCAAAACTAATAGCGAAGTGGACGTCACACCATCCGCATCATAATCACCGAATACAAGTATGTTCTCTTCGTTTTCAATAGCCTCAGATAAACGTTCAACAGCCGTTTCCATCCCTAACATGAGATACGGATCGTGGTAAGGAACCCTCTCACTATGTAAAAAGGATTCGGCCGATTCTGGAGTAGCGATCCCTCGATTATAGAGCAGTCGGGCGATCAGTTCAGAACAATGAGCCGCCTGTGCAAGTTCCTGAATGGCCTCTTCGTTCACCTGCTGTACATCCCAAATCTTTGATGATTTTAACATAATCGTCTCCTCCCCTAACGTGACAATTATACTAGAGAGCGAATACCCGGCAAACCCCAAAAAATTATCCATTTCATTTTAAAGCAGCCAATCTTAGTTGACGTTTTGCTTATTTTTTTGGATTTCTTTAGAAACAGATGGGTTTAACGGTCTAGTCTTTATTCGGACCCAGATGAGCCCGATCTTTTTCTTTATCCAGTCTCACGAGTTCCGCTCCCTTTGTCTCATAGTCCTTAAGCTGCTTTTCCAGACGTTTGACCGTCATTTTCAATCGGATCACTCCTACGACGCCGAGACTTCCAACGACCAATCCACCCATTAAAACAGACCCTAAAACAACTAAGATTAACGGCCACTCAGCCTGTCCAAACAAATAATTAACCGTTACCGCACTGACGTTAATAACGGAAAAAATCGCAATCACTAGTGCTAAAACTAATCCAAGGATCAGCCCCCATTGACCTTTCAAAACTATCACCTCAACTCTGCAGCATTCACACCATTTTTTCCTTAGTATATCACAAGAACAAAATCGCTAACGCCGCGACTCCCTTCTTCCCAAGTATAGATTTAACCTATGAGTTTTTCTCGGGCACTGTTTTTATGTTTAAACACTTAACAAAAATAGGTGGTTGTCTAACCAATGTGGAAAATCGTCCCGTTTTAACATAAGAAGCGTAACTAGGCTACGTTACTGGTCAACTTCCTGGGTAAAACGGGCCGTTCCGAGTTAAATAGAGAATGCTCGTTACGCTCAACCGAAATAGGCGTAACGTCAGTCCGTTATTTCGGCATTCCGTCCCATTTCGCGGCGGATAGCGAATCCTCGTTACGCTCAATCAAAATAGGCGTAACATCAGTCCGTTATTTCGGCATTCCGGCCGGATTCGCGGCGGATAGCGAATCCTCGTTACGCTCAACCGAAATAGGCGTAACGTCAGTCCGTTATTTCGGCATTCCGGCCGGATTCGCGGCGGATAGCGTATCCTCGTTACGCTCAACCGAAATAGGCGTAACGTCAGTCCCTTATTTCGGCATTCTGGCCCATTTCGCGGCGGATAGCGTATTCTGGTTACGCTCAAACGAAATAGGCGTAACATCAGTCCGTTATTTCGGCATTCCGGCCGGATTCGCGGCGGATAGCGTATCCTCGTTACGCTCAACCGAAATAGGCGTAACGACATTCCGTTATTTCGTCATTCCGTCCCATTTCGCGGCGGATAGCGTATCCTTGTTACGCTCAACCGAAATAGGTGTAACGTCAATCCTTTATTTCGGCATTCCGTCCCATTTCGCGGCGGATAGCGAATCCTCGTTACGCTCAACCGAAATAGGAGTAACGACATTCCGTTATTTCGGCATTCCGTCCCATTTCGCGGCGGATAGCGTATCCTTGTTACGCTCAACCGAAATAGGTGTAACGTCAATCCTTTATTTCGGCATTCCGGCCGGATTCGCGGCGGTTAGCGAATCCTCGTTACGCTCAACCGAAATAGGCGTAACGACATTCCGTTATTTAGGCATTTCAGCCCCATTTAGCGGCGGATAGCGTATCCTCGTTACGCTCAACCGAAATAGGCGTAACGACATTCCGTTATTTCGGCATTCCAGCCCCGTTTAGCGGCGGATAGTGTATCCTCGTTACGCTCAACCGAAATAGGTGTAACGTCAATCCTTTATTTCGGCATTCCGACCGGATTCGCGGCGGTTAGCGTATTCTGGTTACGCCTAATCGTTTTACGTGTAACGACGATTCCCTCGCTTTGCGCGGACGTATTGCCGTGCCCGCGCAAAGCGAGGTTATTTTCGCACAAAAAACGACGTTTCAATGTCGGTGTATCCACAAGTCGAGAATTTTATAATTTCCTAAACAACAAAGAAAAAACACTTTAAGGAGAAGACGAAGCTTCCCTTAAAGTGTTCGAAGTTATTGCGGCTGTGCAGATGTTGATGGTTTTTTCTTATCGCGCTGCATCCATTTGAACTTCCAAATGGCCCATAATGGGGAAGCGATAAAAATGGAAGAATACGCACCCGAAATCAAGCCGATTAACAAGGCTACCGTAAAGGTACGGATCGACGTCCCGCCAAAGATAAGCAGAGCGAGCGTTGCAAGCAACACCGTTAAGACGGTGCTTACTGAACGTACAAACGTTTGCTGAATACTCTTATTGACAATTTCTTTCAAATCCTCAAACGTTCGGATTTTCTTTTTATTTAATTTCATGTTTTCCCGAATTCGGTCAAACGTCACAATCGTATCATTGATCGAATACCCAACAATGGTCAGTACAGCGGCAATGAAATCAATATTCACTTCAATATGCAGAAGACTGAACACAGAAATAATAATAAACGCATCGTGAAGCAGGGCGATAATAGCCGCTAAACCTTGCAAGAATTCAAATCGAATCCAAACATAAATAATGATGCAGGCAGAAGAGATGAGAACTGCCCAGAACGCACTTTTAGCAAGCTCTCGACCGATCGTTGGAGAAACAGTACTGATATTAACATCAGAAGCTTTCACTCCAAACTTTTTCTGAATCGCAGTGCTTACTTTTGCGACTTCATTTTGATTAAGCTGTTTATTTATACGAATGCTAGCAATGGTATTTTTTGGACCAGCTAAGACAGGCTGTTCTGTATGAAAGCCTAATGACCCAACTGTCGATTGAAATTGATCAATGTTAATTTCATGAGAAGCTTTAACATCAATTCGAGTTCCACTTGAAAAATCAATGCCTAAATTCATCCCGAAAAGGAGAAGGACGACAATACCGGCCACAGTGATGAGACCTGAAAAAATAAAAAATAGGGTCCGTTGTTTCATGAAATCAAAGGTCTTATAGCTCACGGATATCCTCCTTCTTCACACCGAATAGTCCTGGTTTTTTATCAAGTGCACGGCTTCCGACCCAAAGACTAAGCAACCAGCGTGCTCCAAAGACGGCCGTAATAAAGCTGACTAATATGCTGACAATAAGCATGACCGCAAATCCTTTAATTTCGCTTGTCCCATAAGCAAACATAACCACACCAGCTATAATCGTCGTCAAATTGGAATCTAAAATCGTAGCAAAAGAACGGCGATTTCCTGCTCTAAAAGACGATAGAATCGATTTACCCGATCGTATTTCGTCCTTAATTCTTTCCAGGGTAATAATATTGGCATCGACCGCCATCCCTACCCCGAGGATCAAGGCTGCAATTCCCGGAAGCGTTAGCACCGCTTTAAGGCCGACGAATACAACCATGACCAAATAAATATAAGCAAGCAGGGTGATAACTGCGATAAAGCCGCCAAATCGATAGAAAAGAAGCATGAATAAAAAGATCGCAGCAATTCCTATAATACCGGCAGTCAGTGTCTTAACCATCGCATATTGGCCAAATTGGGCGCCAACCGATGTCGAATAGATTTCTTTCATATTAACTGGGAGAGCACCGGCATTGAGCAAATCCGCTAAATCCTGGGCTTCCTTCAATGAGAAAGTTCCTGAAATAACAACATCAGACGAATCGATTTCTGAATTGACGGACGGAGCCGATATGTAAGCCGGTTTCCCACCTGTTAACTCTTTTTCAGATTCTTTCTTATAGGTTTCGCCTTTCTTCCAATCGAGCCAAATGACGAGCTTATTATTTGGCGCTCCCTTTGCAGCAATTTTTTTAGTTAATTTCCCAAATTCACTCGCACTCTTAAGCTTAAGTGTTACTTCTGGATTATTGGTTGAATCAAATTCAACCTTTGCTTTCCCTGGTACGAGATCAGAGCCGTCCAGCATCAAGTTATCATTCACATCACGAAACGTTAAATGAGCGGTTGTTGAAAGCATTTTTCGTGCTTCAGCTTGATTCGTTACACCTGCTAATTGAACACGGATGCGATGACCGCTCTCAATGGAAACATTCGGTTCACTGACACCTAAGGAGTTAATCCTTCGCATAATCGCTGAAACCGTATCCTTCATTGTCTGATTCGTAATTTTATCCCCTTTTTTTAAGGGCTCAACCTGATAAAGAACCTCAAAGCCTCCCTTTAGGTCAAGGCCGAGCTTCACATTGTTCATAATCATTTTAGCAGTTCCGCCGATTAGGCCGACCAATAGAACGAGTATGATAAAGAAGGTCACAATCCTTCCTTTTTTCACCATATTGCCGTACTCCCTTCAAATGCTGACTTTCACAATAATCCTATTATAGCTAGTCCCATTTTTTTATGTCAATTTATGTTTTGAAAGCCATTCCAGTTTCCCTTTATAAAAACAAACGATTGCAGAATACAACCAGTCTTATTTCATATGTAACGGAATGAGGCAGAGCGCATAGAAAAAGGAGGAAACCGATTAGGTTGGCTCACTAAAAACGTTTAAATCGACTCCTTTAAACATCTCAAGACGTATCTTATTCAAATAATCATTAACCGAGAGCCTCATGATGAAGTTAACAAGTTCATGAAGCATGGGATCTTTCAATTTTTTCTTTTTCATGGACTCAAGGATGAATGACCAAAGCTCGTCCATTGATAGGCTCTCAATCCCCAGAAGCTGAAATTCTTCAAACTTGCTGACCAAGAATGGTTCTATATGGTGACGAATTTGATCCAATTCTTCTATGTTTATGTGCTGTTCCAAACAAGATCCACTCCTGTCCTATCATCTTTAGACATTGTGAGGTCAAAAGCAAGGCTTTTGCCGTCACTAATTTTGAACAACAAATTTATCATAACATAATTCTGAATAAGTTGCGTGTACTTCTATTAAAAATGTCCATATGTCCCATTACTTTATTCTAATGTTTCTTTCAGAAGTGTCATGCTTGTTTACCTTTCCTGCATATAGTTTATGGATAGCTTGTTTACCATCAGACAGGAGTAAAAGGTAGGGGGAAGCATGGCGAAGCAGACATTTCTACGAGGTACATTCATTTTAATTATAGCGGGTATGATTACTAAAATCTTAGGTGTTATAAACAAAATCGTCTTAGCTCGTGTGATTGGAGACGAAGGGGTCGGCCTTTATATGATGGCTTATCCCACCCTTATTCTCGTTGTCACATTAACACAACTCGGGTTGCCTGTTGCGATCTCCAAGCTTGTGGCAGAAGCTAATGCCTACAATGACAGGCAAAAAATCAAACGTATCTTAACTGTATCTTTTACCATTGTGGGGACCTTGAGCATTATTTTTACAATAGCACTTATGACATTAGCACCTTTGTCCTCCCACATTCTGTTTACAGACCCGAGGACGCTTTACCCTCTTCTTGCCATTGCTCCCATTATTCCAATTGTTGGGATTGCATCGGTGCTGAGAGGTTATTTTCAAGGGGTTCAGAACATGAGCCCTTATGCTTATTCACAAGTCATTGAACAAATCGTCCGGATCTCCCTTGTCTATATTTTCGCTTCTTCACTATTGCCTTATGGAATTGAATTCGCTGCTGCGGGTGCCATGATTTCAGGGGTCATAGGTGAGGCCGTCTCCTTAATTTATATGATTCTTATGTTCAAGGCTAAGAAACGAATCCCGATTCGGAAGCGATTTTGGAATGTTCTAAGCGGGGGTGGTTCAACATTCAGGCAGCTTATGGGGATCGCCTTGCCTACAACTGGAAGTCGTTTAATCGGATCAATCAGTTATTTCCTTGAGCCGATCGTCGTTGCCCAGAGCCTGGCGTTAGCAGGTGTCGCAACCGCTGTTGCAACCAAGCAATATGGAGAAATAGCCGGGTATGCCATTCCCTTATTGACCTTGCCAAGCTTTATTACGCATTCCTTACACGTCTCGCTCGTCCCGACTATAAGTGAAGCCCAAGCCCGCAACCGTCTGGATATCATTCAATACCGGGTCAATCAAGCGCTGAAAATCGCCTTGATCGCTGGCGGCATTTCACTGATTATTGCTTTTGTATTTGCTAAGCCGATCATGACCCTAATGTACCACTCTCCTAATTCAGCTATTTACGTGTACATGATGGCACCGTTCTTCTTATTGTTCTACTTTCAAGGACCATTAGCCGCTGTTCTTCAAGCGCTTGACTTAGCTCGAGCAGCCATGGTCAACAGTTTTATTGGCGCCGCGGTCAAAATCGCGACGATTTTCGTTTTAGGCTCCAGGGCCGATCTCGGAATTATGGGAGCCGCTATGGGCTACTCGGTTGGCGTTGTGCTCGTTACGCTGCTTCATTTCTTCTCAGTCGTAAAGACAATAGGGTTTACTTTGAATTTAAGCGATTATGTAAAAGGAGTCATTGTGTTTATCCTGACCGGGGCCTTTGCCACTTACTGTAACCAAAAGCTCTTACTCTCCTACTCGATGCTTTCAAGAACGTGTCTTTTGATTCTCGTTGTTCTTCTCTTTTATCTTGTTATGATTTTTCTTTTCCGTTTAATCCGAAAAGACGAATTAGCCAATTTCCCAATTATAAGAAACTGGATAAACTGAAGGTCGGTTCATCCTTTTTTGGAGCGATTCCCCAGCCTTGCCATCTAATTAAAAGGCTGTTTTCGTAAACTTTGTTGTTTTTTTAGGCTCCAATAAGCTCGCTTTCCGCGGGCAATCCGTGAGCCTCCTCGGCAAAATACGCCTGCGGGGTCTCACCTGGATTGCTATTCCCGCAGGAGTCTCGCCTATTTCCACCTATTTTTTATTAAATAGCAACAATCTTTTAGAAAAGAGCCAATTAAAAAGAAACTGGAATTCTCCCCAGTTTCTTTTTAATTCCATTTATTCTTTTCATCGATAAAAAAGGTGCCTTTATCATCCAGGATACAGACCGAGATGCCTTTAATATCTTTATAACCAATCTTTCTCAATTCTTGTCTGAGCCAAAATTGATTTTTATCTAGGATCTGCAGATTTCTTTCCTGGATTTCCCCATCTAATATAAGAGGCAGAGGCAAGAGAGTATGATCAATCTCCCAAACAGGCTGCTCCTGCTCCTCCTCCTTCTCTTTTTCCTCCTCTTTTCTAATCACAGACAGCTTTCCATCTGTCTCCAAGAACGCAAATTCCACGTCGCCAACATTTTTTATGTTTTGTTCCCTTAATTGCATCAGTAAATCATCAAAATTATATCTCTGTTTTCTCATTTGCCGTTCATCAATTTCACCATTTTTGATGATGAGGGACGGCTGACCATCCACTAAATGACGAACGGTTTGACTTTTAAGCGAAAACCAGGCTAAAAGCAGCTGAATCAGAAGCAAGATGGCAATGGGTATGATCGTTCGTGTCATAGGTGCATTGGGTTGTTCAATCGCAACAACGCATAATTCAGCGATCATGATATTCACTACAAAATCAACCACACTTAACTGCCCGATCTCTCTCTTTCCCATGAGTCGAAAGGTCAAAAGGATGATTAAATAGAGAAAAATCGTACGAACAATCACGGTCTCCATGCTAATTTCGCCTCCTTTCACCTCACCTTTAGTATGGTCTAGATGAAGGCGAAACATGAAGAGCCGTTTTTTGGTCCATTAAGAAAGCAAATTTCAGCAGGGCAGAAAATCGATATTAAAAAATGTTTAGGAACTCAGTATAAGTGCAACCAGGCGGCCCACTTCGTCTAAAGGCTCAGCTCGTGCCTTGTTTTCTTTATTAAAAATGAATGAGATATCGGAACCAAAGATAAAGTGTTGAGACAACTAAGGATAAAATAACAACCGGAAAGCCAATTTTCAAGAACGAGAAAAAAGTTAACGGATGATCCGTTTCCTTGGAGAAGCCGGCCACTATGACGTTAGCACTTGCCCCAATCAATGTCGCATTTCCTCCCAAGCAAGACCCTAAAGCAAGCGCCCACCATAAAGGATCTAGATTCGTTATCCCTATGTTGCCCATTTCTTTTATGACGGGGATCATCGTGGCAACAAATGGGATATTGTCGACAAAGCCCGAAAAGAGACCCGATCCCCAAAGGATGATTAATGCCGTACGAGGAATATCTCCATTCGTCATGTCAAGAAGAGCCACCGCTGCTCTATCGATTAACCCAATATGGACAAGTGCGCCAACTAGCATAAATAACCCTGCGAAAAACAATAACGTTTCCCAATCCACTTTTCGAAAGACATCTGAAAGAGAAATGGATTGATAGGTGAGAAGCAGAAGCAGGAAAGCACCCGCCAAGGCTGTTGTCGCCATATTAACATGAATGACCGAATGCAGAACAAACGTGGTGATGGTCAAGGCTAGCACCAATAGGGAGCGCGTTAAAACCGGCCCCTTTTTTAACCGTTCATAAGGATTAAGTTGTTTGAGTCGTCCTTCTAAGTGCGGATCAGGCCTTAATTTCCGCCCATATAGAACGATTATAAAGACCATAACGACAAAAAAATCAATGATCACAATAGGTGTCATGTGTAAAAGAAAGGCATTAAAATCTAAATGAGCAACCGCTTGGCCAATCATTAGGTTAGGTGGATCGCCGATTAAAGTAGCGGTTCCGCCTATGTTTGAAAAAAGAATCACAGATATTAGAAACGGCTGTTCAGGCAGTTCAAGCGTTTGGGTCAGTCTAAGCACAACAGGTACAAGCAAGAGCACTGTCGTCACATTATCGAGGAAAGCTGATCCGATTGCCGTTAAAAAGCAAATCACGATTAAGATAAAGATCGGCCTGGCCCCTACTTTTTTTGCCAAGAGCAGAGCCATATATTCAAAGACCCCTGTTTGAGCCGTAATCGTGACAATGATCATCATCGCTAATAACAGAAGAATCGTGTCCCAATCGATGGCCTGCTTGATGAGCTCCCCAAAAGGCGCCACCCCAACGATCACCATGAGCAAGCCGCCGATAATCGCAATAAAAGCCCGATTAAACACCTCCAACATCATAAGAATGTAGCAACCAACAAATAGGATGAGTGCAAGAACAAGCTCCACTCTGTCCCCCCTTCCAGCCCTTTATACATCATATGTCCAAGCTCTTGACTTCATGAAACTTCTAAATATAGCCAAGCCAGAATAAGATGTTAGAGACAAACTCTTATGTACTTGCCCTTTTCAAGTCTGAGCCAAGGAGACAAACAAAACCCGAGGAACTTGAGAAGGCATGCGCAGTACTTATAAATATAAAGAGGGAGGTGAAGAACATGTCTAAAAAAATGCTGACAGCTGCCGGCTACGGCATGATGGCTTCCTTTGTGGTGATACTTCTTTGTGCTTTGGTCGTCGCCATGCTCTTAAGATTAACCGCTTTATCTGAAAACGCACTTGGCGTTTGGCCCATGATCCTCTCCTTTATTGCCCTTTTCATCGGGGGAATTTTCTCTGGAGCAAAGCTGAAAGAACAAGGCTTAATCATTGGCGCCCTCACCGGTTTACTTTATTCTCTTTTTATCTTTGCTATTCTCTTCCTAGGTTACGATCACAGCTTATCTCTCCATCAACTCACTGTTGGCCTTATTAATATTGTGGTAACCGGGATCGGCGGTATTTTAGGCGTTAACCTCTTTGGACGCCTGAACTAACGAAGACAGCCTCTGAAACAGCGGAGTCAGACTCCTTCCGAGCACACAAAAACTCAAATAAAAAAAGAAGCGGATTGCCGCTTCTTTTTTTGTGTGACTTATTAATCTTCGTCTTTAGCTTCCCCAACTTTTGCCTCAAGACTTTTTTCTGATTTTTTCTCATGTGGATTCGTACGTTTTTCAACAATGTCACGAATGGCTTGTCGATCAAACGTTAATCGAGAATTGCCGTTACATTTGATTGTAACAGTCGAATCATCAATCGTATCCACAACTCCGTGCAATCCGCCAATGGTGATAATTTTATCACCTTTTCCAAGCGAACTTTGCATTTGCTTTGTTTTCTTTTGCTTATTTTGCTGCGGACGAATCAGCAGGAAATAAAAGATAGCAAAAAAGATAATTAATGGTCCAATCGTTTGTAATGCTCCCATCATTCTCACTCCTCTTCTTTATTAAAAATTTTTGGCATTTGGCCCGTTAAACCCGTACTTTTCAAAAAACTCGTCTCGAAAATCAAGCAACCGGTCCTCTTGAATAGCTTGTCTAACTGACTTCATCAATTTTAACAGAAAATATAGGTTATGATAAGTCGTAAGTCGAAATCCAAAGGTTTCATTTGCTTTGACAAGGTGGCGGATATAGGCTCGAGAATAAGTTCGGCAAACATGACAGTCGCAATTTGGATCAAGCGGCCCAAAATCACGTGCATATTTGGCGTTTCGAACAACTAAACGTCCCTCACTTGTCATAAGTGTCCCATTTCGTGCAATTCGGGTAGGAAGCACGCAGTCAAACATGTCAATGCCTCTTATAGACCCATCGATTAAAGAATCCGGCGACCCCACTCCCATCAAGTAACGAGGCTTATTTGTTGGAAGTAATGGTGTCGTATATTCTAGAACCTCGTTCATGACAGGCTTCGGCTCACCTACTGAGAGCCCCCCAACCGCATAACCTGGAAAATCAAGGGCTGTAAGCTCTCTTGCACTTTGTCTTCGGAGAGCCTCATATTCTCCGCCTTGAACGATGCCAAAGAGTGCCTGGCGATCCGGGTTCTTGTTAGCGGAAAGACAGCGCTCTGCCCAGCGGCTTGTCCGTTCAACAGAAGCTTTCATATATTCATACTCCGCAGGATAAGGCGGACATTCATCAAAGGCCATCATAATATCAGATCCTAAAGCATTTTGCACGCCTATGGACTTTTCTGGAGACAGAAATAGCTTGTCCCCATTTAGATGATTGCGAAAATGGACGCCTTCCTCGGTGATTTCTCTTAAATCACTGAGGCTAAACACCTGAAAACCACCGGAATCGGTTAAAATACCTTGATCCCAATTCATAAAACGATGAAGCCCCCCGGCTTCTTCTACGATGTCTTCACCCGGTCTGAGCCATAAGTGATAGGTATTGCTTAGGATGACACCTGCTCCCATCTCCTTTAGTTCCTCCGGGCTCATCGTTTTGACCGTTGCTAGTGTCCCAACCGGCATAAACATAGGGGTGTCAAAGGTACCATGCGGCGTATGGAGTTTTCCTAAACGGGCACCTGATTGTTTGCAGGTCTTAATCAATTCATATGTAACAGGCTGACTCATCATGTCTATTCCTTTCTTTCTGTTACAAGCATCGCATCACCAAAGCTAAAAAAGCGATAGCGCTCTTGAACAGCTGTTTCGTACGCATGGAGAATAAAATCTCGTCCTGTAAAAGCACTGACAAGCATAATCAATGTGGACTTTGGCAAGTGAAAATTGGTAATAAAGGCATCGACACCTTTAAAGGTATAGCCAGGAAAAATAAAAATATCCGTCCAGCCTGAATCCTCCTGGAAATAGCCGTCCCTCTTCTGGGCGAGCGTTTCCAGCGTCCGTATGACTGTTGTCCCTACCGCAACGATCCGGTTTCCCTTCTCACGGGTCTGATTGAGAACATCAGCAGTCTCTTGAGTCATTTGATAAAACTCTGCATGCATATGATGCTCTTCAATCGAATCAACCTTTACTGGACGAAACGTTCCAAGCCCAACATGCAGAGTGATAAAAGCGATATGAACGCCTTTTTGTCTGATCGCTTCAAGTAACTCTTCCGTAAAATGAAGACCCGCTGTTGGTGCCGCTGCGGACCCGTTATTTTTGGCATAAACCGTTTGATAACGATTCTGGTCAGACAATTGCTCTCGGATATAGGGAGGTAAAGGCATGGTCCCAAGTTCCTCTAAACGTTCTTGAAAAATGCCGTCATAGGAAAAACGGAACCGGCGGCGACCCTCATCCAGCAAAGCCACGCATTCAGCTTTTAACTTCCCGCCTCCAAACGACACCACTGTTCCTTCTTTAATTCGTTTGGCCGGCTTTGTTAAGCATTCCCAGTCATCACCTTCTATTTGCTTAAGAAGAAGCACTTCCACATGAGCGTCCGTGTCCTCCTTCACTCCAAAAAGGCGAGCAGGCAAGACCCGTGTATCATTCAGCACGAGACAGTCTCCTGGATTTAAATAATCCAAAAGATCGGTAAAAGTGCGGTGTTCAATCGTCTCTTTATTAGGATTAAGCACCATTAGACGAGAACTCGACCGATCTTTTAACGGGGTTTGAGCAATAAGCTCCTCTGGTAAATTAAAATCAAACTGTGATACATCCATTTCAAATAACCTCCTAAAAAAACACAACAAGAAACCGATTTAATCATTAGTTAACGAAGTCATCCAATTATATTCAAAACAAGCGATAAGTCTTAAGGATGGGTGGGACAACTATTCCGAACGGTTATTCTTTCAGGAGAGGTCTGTCCCCCCGAGCCCTTCATTTTTAAAATGCTCATAAACAAGAGGCGTCACTACCCGTCCTCTTGGTGTCCGCTGTAAGAAGCCGATTTGCAGTAAATACGGTTCGTAAACATCTTCAATCGTATGACGTTCCTCGCCTATCGTAGCCGCTAACGTATCCAGTCCGACTGGACCCCCGCCAAACTTCGTCATGATACTTGAAAGAAGAAGATGATCGATATGATCGAGTCCTTTTCGATCAACCTGAAGTCTCTCAAGCGCTATTCGAGCCATCTCTAATGTGATATCCCCATCATTCTTGACCTGTGCAAAATCTCTTATACGCCTTAAGAGACGATTGGCAATACGCGGGGTCCCGCGAGACCGTCTCGAAACTTCATCGGCAGCCTGGGACGCAATCTCACTCCCTAGAACCTTAGCCGTTCGAGTCACAATTTTGGCTAACTCTTCCGGCTCATAATAATTCAGCCGGCAAACCACTCCAAACCGATCCCTTAAAGGAGCGGATAAATAACCTGCTCTTGTTGTCGCGCCAATTAAAGTAAAGGGAGGGAGGTCCAGGCGAACGGAATGAGCCGTTTCTCCTTTTCCTAGCACAATGTCCAGACAGAAATCCTCCATCGCCGGGTACAGTACCTCTTCCACGGCTCGAGGAAGGCGATGAATTTCATCGATAAACAGAACATCCCCTGGCTCTAAGGCGGTTAGAAGGGCAGCTAAATCACCAGGCCTTTCAATAGCCGGCCCTGAAGTCATTCTAATACCAGCACCCATTTCCTGGGCAATGATCATAGATAAGGTTGTCTTCCCAAGTCCCGGCGGCCCATATAACAAAACATGGTCTAGCGGTTCTTCACGTTGCTTTGCGGCTTCAATAAATATACTTAAATTCGCTTTAACCTGTTCTTGTCCGATATAATCCTTTAATGTTTGGGGACGAATGCTCGCCTCCGAATCCACATCCTCTGGCACTGAATCCATTGAAACCAAACGCTCTTCTTCCATGTCTCTCCCTCCTCTCTAACCTTTTAAAAGCAGTTGCAGGGCTTGTTTAATATATCCCTCTGTTGTTAATTCCTTACCCTTCAGCTCTGGACTAATGCGAGTAATTTCTTTCTCTGAATAGCCTAAAGCTTGAAGCGCCTGGAATGCTTCTTCCATCGCGTGTCTAGCGGAATCTGGAGCCGTATCATCTATTTGCTTAACAGCAGGGCCGGAGACGGATTTGAACTTCCCTTTCAAATCCAATATAATTTGGCGTGCCGTCTTCTTCCCAATACCAGGGAATTGAACGAGATAACGCTCATCCTCTGTCTCAATGGCTTCAATGACGCGCGCCGTCTCTCCCGTTGCCAGCACGGCAAGCGCCCCCTTTGGACCAATCCCCGAAACACCGAGTAATTGAACGAATAACTGGCGCTCTTCCCGCGATTTAAATCCGTATAGGTTAATGGCATCTTCTCTGACATAATGATGAGTATAGATCGTCGCGGACTGGTTTTGCGTAAATTGATAAGGATTCGGGCAATAGATTAAATACCCAATTCCTTGATTGGCAATTACCACAGAATCAGTGGAAACCTGTACAACTTTCCCCTCTATAAATTCGTACACCTGTTCTCCTCCAACTCTAAGTAGGCTATCTTTCATCATACCATAATAATAAGCAAAGGGTCAGACCCCTTTTGCACAGAAGTCAGACCCTTATAGACTTAATCGTCATTTTAATTCGTTTTTAAGTTGTAAAGGCATCTATTTCAAACTGAATAAAAGATTTGATTCGTTCAACCGGATTATAAGAGGCGGTTTCTACTTCTAATGCCTCTTCCCCTTTCATGCCCATAATGGCAATAATCGATGCAAGGGGCGATTCCCGTTCAGCTTTCCTTTTAATATACAACTCCCCATTCGCTTCCTTGATAAGCGAATAGTTGTTATGCGTTTCTAAAAAGGCGTCGGTTGAGATGACATGCTGATTATAAGTTGTATGGATTACCACCTGGTCAGGATAAGCCGTTACAACGTGAACGGTTTTGAGCTCTTGTCTTTTTGGAAATGACTCAGCAGAAGCAGGGCTTGCTATATTCATTAAAAAAAGAAAAAATACAATTAAAAGTCCAATCCTTTTCTTCAACATGACTTATTCACCTCAAAATCTGGTAATGGTTCAATCAACCATTATTATGATCTATTGCCTTTGTTTTTTATGCATGTTAATTTTTTTTACTTTCTTAACGTAAAAAAAGCTAGCCCATCTTGCGGGCTAGCTTTATTACCTTTTATCGAGCATTATTTTGGAAAGGACGTGTGACCGCATCTCCCAAGTCATTTAGAATACCGCGGACATCTGAATTGATTTCACGTGCTGGTGCATTATTCATAATTCGATTGTTGAGCGTTGTCATCCGATTAACGGTATTTTGATCGGTCACCACTTGCACGTTTTTATTTCCCACATATTGCTGAACCACATTTACCACTTTCTGATTGGTATTGGCATCAGCGTTTGCTGTTGTCGTAATACCAACGTATACGGTATTGCCAGAAATCAGAGTTGAAGCGTATTTGACCCCTTTAATCTGGTTTACTCGCTTGGCAATTTTTTGTGCTGTTTTCTGTGGAAAAGTCATGTTGCGATAATTAACATTATTGTAGCCATTGTAATTATTGACATTCGATGCGGCATTTGGATTCACTTGATTTGTTTTATAGGTAACATTTTTCATCGGTGTGTTATTATCTTGAGCTGCATTATTTGCTCCACACCCGGTTAATAGTGTAGCGGAGATTAAGGCTGCAGACATGAAAGTTAATGGCTTTTTCAAAAGAAATCCCCCTTTCAACACTTATATTGGCTGAAAAAGGGGGGGATTAATCAGGTTACTTTTAGTCGATTAGGAAATATAAGGTGAGTGAACCATCACGTCAGTTCACCTTCAACTCCTATTTTTTGTTAGGCGGCAGAGGGAAGTCCGGTTGATAAGGAGGCTCATGATAATCCACATAAGATTCCCACATCGCATAATCAGGCGTTGATGAGCCGATTGGGTAAGACCCATAAGCTGGGTAAGTCCCGTTCGGTTGATACGGTTGCTTTGGATAAGGCTCAGCTGATTGATAAGCAGGGTTCGGATAGGGTTCATAGCTTCCTGATTGAAAGCCTTCACCAGAAGGATTCATGGCATAATTGGGATAATTCTCTTGATTATAAGATGGATTGGCTGAAGGAACCGCCATTTGTCCGTTTTGAAATGGTACGCCAGTGGACGACGGGTTGGCGCTTTGGTTTTCTTGATTAAAAGGAACAGAAGCCTGGTTGTTTTCAAAAGGAAGGCTTGAGTATCCCGATTGTGCCGTTCCAGAGAATTCACCTTCTGATTCCGGCGAATAATTATAGTATGGATAGGTGCTTGGAGGGGCATAGCCTTCAGCTGGATAGGCTCGCTGATTCTCATCCTGATAAACGCTCCAATCATAATAATAATCCGTTTGTGGAGCTTGGCAGCCAAAAGAATCGCGATACGGTATATAATCGGGCGGCATGGTACTTGGTGCGTAATCATAATAACTGTTCCCGGCGAGTTCCCCTCCCTGATAAGCCTCCCCCTCAGGTCCTGCCGTTCCAAATTGAGGAGTTGGACTTGGCTGCGTTCCCGTATAAGGGTAATTTGGATACCCATAATACGGATTAGGTGTCCCTTGTTGAAAAGGATAGCCGGTCTCTTGATACGCCGTATGAGTTCCCTCTGGCAGCCCATTTTGGGACTCTTTTTCCTTCATTGCGTCTGGAAATGGATCTTCAATTACAGAAGAAGAGGACATCCCTTCAGAAGGAATTTCATAGGCAACATCTTGGTGCGGCATCGAAGGAGCTTTATATGGATCGGGTTTGTAGGTATAAGAATTTAAGCTGATCGCGATTGGTTCGTTTTCCTCAGAAGGCAGCACCCTGTCTTTCTTTGAAGACACTGATTGTGCCTCGTTTTTCTTTCCAAGCTCTTTTTTCTTCTCCACAGCTGAATTTCTTCTAACCGGCTTGGCTTCCGTTGGGATCTTCATTTTCATTCCTGGCTTGATTTGATCTAATTCCAGTTGTGTATTGAATTGTTTAAGTGCCGATAGAGAGACGCCGTGCTTCTGGGCAATCTTTTGAGCCGTGTCGCCTTTTTGCACAATATAAATTTTCAAGATATAATCCCTCCCGCAAGAACTCATTATAGTATATGTGGGTATGGGCGAATTGCCACTATATTTTTCAGAAGTGCTGCCGAAATTGAGTTATAATAAAAGAAGAGAAGAGAGGTGATCAGGTGGAACAAGACAAGCTATTGGGGGATGAGCGTCGGGAGCGTCTCTTAGGGTGGTTAAAAGAAACACGTAACCCCATTACTGGGAGTGAATTAGCCAGACGTACCAAAGTCAGTCGTCAAGTCATCGTCCAAGACATTTCCTTATTAAAAGCAAAAAATGAGCCAATCATTGCGACGGCTCAAGGTTACGTTTATATCAATCAGGATTTTTCAGCGATGGTATCCAAAGTTATTGCCTGCAAGCATACACCTGAGCAGACCGAACAGGAATTAACGATTATGGTTGACCACGGCGTAACAGTTAAGGATGTGATTGTGGAGCATCCTGTATACGGGGAAATAACAGCCAATCTTAGACTTAGTAATCGAAGAGAAGTGCAACATTTCCTCAGCCGTATCCAACAATCGAATGCTTCTCTTTTATCTAATCTAACGGATGGCATCCATTTGCACACACTGGTGGCAACAAATGAAGCGGCACTAATTAGAGTTGAACGCGAGCTGGAGAAAGAAGGATTTTTACTCGTTTAACGGTGTTGTTTTAAGCAATTCGGTTTAAATCCCACCGGTTCCAACAATATCCACTTTTTCAACCTCATCGATCTGCTCAAGCTCCTGAATGAGATCATCCACGTTTATCGTCAGCATAGAGGTATCCACTGAAAGAGACAAGTTGGCTCGCCCTTGCAGGGGAATGGTTTGATGAATCGTTAACACATTCCCCTTGTTTTGGGCTAATTTATCGAGAAGCTTTGTCAGTGTTCCTGGGCGATCTTCCAAATAGCAAAACAGAGTGACAATCTCCTCTTTTACAATTTGATGAAAAGGAAAGATGCCATCTTTATATTTGTAAAACGCGCTGCGGCTTAATCCGACCTGTTCAACGGCTTCTTTTATAGTGATGACTTTGCCGCGTTCCAAAAGCTTTTTCGCCTCTAGCACCTTGACCATGGACTCACTCAGTGCATCCTCTCTCACTAGATAAAAACGCTCTCTCTTTTTTTTCATCCGCCCTGATCTCCTTAAACTTAATCCAAGAATTCAAATTCAAAATCTAATATGCGTACGATTTCTCCATCCTCGATGCCTCGTTCTCTTAAAGCCTCATCGATTCCCATGCCCCGAAGCTTTCGAGCAAATCGTTGAACCGATTCATCCCGGCTAAAATCTGTCATTTTGAACAATTTTTCCACTTCTTCTCCACTAATCACATAAGCGCCATCATCATCTCTTGAAATTTTGAACGGCTCTTCCTTTTCAGCCTTAATGAGAAAAGTGACTTTTTCTTCAGTAAGATCTTCCTCTTCCAGCGGAAATTCCGGTGTTGTTTTAAGCAATTCTGCAACTTGGCGGAGAAGAGGCTGAAGGCCATCTCTTGAAAGTGCTGAAATAGGGAATATAGGATAAGAAGATTCGATTTTCTCCTTAAAACGTTCAAGATTCTCTTCAGCTCCTGGCATGTCCATCTTATTAGCCGCAATAATTTGTGGGCGCTCCAATAAGCGAAATCCGTAAGCTCTTAATTCTTCATTAATTTTTTCAAAGTCTTCATAAGGGTCTCTTCCTTCTGTTGCAGCCATATCAATAACATGAACGATGACCCGAGTTCTTTCTATATGACGCAAAAATTGGTGCCCAAGCCCTTGACCAAGGTGGGCTCCTTCAATGAGACCGGGCAGATCGGCGACGACGAAGCTGTCTTCATTTAAAGAAACCACTCCCAAATTGGGGGATAAGGTTGTAAAATGATAATCCGCTATTTTCGGCTTAGCGGCAGATATTACAGAGAGAAGGGTTGATTTTCCAACACTCGGAAACCCAACTAAACCCACATCTGCCAGCAGTTTCAATTCGATTTGAATATCCCGCTCTTCACCAGGCTCGCCATTTTCCGCATGGTGAGGGGCTGGGTTGGCAGGTGTCGCATAGCGAGTATTCCCTCTTCCGCCGCGCCCTCCTTTTGCAATAATCGCACTTTGGCCATTTTCAGTCAGGTCGGCAATTTTCTCTCCTGTTGCAACATCGTAAACAACGGTTCCTGGAGGCACTTCGACAACTAAATCCGTTGCATTTTTCCCATGCTGGTTCTTAGACATGCCATTCTCCCCGCGCGGAGCCTTAAAGTGGCGCTGATAGCGAAAATCCATCAGAGTTCTAAGACCTTCTTGTACAACGAACACGACATTGCCGCCATTGCCGCCGTCTCCACCAGCAGGTCCTCCATTCGGAACGTACTTCTCACGGCGAAAGGCAACCATTCCATTGCCTCCGTCACCGCCTTTTACATAAACCTTAACTTGATCGACAAACATGGCGATCCTCCTATATCTATTGGCATCTCACTCGGCCGAAATCGGATAACTAATTAAGTTCTTGACACACAATCCCTAGAGCGTGTGAAGATTCATGGTAAAATAGATCGCCTCTTCATCTTGAAAAACATCAAAAGGCATGGTTAAAGAAGCCGCTGTCTGTTGCAACGCTCCAATATCAAGCGGTTCTCCCAGCGAAAGCTGCAGGGATAAACAGACCTCGTGATCATCTTTGTAAATACTGATTAAAATAGGGATTGACGGAATTAGAGTTTTAATTGTGGTTATTAGTGTTTCCAAACTTTGTGTAATTGCTTCATCTTCCTTGGATAAATCAAGCGTTAGAGGTTCTACTTCTATTTTTAAAGGATAGTCATTATTAAGCGATTTATGTAAAAGCAAAAAAGCGGTTAACTGACCTGCCTTTAGATTAGACAAATTAGATTCCTGTTGTGCTTCTTCCACAATTTGATGAATGATTTCATCAATGCGGTCCAGGCGGTTGAGGGCTAAGTTAGCTTTTATAAGCTGTAATTGATTTAACCAATCATGTCTAGTCGCCCGAAAAACTTCAACCAATTGATTTTCATTAATCATAGAAAAGCTCCCATTTAAAATTATTTAGGTTTCCCTTCTTTCATTCTAATCGAATCTTGGTATGAAGTTAAGATATCTGAGAAACTTAATGGTTATTTTATAAAATGGTGTTGTATATAAAAAAACTGACTCAAGGAGGTTCGTCTGAATACGCCGTAAAAGAACCTTCGTCCTAAACAAGCGCTATTCGAAAACTCACCCTCGAGTCAGCCTTTTATGAGACACTATTATGCTTCTTGTGCAACTGGGTAAACGCTCACTTGTTTGCGGTCACGGCCAAGACGCTCAAAGCGTACTACACCGTCAACTTTTGCAAAAAGTGTGTCGTCACCACCGCGTCCAACGTTCAATCCTGGATAGATCTTAGTACCGCGTTGGCGGTAAAGAATGGATCCACCTGTTACAAACTGTCCGTCTGCACGCTTTGCACCAAGACGTTTAGCAATGGAGTCACGACCGTTCTTAGTTGAACCTACCCCTTTTTTGGATGCGAAAAACTGAAGATCAAGCTTTAGCATTCTCTACACCTCCTCTTCCCTAACTTGTATGTGCTCGCCATAAGAGGCGACAATGGTTTTGATTGAGATAATCAAGCCTTCAAGCAAAAGCTGTGTTCGTTCTCGCTCGGTTTCTGTTAGATTGGAAGGTACCGTCAATCGGATATAGCCGCCGTCAGCTGCCTGATCGATGTCCGGCTCGTAGCCAGCTAGTTCAATCAAGGCATTAATGCCTCCAAAGACGACCGATGAAACACCAGCACATACCAGATCATACCCATAAGGTCCTGATTCGGCATGTCCCTTAACCTCTAACAGAGACACCCTGTGGTCTCGACGTTCAATGAGAACCTGAATCATCGATTACGCGTTAATCTTCTCAATCGTTACTTTAGTGTAAGGTTGACGATGACCTTGTTTACGACGGTAGTTCTTCTTTGCCTTAAACTTGAAAACAACGATTTTCTTGTCACGACCGTGGTCTTCCACTTTCGCAGTAACCGTTGCCCCTTCAACTAGCGGTTGTCCAACCTTAACTTGGTCACCACCAACAAAAAGAACTTTGTCAAAAGTCACAGATTCACCTGGCTCAGCAGTAAGCTTTTCGATATAAACCGTTTGGCCTTCTTCAACCTTAAGCTGCTTGCCGCCTGTTTCAATGATTGCGTACATATGTGCACCTCCTAAAAGTCTCAGACTCGCCAAAACAGGTACATCCTTATCGATGGTTTTTAACCTGTCTCGTGCGGTTGGAGCGGGTGCTCCTTAAGACTAACATTAAAATATTAACACAATGACAAAAATAATGTCAATCCTCTTCCTGTCAACTTTATGCAGAAAGAAAAGAAAATCAATCGCTTTTACGAGTCATTTCAATCAGTCCTAAAGAGGTATAACCACTCACATGAGTTGTGACTATATCTTCTTTTAAGGCTTCCTTAAATCGATTAAGCACCTCTTCACGATGGGATTCCTGTTCCATCTTGATGAGATCAATCATAATAATCCCGCCAATTTGCCTTAATGCAAGCTGGCGCGCAATCTCAGAAACTGCCTCAAGATTGCACCAAAAAGCGGTCTCTTCTTTTGTTGATTTTCCTTTATAAGAGCCTGAATTCACATCAATGGCCGTCAGCGCTTCTGTTTGCTGAATCACAATGGAAACCCCTGATTTTAAATAAACTTTTTCCCTTTTTGCCGCTTCCCACTCCTTCTCCAAAGAAAAGCTTTGGAATAAAGGCTTAGCGGTTTCTAAATGAACGCGCTCCCCTTGTGCGCTTAAATAGCGGAAGTCGCTTTCTTCATTGGTCCACCACTCACAGTCCCATTGACTCGGAAGTTTAAGGCTGAGTTGGGCCGATAGGCAATCACCGTCCACCAAGCGTACAGGACTTTGTTTTTGCGAAGCTTCTTCGATAACGCTCCTCCACTTCGTTCGAAGCGCTTCCCACTCACAGAAGAGCTCCTCATCCGTTTTCTCCCCTGCTATGGATCGAAAAATAACCCCTTCCGTCCCTTTCAGAGAGAAAGGAGGATGATTCCTCAGACGGTCTCGGTCACTCTCCTTTAAACGATGGGACGCCGCCACATAATGACCAAATGGAAGATAAATCAGAGAACGGCCCTTTATTTGAATATTTCGGGTCATAAATGTCTGTTTCATTCCGGCAGCTTCCCGTTTGACTTGTAATAGTAATAGCATTCCTCTTTTTAAATTCTTAAATAAAGCGGCTTCTGTTTCCGGCCATTCATGACGGGACAAGAAACCTTTCGTATCAGGTGAAAGCGAGACAAACACGCCATCAAGGCTCGGCATGAGACGTTCCACTTTAGTTAAATAAATCTCATCATTTTGAGGATTGGACCCTTCCCACTCAAAGAAGGCTACGACTACTTGATTATTCAAAATGGCGGCTCTTTTACGATCGCCTTTGGTGTCTAAAACGAGCTGTCTCAACTTAAAATCACCCCTCCACTCCCATTTTACCCAAAAACAAAGTGGAGGAGAAAGTAAAGCGCCATTTTTTCATTAAAAACCTTGACCTATTGCCAAGTCCTAGTAAGCTTTCTCCTTAAAGCCCCATCTCGAGTGAGCTTACTAGATTTCCTCGTATTTTTCGCTTTAGCAGTTGGCGAAACCCATCTACGAGACATTTATCCATTCACCTATCGTCACATTGCTGCCGTTCCCACCAAAATACGCTTCTAATAATGTGGATTCATGGAGTAATTCTCCATTTTCTACGCCGGCAATTTCAATCAAATGAACCTGTTCTTTAAAGAAATGTTCGAAGATTCTCCAAAGCGGCCAATCCTTACTAATAACGAGTGTCCGGATCTTCCGCCTTGAGACAGGCCGCGTGCGCCACCTTTCTAAGAGAAAGCGAAGAAAGACGACTTTTTGTTGCTTCCACTCTTGGTATAAAGACAAACCAATAAAGGAGGCAATCACAGCAAAGTTAATGGATGCCGGATGATCAACAAAGAGGGCAATTGATAATGTAACGAGAAATAAGAATGAGAGAATGAGAGTCTGGCGAAAGGCTTGTTTAAACGGCAAGAATTTGGATAAGAAAAGAAAAAGCAATTTCCCTCCATCTAATGGCCAGATTGGAAGAAGATTAAATCCCAATATAAGAGCATTTTCAGTCATAAACAAATGATGATTTTCTTCACTCCAATAAGGCGTTTTCAGGAGCAGGAAAGAGAGGATAGGCAGCCATAAATGTTGAAGCGGTCCAGCAAGTGTGACCCAAAACTCCTCTTTAAACGGGCGATTCCCATGCTCTTCTACTTTCGCAACACCGCCAAATGGCAGCAACTGAATCTGGGTCACGCGCCAGCCGTAATGAAGGGCAGCCCAAGCATGACCCATCTCATGGACAAAAACAATAAAAAAAACGGTCACAACATCCCAAAAGTGACCGGTTAGAAGTCCACCACCTATAACAAACCAGAATACAGGATGAATATGACATTTTCTTAGGAGTTTAATCAAAGGAAATCACCTGAATCGGATCGACGTATTTATTTCCCTTCTTATAAGCAAAATAGAAGACCCCTTCATTCTTCTCCTTTGATACTTGACCTATTTTCTGTCCCTTTTTGACAAAATCATAAACTTTGATATTCACCGATTGGAGTTCTCCGTAAATCGATTGATCCCCATTCGTGTGTTGAATCACCACCGTTTTCCCGGTCTTTTTGTCATCACTGATCGATAACACGTAGCCGCTGTCAATGGCTTCAACAGGCGAATTGCTAGCGGTCTGAACGGTCACCCCTTTTTGAGATTGGCTAAACGTTTGGGTAACTTGTCCACTTACAGGCTCAACAAAATTGGCTTTATTCACATTGGTCGCTGTTTGTTGAACGGATTGACCTTTCTTGCCAAGAGGTAATAGGGCAAGCGGCTGACCAAATGTTTGTTGATACCAACTGGACACGCCCGCAAAATTAAATTCATTATTTAATGCCGATTGCAGTTCTGTCTTAACCTTAGGCAAGGGATAAAAGGTTTCTTTTTGTAGCACCCCAACTCCTAAGACAAGAACGGCGGCTACCATACACTTCATCAAAAAGAAATAAGGTTTCTTCTTCGTCTCTTGCGGCCTGCTTGGCTCTCTTTCAACAGAACTATGAGAAGAAGGGGGTCTAAAAGCGGCGGGGCTTTTAGTTAGAGTCGATTGCTTCCGATTGCGGTGACGTCTTCTTATTTCTTCAATTCGGTCCATCCCGATCATCCTTTTCTTATCCCATTTATTACTTAATGGTTATGCGACAATCGGACAAGATATGCCAATCTAGAAGTCTTTAGTGGGACAGACCTCCGCAATAACAAAAAGGACCAAAAAGAGAGAATCCCCTTTGGTCCTTGGAAAATTTTTAGTTATCGCATTCCTAGCATTTGTTTCATTTTCTTGAAAAAACCTTTGTTCTCATTGGAAGACATCAAAGGAACCGATTCCCCGAGAATGCGTCGGCCAATATTACGATAGGCAATCGCTGCTTGCGTGGTTGGTTTTAGGGCAATCGGTTCTCCGCGGTTGCTGGCGGCAATAACCGCTTCATCATCAAACACAATCCCTAAGAGATCAATAGCGAGAACATCCGTGATCTCATCTACCGTCAGCATGTCCCCTGACTTAACCATATGATTTTTGATCCGGTTCACAATTAAACGCGGTGATTGGATATGCTCTTCTTGTTCAAGTAACCCAATAACCCGGTCAGCATCCCGAACCGCTGACTTTTCGGGTGTCGTCACAACGATGGCTTGATCGGCTCCGACAACGGCATTTTTAAACCCTTGCTCAATACCAGCCGGACAATCGATCACAATATAATCAAAGTCCCGCTTAAGCTCATCAATAATAGCTTTCATTTGCTCGGGTTGAATGGCCGTCTTGTCCTTTGCTTGAGCAGCGGGTAAAAACTTCAAATAATCAAATCGTTTATCAGTAATTAACGTCTGATGAAGCTTACAGCGGCCTTCTGCCACATCCACAATATCATAAATAATTCGATTTTCTAATCCCATTAGAACATCGAGATTACGAAGACCTATATCAGTATCTACCAAGCAGACCTTTTTCCCTAACAGGGCAAGAACCGTGCCTATATTGGCAGTTGTTGTCGTTTTCCCCACGCCGCCTTTACCTGACGTGATGACTATGGCTTCCCCCATCACTAACACTCCTCTACCATACCCTAATTTTCAACTTTCGATCGCCGAAATAAGGTGTTCAACCGATCGATGACTATTTGCTCGGTTTCTGGGTCAACAAATGCGCTTTCCATTAAATGGTCCCCTCTATTCGGATCAAAATTGGATTCTTCCGGCTCTTCTGGAGAGCGGTTCATGATATCTCCAATTATGAGTTGGGACGGTTTCATCACAGAAGCTGCAATGATTTTATCCCGATAACCACCAAGGCCAGCATGTGCAACACCTCTTAAAACACCTAGAATGTAGATGTTTCCCGTTGCAGTCACTTTGGCTCCAGAGTTAACATCCCCAATAAGCAGTAAATCTCCGGTGACCTCGAGCACCTGCCCCGAACGAATCATTTTAATGAGCGGTGTTAATTGCTGATTTTTAAGGAGTGCTTCACTTTCCTCCTTGGTAATGACGTTCGATTCCACCTCTGCTACAAACAGGCTTTTTTCAGCACGAATAAGCGACTGTATTTCTTCCTGTTGCGGCTTTGTCAAATAACGGTTTCCCGTCACGACCTTTACCGAGATCAACGGACCATCGCTGTAGGCTTGATTCCGAGCAGATAGTTTTTGTTTCAGCTCTTGAATTAAATCTGTATAAGAACACTGGTCATCCAATTGTAAAATCAATCCATCTTTTTTGCCCTTGATCGTCACGAGCGGATGGTTTTTAGACATGATCACGTTCACCTCAACACTTTCTATATTCAACATGGGGATGACTTTTTCCTTCTCTATTCTTCAGTTTGATCAGGAACAAGCTGCAAAAGAAAGCGCCGTAAAGGATAGAACAACAGAATGGTTAAGCAGCCATTTAAGATTAAGGTAGGCGGCAGTCGCCAGACCAACCATTCATCAAATGACATAGTCGCTTTATGAATTAAAAAATAGATGCCATAAACTTCTATTTCCAATGCTGCAATGGCTAGAAGAATGAGTAAAAATACCGAAACCAAGTGGAGGTGAATCCACCTCGCCAAGAAACCCAAAAGGTAAGTCGTCAGCCCCAGACAGAAAGCATACACGCCTAAGATATTAGAGCTTGTCAGATCTAATAAAAATCCAAAGACAATCGCATATTTAATTCCTGTTGAACGCCCTGCAAACATACTAATAAAACAACAGCCTATCAGTACCAGATGAGGAATCGCATCGAAATGATACCCAAACCACTCAGGTGTGAAAATTTGAAAAACCGTTCCCTGCAAAAGGAAAAGAACAAACATCACCACGAATAAAAAGATGGCTCTCATGATCCCCCATCGCCTCCAGATACGGATGGGGCGAGCCGTTCTAAAATATCCACGTATTCAATATTATTAAAATTTGCAGCGGGTTTCACTTCTGCTGTCTTCGTTAATCCATATTGATCTGTGCTCACTTTTGTTACTGTTCCAATTAAGATACCTTGAGGATAGACTTTTCCAAGCCCAGAGGAAACCACCTTGTCTCCTTTGGTAATTTTAGCATCAATTGGGATTTTCTTAAATAACAGCTCATTTTTCTTATCATCATAGCCTTCAATCATTCCATCGATTGGAACGCCTGATTTGATGACTTCTGCAGAGATTTGGTTATAGTTCGATGGATCTGTTACAAGTGTTACCACACTGGTAAATTGACTCACTTCCGTTACTTTACCAATAAAGCCATCTGCTGTTACAACAGGCATCCCTTTTTTGATGCCTTGCTTTAATCCTTTATTGACCGTAATTTGCTGGTTCCAATTATCAAAAGAGCGGCCAATAACAAATGCCACATAAGACTTATAATCGGTTAGATCGGGTATGCTGCTAATATTCAGTTGCTTTTTCAATTCGTCATATTGAGACTTAAGAACCTGATAATTGGAATCAAGCTCGGCGTATTTCTGCAAATGACTCTTAAGAACTTTATTCTCTTCGTAAACATTTCGGATATCTTGCAAATTCTGAAAGAAACCCGCTACATAGCGAGCGGGTTTTGAAAATGTATACTGAAACAACCCAACTGTGTCGTGAACAAATTGTTCAGGCCAGGAGATTTGTTCGCGCTCCTTCATCGAAAAACCAATGAGGGCGACTAATATAATGAGACTTGTTAAAAGGATAATGAGCTTCTTATTATTAAAGAAGGGCGGCATCATGACACCTACTTACTATGATCTTTTTCTCGCTGTAATGCCTGCCTTTGATTTGAACATCGGTAAATTCTCAAGTGCTCGACCGGTTCCGATTGCCACGCAATCTAAGGGATTCTCAGCGATGATGACAGGCATTTTGGTTTCATCACTAAGAACTTTATCAAGATTACGGAGCAATGCCCCTCCTCCTGTTAACACAATCCCTCGGTCCATAATATCCGCCGCAAGTTCAGGCGGTGTTTTCTCCAACGTAATTTTGACCGCTTCAAAAATTTCATCAACAGTGTCTTTAAGCGCCTCTGAAATTTCTTTAGCTGTAACAGTCAACGTCTTAGGCAGTCCTGTTAAAAGGTCACGCCCGCGTATCTCCATCGTTTCATCTTCATCCAGCTGACCAGCTGCTCCTATTTCAAGCTTAAGCTGCTCGGCTGTACGTTCACCTATCATAAGATTATAGGTTTTCTTAATGTATTGGATAATATCATCATCCATCTCATCGCCTGCGACACGGATCGATTGACTGGTTACAATTCCTCCAAGAGAAATAATAGCAACTTCAGTCGTTCCACCACCTATATCAACAACCATGCTTCCAGTTGGCTCCCAAACAGGCAGATCAGCACCAATTGCTGCTGCGAAAGGTTCTTCAATTGTGAAAGCTTCCTTCGCTCCTGCTTGCTTCGTCGCATCCTCGACTGCACGTTTTTCAACCGCTGTAATCCCAGATGGCACACAGACCATCACATTCGGCTTACGCGATAAGAAAGAGCGCTTCTTCTGAGCCTGATTGATAAAATATTTCAACATTGTGGCTGTTGTTTCGAAATCAGCAATCACCCCATCTTTCATTGGCCTTTGAGCCACAATATTCCCGGGTGTCCGACCAATCATGTTCTTTGCCGAATTACCGACAGCTTGAATGGTATCTGTATCCGTACGTTTGGCGACAACAGAAGGCTCTCTTACTACAACCCCTTTACCCTTTAAATAGACAAGCGTATTGGCTGTACCAAGATCTATGCCCAAGTCACGTGAAAATCCGCCAATCATGTATGTATCTCCCTTCATGATGCAAAACTCATAAATTTAATTATAGCGCAATTGATTAAAAAAACATAGTATTAAAGCAATCCCTTTTCCTTTAAACTTACAAATTTTTTATCTCCTATTACAATATGGTCTATCAACTCAATTCCCAGCATAAGTCCGCAATCCACTAATCGTTTTGTCACCTCAATATCCTCACGACTTGGTGAGGGATCCCCTGAAGGATGATTATGGAAACATAAAATAGAGGCTGCCGAACGCTTTAAAGCCTCTTTGAACACTTCTCTTGGGTGGACGATGGAAGCATTAAGACTTCCAATAAAGATGGTTTGTTGGTGGATGACTTGATTTTTGGTATTCAAGTAAAGGGCAACAAAATGTTCTTGAGACAAGTGACGGAGATCCTCCATGACATAGTCTGCCCCATCCTTTGGAGAACGAATCGCTCTTTTCTCGTCTCTTTTTTCCAATACCGATCGTCTTCCAAGCTCAACAGATGCCAATAGTTGTACGGCCTTAGTCGGCCCTATTCCTTTTACCTGGCAGAGCTCTTCAATGCTCGCCGTTCGAAGTGCAGTTACCCCTTCGACAGCGGTCAGAAGACGTGTTGCCAAATTCATCACAGATTCCTCTTTTGTCCCCGTTCGTAAAATAATGGCCAAAAGCTCTTGGTTCGTACAAGCTTGTGCACCATATCTAATTAATCGTTCCCTAGGTCGCTCTTCAATAGGGACATCTCGAACCATAATAACAGAATCGTTCATTATTGATCCAGCTCCTTAAAATCAATTTAATTGACTAGAAGGACCCTCACCATTCGATTCTCATTTTCTAACTTAACCGATAAGTTTCACCTATAAGTTATTTGTGCCCCTCTTAATAAATTCTTAAATTAAACAAGTTTTATGGGGGTTGCTTTTGAGGGGTTAATTGGAAAGAATCATGAAGGGGGGATGAATCGCGGCTAGGATAAGGCCCTTTGCGAAATTAACTACATACCATTTGCAACCTACCAAACGGCAAAACTTAAAAAATAAGTAGACACGGGAAACTCTTTAGCAGAGGGATCGTCCCCCTCTGCTAAAAAGACAGTCTCACCTCATTACTTAGAACTATAGGCATCAAGTGCCAACTGATAATTGGCAATGGCATCTAATAATGCTTTTTGTGCTTCTGTTCCGCTTGGCTTCGATTGATTAAGAGCTGAATAAGCGGCGACCAACGTTCCTTTTAGAGTACCAAGTTTTTGTTTGGAAACATCCGTACCCGGGTCTTCCATTTGTTGAATCGCTTTATTCACCTGTTTCATGACAGTCTGGTCAACCGGTTTAGATTCAGCGGCACTTAAACTTAGAGGGATCAGATTTTGTATGACTAAATTAGCGGTTTTAATATCCTGTAAATCCATATGACTTCCTTTTAATTGATTGACACTGAGAATCCATTGTTTCCCATAGACATCCACCTGACTGGCAATTGGTTTTCCAACTGTTTGAAGATCGGCTTTTGTCAAAGCCACAGCGCCAATCAGTGCATACTTACCCTGTTCTTGCACAATAACAGAGTGGATTCCCTGTGAGGAAAACGTCTTCTGCGCGTTTTGAGCATTGGCCTTTGTACTGTACATATTTAATTGGTCAATATACAGATTAAGGGCATAATCCTTACCATCAACCGTTTCAGTCTTTCCATCACTAACTGGAGTTGACGTAGTGGCGGCTTCACTACCAGCGGTTTCATCAGGAGTAGAACTTGATTGGGCGGCAGGCGTTGTTTGTTGGTGCGTGAAAAAGACAAGCACTGTAAATCCTAGCCCTAATCCTACAATAATGGCTGATATTAACGGAATCCAAAATTTCTTGAAAAATAGAACGAAATCGGATTTAACTGTCTTTTTAACCGGCTTCTTCTTTTTTTTAGAATACGAAGGCGACAGATACGGTTTGGCTACCGCATTATTAATCTCATAATAATTAAATGAGTTTAATTCCTCCTCTTCAACAACCGGTTCCTCGGTCATTTCTTGTCTATCTAGGGATGATTGAGGTTCTTCCTGACTCTCTAAGCCGACTAGCCGCCAGTCTTTCATACGATCTTGGTCGGTCGCCGCAACTGCCTCCTTCGCCCATTTGTGGAGGGTTGTTTCTTTGCCATTAAAAGTAACCGTAATGCGATTATTTGGATTTTTCTTAGGAGTGTTTGATTCTGACATATGGCGAAAAAGCCTCCTCTTTAAAAATTTGGCTTGCCTCCTCTATATTCCAATGGTTGCGATTATGAATAGCCATACAGGGCCCTAGCCTTCTTATGAAAGACTAGCACATTTTGTTTAAAAATGGACAAGACTTTTGTCGGATTTCCCCTCTAAGTTTTCGTCAAATTTCGAACTTAATGGACTGAAATAACACGATAAGGTAACCGATTAAGATAAAGGGAGCAAAGGGAAGTCTTTTTAGTGGGGGAGCACGTCTTTTTAAAACGAGATGAAGGAGAAAAAAGAGAAGTCCTGCCAAACAGGCGTCAATCATCGTAGTGAGTATAAGGGGATAACCAATAAGCCATCCAAGAGTCATAAAGAGCTTCAGATCACCTCCTCCAAGCCCTCCTCTTGAGGTGATTATAACGAGAAACGGCATCGTAAAACCAAATGCTGCTCCTATTAAATGCGGTTCAAACGGTTGATTTGTAAAACTAAAAAAGACCGGGACAGAGAGACAAACAATGAAAACATGGAGACGGTTTGGAATGAGCCAATAATAGAGGTCTGTAACAGCTGCCATGAGCAGAAGATGAAAAGCGAGGAGAAGAAACAAGGAATCTTGAAACGAATTGGACTGACACCCTATCCATAAATAGAAAAATCCTCCCAGTCCTGCAGACACCAACAAAGAAGGTGAAACGAGGGCTCGGGACATTGCCGTTTGAAAAATAGGGAAACGACGTAAAAGGAACTCATAAGGCTTCCACCCATATAATCGGTGCACACAGTCGGAGCGATCCGTGAGCATTTTTAAAGCCAAAACGTGGGAAATGGCACCCATGAGTGACCCCGAAACAAACAAAAGAACATCTAAAATAGAATCACCTCCTTTACTTAATGCCTAGCCTTTCATCTTGTCTATTTTATAAATGGGAAGGAGAGAAGCACATAGACATTTGAGCTTCACTGTCGATGCGCTTCTTCGGAGAGGTTTAACTGGAGTATGCGGCCACGCGATTTCGCCCCTTTTGCTTAGCCCCTGCATACATGGCCCGGTCCGCATTACGGATGAGTGTAACAGAGTCCTTCCCTTGGTCAGGTGCTGTTGCGACTCCCATACTGGCAGTCACTTGAATCGCCATCTCATGCCTGTCAAGATTAAAGGGATTAATCATAAACGATTGGTTGCTTATCTTTTTTCTTAAAGATTCAGCAAAAACATAGGCCCCTTCAGAAGTGGTCCGATCCAACAATATGATGAATTCTTCGCCGCCATATCTTGCGACGACTCCATCTTGTTTGACAGCCTCTCTTAAGCGCTCAGCTACCTGCAAAAGAATCTCATTCCCGCTCTCATGTCCGAATTGATCATTAATTTCTTTGAAATGATCAAGATCCAGCATAATAATGGCAAAAGAACCTGAATTCGCTGCGCTAAATCGACTATCTAGCAGTTGCGAAAAATACCTATAATTATATAAATGGGTTAACGGATCTCGTTCGCTTTCCATCTTCGTCTTCTCATAGTTAGCCGCATTTTTCAGAGCCACACTGAAAAAATGGGTCATAATTTCAAAAATCATTTCATGCTGTTTCTGATACCCATACTTGAGCTTACTCCCCAACATAATGATCCCCTCTAAATTATCGTTCATGCTTAAAGGCAGCATCATGACAGAATGAACGGTATCAGGCAAGAAGGACTGAAGGAATGGCGTCCATTGTTTTTTAGTCGAAGCCTTAAACCGATTATTTTTATAGAAAGAGCAATCAGGGCGCGGAAACACATCAAGATTAATCGGTCCTTCTTCACCATGATTATCATAGTGTTGAACAGCGCTTAAGCCGCCTGCCTCATCCAAGACAAACAAATAGGTATCCGATATATCTAGGACACTATGAAGCGATTTAAAAAAATGCTTATAAACGGATTTCACTTCTAATGTTTGACTTAATTCACGGCCAATTTCATTGGTTTCTTTCAACTGCTTACTAAGGAGACTTTCTCTGCTTATTAAACGAAAAATAACAGACAGCGTCAGCATAGGAATAGCCACCATCAAAATGGAACGAACACTGTATTCCGAATAGAGAATATAAAAAATGAAGCTGATCGGCAAGGTTAAAAGGGTTGTCACCAATTCCCAAATGATAGATTTATCTAAAAAAGAAGATTCCTTATAAAGAACTTTGCCAATTATATAAGAGGTCACATGATTAAGAGCAAATCCCGCAAAAGCATAGCCGATAATTTGCGGAAATTGCATGGGCTCCCCCGGTCCTACCATCCCGATACGGCCGCCAATTAGATAATAAAACCCTGCTGAACCAACCGAAACGACTAGAAACATGAGCATATTAGTCGGATATCGGAAGTGATAATCCTTGGTAAGGCGCAGTGAAGCCAAATAACAAAGAACGCCAATTTGGGTTAAGATCAGTTCTGCCGCTAAACCAAACAAGAGAAAAACGGTCATCGAGACACTTTGAATAATGAAAATATCTGTACCATTGACCCGAAAATAAGAAACGGCAATTAAAATCAGCATGAGACCCATCAAAACAATCGAGACATAAGCGTGTTTGGAGACTGGTTGTGAATGCAACAAAATCAAGATGACAGAAATTGGCCATATGAGGACCCATAATACCCACATCAGTCGTTTTGATTGTTCGGTCACTAGAATCTCCCCTTACAAAATGTTTCGAATTTTGTTTCAAATAGGATCTAACCAGATCTTCAACCTGTACAAAAAGCCTAACTAAAATACTGAATTTTTTACAAAACTCATTTTAATTTTTATTCTATCAATATTCTTATTAGAAATAAATAGATTTTTATACTTTTTTTGGATTAAGAAAGTCCGAACAGGTAGTTGAGTAACCAGAACCTCTCACCCGGCCTCACGCAAGAGCACAAAATCCAAGAAGGTTTGCCATTTATCCTAGAAGGTCGCCAAAAAATCCGAGAAGCTTGGCCAAAAATCCTAAAAGGGCAGCCAAAAATCACAGAAGCTCTCTCCCGGCCTCACGCAAGAGCGCGAAATTCGAGAAGGTTTGCCATTTATCCTAGAAGGTCGCCAAAAAATCCGAGAAGCTTGGCCAAAAATCCTAAAAGGTCAGCCAAAAATTACAGAAGCTCTCACCCGGCCCACATGTAAGGAAGCAAAATCATAGAAGGTTACCCATTTATCCTAGAAGGTCACTAAAAAATCTTAGAAGGTTTGTCAAAAATCCTAAAAGGTGACACAAAAATCATAGAAGCTCTCACTCGGCCCACCTGCAAGGGAGCGAAATCTGAGAAGGTTCCCCATTTATCCTAGAAGGTCGCTAAAAAGTCCGAGAAGCTTGGCCAAAAATCACAGAACCTCTCTCCCGGCCTCACGCAAGAGCACAAAATCCAAGAAGGTTCCCCATTTATCCAAGAAGGTCGCTAAAAAGTCCGAGAAGCTTGGCCAAAAATCCTAAAAGGTCAGCCAAAAATCACAGAACCTCTCTCCCGGCCCACATGTAAGGAAGCAAAATCATAGAAGGTTACCCATTTATCCTAGAAGGTCACTAAAAAATCTTAGAAGGTTTGTCAAAAATCCTAAAAGGTGACACAAAAATCATAGAAGCTCTCACTCTGCCCACCTGCAAGGGAGCGAAATCTGAGAAGGTTCCCCATTTATCCTAGAAGGTCGCCAAAAAATCCGAGAAGCTTGGCCAAAAATCCTAAAAGGTCAGCCAAAAATCACAGAAGCTCTCACCCGGCCTCATCCAGGAGCGCGAAATCCAAGAAGGTTTGCCATTTATCCTAGAAGGTCGCTAAAAAGTCCGAGAAGCTTGGCCAAAAATCCTAAAAGGTCAACCAAAAATCACAGAACCTCTCTCCCGGCCTCATCCAGGAGAGCGAAATCCAAGAAGGTTTAACATTTATCCAAGAAGGTCACCAAAAAGTCCGAGAAGCTTGTTCAAAAATCATAAAAGGTCAGCCAAAAATCTGAGAAGCTCTAGCCCGGCCTCACGCTATCTTCAATGCTAGTTCCAGATTAAGAGAAATTCCTCCGCTTGTTTATCAAATCCGCTGCACCGTCTAATCAAATTAAAAAAGCTATTAAAGAAAAAGCTTGGGAACCCCCCCAAGCTTTTGTCTTACATGTCAGTTATTCTGCGCTTTTAGATTTTTAAGCCTTTTGGTATTTCTTTAACTCGCGGCGGACTTCAGCTATAAAATAGAGAGATCCCGTGATTAAGAGAAGCTCTTCGGCACCGAGTCCTCCAGCCAATTCATCCAAAGCCGCTCTCCAATCTTGCCTAACCTTTCCTTCTACCCCTAACTTCTCTAATTCCTCCGCTTTTTCAGCCCGTTTAAAATCAAAGGTTGTAAAGGTAATGTGTTCAGAAATGGTCTGGAGATGCTGAAGAATGGACTCGTTATTACGATCCTTTAGGGTTGCAAATAACAGATGGACCGTTTTATCCGGATACGTTTCGTTAATGGTTTTCACTAACGCTTTGACGCCTTCTTCATTATGCGCACCATCTAAAAAGATCAACGGATTTGTCGATACGGTTTCAAAACGTCCTGGCCAGGCCGTTTTTGAGAGTCCCAGCCGGATCGCCTCTTCCTCAATTGGAAAGGCATAAAAAGTAGAAAGGATCTCTAAGGCTTTAAGAGCTGCCGAGGCATTTTTAATTTGATGCGGACCTCTAAGCGAACTCTTTAAACCGCTGAAGTTCCAATAAAGGCTTTTGAAATGAAATTCTTCATAGGCCGCACTTGAAGATTCTTGAACAACCTCAAAGTGTTGACCCAACTGATAGAGCTTCGCTTTCATTTGAGTTGCCTTCTCTTGGATTACTTTTAAGGCATCAGGATGCTCGGCCGTTGTGACAATCGGTGTTCCAGACTTTATAATTCCTGCCTTTTCAGAAGCAATTTCAGTGATCGTCCCTCCAAGTTGAGCGACATGGTCAATCCCCACATTGGTAATAACGGAAACGAGCGGATAAATAATATTGGTTGAATCTAGACGACCGCCTAGACCGACCTCATAGATCACCACATCACAGGGATGAATTCTCGAAAAATAAACAAGGCTGATCATCGTAATCACTTCAAATTCAGTTGGATAGCCGAGATCACTTTTGCCAAGTTCCTCTGCAAATGGATAAATCATATTAGCCGCTTTTACCAAGTCCTCATCTGAAATTGGCTGGTTATTGACCGCTATTCTCTCATTGAAGCTAACAATATAAGGAGACGTGAAGGTGCCTACTTCTTCAAATGTCTCCATTAAGACGCTTCTTAAAAACGAAACGGTTGACCCTTTTCCATTCGTTCCTCCAACATGAATGGCTCGAATCGTGCGCTCTGGATGGCCAAGCTTGTCCATCACCCATTCCATCCGAGAAAGCCCAGGCTTAATTCCGTGCGGTAGATGGGTGTGAATCCAATCTAAAGTTTCATCTATAGTTTTAAACATTGGTCGTCTTCCCCTTCGCCAATCTTATAAATGGCAGGCTGATCAGCCTGCCATTCTAGTTGTTAATTTTGTAGTTCATTCAGGCGTTCTTGTACTTTATCACGTTTTGCCAAGTAATCTGTTTCTTTTTCACGCTCAGCTTGAACAACTGCTTCTGGAGCTTTAGCCATGAAGCCTTGATTGGAAAGCTTCTTTTGCACCCGCTCTACTTCAGATTCCCATTTCTTAAGTTCTTGCTTTAAGCGCGCGATTTCTTCTTCAAAATTGATCAAACCCGCAAGCGGCAAATAAAGCTCTGCACCCGTTACAACAATGCTAATCGATTGTTCAGGGGCGGGTAACCCTTCTGCAAGAGTCAACGTTTCTGGGTTACAGAAACGCTCCAAATACATTCGGTTTTCTTCAAGAAGCGCTAGCTCAACAGCGCTTGCCGGTTTAATTTGGATATCAATTTTTTTACTAGGTGCTACATTCTTTTCAGCACGCGTATTTCGAACGGCTTTGATTATATTCTGAAGCAGCTGCATCGTTTTATCAGCTTCTTCATCTGCCAGTTCAGAGTGGCTTGTCGGCCATTCAGCTTTTAGGATCGTTTCTCCTTGATGTGGAAGATACTGCCAAATTTCTTCTGTAACAAACGGCATAAATGGATGAAGCAATCTGAGTGTCTGATCCAAAACATGGACCAATACGGATTTGGTTGTCTGTTTGGCTGCTACATTCTCCCCATAAAGAGCGATTTTTGCCATTTCAATGTACCAATCGCAGAAATCATCCCAAATAAAGGAATAAAGCTTTCGACCAGCTTCTCCAAAATCATATTTCTCAATCTGTTGAGTGACCGCTTCGATCGTCGTATTCAACCGAGACAAAATCCAACGATCTGCCACCGATTTTTCACCCTCTAAAGAAATTTCATCATAAGTCATGTCACCTAGATTCATGATGAGAAAACGAGAGGCATTCCAAATCTTATTGGCAAAATTCCAGCTTGCTTCTACTTTTTCCCATTGGAAGCGTTGATCCTGCCCCGGTGTTGTACCTGTAGCAATCGTATATCTTAAGGCATCTGCACCGTATTTATCAATCACATCCATTGGGTCAATCCCATTGCCTAGCGATTTACTCATTTTACGACCCTCTGCGTCACGAATAAGCCCGTGGAGCAAGACATCTTTAAAAGGTTTGCGGTCAGTAAATTCAATGGATTGGAAGATCATACGAGCAACCCAGAAGAAGATGATATCGTAGCCTGTAACCAGGACGTCCGTTGGGAAATACCGGTTAAGATCCGCCGACTCTTCATCTGGCCATCCGAGCGTCGAGAATGGCCAAAGAGCTGAGCTGAACCAAGTATCCAGAACATCCTCATCTTGATTCCACTCTTCAGGATTCGCCGGTTCTTCCATTCCGACATAAACCTCGCCTGTTTCTTTATGGTACCAAGCTGGAATACGATGTCCCCACCAGAGCTGACGAGAGATACACCAATCGCGAATGTTCTCCATCCAATTGAAATACGTATTTTCAAAGCGTTCTGGAACGAAATGAACCGCTTCTTCTCCATGCTGCTTCTGAATGTTCACTGATCGTTCAGCTAGAGGTGCCATTTTAACAAACCACTGAGTAGACAAATAAGGCTCAACGACCGCATCGCTGCGTTCCGAGTGACCAACCGAGTGCATGATGTCTTCAATTTTAACTAAAACACCTGCTTCTTCTAGATCCTTAACAATCTTCTTACGGCATTCGAATCGGTCAAGGCCTTGATAACTGCCGGCATTTTCATTCATCGTCCCAGATTCATCCAAAACCAAAATTCGTTCAAGGTTATGGCGATTACCAAGTTCAAAATCATTCGGATCATGAGCAGGCGTAATTTTGACTGCGCCAGACCCAAACTCTCTATCGACGTAATCATCAGCTACAATTGGTATTTCACGGCCGACGATAGGTAAAATAGCCGTTTTGCCGACTACCTCTTTGTAGCGCTCGTCATCTGGATGAACGGCGATGGCTGTATCACCAAGCATCGTCTCCGGCCGTGTGGTTGCTACCTCAATAAAGCCCGATCCGTCGGCTAATGGATAACGCAGATGATAGAGATGACCTTGAACCTCTTTATAAATAACTTCAATATCGGAAAGCGCCGTTTTAGTAGCAGGGTCCCAGTTGATAATATATTCACCGCGATAGATTAATCCTTTTTCATAAAGCCGGACGAACACTTCACGAACCGCTTTAGATAACCCTTCATCTAATGTAAAGCGCTCGCGGCTGTAATCGAGGGAAAGACCCATCTTTGCCCATTGGTTGCGAATAAATTCAGCGTATTCTTCCTTCCATTCCCAAGAAACTTCCAAAAATTTCTCGCGACCGAGCTCATAACGGTTTGTTCCCTGCTCACGGAGCTTCGCATCGACCTTAGCCTGTGTTGCGATACCGGCATGGTCCATCCCAGGCAAGTAAAGCGCATCATACCCTTGCATCCGCTTAAAACGAATGAGTAAATCCTGCATCGTTGTATCCCAGGCATGCCCCAGATGAAGCTTACCCGTTACGTTCGGCGGTGGGATCACAATCGTATAAGGGGTCTTGGAAGGATCTTCGCCTGCTTTAAAATATCCTTTATCCTTCCATATCTGATACCATTTACTCTCTGTCTGATTCGGGTCGTACTTGGCCTTCAATTCAGGTTTCTCAGACATACTATTCCTCCTATCCATATCCACAGGAAACGCTTCGGGCTGCCTTCTTCTTCAAGAAAAAGGCCAATAAAAAAAGCCTTCTTCTCCCTATAAAAGGACGAAGAACGCTCCGCGGTACCACCTTTGTTCGCTTGGAATGAACCAAACACACTCTCTGTTCGATAACGGGAACAACCGGTTCACTTCTACTGCGAGCCGAAGCTCGGGTTCAAAGGAACAGCTCAAGGGCGACCTTCCAAATGGCTAACTCAAGCAATCTTTCAGCCGGTGAATTGCTCTCTCTAATAGTCAGCCAATCTGTACTCTTCCCTATCCACGCACCTGTGTTTTGTAATTTCATTTTACGAGTATCTTTTCCGAATGTCAAATCGTTAAAAAGAGTTATTGGATAAGGACAAATAAGAGTGCACGATTAGCCCATGTTCACATAAAATAATACTAATTGGTTCTGATGTACACGCTCAGGGTTCGAAAAAGACCTTCACGACCACCGAACGGGAGGTGTTGATTTGTTTAATCGCTGGAGATATAACAAATACCGATTGCCCCCTTGGATCAGAGCGATTCGCGATGGGATCGAACTTTTTATCCTGCCATTAGCCGTTTTTCAAGGGCTTCGAATGCTCTTCTTCCCAACGACATTTGATATTATTCTGTTCATAGTGATGATTGCCCTCTACATTTGTTTCTTGAGAAGCTGGATTTAAGGATCTTGGACGGGGACAGACCTCTGCCAAGCCGTTATTCTTTCTTGATGGGTGGGGACAGACCTCTGCCAAGTTGTTATTCTTTCAGTAGAGGTCTGTCCCCTATATAATAGATAAAAGCTTGGGATATTTCCCAAGCTTTTATCTTTAATAGGCGATGTTAAAGAGGAGTTGATAAATAAGCGGAGAATTTTCTCTTAATTAGGAAATCCCACTGAAAACAGCTAAAATAGACGGAGATTTTCCGGCTATTGACTCTAGAAAGCGTGGATCGGAGTCCTTTTGCCCTGCTTAACCGGAAAAACTCCGCTTATATTCCCGCATCTGAGCTCGATTCTGCTGTTTAACCGGAAATCTTCCGCTTATTTCTGGTTATCTCAATTACTTGCCTTATTAAAAAATCAACCTAGTCATTAACACGTTGACACCTACAATGGTCAAGCTGTTTTTTTAGGTGGCAATGTTGCCGATTAACAGAGCCAATTCGTTAGCGTCTCATCTCAGTCCTTCCCCGTTTTTTCATCTGATTCACTCGGTGATTGTGGCTTGTTATCCAACAGTGGCCGAGTAGCCTGCCAAGTTCGCCCCCAGTGATGATAAGCTTTTTCAAGATTAATGGTCATGCCTCGCTCATCAAGCTGACTCTTTCGACTTTGCTTATACTGATGAAGCAGGCGAACTAGTGAAGCCGGCTGACAGAGATGAGCTGAGAGCAAGGTCTTTTCATGCTCATCTAATGGAAAGATCGTTTCATAAATATCAAATCCCCTTTTTAGTGCTTCGGGGTGAACCGTTGTCTGTCCCCATCTTAACAACCACAGTAGATCACGGACTGGCAGATCGATCCCTGATTGATCCGTACTGATCCAGTTCCGGCGTCTTCCCGAAACAATAAGATGGGCGGTGGATGGTTTGCCATGACAGGAGACAACCCTTATCTGTTTTTTCTCAGATAATTGGTCTTGCCAGTTTTTCATGCGTGTGTGGGCTTCTTCTGCACCTGAACGGATTTCAGAAAAGATCGCCATAAAGCGCTGTTCAAAAGGAGATGGATAAAGGCGATGTTCACAATCATTCATAAATAAATCGAGGCTTAACACTTGCTCTGACCACACTTCAAGACATCTTTCTATAAAAGCCTCCCGCCACGCCGCCTCTAATTCAAAGCTCTGTGCGGTTAATCGATGCCAATCCCCAAGTGTATCCCATAGCATTTCCCATTGATCCGATTGATCACGGTCCGTGATGGATAACCACTCAGTCAGGAAATAGATGTCTCGGCCATCCATAGAATAAGGCTGACCATTCGAATTCAGGATTAATGCAGGGGTTTGAATCGGACTCTGCCTTGAAGCTTGATAAAAGGATAGAAAACGTCGAAGTTGATTATGGGTTAAAGCGATTCTTTTTAAAGCGTATTGGTTGCCTTGATCCTCTATATACCATACTCTTCCATGACTTATCACCCTCACCATCTGCGGATTTAACTCATACGCCGAAAAGACCGAGGAAGGGATCTCTTCATGAGGTTCCTTATAAAAAGAAGAAACGTGACCACCGAGATCGAGGTCACGCCAAGCATTGGTCTGAGACAAAATCACTCACCCCTTTACCGGGATATATAACACTTGCCCTTCATCCAAGCTCTCTGTGCTTAATTGATTCCTTCTTAAAATATTCGTTACCGGAACTTTATATCGGTTAGCGATTGTTTCAAGGTTATCCCCTTCTTGAACAATGCAAATTTTCACCTTTGTAAACTGTTCATTTTCGCTCGTCAGCATCTTAGTGAGATACAGGGCATTTTCATCACGTCGTTTAATTTTTGGTTTTTCTTCAACGGACTCTTGGTGATCCACTTCCTCCGCAACTGACGGGACGTTTTCTTCAATAGGAGCTGTTTGTTCAGGTTCAGGTGCTGGTGTTGAAGGCACAGCAGGCGCCGATTCTGAAACTTGAACGGCCGGCTGCTTGTTTTCTTCACCAGCGGCCTCAGTTCCCTTTTTCAAACCTGTATTTACTTGCATAGTAGGGGTTTCAAATTGTTTGAACCCTGTTTCGGTTTCAGGTTCACTCTCCATTGGAATGTTCTCACTTCGCACAGGGATGATGATTTCTTCCTCCTCATCCTCTGTCTGGAATAACACGCCATCCTGAGCATCTGCTGCTTCTTCAAAATCCGTTTGATAAGAGAGTTCTTCTATTGCTTCCTCTTCACGTTCCTTAAAATCAATTTGCGGGGCTTTTGCTGGCTCCTCTTCATCAGGCTCTCGATACGCTTCATAGTTGACCGTGTCTAGTGGATCATAGGCATTCTCTTGTTTTTCTTGATAGCTCTCCTCTTGACGTGAATCAATAGCCTGCAGGTCGGGATTAACTAACCCAGAAATCGAAATATCTGCCTGTAATTGCAGACACCCCTTATTCGGTTGAACATAGTCCAATGAATCAACAGTGACATAAACATCTTCAATAGCCCTCACACGATTAGCCGGAATAGTGATATCCACTGGAAAATGGTGTTCCATATATGCCGTCCCATCTTCTGTTTCCATAATTTCGTCAATCACACGGTAGGAGACGTCTTCGGTTCGTTCAATCACTTCATCCTGAACCGCAGGCTTATATTCACCGGTCAATCTTAATGAGCCTCTTATAGCAACATATTGAGATGTTTCTTCTATTGTGATATCGGGGTCGAGAGCTAAGGATAAAATCTCCTCTGCTTCATATCCATTTCTTAACCAAATGGTTTCATCGATTGAAAATTGAAGACTTTGGCTTGAGGCATGGGACATTACGTTCACCCTTTCCACTTATTCATAATACAGATTTATGTAATCTCGTCTGTTTTTATGTCAACTTCCTAGTTTAGAGCAAAAAAACGATAAGCACTTACTCATCGAATGGTTCCCTTAACCTCAGTCTATTCACACTTTCTAGCAAACATGACTCTTTTCTATTTTTAATAGAAAAAAGATTGAACCAATAGCCCAATTGTGATATCGACAAGCCATTACTCGCTCACGGGTTGCCCGCCTAAAAAGGGCCTAAAAAGCAATAAAATTTATGAAAACAGCCTAGCTGCATGTATCCTTTTTTCTTATAATTTTACCTGCGTCGATTTTCTGCTTTCTTAATGTAAAAAATAGCGTCCACCGTAGTGAACGCTATTTTTGACCTATCAAAATTTTGAAAAGGCATAGTCAGCTGCCTGAATGGTTGCTTCGATATCTTCCATAGAATGAGCGGTTGAGAGGAATAAGCCTTCAAATTGAGAAGGGGGTAATGAAATGCCTTGCTCAAGCATCATTCTAAAATAAGAGGTAAAGTGATCTAAATTGGCTGATTTAGCTGTTTCGTAATTAATGACCTGTTTATCCGTAAAGAACAAGCCAATCATCGAACCAATACGGTTAACAGTTAATGGAACACGGTGCTTTTCTGCCGCGGCAAGATACCCTTCTTCAAGACGAGTTGCTTTTTGTTCAAAGCCTTTATAGTCTTCAGGCTTCACTTGTGAAAGTGTAGCGAGCCCTGCCGCCATAGCGAGCGGATTGCCTGACAACGTTCCTGCTTGATAGATGTTACCCGCCGGTGCGACTCTTTCCATAATATCGCGGCGTCCACCGTATGCTCCTACAGGGAGTCCCCCGCCTATTACTTTTCCGAGACAAGTCAAATCAGGAGTAATCCCAAAACGCCCTTGCGCTGAATAATAATCCACTCGGAAACCGGACATGACTTCATCAAAAATTAAAAGGGAACCATACTCTTCTGTGATTTGTCGAAGACCCTCTAAGAAACCTGGCAGAGGCGGAACCACCCCCATGTTTCCTGCTACAGGTTCAACGATAATTGCCGCAATTTCTTCACCAAACTTCTCAAAAGCAAACTTCACGCCATCAAGATCATTGTAAGGAACCGTAATGGTGTTTTGCGCAATTCCCTTTGGTACTCCAGGACTATCTGGTAATCCTAATGTCGCTACACCTGAACCCGCCTTAATTAAAAGAGAATCTCCATGGCCATGGTAACAGCCTTCAAACTTCAAAATTTTATCACGGCCGGTAAACCCTCGAGCCAGACGAAGCGCACTCATCGTTGCTTCCGTTCCAGAGTTCACCATCCGTACAACGTCAATGGAGCGAACGCGATCAATGACCAATTCGGCAAGCTCGGTTTCAAGCAAGTTAGGCGCCCCAAAGCTTGTCCCGCGTTCCGCTGTTTCTTTTATAGCTTGTACAACATTTGGTTGCGCATGGCCAAGAATAAGCGGTCCCCATGATAAGACATAGTCAATGTACGTATTTCCATCAATATCAGTGACCCGTGAGCCTTTTCCTTCTTTTATAAAAACAGGTGACAGATCCACCGATTTAAAAGCTCTCACCGGTGAATTAACCCCACCGGGCATCACTTTCTTCGCTTTTTCAAACGCCTGAACAGATCGACTTATATTCATCATGACTTATAGCCTTCTTTCAACCAACGAGCTGCCTCTTTCGCGTGATAAGTCAAAATTAAATCAGCACCAGCACGCTTAAAGCTCGTTAAAATTTCTAAAACGGTTTGTTTTTCATCAATCCAGCCGTTTTGGGCCGCCGCCTTGACCATCGCATATTCCCCGCTCACATTGTAAGTAACAAGAGGCAGATCATACAGATTACTGATATCACGAAGGATATCCAGATAAGACAAGCCAGGTTTCACCATTAAAAAGTCCGCGCCTTCCTGAACGTCGGATTCCGCTTCACGGAAAGCCTCTCTTCTGTTTGCCGGGTCCATCTGATACGATTTACGATCTCCAAATTGCGGCGCACTATCTGCTGCATCACGAAATGGTCCATAGAAGGCAGAGGAATATTTCACCGCATAAGACATGATCGGAATCTCTTCAAAGCCTGCTTCATCCAGCTCTTTACGAATAGCTGCCACAAATCCATCCATCATATTGGAAGGGGCAATAATGTCAGCCCCTGCTTCAGCTTGTGAAACAGCGGTTTTTGCAAGTAAGCTTAAGCTCTCATCATTTAAAACTTGGTCACCTTGAATAACCCCGCAATGACCATGGTCGGTATACTCACACAAACAAGTGTCGGCAATGACAACGAGTTCAGGAAAGTTTTCTTTAATCACTCGAATGGCTTTCTGCACAATTCCATGAGTGTGGTAGGCGCCTGAACCCACTGCATCTTTTTCACTTGGAATACCAAACACCATAACAGAAGGTATACCAAGAGAAACGACTTCTTCCATTTCTTTCACGAGTGTGTCTAAAGAGAACTGAAAGACGCCTGGCATCGAAGAGATTTCGTTTCGAACCCCTTCTCCTTCAACCGCGAACACGGGATAAATAAAGTCATCCACCGTCACTTGAGTTTCTCGAATCATGCGGCGCAGAGTCGGTGTCCGACGCAACCTTCTATGACGGTCAAAATTTAATGTTGACATGATGATCCCTCCAAATAATAAGCAGCTATTGCTTCAATAAGTGCTTTTACAGTATATTGGTTTGGCATTATAACATGGCTAAACCCTTGTTCCAAAGCAAATTTCTTGGTTTCTGGTCCAATGCATCCAAGCAAGACGCGGTCAAAGAATGGATCATTAACCGTATAGCCAGAAAGTTCAAGAAAAAAGGCAAGCGAAGACGGACTTGTTAATGTCAGGACATCGATAGGATGTTCCTTTAAAACCCTTTGCAAATCCGATTTACCTTCGTAATTGGGAACCGTATGATAAACGATATAGCTCGAGACCAAGTGCCCCTGTTCTTTCAAAGACTCTTCCAGTGACTCCTTGGCAAGCTGTCCTTTTAAAATGGCTAGTTTCTGTCCCTCGGGCAATTCAGAAAAAGCAGTCGCTAAGGCACGAGCCGTAAAATCAGATGGCATGAGATCGGCCTTTAGACCATATTGGTTAAGGGCTTCAGCCGTCTTGCTTCCGACAACTGCAATCCTAGGAAAACCGATAGACGACCTCTCTTTTATTTGGTCAAAAAAAGACCGAACTCCATTAGCACTTGTAAAAACAAGCCAATCCTGCTCCATAATTGCGTGAATGTCAGCCTCACCTAATAAAGCTTGCTTAAACGACAAAACAGGTGCAAGGTAAGGAATCCCTCCATAGGACTCCACCACTTTTGCCATGGCCATAGCAGAAGCCCCATCACGCGTAATTAACAGACGGCGGCCCAAAAGTGCAGAAGCCTTGTTCATTATTGGTTCAATTCCTCTTTAACAGAATCAAGAATAGCTTTGGCGCCTCTCTCCTTTAAGTCATTGGCAAGACCTTCACCAAGAGCTAATGGATCACTACCTTCTGCCTGACCAGCTATGACAGTTTGACCATCCGGTGTCGCAACGAGTCCTGACAACTGGATAGTTCCTGATGACTGCAATTGTGCAAAAGCCGCAATCGGAACTTGGCAGCCGCCTTCAAGTGCCCCTAAGAACCCTCGCTCAGCCTGAACCGCTTGAGCCGTTTCTTCATCGTGAATACTTTTTAACAAGGCAAGCAGTTCCTCGTCATCCGAGCGGCATTCAATCGCTAAGGCACCTTGGCCCACAGCTGGGAGCATCGTTTCCGCTTCAAGCACCTCTTTCTTCACCCGGTCAGACCAGCCCATTCGTTCAAGCCCGGCCGCCGCTAACACAATCGCATCAAACGGTCCTTCTTCAAGTTTTCTTAATCGGGAATCAATATTCCCACGAATCGATTCAATTTCCAGGTCCGGTCTTATGGCAAGCAACTGGCTTTGTCGGCGAAGACTGCTTGTTCCAACAACCGCCCCTTCAGGTAATTCGGCAAGAGAGCGGTTATCCTTCGTAATGATGACATCAAACGGGTTTTCACGAACAGGAATGCAGGCAATGGTGAGTCCTGGAGGAAGCTCAGCAGGCATGTCCTTCATGCTATGTACCGCAAAATCAATCTCTTTATCATAGAGTGCTTGTTCAATTTCTTTAACAAATAAGCCTTTGCCTCCTACTTTTGACAGCGTCACATCCAGAATTTTATCACCTTTAGTTACAATATGTTTGAGTTCGAAATTCAAATCAGAATGCTTCGCTTTAAGCTGGTCCATCACCCAATTAGTCTGAGTAAGAGCCAATTGACTTTTTCGTGAGCCTACTCGAATAGTTCTCATATCCTACCTCCTATTACCATAGATGGAAACTCGTAATCGTTTGTGATAAAAATACGTTGATTAGTATTAAAAGAAAAGCCGTTGTGTTCCAAAAAACAAGGGGTCTTCCATATACATTCTTGCCTAATTTCTGATAAAGATAATAGCCATAAACCCCTAATATAATGAAAGAGGTAATCACTTTTGGATCGAGCCAGCTGAAGTTAGGAAGGGCAGCTGATGCTCGAATGACCCCAAGGATTAAACTCACAAACAATAAGGGAACTCCACACAAATTGCAATAAAAAGCGCCTTTCTCAAGCATTGAAAGACTTCCAAAGCGAGTGAGCTGCCGATTCCATTTCTTCTTTTTCAACCAAGAATACTCCACCATATACATCATAGACAGCACGAATGAAAGAGTAAAGAAAGCATAAGCAATAAGCGCAATTGTAATATGGATAATCAGCAAGTCCGACATTAAATGACTGTTGATTAACTCTGGAGCACGCCTGTCCGGCTTGAAAAGACTGATGGCCATGAGAATAAAGCCGGCCAAATTAGAAAAAGAAATGATAAGGTCAAGTTCATAAAATCGATCCAAAACGAGCGTGACCGTAACAAGAAACCAAGTTAAAAAGAACAGACCATCCGTTAAGGTGACGATGGGAAATTCCCCTAATTCTTCATATTTCAGAAAGAAGATCCCCACCTGCAAGACCCAAACAATAGAAAGCAACCAGAAGGCCATTTCATGTACCCTCCGGTTGGTCTGAACAAAATCTATAAAAAAGCAAGAAATGCATAAGGTGTAAAGGCTGATTGTTGTGTCATAAAGTAGATTTAACAACATGCCTGAACTCCTTTCTAGGAGTTAATCGCCGCTTCATTCCATCTAACCTTTTGCCCCTCGGCATTAGGTTGTTTCGATTCTGCAAGGTTTGAAGCAGTTCCAGCCACTTTCTTTTCATAGGCTTCTTCAACACCAAATAACTGGATCAGCGTTTCAAGCTTAAGCTGTCCTTCTCTCTCGTCGGCAAATTCTTTCGCTCGCTGGATAGGGTCTCTTAACAATTGGTTAATAATACTCTTCATATGCTTTCCGATGAGTTTCTTATCGCGATCAGACAGATGATCCAATTTCCGTTCAAGACTCTTCATCGTATCCTCCTGAATCATAAGCGCCTTCTCACGTATCGCTTGTATTGCCGGCACAACGCCAAGGGTCTTGATCCATTGTTCAAATGCCGCAATTTGAGAGACAATCAACGCTTCAATTTTTTGAGCTTCTTCTTGTCTTTCAAGAATATTGGCTTCAACAATACCTTCGAGATCATCGATATCATATAGAAAAACGCCTTCCACTTTATTTATCTCCGGATCAATATCACGAGGGACGGCAATATCAACAATGAAAAGAGGTCTGCCTTTTCTCTCTTTCATTGCTTGCTGAACAGTTCCAGCGTCCAACACTAATCCTTTTGCCCCTGTTGAACTAATGACGATATCCGTTTCTTTCAGTGCGGATTCCATGCGTGTCCATTCCAGCGGTTGACCCGAGAAGTGAGCAGCAAGCTCTTCTGCCTTCTCATATGTGCGGTTGACGACACGGATTTTCGGAACACCATGGCTCTTTAAATGTTTGGCCGTCAATTCACCCATCTTGCCCGCACCAATGATCAAGATTTCCTTATCGTCAAGACGACCAAAAATCTTATTGGCAAGCTCGACAGCGGCATAGCTGACCGAAACAGCATTTTCATTAATTGAGGTTTCAGAATGGGCTCGTTTAGCAACCGTCAAGGCTTGCTTAAACAGTTCATTAAAAAAGGTGCCTGTTGTCTCAGAGGACTGAGCCAACATAAACGAAGAACGTACCTGACCAAGAATCTGAGTCTCGCCAATGACAAGCGATTCCAATCCGCACGTCAAACGGAAAAGATGTTCAACCGCTTCTCTTCCTTCCTTCACAAATAAATAAGGTTCAATATCTTCCGGCCTTTCATTGAACCAATTGATCAGGAATTGTTTTGTATAATAACGGCCTGTGTGCACTTGGTCAGTGACAACATAGATTTCTGTCCGATTGCACGTAGAAACAATGACGTTCTCAAAAATACTTTTCTGTTGTCTTAACTCAACATGAGCACGTCCCAATTCAGACTCTGGGAAAGCAAGCTTTTCCCGGATATGAACAGGTGCCGTTCGATGATTCAACCCAACGACCAAAATATGCATAACGGTCACTCCATGTTTTAAAAGTATAATCTATTTATAAATCAAAATAAGGACTTCCTAAATAATTAAGGATTGATCAAAAAACCAACCCACTCAACAAAACATCCAATAAACAGTATACCACAAAACCCCATCGCATTTTAGTAATAAAAATCACACTTGAGGCGCGGTGGTCTGAAACGCGCGCGAAACGCGGGGACGGTTCTCGCGTTCCATTTAAATAACCTTTGAATGGTACGCGAGAACTAACTAAATTAAAACGATCATCCATTACCTACTATTACTTTACCCTCACTAGTTTAAATCTTCCCTAGTTTAACTGCAAATAGGATGCTTGAAGGGGAGTCCTTTTCATTAATACCATTACTTTCTTTCTTAAAATCAGCGGATGAAGCATGTAGCGTATTCTCATTACACCTAACTTCGCAAATAGCTCGTTTTGCGGCAGATCGCGTATTCTCGCTACGCCTAACTTTTTTAGTGTAACGAGAATATTCTCTATTTAATAGTTATGCCCCCTTGCCGCCTTCTCTGCTCCGTTTTGGCATCTAACTGTTCGCATAACCTTTTGCTAAATGAATGGGGTTATGCTCAAGCCCCCCTTGCCGCTCTGGTTTTGCCAACTGACTGTTCGCATAACCTTTAGCTAAATGAATGGGGTTATGCTCAAGCCCTTTACTTGAAGCGTGACTTCAAGTAAAGGGCTTGCTATGATAGTTAATAGTTTAGTTTTTGTTGGGAGGGGTTCTTATTAAAAAAGAGAGGACGCTTGCTGGCCTTCTTTTAATAGGGGCAGGGCTTTTTTTATTTCTTCAGCATTGGCATGTCTTTACTCATAATAAATGGCTGGAATGGCCTGAGCTTCTGCTTATTTTCGGCCTTTGCTTTTTTGTTTTTGGTTGGATGGCACCGGAATGGGATCTACTCTTTCCCGCCTTTCTTCTTATCGGATTTGGTGCACATCCTTTTTTGACGGAAATTCTTCCGATGTGGGCACGGGCAGAGACCTATTATCCATTGTTAATGGGGATTGGATTTCTCATTCGTTATTACAAAGTGAAGAAAAATGGCCTTTCACTTGGTATCATTCTCATTGTATTCGCACTTTTTCCACTGTTTTCTCATCGGCTAAATGGACAACTTCTACATAAGGTCGGGTCACTCAGCCAATATTGGCCGCTTATCATTATCATTATTGGTCTAATCTTTTTCTATAAGAAAAAATAAAAGCTCCCGTTTTGGGGAGCTTTTAGACTGTCGACAAAACCTCCTAAATGGAGGAAGTCGACAGTTTTTTTAGTTTTAGGCTGTTTTCCATCAACTTCCTAGATAGGGTTGAATGGCCTGCCACAGTTCGTCCTTGCCCAATCCTTTAAAAGAGGAGAACAGGACAATCGGATCTTCGGGATCTTTATTTAAGGTTTCGCGAACCACTTTTAAATGCTTTTGGTATTGGCCGCGTGAAATTTTATCTGCCTTTGTTGTAACGATGATCACTGGAATACCGTAATGTTTTAAAAATTGATACATTTGTACATCTTCAGCAGATGGGGCATGACGCAGATCAACAAGCTGTACAACCACTCGAAGTTGTTGATTTTTTGTCAGATAGGTTTCAATCATGCGAATCCAGGCCTTTCGCTCAGCCTGTGAAACTTTCGCATACCCATAGCCAGGAACGTCAACAAAGTAAAAGGATTCATTGATAATAAAATAATTAAGTGTTTGCGTTTTACCCGGTCTTTGTGAGGTGCGAGCCAAGTTCTTCCGATTCAATAAGGTGTTAATCAAGGATGATTTTCCTACATTGGATCGACCGGCTAGCGCGATCTCCGGCAAGCCGTCTTTCGGCCATTGATCGGGCTTCACCGCGCTTATCACAAAATCGGCGCGGTTAATTTTCATACTTGGTCACCTCTTAACGCATGTTTTAATACCTCATCTAAATGAGACACTGGATAGAAAGAAAGATCCTCTCTAACACTTTCCGGCAGATCGTCTAGATCCCTTTCATTTTCTTTTGGGATGACAATAGTAGTCAGACCTGCTCGATGTGCACTGAGTGTCTTTTCTTTTAACCCGCCAATAGGTAGGACTCGGCCTCGGAGGGTGATTTCCCCTGTCATGCCCACTTCTTTTTTGACCGGTCGGCCTGTTAAAGCTGACACAAGAGCGGTCGCCATCGTAATACCAGCCGATGGACCATCCTTAGGTGTGGCTCCTTCTGGAACATGGATGTGTATGTCATATTTCTCATAGAAATCTTTATCAATCCCTAATTCTTCTGCACGAGATCTGACATAGCTAAAGGCAGCCTGAGCCGATTCCTGCATCACATCCCCTAATTTACCAGTAAGAGTGAGCTTTCCTTTCCCAGGCAATAATGAAACTTCAATGGAAAGTGTATCACCACCGTAAGCGGTATAGGCAAGCCCCGTTGCCACCCCTACCTGATCTTCGGTTTCAGCTTGGCCGTAACTATAAAGCGGCTTTCCAAGCAGTTGTTCAATCATACTTGGCGAAATGGTGACTTGTTTCTTTTCACCCGTTACGATCAGTTTGGCTGCTTTTCGGCAAATTGAAGCAATGCGCCTCTCTAAATTCCGAACGCCCGCTTCTCTTGTATAGCGGCGGATCAAAAATAAAATGCCTTCCTCTTTAAATCGGCATTGTGCTTTCTTAAGACCGTGCAGCTCAATTTGTCTAGGAATTAAGTGTTGAGAGGCAATATGTTGCTTTTCTACTTCTGTGTACCCGGCAATGCTGATCAATTCCATCCGATCAAGAAGCGGTTGCGGAATGGTCTGAACCGTATTGGCTGTTGTAATGAACATGACTTTGCTCAGATCATAAGGCTCTTCAATATAATGATCACTAAACGTGTTGTTTTGCTCAGGATCTAACACCTCAAGCATGGCCGCAGACGGGTCGCCTCTGAAATCATTTGACATTTTGTCAATTTCATCAAGTAAAAAAACAGGATTAATCGTTTCGGCTTTTTTCATGCCTTGGATGATTCGCCCCGGCATCGCTCCAACATAGGTTCTTCTGTGACCGCGAATTTCAGCTTCATCTCGGACACCGCCTAAAGAAACGCGTACAAAATGACGGCCGAGTGACTGAGCAATAGAACGGGCAAGCGATGTTTTTCCAACGCCAGGAGGGCCAACTAAGCACAGGATCGGCCCTTTTAACGAGCGGGTTAACTTTTGAACCGATAAATATTCCAAGACGCGCTCTTTAACCTTCTCAAGTCCATAATGCGCCTCATCTAATATCTTTTGAGCACGTTGAATATCAAGCTTATCCTCTGTTTCTGCCTTCCATGGGATAGTAAGTAACCAATCAATATAATTGCGAATTACACCGCTTTCGGCAGAACTGGCTGGAATTTTTTCATAGCGAGAGAGTTCTTTTAACGCTGTCTCTCTTACCTGCTCCGGCATATCAGAGGCTTCAATTTTTTCGCGAAGGTCCTCTACCTCACCTTCTTTTCCATCACGGTCACCGAGTTCTTTCTGGATTGCCTTCATTTGCTCACGAAGATAATACTCTTTTTGCGTACGCTCCATAGAACGCTTTACTTGTTGACCAATTTTCTTTTCCAATCCAAGAACTTCTTGTTCATTGTTTAAAATCTGTACAACAAGTCTTAACCGTTCGACTACATTAACGGCTTCTAATATTTCTTGTTTTTGTTTGACTTTTAAAGGAAGATGCGAAGAAATAATATCTGCTAACCGTCCTGGCTCTTCAATATCTCTGACTGTTGCCAGCGTCTCTTCTGTAATTTTTTTAGAAAGTTTTATATAACCTTCAAACTGTTCAAGAGCTTTGCGCATGAAGGCTTGTTTTTCTAAATCAATCGTCTCATCTTCCTCTAAAAGTTCCACTTCAACTTCATAATGCCCGTCCGTTTTCTCAAAAGATTGAATTCGGGCGCGCTGATTACCTTCTACCAAAATGCGTATCGTTCCGTTTGGAAGCTTTAACATTTGTTTAACGGTTGAAATGGTTCCAATCTCGTATATGTCATCGGCTTCCGGTTCTTCAATTGAGATTTCCTTTTGTGCTGCGAGAAAGATTTGATGATCATTCATCATTACTTTTTCGAGTGCCTCGACAGACTTTTCACGTCCCACATCAAGGTGGAGAACAACGGTTGGGTAAATAATTAGCCCACGCAATGGGAGGAGGGGTATTGTTCTTGTTCGAATCGGATCCACTAAAACACCTCCAAAATTCGTCGGATTCTGTACAATTCTATCCTAAACCGGGTGGGTTGGCTAGTAAAACACTTTTCAAACATATTCTGGAGGCAGATCCATTGATGGAGAGAGGGCAGGCTGTGATTCAGCTTCCACTTCTTCTCCAACTAAAGCGTACTGAAGGACTTCACTCAATCGTTTTACTGTTATAATTTCAATCCCCTCGATATCTTCCAATAAAGCCTGCTTATTCTCATCAGGTATAATGACTCGTGTTGCACCCGCTTCTTTTGCCGCTTCAATTTTCGCTAAAACACCGCCTATTGGCTTAACCGCACCGTGGATGCTCAATTCACCTGTCATTGCGATTTTTGGATCAATCGGGATATTTTTAATGGCGGAATATACGCCTGTTGCAATCGCTATTCCTGCGGACGGCCCATCGACAGGAGCGCCTCCTGGAAAATTAATATGAATATGATATTGATGAGAATGAACGCCTAGCTTATGAAGAACGGTGAGAACATTCTCCACTGAGCTCTTGACAAGGCTCTTACGGCGAATGGATTTTTGTTCAGAACCCATTGTCTCTTCCTCAACAATTCCAGTTAACGTCAGACTTCCCTTTCGGCTTTTAGCTGCTGTGACTTCAATTTCAAGCAATGCTCCTCGATTCGGTCCATATACAGCTAATCCGTTAACAAGCCCGACAACCGGCTCATCATGCACTTTCTTTTCTGGTTTCGGTTGAAGTTGACTGGAATGAATCACCCATTCAATATCCGCTATGCTGATTTCCTGTCTTTTCTTAGACATCGCGAGACCTGCTGCGATCTGCATCATATTAACAACCTCACGACCATTTCTTGCATAGGTCGCCATTTTATGAATCCCCTCATTCGAAATCGCAATTCCAAGCTTATCAGCGGCTCGGCGGGCAATGATTTCGATGTCTTTATTTTTTAATTCATTAAAGAAAACTTCTAGACAGCGCGAACGAATAGCTGGCGGAATTTCTTCAGGCGAACGCGTTGTGGCGCCAATAAGACGAAAATCCGCTGGTAAGCCATTTTTAAAAATATCATGAATATGAGCAGGAATTTGTTGGTTTTCTTCACTATAATAGGCACTTTCCAGAAAAACTTTCCGATCTTCCAGCACTTTTAATAATTTATTCATTTGAATCGGATGAAGCTCCCCAATCTCATCAATGAATAAGACACCCCCATGGGCATGACTCACCGCCCCCTGCTTAGGTTGAGGGATACCCGCCTGCCCCATTGCTCCTGCGCCTTGATAAATCGGATCATGAACACTTCCAATTAGAGGGTCAGCAATTCCTCGTTCATCAAATCGTGCTGTCGTAGCATCTAATTCAACAAAAACAGAAGTTGACTTAAAAGGAGAATCCGAATTTTTTTTAGCCTCCTCTAAGACTAACCGGGCGGCTGCCGTTTTCCCAACGCCAGGAGGACCATAAATCAAGACGTGCTGCGGATTTTTTCCACACAAAGCTGCCCGAAGTGCCTGAATTCCATCCGATTGTCCGACAATATCATCCATCGTCTTTGGCCGGACCTTTTCTGACAATGGCTCTGTTAACGAAATGGCTCTCATTTTTCTTAACTGCTCCATCTCTTTTTTTGATTCCTTGTCAATGGATACCCTTTGTGTATGCTGGTTTCTTAACAAATTCCAGAAATACAAACCTATAATAACACCAAAAAAGAGCTGTACAACGATAAGCAAAGTTGTCCAATTCATACGATGACCTCCCGAATGTGCTTCTGTCGGTTAGTATTTCCGATGGACCTGTTGACTAAACATGATAGAGGAAGGTGAGGATGCCAAAAAAATGTGAGTCAATGATTGGTTTTATTGTCAAACCATAAAAAAACCAGGTGAGAAACTCTCACCTGGTTTTTAAGTCTTTGCTTACCAAGCAGGATGCGGGTGGTGCATAGCAGGTCCTGGCATTGGCGGGCAAGGACAAGGAGGAAGCGGACCACAGACTACCTCTTCACAGCTTGTCGAGAAACAGCATGATTCCGTATGTGGGAAATAGTGTTGATGCACAAAATGAGTGTGCATATTGTGTGTTGTGTGAGATGGGTGAACATGCGGAATCACAACATTTTGATAAGCAGTCGTTAAGCTTTGTTGAGGTGGATCAAATTGTGGTGGATCCATTTTTTCTGGCAAACAAGTTGGCGGGCATGCCATCGGTGGGCATGGCATCGGTGGACATGCAGGCGCATGTTGAACGGGTGCCGGAGCATGAGCTGGAGCCGAATAAGGAGCTTTAGCCGGCGTCATCGTATTTGGATAAAAATTCTCCTCGAAATTGAATTGTTCAACAGTCGTATCGTGCGAATCAAAAGAAGTAAATTTGTCGTGAGAATCCACGTTTACTTTTGTAGGATCATAATCCATATTTAGATCCAAATTCATTGGATAAGTTTGATGCACTGGGTGAACCGGATGAACAGGATGCGGATGATAAACATGGTGTGGATGGGTGGGTTTATTTTCCATTTAGTATACCTCCTGAAAGCTGTTTAATTACATTAACATCCTATGCCTATTAGACATTTATGCTAAGGACAGAAACCCAAAAAAGCAAAAAAAATAAAAAACTGGGCTTTTTTATTTCAGGAGAAACGTTTTTTACAGGTTATTTTATGGAATTAAATAAAAGAAAAAAGCCCCTCTCCCATAGTCAAACCTACAGGAGACAGGCTTTCCATTTATTTATTTAATCAGGCACTTTCTTTTGGCTCTTCGCCTTTAACAACCGTACCATCATCCATAACAAGTGTTGGCATGATCTTCTTCTCTACTGTATCTTCCGTGACAATACATTTTTCAACATCATCACGAGATGGCAGATCATACATCACATCGAGCATAATCCCCTCAATAATGGAGCGTAAACCTCGAGCACCTGTTTTACGTTCAATAGCAAGCTTGGCAATGGAACGAAGGGCAGCTTCTTCAAATTCAAGAGCGACGCCATCCAGTTCAAGAAGCTTACTATATTGCTTAACTAAAGCGTTACGCGGTTTAGTTAAGATATCAACGAGTGCATCTTCATCTAGTTGCTCAAGCGTTGCGACTACTGGAAGACGACCAATGAATTCTGGGATTAGACCAAATTTCAACAAATCTTCAGGCAGAGCTCTTTTAAGGTAATCTTCTTTAGAAAGCTCTTGTTTTTGTTGATCAATCGCACCAAATCCAATGACTTTTTTTCCAAGTCGGCGTTTAATAATTTGCTCAATGCCGTCAAAGGCACCGCCGCAAATAAATAGAATATTCGTCGTATCAATTTGAATGAATTCTTGATGCGGATGCTTTCTGCCGCCTTGAGGAGGAACACTTGCAACAGTCCCCTCTAGAATCTTAAGCAAGGCTTGCTGAACCCCTTCACCTGAAACATCACGTGTAATCGACGGATTCTCAGATTTACGGGCAATCTTGTCAATTTCATCGATGTAAATAATCCCTTTTTCAGCCTTTTCAACATCATAATCAGCCGATTGGATTAATTTTAAAAGGATATTCTCAACATCCTCACCGACATAGCCCGCTTCTGTAAGAGACGTGGCATCTGCAATTGCAAACGGCACGTTTAAAATTTTGGCAAGGGTTTGAGCGAGCAAGGTTTTTCCGCTTCCTGTTGGCCCAATCATGACAATATTACTTTTTGCAATTTCTACATCATCGCTTTTTTGTTTCGCATTAATTCTCTTATAGTGATTATATACAGCTACGGATAAGTTCTTCTTAGCGCTTTCTTGTCCAATCACATAATCCTCTAATATTTCACGAATTTCTTGAGGCTTAGGGACATCTTTGAACTCAACCTCTTCCTCTGCTCCTAATTCTTCTTCCACAATTTCGGTGCAAAGTTCAATACATTCATCACAAATATATACACCTGGTCCTGCTACCAGTTTCCTAACTTGGTCTTGAGTTTTTCCACAAAAAGAGCATTTCAGTTGCCCTTTTTCATCATTAAATTTGAACATATGTTTTCACCCCTATTACCTTCTGTCTATTCATCGGTGAAGCGTTTTTTCTAGCATACACGATTCACCTTTCTTAGTCCAAAGAAACCTCTCCAAACTTAAAACTAAATGTGATTATGTACGGATTGTAACACACCAAAGAGCTCTGTTAAAAATATAAACCCTTTGTTAAAGCATATGTTAGATTAAACTAATTTACTCTTCTTAGTTTGGCTGAATCAACTAAAAAGGTCTGAATATTAAAATTGAATGTGCTCATAAATCCTTTTTACAACGAATTTACGGATGCCTGCACCTTGAGACAGCCAGAGAAAAGTCACTCAAGTGGATCTCATAGAGCTAACCATTTCCTTATAGTCCCCAATTCCAATAGGATCATGACCCTAGCTTTAAAACAGCTTTGAAATAAGAAAAACTGGAGCTAAACTGATTATCACTGTCAAACAATGATCAGATTAAGCTTAAAAAAACCTTTAATAAAAGTCTGGGAGAAATCTCTTACGGAAAGCATAGCGGGTACTTTGTGGAAGAAAAAAGGCACGACAATGCGTGCCTTCAATTATTTGGTTAGCGTACACCTATTATGCTTTTTCAGAAGTTGCGTTATCAACGAGGAAATCGAGTGCTTTACGAATGCGGATATCACCTTTAAGTGCATCTGGTCCGCCTTGCATAGCTAACATCTGCTTCATTTGATCAGCAGCGATGCCATACATAGTCGCCATCTTTTCGATTTCTTTGTCGACATCTTCATCAGTTGCTTCAATGTTCTCAGCCTTAGCAATCGCTTCAAGAGTAAGATTAGCACGGACACGCTTTTCAGCATCTTCTTTCATTTGATCGCGCAAGCCGTTTTGGTCAGACCCTGAGAATTGATAGTAGAGATCCATTGAAAGACCTTGTTGTTGAATTTGTTGTTCAAAATCGCGAAGCATATGATCCACTTCACTTTCAATCATCGCTTCAGGAATGTTAATTTCAGCATTTGCTGAAGCTTGTTCAACAACTGCATCTTGAAGCGCTGCTTTAGCTGCGGATTCTTTGCGTTCTTTTAATTGCTTTTCAAGCTTTTCTTTTAAAGCATCAAGCGTTTCAACTTCATCATCGACATCTTTGGCAAACTCATCATCAAGTTCTGGAAGTTGCTTTGCTTTGATCTCGTGAATCTTCACTTTAAAAGTTGCTTCTTTCCCTTTTAATTCTTCAGCATGGTAATCTTCTGGGAAAGTCACTTGAATGTCTTTTTCTTCTCCAGCTTTGAGACCAACTAATTGCTCTTCAAAACCAGGGATAAATTGATTAGATCCTAGTTCAAGGGAATAATTTTCGGATTGTCCGCCTTCAAAAGCTTCACCATCGACGAAACCTTCGAAATCAATAACAACCGTATCCCCGTTTTCTGCAGCACCATCTTCTTTAATAGCTAGCTCTGCATAACGCTCTTGAAGCTGACTCAATTCTTTTTGTACATCTTCTTCGGTTACATCCGTATCTTGAGCTTCAACCTTGAGGCCTTTGTACTCACCTAATTTAACTTCAGGCTTCACTGTTACTTCTGCCTTAAATACGACTGGCTGTCCTTTGCCAATAGACTCAATGTCAACACTTGGCTGAGCAACCGGCTCAATGCTTGTTTCATCAATCGCTTTGGAATAAGCTTCTGGCAAGATGATATCAATGGCATCTTGATAGAGAGATTCCACACCAAAACGTTGTTCAAATAGCACACGAGGTACTTTCCCTTTTCTAAAACCAGGTACATTCACCTGCTTAGATACTTTTGAAAAGGCTTGATCTAAAGCTTTATTAAAGCTAGCAGCATCAACCTCAAAGGTCAACGTGCCGACGCTACCTTCCTGTTTCTCCCAGTTCGCTTTTACATCCATATATTCTTACCTCCAACATCAATGTTCATACGTTACCTTTTATGCAACCCTTACATTATAACATAATAGATAGAATTACAAAAAGCAATTTCATTGTTATTAAATAGGGATTTTCTTACATATCATCAAACGGAAGCCGATGTGCTTCAATCGACTGTATAAGACTTAACGGGTCTACCAACTCTTCCCTTGTCACATCAAAAAGACGTTTCAAATCCTCAGTATGTATTTCCATAGAATAGATCTCATGCGCAATAACTGAACAAGCTGCCGCCCAAACTTTTGGTTCATTGGGAATGAGAGGTTTGGGATAGACGGCTATCGCAAAATGATGCCAAATCTGAAGAGCCGCTTCTAGCAATGAGGGGTTCGTTGATCCAAGTGTATCTTCTAATAGATTTTTAACGACCGTTGAAAATCCTTCATAAAAAAGATGAGCCTCTTTTAAATCAGTATTATATAGAATTCCAAATTTATTAACAAGTAGTTCCCCATCATAACCTGCCTCATTAATAATTTGAATGACCATACTTTTTAAAAATGGGTCCCCATGGTCGCTCTTCAGGTAACCCAGGAAATCTTCTAAAATCGTTTCGGTCATAAATGTTTTCCCTTGTTGAATGCCCCTCCACTGCTTTTCCACTTGTTCACTTTTTAAATCTTCTCGGATATCAGGGGTGAACCGCTCTTTAATCGGTTCTTCCACTGAATGCTTTTCGTCCTTACGAATTTGAGCGAACTCCGCTAAATGAACTAATGTCTCCTTGACCGCTGGTGGAGGCGTGTCCTCTGAAAGAACCGCTTGAATGGTAGTGACAACTTTGTCATATTCATGCTGCTGAATAAGTATGGTAATGTGAAGCTTCAACACATCGTAATAATCTCCGATGCCTTGCCTCATCATCGATTCCGTTAATTGTTCGGCCTTCTTATAAGACTCTAATTCGACATAGCAGACGGCGAGCCCATAAGACGCTTGTGAATTTTCAGGCTCTAATTCAATTAATTGTTCAAAATAAAGCACAGCATTCTTATAATTTTTATCTTTTAGGGCTTGAACGCCTCGCTCTAGCAGGCGGTCTGTTAGATTTGGAAAAGGGATCACTTTATGAGTCGGGTCACTTATTCCGTGTTTCTCCATATAACCCTTCCTTATATCCTGACTTGGTTCAAGTTTAACAGGTTCATAATGGAACATCAATTTGTTTAATAAACGACAGAAAAAGTTAAGTTCAACAAAGAAAGAAGAGGGTGCAGATAGAATAACGAGGCTCCGAGGGCACGATTTTAAAATTTTTTTGGCCCCTCCACCAGATGAAGGAAAACGGGAGAACCCTAAAGCCTTCGCTATCCAATTAGACTTGTTTTCTACGTGAGCTTTATAAAATTTACATCCAAAAGCAGGATCAATTCCCCCTTCATATTAATTTTGTTTTAAAATCCCCTTTGCCAGCGTAACATTGTTATGTTATATTTGTTTCATTCGAAATCTATCTAAAATATAGGTGTAACTGGAGGTATGAACGTGCAAGGAAATCAAACAAAATTAGTGCCGGTCATGGTGGGGCTCTTACTTGGGATATTTATGGCCTCTCTAGACAATACCATTGTGTCAACAGCCATGAGCACAATTGTCGCGGATTTGGGAGGCTTGAGCCAATTTGTATGGGTGACTTCTGCCTATCTCGTGACGGAGATGGCCGGGATGCCGATTTTCGGTAAGCTGTCTGATATGTATGGGAGGAAACGTTTTTTCTACTCGGCATCATCCTGTTTTTATTAGGCTCGATTCTTTGCGGGACCGCGCAAACGATGGTTCAGCTCGCTTTCTATCGAGCGATCCAAGGAATCGGCGGAAGTGCTTTAATGCCGATCGCTTTTACCATTGTCTGGGATGTCTTTCCTGCTGACAAACGCGGGAAAATGGGCGGGATATTCGGAGCGGTTTTTGGTCTATCGAGTATTTTCGGTCCCTTAATAGGTGCTTTCTTTACTGATTACATTAATTGGCGATGGGTGTTTTATATTAATGTACCGATTGGAATCATTGCTCTCTTGCTCATTGCACTTGCTTATTATGAATCGCAGCACCATGAAAAACAACGAATTGATTGGTGGGGAGCTTCTACTTTAGTTGGCTCGGTTGTGGCCCTCATGTTTGCCTTAGAGCTTGGCGGCCAGCAGTATGCCTGGAATTCCAGCCAAATCATCGGCCTTTTTATTGCTTTTGTGCTCTTATTAATTATTTTTCTTTTTGTTGAAACAAGAGCAAGCGAACCTATTATTTCGTTTGAAATGTTTAGACATCGCCTGTTTGCGGCAAGTAATTTAGCGGCGATGTTTTATGGAGCCACATTTCTTGTCGCCACTGTCTATATCCCTATTTTTGTTCAAGGGGTTACAGGGGGATCAGCCACGAACTCCGGTTTGATTTTACTCCCTATGATGCTTGGATCGACTGTTACTGCACCATTAGGCGGACAATTGTCTTCTAAGTTCAGTTATCGAAACATTATGGTCGCTTCAGCCCTTATTTTAATAATCGGGGTGCTTCTATTAAGTACACTTACGGCGGACACTTCACGCCTACTCCTTACCTTTTACATGATCATTATTGGCTTTGGCACAGGCTTTTCTTTCTCAGTTCTCAGCATGGCCGCCTTACATCATTTTGATCATACGCAACGAGGATCAGCTAGCTCAACGAATACCTTCTTGCGTTCTCTTGGGATGACCGTCGGGATAACGGTATTTGGTGTGATCCAAAGAAACCTCTTAACGTCTCAGTTAAAAGACGCCTTCAAAGGGGCCGCTACTTCGACTAACGGGATGAACCTTAACGATACCCGTTCATTATTAACGCCCGAAACACGCGCACATATTCCTAAGTTTATTTTAGATAAAATTTCTCAGTCGTTAGCGCATTCCATTGCTCATACGTTTATGTGGTCGCTCATCCCCGCTTGTCTAGCGCTTGTATTTGTCCTGCTAATGGGGCCAGCGCGGATGACAGAAAGCAAAAGCTTTCAAAAACAACCCTGACTCATTTTGCAACGGCTTTTATGCAGCGCAGCGCATAGGAGCCGTTTTTTTAGACGATCAGAACGCTTCCATTAGAACCGACAGCCTCTAGTTAAAGGTCGTCACATAAAAGTCCTGATGGCAAGTTACGTTTTTTCAAATACAGCCCCTTGGAAAAAACAATTTTTGAAATACCGATGTCTTGGCAGATTGTGTGCAGATCCTTTTCTAGAGGAAGAGACCTGTCACCTAAAAAAGGAACCTGGTGTTACTTTTTAACTTTGACTCGCTAATTTGTTGCGGTCAGGCGCCATCGGAGGTTTTTCCAGCCATTTGTTATGAATCATGATCGTCGCCCCTCTTTCAGCGTATTTCTGAACTTCTGCCGATAATGCATTAAACATCTGTCCTAAATCGAATCTAGGACATTCTGCTATACTTGTTCCGTAATACTCAATACTTAGGGCAGTAAAAGCCGAAATATAGAACATCATGATTCGATCAGAGAAAGTGTGAGCGGCACTTGTTGTCACATCTGAATCCCATGTCATGGGAGCGGGCAAATCACTATCCCTTAATTTTGCTGAGAATAAAGCAATATGTTTTTTGGTGACTTCAATTCCTTTTTGAAAGAATTTCTTAACATCCTTATCATGAGCGACCTGACTGAAGCCTTCCAGTGTAGCTGCCGCTAAAGCATTTCTTTGAATATTTGTATAAAGGTTGGTTATCTCCAATGCTTGTAACGGCCTCTTATCCCCAAACAAGTCAATCATAAATCCTAGTTTTTGAACGTACTCAACCTCCTCCAAATTTGGCAAATAAGGAGCCCTTATGTACAGTCCTTTAGATAATAATAAATCCTTTGCAATTTTATAACATTGGATTGTCTCTATCATACATTCTGAAAAGTAAGCTGTAATATCCTCCCTCACTGATACAGATAAACTATGTGCGTAGCCCAGCAAACCAATTTTAGACATATTATGTATAAAATTTAATACAAACGCATCGGAATACAGTCTTGGGGCTTGTTCATCGACATCTTCACCCAGTTTAAAACCATGAGGGATCGTATTTTGTTCCTCTGTTAAAATCTTAGTGATCTTCTTTAAATGAGATTGAGATAATTCCAAGGCGCGGCCAATGACAGAGCTAATTTCTTCATCCTCAGCTTTATTCAAAAAATAAGTAAGCATACAATTACTTGCGCTCTCATTCATGTACTGCGTCCAAAGCTGACCCAGTTCTGCCGAGGTGAGTCGAATTTGTTTCCCATCCTTCATCTTCTTTCCTCCATCAACGTCTAATTTATTTTAATCCTCCCCAATGATAAAGATTTATATGTAAAAAAATTGGAAATCTTTGAAAACGGCGTCTTTTTTGTGTGTGATGGGTGCCCCAATTGAGGTGGAGCAGAGCCTTTTGTGGGTGTTGCACGCTCCAATACACAAAATCGAGGCGGGGCGGGAGCACTTTTCGTGGGATGGGCGCTCCAATACACAAAATCAAGGCGGGAACGGAGCACTTTTCGTGCGATGGGGGCTCCAACACACAAAAACTTGGCTTGGCGGGAGCCATTTGTGTGTGATGAAGGCTCCAACACACAAAAACTTGGCTTGGCGGGACCCGTTTATGTGTGATGAAGGCTCCAACACACAAAAACTTGGCTTGGCGGGACCCATTTATGTGTGATGAAGGCTCCAATACACACAAACTTGGCTTGGCGGGACCCATTTATGTGTGATGAAGGCTCCAATACACAAAAACTTGGCGGGGCGGGACCCATTTATGTGTGATGAAGGCTCCAACACACAAAAACTTGGCTTGGCGGGACCCATTTATGTGTGATGAAGGCTCCAATACACAAAAACTAGGCTTGGCGGGACCCATTTATGTGTGATGAAGGCTCCAACACACAAAAACTAGGCTTGGCGGGACCCATTTATGTGTGATGAAGGCTCCAATACACAAAATCGAGGCATGTCGGGAGCACTTTTCGTGCGATGGGCGCTCCAACACACACAATCGAAGCGGGAGCGGAGCACTTTTCGTGGGATGAAGGCTCCAATACACACAAACTTGGCTTAGCGGGACCCATTTATGTGTGATGAAGGCTCCAACACACAAAAACTAGGCTTGGCGGGACCCATTTATGTGTGATGAAGGCTCCAATACACAAAAACTTGGCTTGGCGGGACCCATTTATGTGTGATGAAGGCTCCAATACACAAAAACTTGGCGGGGCGGGACCCATTTATGTGTGATGAAGGCTCCAACACACAAAAACTAGGCTTGGCGGGACCCATTTATGTGTGATGAAGGCTCCAATACACAAAATCGAGGCATGTCGGGAGCACTTTTCGTGCGATGGGCGCTCCAACACACACAATCGAAGCGGGAGCGGAGCACTTTTCGTGGGATGAAGGCTCCAATACACACAAACTTGGCGGGGCGGGACCCATTTATGTGTGATGAAGGCTCCAATACACAAAATCAAGGCGGGGTGGGAGCACTTTGTGTGCGATGGGCGCTCCAACACACAAAATCGAGGCGGAGCGGCTGCACTTTGTGTGTGATGGGCGCTCCAATACACCAATATCAGGCGGAGCGGCTGCACTTTGTGTGTGATGGGTGCTCCAACACACAAAATCAAAGCTAGGCGGGAGCCCTTTGTGTGTGATGGGGGCTCCAATACACAAAATCGAAGCGGAGCGGCTGCACTTTGTGTGCGATGGGCGCTCCAACACACAAAATCGAAGCGGGAACGGAGCACACTTTTCGTGCGATGAAGGCTCCAATACACCAAATTGATTTTGGCTTTATTAAAAAATGAACCAGCTACTTCATTTCAGGACCGTTTTACCCCAACCCTCTAAAACTCTTGATAAATTTTCTTTTCATAGTACAAGTTATATTAAAAAAGAGTTTTGAAAGGCTTGTTACCCCATGAAGAAATTAATTTTGGTTTTAATTGCTATAATGACTTTCTTAATGATTCCTAATAAAATCCATGCCCAGAGTGATCAACCTGATTATAAAATTATTTATGATACTTTACTTACAACACTTTTGCCTTCTATAGAGGAGAACATTGTTAATTACTATGGCTATCATAAGCAATTTGGTTTATATGATGCTAAAATACTGAACATTAAAAGAGAGCATGAGGGAGGTTTTGGCTTTATTGCAGAAATCCAAGTCACAACATTTGAACATGCCCATGCTCCTCCTTATGGTAAGGAAACCATGACTTTTAAAGTAAGCCCTTTTGGAGTTAAAACAATTAGCTTTAACCATAAGGGAGATAAAGTTGAAAAGGAAATAAATGACTTTTATAAAGCAACACTTTCAGATATAAAGCAGTCTTTTAATTTAAATCTAGAGTCTTACTCCTCCTATAGATACAATCAGTTGCACTATCAAGCAGAACTAAATAATGAGTTTAAACCCCTTTTTACTATTGCAGAAGAAATAGCAACTAACTTTTTGTTACCAGAGAGAAAGATACCAAACAAAAATGTTATTGACCCTGTAACCTTTATTAAAGGCAATACAGGTTATATGCTCTTTAAAAAATCGGATGGCACCAATGTAATTTATAAATTACAAAAGAAAGATGGAAATTGGATAGTAACAGATAAAAATAGTAAACAAGGTAAGAAAATGGATTATAAATTACCATGGTATGTATGGAAAAAAATTAAGCCTACTGATTAGATCAGATAGGCTTTTAAAAATAATGTCATTTACTTAGGTTTTTGATCGACAATTAACTTTGCACCTCGTTTCACATCAAGATCACCTGTTTTTCTATAAGTTGATTGGATTATCTTTGCTCGTCAGTTCCTTGCTTATTTGTGTCACAAGAAAAATGTGCCTTCTTAGATTTTCTAAAAATAAAAAAAGACACAATTTTATACTAGGTTGTCCCAGGAGAGGCCAACTCCCTCTTCTTTCCCACAGGCCGTTCGACCGCCTTCTTGATCCTTTACCGTGGAAGGCAGTCTGCGAGGCAAACTCACAGATGATAATTCAAGTGTCTCCATCCAGCTGAGCCTGGATTCAATCAAACAATCAAAAAAAAGCCAGCTCTTAGGCTGACTATTATGTATGAATTATGGCGTCCCAGGAGGACGTTATATAATAGAAGAAAAACGATTAATACTAAGGTTTTTATTTTATCTTGTGTAAAATATGTGTAAAAAATATTTTTTTCATGCTGGATCTTAATGGTCCAGCATTCTTTTTTACACGTAATACGGATTCGGCTTAAATAACAAAATGATGAAATCAATTAGCATACCTATCCCAAATATCCCACCAGTTAAAAAATATAAAATACCTGTTCCTATTTTGCCTTCATAAAAGCGATGGATTCCAAGATAGCCCAGAAATAAACATAATAATACGGATATCCACTTGTTTTTTTGCTTACCAGTACCATTTGTAACTGTGTGATTTATAATAACCTGTTGGTTGTTTCCTCTTAATTCTCCGACTTGCCTTCCACAACTTGTGCATACAACAGCATCATAATTAATTTTAGTTCCACAATGCTGACAAAACCTTTTTCGTTCCTGTTCCGGTTTGTTTTCTATTATATCCAATTATCCCTTACCCCATTTCATTTGGATTTGCATCTTATTAGTTAACTAATATTTTAACTTATTTAACAAATGAGTGACAAATATTATCCAACAATTGCGCTCCCTATCCCTGTGAGCAATTTAATAAACAATGGTGTCATCTGAACCAAACAATAACCTATCGCACAATTCATGAGTAAAGAGTATCCTTTTTCCTTTTGTCCAATCATAATCATTAAAGCAGCTCCTGCAATCATTACCGATGAAATAGGAATGGAAAGCGATACAATCAAATCGACTAATGGATCAAAGGCATGAACTATCTGTGATTTTACTGCACTAGGGACTGCGTTAACTGCAATTGCTTGGGATGTGGTTGTTGCAGCAAAGCTATGTTTAGGCATTGATATAATCGCCGTCCCTGTGGCTAACAAAGCTGATTTAATAATTGGTCTAATATCATGTTTCTTTTCAGGTCTATTTTCACCTGCCATAAAGTCATTAAATTTGATCACTTGCGTTCTTACCATGGTGATTCCCCCTTATATGAAAAGTGATAAAATCAAAGCACCGATGACAAACCAACGAGTAGGCTTAAAAATAAGCAAAAATAGAATCAAAAATCCAATTGTTAAAATGGTCTGACCACCCATTAAATTAAATAACCACGATAGCAAATTGACCACTCCTCACATAATCTCGCTTGCTGAGTAGATACGATAAGTTAAGCCTTCGCATAGCTTTATTAACTTTTGTCTACGACTTTCTAAATCCGTTACAAATACCAACATAAAAGGCTTCTTGGTGAACTGTTTAAGACGCTTATAACGAGCGACCTTATTAGCGTTCTCTTGCATTGTTTGCTGCATATCGACTTCCAAGAACACGTCAAATGTTCCATCGTTGAACATGGCATCAGGAATGATTGTCAAAGCTCCTAATTTCACCTTAACCTCGTTACGCCATGAATCAGGCTTTCCGGTATAAATATAAAACTGATTCCTTAGCAGTACGTGGTCAATGTTCTGGTTTTTATGCCTAGTTTTTTTGCTATTTACAAACGAACATCCTTCCTGGTTTAAATAGTAAACCTTCTCCATTCCATTTCTAAAATCCAATAGATAATTAGATAAATCCTTTAATATTCGGTTCGCATTTCGGTTACCTCCCAAATTGTGTAGCCTCTGAAGTTGGGACCTGGTTAAAAAATCAAGCTGATCAAGACTCGATAGTATAGCTTCCGTCCTCTGCCTCTTTATCAAGTGATAGGGATTCATCATTTTCACTCCTCGGTCTAATCGTGATGTGTGGACTAACGCGCTCCTCAATCTGTGAGTTCGTGATATAAGGGGTTTGCACAATCTGCTTTTTGAGTCGCTTATAAATGGCTCTTCCTTTTATGTCTGGGAGCTCTTCAGCGCCTCCGTCGTCGAGAACGGCCCTTGATGCTGTGTTTGTATCCAAAACAAAGCTGATCCGGGAAACTATATTTCTCTTAACCTGTGAAGGTATCGTTTCCGTTGTGGGATATTGAGTCGCATAAATCAAACGATAACCAGCAGCTCGGCCGCGCCTAGCTATATCCTTTACAATCTCCATTGCGTCTTTATCATCTGCTATGTCGGCAGCTTCATCAATGAAGATGAAATGCCTCTTAGGATCGCCGGCCTCGTTCACATCCTCAAAGCCTTTATCCACAATCCATTCAAGTTTTTCGTTCATCCCCTTTTGAATACTCGGAAGGACTTTTGAAGCATCCTCAGGAGATTTCCCATAATGTTTAACCTGCCTTAAATCCTTAAACCTTTGGAATGCCGTACCACCTTTTAGATCAATAAGTGTGAATTCCACATTATTGCCTTCTTGCATGACTAACGATGTTATCATCATTTTGAGAAACTGACTCTTTCCATAACCAGTAGAACCGGCCACTAATAAGTGTGGAAGTTCTTCAAAATCGTGATAGATCATTCCATTCCGTGTCATTCCTACAGGAATTGACCATGATTTACCAAGGAGTGAATCCTCCCAATCTATCCGCTCAGATAACAGATCTTCATAAACTCGAACCTTTAACATCCCATCAAACTCTAATTCCACTTCTTTAATGGCTTTTAGTTTCTTGTCTAACAGCTTCCTAATCTGTGGAATGGGGTTTTTCCTCCAATTTATCTGTTTAAAATCACGAAAACTAAGGATGACAAAGCCTTTGACATTTAAACCATCTTGAATGACGTTCTTGTGATTTTCTACTTCTTTGAATGGCATTCCTAAGGGAAGTTGAAAAACGTATTCCACTCCATTTTCGATTTTTCGCTTTTTGAATAATCGGATGTTCTTTAGCTTTTTATTTTCTGTGACATATAGACCTGAGTTTAAAAAAATGCGATTGATTTTGTCAGCATCAGACATTGGATTAGTTCGAGATTTTAAAAACGAATACCCGGCCACAGAACCCATCACCACAGTTGATAAAGCAGCGAACATCTGGCCCACCTCCTCGAAGAGTATTTCTTTAGAAATAGTTGGTCTGAAAAAGAATACTGCCAATACTATTCCTTTTGCTAATTTAACAGGAAAGGCATACTGCCAATAACAATAGATCCGCTAGAAAAACCAATAGATTATTCTTTTATCGTTGCCTTTGTTAAATACTACGCCCAATGTTTTAAAATATTGCATGTCCACTTCAAAAAATAAATAAAGGACTTACTGTTTTTTTGAAGAATAGATAAATAGGTGATGAATACGATGACAAAGATAGCACAAATAATCGAAGAAAAAGGTCTTAGAAAAGGATTTATAGCACAAAAAGCAAAAATATCAGCTAGCGCCATGTCGAAAATACTTTCCGGAGAAACAAAGGAACCAAAATTAAGAGTGGCCATTAGATTGGCAAGAGTGTTAAATACGACAGTTGAAGAATTATGGGGTCATTTACTTGATGAGGAAGAACGGTAAAATCCATCCGAGGTGATGAATCATGGAACTCACACAGAAAGACATCGATCTTGCTAAACGATACATTATTGTCAGGAGCGCGATTAAAGGACTGACAAAGGATAAAGAGAAACTTGCTGGATTGGAGTTAGAGGAGTTTTATGTACACCTTTTAGAACGCGCTTTGGCAAAAGCTAATGATGAACTAAGAGAAATAAACAAACGTAATATGAGGATATCAAAGACAGATGAACCAACGGTATATGAGGCAAGGATCGGAAACAGGAAGGGATACTTTGAAATAAACATTGTGGAGATATCCTTGGAGATCCAGAAGCTGCTTATGGCTAATTTCTCAAAAAATTATTGATGTGCATTTTAAGAACCCTCTCATCCCCGCTGGATACAGAGGGTTTCTTACTTTTTTAGATAATTTTTAAAATACATGTTTACAAGTCACGCATACGTGATATAATAAGAATATCAAATCACGAAAACGTGATAATACAGGAGGAAAAGTTAAATGAAAACTTGGGAACGCGATACTTATAAAGTTGTTGAAGCTGAATATGACGGAGATCTCCATCAATTCGAATGTATCAAAAATGATGAAGTGTTTGCCAAAATCACACCTGGTAGCATTGACGACATGAATGCCATCATCGAAGACCTTGATAATGGTGCAGATGTTAACGGTTGGGAAGACGGAAACGGTGTAACAATCACAGTACCAGAGGATAATGAAACGATTGAAGAATCCTTTTATAACATGCTTGATGGTGAAATTATAAATGATGATAAAGCCCATATCGAGTTTAACAAGCATTCTATTGATATCATGCTAATTGACGAAGACGGCTATAACTCTTATGGGAACACGTTTTATTCGGTTGTTGAAGCTTATCAATTTCTACGTCAAAAGGGTTGCTTGGGGGAGTGATCCCCCCACTCTCATCTATTATGACACCGCCAGAAGCATCAGAGCGGTGGGGGTTAAAGAAAGATACAGTGCGAGCTGCACTCACTCGCGGTCGCTTTGATGATCAGATCAAGCGTGGATTAGTTAGAAAATCAGGTAGCACATGGTTAATACACGAGCAAGCTATGATAGAGGTTTATGGACATAGAGATTAAATAAAAAAGCCCACCATCCAATTAAGGACAGTGGGCTTTTTTATTGCATAGGAGGTCTAATTCTGATCTCAATACATATAGTTAATGTGAAAGGGAGGGGTTAGGTGGATAACAAATTTAAAAACATGCTAAACCTTTGTGAGGATCTCCAAGAATTAGCTAATATTAGAGAGGTTAATGGAAGTTATAGTGACCTTTGTTTTTCATGCGATTTAATATTAAGAAATATGATTATGATTCTTGACCTAAAATCATCTGGAAAAGACTTTGATGAGGAATATCGTTATTTGAAAAACAATTTATTGGCTGCATATAATAGAATGACAAGTGAAGAAATAGAAACTATCGCAAAAAAATATAATATGAGTATATATTAAGCCCCCACTACTAAGTGAGGGCTCTTCTTACGCAAGTGACGACCGTCGTTTGTTGCGCAATATGTTCCTAATGTGATATTAGGATTGAATTAACCCAAACCCTTTCCAAACAGGTGGGTCAATAGTTATTTCAGCATTACTAACCGCTGTTTGTGGGTATGGACTAACATTTATGACGTAACCTCCATTATAAGAAAAAATATTGCTGGTGGCGTAGGTATAACCTGAACCATTTATATTTATTCTATCTCCTTTTACTATCCCCATATTACCATTCAAAACCACAGTTCCGTTATATGCAGTCGTTGTTCCTAATAAACCAGTGTCTCCTTTGTTAAATTCTCCTGTATCTGTGCATATCCATCCAAAATAACCAGCGTTTGCAGGCGATGAATTAAATAACATGTCTCCTTTAATCCATTTTCCTGTTGTTGGAATACCAGAGCTGTAACGTTTTCTAAGGAAAAAATTACTATAGGACATGACTTCAAACCCCATGAAAACAACACTGGTACTCGTTTCATTTTCTATTGTGATTATATGCAAACCTCTACTTGGAATTATGATAAATTTATCGGTTGTCGTAATGTTAACATTTGTATTATCTCTTATTTCTTCAAATGTTCCTGAAGGTGGATTTATTGATGGTTTAATCTTATTTGTTATAGCGTCATTTTGATCTTTAGATTCAACTGAAGCAGGTAACATTACGTTCCCTTGATTAACTTCAAGATCAATCATAATTTTAAATGATATACTAGCGTTATAGACAGGAATCAAAACAAGAAAATCCTCTTCACAATATACAGGGAAAGTTATTTTTTTACCCGTTGTAACAGAAGCAGCCCAACCTTGACCTAATTGATACCCACCTCCACCAGACCCAAGAGCAGCACTTATTGTTGATGGGGATACAATATTAGCAAGAGTCTTATCCATAATGAGATCTCTGCCCTGGCCAATTTTATTAACTTCCCCATTTGATATTAGCATTGAAGCTACTTTAGTTCCTACAAGTTTATACCCACTTTCAGATAAATGCGTCCAGTCAGGTGAGTAGAAATCTTGTGTTGCAGTAGCGAGTATTTCAAATCCATCAATAAAAGGTATTCCACAACCTTCGGCGATCATTTTAGATACTGCCCTATAAACATGTAGATTGCTTATACCTTCTTGGTGCATAAATCTTAATGGAGACATGATTACCGCTGGTATTCCCCATTCAACTACGTTTCTGTAAAGCAGAGTTAAATAATTCGAGACATAATCATTAAAAGATATATTTTGGAGATTTTCATTTGTCCCATACATGTATACCATTAAATCTGTAGTTGGTTGTTTTGCCCATCGTGTTATTCCTTGATCTACCCGGTCTCCACTATATCCCCAATTAGTTACATTTATTGTAGTGCTTCCCGTGATGTATCTCAGTGTGTATTCTAATTGTTGAGGATAAGTTGTATTTGATGCGTAATGGGAGTCTCCATTAAATGGAGGTTGTGTACCTGTTGCACTACTATCCAAACCATAAGTAAGGCTATCTCCCTGACAAATAATATTGAATGTATGTCCTCTTAATTTAGCTAAATAATTTGGATAATTCTTCATTTGCGCTTGTCTAATTGCTAATATTGTATTTTTATATTTAGCAACTTCATCCAGCGTTTCATTCGTTGCCTCCAAATCACTCTGCTGTGCTTTTTCGGCCAAAGACGCAGTAACAGAAGTGTCGTCATATACCTTTATTTCTTTGCCATCCACAGATAAATTACCGTTTGTTGAACTTGCTTCAACTTTATTAACAACCTTACTAAAATCATTTACTAATACATTTCCATTAATGGTTCCTATGAAATATTCTTTAGTATCCGTACAAAAAGCCAATTCACCATCATCTAAAATGGGTAAATTTGCTTTTAATCCCCTTTTTATTTGGATTTTACTAATGACGTAATCAGTCATTAAAACACACCACCATCTACATCTATAGTCACTGTAGATCCTGCTAATTTATCAGAAACTAATAGGCTTTGTTTTATTCCAGATATGACCGTACCGTCATCAAAAGTTGCTGTCCATTGATAATAATAAACACCCGAAACAGTCAAATCGCTAGACAACAATTCAAATTCACATTGTCCTTTTGTTTTATCAATAATCGTCGCAGTTTTAGAAAGCAGGTCCTGTCCACGCAAAACCGAAACTTCGACGGTAGCACTTTCAAGACTGACAACTTTATCTCTATAAGTTGTGAATGGAATGGTAATACCGTTATCCCCTTGGACAACCATATATACTCACCCCCCCTTATTGTGCAGTTTGTGTAGCTGAAGGCTGTTGTGCTGATTCCACAGAAGCTGATGGAAGTAAGTCCTTAACTACTTGAGTGACCATATTTTTAAGGTCTGTTGATGTCATTTCTGACAATGGTTTTTCTACCTCTGGTTCAGGTTGTTGATCAGGTTCCTGATCAGCAGGAGCATCGGTTTCTTCACTGCCCGCAACTACAACCTTTTGAACATCCAACTGAACTTTTTGATACGCAGAGCGAACGCGGGATTCGATTTGATCTCCAGTTAATTTAACTCCCATTAAATTAAGCTCACTTGAGAACCAACCACAAGCTTTCTTTAATTTATCCGCACCGCCAAGATCCTTATAAGCATCTTCAGCAAAAAGAACAGCATCTTTTGCAAGAGTTAGCACTTTCTTCTGTTTCAAAAAACTTGCAACTTTTACGACACCGGCTGTAACAGAACCGGCAAAACCAAGACCAGATAAGCTAGCTACAACTTCAACAATTTGTTGTAAAAACATAAATAACACGCTCCTCTTTTAATTTTAAGAAAAATGGACAACCTACCTTTTAGAATGAAAGGAAGATTGCCCATGTTTAACACCAAAAAGATTAAATTTCTTATATATTTAAGTCTTATCGGCATGTTAAGTACTCTCGTTCAAACGACGGTTATACTTTTTACCGTTTCTAAAAAGAATAAGAAATCTATTTAACCCTAACGTTGTCACCAGGATGAATCACATCAGGATCCTTAATCTGTGGATTGAGTTTTTCAATTTGAACCAAAGTTAAACCATTATCAGCTGCTATAACAGATAAATTCTCATCCTTTTTAACAGTGTGATATTTATTAGAAACCGGAGAATTAACTTTTCCTGGTGTTTTGATCACTTGTCCAATCTGAAGCTTTTTAGGGTCAAGCTTGGGATTTAAATCTTGAAGTGAACCTGTTGGCCAATTATGCTTTTTCTCTAAATCCCAGAAAGTATCCCCTTGCTTAATGGTATAAGTACCATTCGCTTGAACTTTTGTTGCTTTAGGAACTACTTTCGATTGAAAAATTGACCATGATCCAGGATCCTTTAACACCTTATCCAAATCAACCCACAATCCGGCTACTTGGACTTCATTTTGGTGCTGATAAAAGTTAGTGAAATCGCAAACTTGATCATGTGACCAGGCGTATGTTTGGTAGTAAAATTCCACTCTCGAATGCTGCTTAAGATAACTTAAAACCGCATAAGACCCATAGGCACCCAATTTATAATCTTTTAGGTTATCGGCCAGCGCATTGAAGTAATCGAGGATAGCACCTAAGTCCTTACCTTGAGCATCATAGTCGACGGCAAAATAAATAGCAGTCCCATGAGGCTGCCCTAAGTCGTTTGCATATTTACTTGCCGCTTGTGCATCTGCACGTCCCTGATCCGCGGTAAAATAACTTGATTTTGTTGGATTTGATTCAAAGATACTTACAATATTAAGGCCGGCATCACTAATCGCCTGGACCTCATCTTTAGTGAGACCTTTCCAGTTATCGCTGAGATATCTTCCAATGTGGGTGATGCCTTCTGATTTAAGTCCTTGAATATGTGCGGCATCTAATTTGGATGCACAATCGATTCCAGCATAAGCCATAATTAAAATCCTCCTTTATTTGCGATTAAAAAACCTATTACAGAGGTAATAAAAGCACCTATAATTAGGCGCAGGATCCATGTCGTGTTGCTATCAATCTTGTCCAATATCTTCTCGATGTTAGTCACTCGTGTTGTTAGGGAAGCTTGGCTTTGTTCCAGCTTACCGACTCTTTCTTCTAACTTAGTAAAATCTTCTCGTAGAATTCCATGTTCTTGCTCGCCCACCACATAACCTCCAATCAACTTATTTTTTTAACATTAATTGTGACATTAGACAGATCGATAGATGCGGCCGGCATAGTAAACCAAGCTAGTAGATCAATATAATTGTCCGGCAGGTCTCCAAACTCCGTGTCAACTGTTTTGGTTAAGACATGCAGACCATCCTCTGCTAGCCACACTTGATAGTCGGTATCCACTTTTGGAGTTGATATGTCAAGGTTTATACTGTCTGTTGTCTCATATCGCGTTGTTCCCGCGTTAATATACTTTCCAGGAGAAAAGGTCAGCGTTGAACCATTCACACTTGCTGTAAGTGTACAAAGTGTTGTCCATTCACTGCCTTCAATGTTAATTGTTTGAAGCATGAAACATTAAACCTCCTTAGTCGAATAACATCACATTAATAGTACGTGTCGCGTTAGGTTGCGCACCCCACAGATAAATCTGACCACCTGTTGTAGTCACATTCGTTGCAGTTGCATACCCACCTTGATTACCACTAACGTGTGATGGGATCAGTGTTGGAGTGTTTGTTGTAGCTGCTGGATAAGTTAAAGTTGCATTGCCGTTTCCGCTTGAATCGGTCGAAATCGTGACACTTAGTTTTTTGATATTAAGTACCCCGGTCGTGATCGGAGTCCAAGCTGACCAACCTGTTGACCCTAAAAAACGTGTCCATATTTGAACGATACTCCCACCGTTGACATTATAATAAGTCTGACTTAATCTGTCTGTCGTCCGACTGTCCACACGAACAACGCCATATGAACCTGAATTTGGAGGAGTGTTTTGCGTGTCGGGTGTACATTGATACCATCCATTATTTCTCGCATTATTTAAATCAGAAGATTGGAATGATGTCACTAAACCCAGACCGTATCCTTGTGACCAGGAAACCGCCTGATCATATTGTGTTTCTAAATTGTTCAGCTTGTCAGCTGTAATAGGCGTACCTGATTGAGTAATAGTTCCTTCAGCTGGTATTAAGGTAATGGTCCCATCACTATTTTGAACCATGGTATAGGTATTAGGATTTTGAACGACCCGGTCTTGCCAGGTTGTTTTCGCATAGGTCACTAGATACCACCTCGACTTTCCGTATTCCCTGTTAGATACCCCTGGTAAGTAAACTCTTGTTTATAAATCCTTGTCTGTTTTTCGGATCCCATTCCATCTTCGGCCAGGACAACATCCGCACATTCTAGACAAGGATTTTGTCTCCAATCTACTTTACAAACAGCATTATAGTTAGATTCATTGAGATACCATGATGCCACTTTATCAGCTAAGGATGTGGATGTGATTAACGGGTTATCAATGGTAAATGAGATTCCGTTTTGCCCATCAGTCGCTGAGTTAATGTAAGTCTTAGACGTGTAGCTAGTCCCTGTATAAATATTTACCACTAACTGATAGATGGATTTTTCCAAAGTTATTTCAGGAATTTCGTACATATTATCCAAAGATAGATACTTCATCCCATCACCATTATTAACCCGAGAATATGTGTTAGAACTCGCATATAATCCTGATAAACCAGGATATGTTGAATACATGTTGCTTTCTTCGAGAGTTTCATATGGTTTTATAGTCATAATCCCATTGCGATCCTGATAAACAGCACATTGAGCAGCAATACCAATGTTTTGTAAGAGATTGCGACTATTATATGCTACCGTTGTTCCAGCGCAAGAGATTTTTTTTAAGCTTGAATCAATAGAATAATTAGTTATACCAGCGTTTTGGAAAATGGCTACTGCCAAATCATAAAGATTCGTAACCGTAGTCGCTGGGAAAGATATGTTATCCAACATTAATAAATTATCATTTGCGGTTAAGGTAACCGTCATGGCTCCTGTATCACTTTTCCAATCCGTTAAATAAAATAACCCCATAGGTAACCATTCTGTGTCTGTATCAGATATGACTAACCCCATCTCAACTTGAATAGTAGGTCGACTTGCTATGATTCTTTGCATGTTGGCTAAGTTTAAAAAGTTGAACTCGCCTGTCGTATTATCTAAAGTAACAGTCAACTGATTAGATGGTAATGTATCGCTTAGAGTATCCATTTCCTCCACAATATCTAAGTAAGTGATCCATTCGTCATCATACTCTGTGGATTCTCCATTCAGCATGAAGGTAATCTTAGCTACAAATTCTCTGATAGGTGCATAAACGTTGGTTTTATAATCGTTGCTCACATTAATCAAATCTATGCACCTATCTTTCTATAAGAGTAAACTTAACGTCTTTATAGCGCGGCACCCCATTAACATAGCTGATCATACCCATTGTTCTGTCTCCACAATAAAACGATGAAGTGACAAAACTATTTGTAACTGGATCTAAATAAGTTACGTTAAAAAACACTGGACTAACAGCCGTAAGTACAGCACTCAAATCACTTGCATTCAGATATGAATACGATAAATCAAGTGTCTTTTTTGTAGCAATACGCTCAATGATCATGGTCCCTCTAGCATTACGCTCAGCTTTTGAAATATCTTGAATGCCTGGTTGCAAGTCGGATGGGGTAGTTAATTCAACACCACCTACTGTTATTAACGCCAATTACCCCACCTCCTACACGGATTTTAGTCTTATATTGGTACCAACTCGTTTTGCTTCTTGATCCAAATAAGGCTTGATAATACGCGCAAATGTTTTACCATCTATAGTCATTTTTATATCTCCCCCAGCATTACTTCCTTGCGAATTGTTAAATTGCATGGCCGTACTTACTGCAGATACAATCATGCCTTGAAGCTTGTCCAGTGGAGAAACAACCTCTTGCCCACCAGGGTTATCACCAATCATGGCCAACATTGGTCCGTTTGTGATACCACCTTTTGCTAAGTGTGGGATGGTTGGTACGTTTGGTATAGCATTACCTAAGCCAAAAGGGATTTTAGATTTGACTTTATTAAAAGCATTAATGATTCTATTTAAAAAATCGGCAGCTTTATCAAAAATTGCTTTAAATCCACTTTCAATTCCACCTTTTAGGCCACTGCTAATCTTTCCTAAGGCTGAACCAATAGGATTCGCAACATTATTCTTAAACCAACTGTACGCTCCTCCAAATTTACCCTTAATAGCTGACCAAATATCACCTGCTTTAGAAGCAATGGAATTCTTCCAATTAGACAATGATGTACCTAATGGCTGGGCTACATTATTTTTATACCACGAGTATGAATTACTAAACTTTTTCTTGATACTGCTCCAAATGTCACCTGCTCTTCCAGCAATGGAGTCTTTCGAATTGTCTAGTACATCATGCAATGATTGGACAACATTGTTTTTCCACCAACTGTAAGAATTAGCGAATTTCTTTTTTATTCCTGACCACACATTGCTTGCTTTATCTTCAATGCTGCTTTTCCCGCTATTAAAAGCTGTACCTAGTGGAGTTACAATATTATTTTTATACCACGAGTATGAATTGCTAAGTCCACTTGTCAACCAATGCCAGATATCAGAACCAATTGATCTTAAACTGTTAAAGGAGTTGCTTATAGGGGATACGACATTTTTTTTGAACCAACCGGTAATATCTCCCCAACCATTAGTAATGCCACTCCAAATGTTATTACCTAAATTCTTTACATTTGTTTTGGTATTATTTATGAAATTTCCAACAGGATCGGACACATTATTTTTAAACCAGGTTTTTATATCACCCCAGGCATTTTGAAAAATTTTGCCCCATTCATCTGCTTTGATTCCAGTGACAAATCCTACAAAGTTATTTAACAAATCTAAGGTATCTTCCCAGGCTTTATGCCAATTCCCATTAATTATATCCGTTATGATTTTAATGGCATCTGTAAGTATATTGATACCATCAGCTATCCTCTTTAGGAAATTAATTATTACAGGTCTAATTGCTTGTGCTAGCCATCCTAAAAACTTTTGGAAATTGGGGCTATTCCACAGATCTGCGATGGCTTTACCTAAATTTTCAACTGATGTAACGATGTCATCCCAATATGGTTTTAAAGGCTTAAGCCATGTTTTAACTTTGTCCGCAAAGTTCTTAATAGAATCAGAGATTTTACCGAATACTCCTTGTGTTTGTTGAGCCTGTTGATCCGTTACCCCTGCGTCTGCACCCCCAGCTGACCCGGTTCCTCCTGTACTACCTCCAGTTCCGGTTGATGTACTAACATCCAATGTGTGAACTTGGTCAAAACCAGCAACACCACGACTTGCTTTTTGCTTAGCCTTACCCAAATTTGTAACCGCATTTCCTAGATTGTTAACGGCTACTGCTTGTTTGTTTGTGGACGCGGTTGCCGTATCTGACGCCTTAGCCGTTGATTGGTGAGTACCAAACAAAGCTTGCATAAACTGATCGACATAACTCATGGCTGTAACTAGACGTTGGGCTAATGCAGTTAATACTGGCAAAGCAACGTTAAGAATAGGCAGAAATGCATTGCCGATGCCGACTTTCAAGTTGTTTAAAGTGGCCGTGAAAGTAACAAGCTTATTGTGGACGTTATTTTGTAGCGTATCACCATATTGCTTTGTAGCTTGCTCCATAATCGACATATAAATAACTTGCTGACGTTCGGCCATTGTTAACTGGTCCCATGTACGTCCATTTGCTATTGCCTTAAATCCCTGTGACATTTCGAGCATGGATTGGTTGGCATAAACACCGAGGTCATTAATTGCCTCAACGTTTCCAAGCATACCTGACTGGATTCGCTCCATAACATCATCGATACTTCGACCAGTTCCGTTAGCGATTATAGCAGCCGTCTTCATCAAATCTTCTGTTCGTTGTGTGATTTGTTGTGTACCATTTGTAAACAGCGAAATCATGTGAGCAAAGCTTGCCCCATACTTCTCAGCTTGCAACTGACTAAAACCATATGATGTTGCCACAGTTTGTGACCAGTTCTCATAGGATTGAGCGGATGAACCTAGAATATGGTCTAAGTTTTCAGTTGTTGCTTCTAGCTCAATAGCGTCCTGTGTAGCTTCTTTAATTCCATCAATACCTAAATAAGCAGCTCCCAAAGCAATAAATTTGCTTTTAATACCACTCAAAGCAGATTCTATTCTTGACCCAAAATTATTCATCTCACTTGATGAACGCCTCATTGCTGATTCTAATGGACTAAAATCAGCCCCTGCACGTACCATGAGATTTCTAACGACACCAGCCATACCTTACCTCCTTTCAATTCAAATAAAAAAGGAAGTGTCATTTAACACTCCCTCCCATTGCCGCATTCAATTGTTGGACCTTTACAAGCATTTCTAAGTCCGTCATTGGTTTTTCTTCTTGTTTATCCTCATTCTGTTTCATCTCGTCTATATAGTGTTTAAACGATTCTAATTTATCCACACGCTGCCAACGTGCTGTCATATAAGCCATTAGTAATTTTTCTTCTTGATCCACTTTAGATTTTTCGGCAAATATTTCGGCTTTAATATTTAACTCATGTGGAGTCATCTCGTTGTACTCTTCCAAACCAATGCCAATACGGACAGCTAGCTTATAAGATTCTTCCCAATCCCATTTTGCGTTGGTTACTTCTTCACTGCTGTCCGGATCTCGTTTGGGTCATCTGCACCAAACGCCTTATTTAAAGCTTCCGTCATCTTTTCAATAATGACGTAAAGTGGTGCCATGTCCAATAAATCTTCCATTTGGTCTTGTTCTAGAATCTCGCCATTTTTCTTAGCGTCAGATAAAAGACCGCAATACATAAACTGCTCAAGTTCTTCCGATGAAAAACCATCCAATGATAAATTTTCAAGTTCATTTCCTGTAAGCGCTTGGTAAGTTTTAAGTGCCTTGTGTCCAAAACGCAATTCTCGAACCCTGTCCAACTCGATAATAACGACATCATTTTTATTTGCTGACAAGTTAAACTCCCCCTATTAACTTCCGGCCACAAGAGTTGGTGCACCAGATACTTTGAGTGTCGCGTCAAACGAAATCACATTGTCCACTGCGGCTTTAGTGTGGAATTCCGTTACAATAGCATTAAAATTCCAACTTGCTCCCGTAGTTTGCCCTGGCCCTGGAGGGAATTGGATTGTATAAGCTGAATTTGTACCCGCTTGTAGATCAGTCAGCATCTGACTGTGAGCAGCATAGTCAAAGAATCCACTAATTGGTACGTCGGAAACCTCTTTAAATCCGTTAATAAAGGTTTTATATCCGCCGTCAGTATCCAATGCGGTTGTATCGATCGTGTCGGCTTTAATATCTAATCCATCAATAGATGTTAGAAATGCAATTGCCGTTCCGGTTGATTTTTTAATCGTTGTACCTTGTGAAGAAGTAGGTCCACCTGTAGTAGTCATTTAAATTTCCTCCTTATAAACTTACTTTCATTTCTAAAACGCAAAGATATTGCAAAAGATCAGGTAAGTACATTTCATTCACCTTTTCATAGGTTGCAGATTGAACAAAGAGACCATTATCCCCGCCAATAACCCTACGCTGAAAAGAATCGATTAAACTTGTAATCTGTCTCTTTAAATCACTTAAACTAAAATATTTACTGTGAAGAATATGAAGTTCACAAGTTATTTCTCTGTAGAAAATATAACCATCCAGTGTCCTCTCTTGGACGTCATCTGTTAATGCATAAACCACATAAGGTGCTGACTGGCCTTCCGGACCGGTTAATGGAAAAATACGATTAGTTAAGTCTGGAATAGTTGCCAATTCACTTTTTAAAGCATCCTCAAAATCCATTATTTTACCTGCTTTCTAGTATCTTATCGATTGCAGATATAGCTTTATCAATCATTGCTTTCTTAACAGCTTCTGAATCTTCATCCGAAGCTTTTTTCATGAAATTGTATCCTGGTACAAAACCTCTTGGACCGCTGTGTAAAAATCCATATTCCTGAGACGCCGGATAATAGGCCCTAGAATTTTGCCCGCCATATTTACCAGGATTAATCACATTCTTTACCAATGAGATATTGAACGCTGGATTAAACCTAATATCGAAAACGGATTTACCTCTATTAGAAGCTGAACCTCTTTCTTCTTTCTTAGTTAAACTCGCCTTAAGGTTACCTGTACTTCCAACTGGTGCTGCATTTCTAACTGCAACCAAATCAGCTTGTCCTCCTGCTCGAGCGGCTGCCCTTGCAACCTTTCTAGGAACTTGTCCAAGTTGATTAGTCATATTTATAAGTTGATCTAATCCTTCAATGTTCCGATAGGCCATTTACAACAACTCCTTACACATGAGTTGCAGTTCTTTATTCATCTCTTGGAAGTTTACGACAGAAGTTATCTGAAAGATTCGATCACCGAACTCCACACGCATGTTCCTCTGAATCCCGGGATAATAACGCATTAAGATTTGATGAGTTACTTCCCCTTGAACAGTATCAGCCTTATTAAAAAATTCACTGCCGCTTATAGGATAAATACCCGCTCTACAACTGATCACATCTAACCAATTACCACTAGGTTCTCCGGAACTTAGCTGCTGTTCGTCAGGCTTCTGAATGGTGATGGGATGCCGATACTTACCAGCATTGATAATGAACTTAGTCATAACAAATTCACCGAATGGCTATCCAAAATAGCCTTAACTACAAAGTTGAGTTTGTCATTGTCCACAGTCATTGCCCTATTGTCATACATCTCATTAGAAAGGACCATGAGAGCTATTGTTAAGTCCTCATGGTCATCAATACTATCCGTTATACCGTTACCTGGATCATCCACAAGAGGAAGTCCTGTATAGGTAGAAATAAAGGCTTTTCCCGCTGCTAAAATAGCGGTGAATAGATTGTCATCATCATCAAAATAAACATGTGCATAATTCTTTAAGTCAGAGATTTGGACCTCACTTATTTTCATCAGGTGTCACAGCCTCGGCAGTGGCATCAGGTGTTACTTCAGGTGTTGGCGGTTGTGATGGTTGTTGAGCCGTTGTTTCAGTAGTTTTATCAGCAGTCGTATCAGATGGCGGGACTGTTGCTGTTGGTGACGCAACGGATGGAGCGGGTACATCTTTAACCTCTTCAATCAATCCGCAGTCAGTCCAATACTTAGCTGTTTCAGCACTGATCTCCATGTCGTGAACAGCATCTTTTACACCGGTTAAGATAGACGATACAAATCCTCTTAAAATCTTGAATTTCATTGGACTTTCACCTCTTCTTATTTTGTTTTACTCACGGTCTTTACTTCTTCAACAAGTCCATTTTCGGACCAATTCTCGAAAGTGTACTCGTCAAGTTCGATCTCTCTAACCTCATCTTTTTCCATACTGACAATGGCGCTGTGGAACCCTTTAAGAGCCTTAATTTTCACTTGATTTTCACCTCATTTTATAAAAATAGAGAGGGATATTATCCCCCTCATTACTTACCAACGTATTTAATTATTTTTTGTGGTTCAACAATGGCAGAGTCACATTCAAATGCAGCAACCACACCAACCGCATATTGATCAGCAAAACGTTCGTTAAGAACTTGCATTTGCAATCCTTTGGTCATCTTAATGTGCAAACCGCTAAGATCGCCATAGAATATCTCGTTTGCCCCAACGCCCATTTGAGGCATTTGGTCAGACACGTAAACCGGCTTTCCAAGAAGAGTATAGAGTCCATCTTCAGATAGTGTGTTACCCATCAAGAACTTACCTGTTGTAGATTTTAGAGATTGGATGTATGCAAGTGTTTGAGGGTGCATAATCCAGGCTGCACCTGACTGATAAACTTGTGGGATAGTTAATTGCATCTTGACTAACTCAGCAGAATCAATGACTTGAGTAATATCGCCATTAATAACAAGAGACGCGTTTGCGAGTCCACCTAGTTTAGCAGCTCCACTTCCAGCAGAACTGTTTGCGTTGTTAAGCAATTCTTTCTCCAAGAATAGAGTCATAGCTTTAGAGATTTCATTGACAATAAACGGAACAATATCAACATCTGTACGGTTGATTAAGGACTTTGAAATTAGAGCAAGAGACGTAACGATTAGGTTACTGAGTTTAATAGTCCCGAAGTTTGCAGCTTGTCCGGCCATTGTTGCTAGTTCGGTATAGTAGCCGGCTGGCAGGTGTTGCGTGTAATCATAAGATGGAATGATTAAGTCACCATTGACTTCCCAAATAGTAGCCTTGGAAATGATTGGAGACATGTTTTTTACCGTATCAATGATACGATTGGCAATTGTTTGAGGGATGATTACACCTTGAGCACCAGCTGATAATGTCGCACGACCTTCAGCAATACCTCTTACAAAGTCGACAAAAGCGCGCTCCTCTTTTTCAACTTCGGCAGCACGCTTCTCTTCTTCGGTTTCGGGTTTTTTTATTTCTCGTTTTTCAAACCCGCTGAAATCTTCCTCAGCTTTTAGGGTTTTATCAATCTTAGCAATTTCAGATCTAATTTCCTCAAACCGGGTACTTTCAGCATCTTCTAATGCTCGATTTTCCCCTTTAGCTTTATTTAATATGCCATCCATTTCTTCCACGAGATCATTCCGCTGCTCCACTAATGCTTTTGCTACAGAACGATACTCAATTTTCTTGTTTGCTAAAAAATCCTTAAGCAATTGTGTCATTTAATGACCGCCTCTCAATTTTATAAATTCTATTTCCTTTTCATAAAGGGAATAGTCAACTTCTCGGACTTCATCTTCTTTAGGGGTCAAATCCTCAGTCAATGCTTTGTTCTCATATCCCCGGTTTTCTTTTATGACATGTTCTTCTCCGCGAGCTTCAATGGAAGTAGCAACATAGGCTGGAGTCTTGTCCAATATAGACACTTCAAAAAGGTCAATATCATCTAGAAAACGTCGATAAATACCATCTTCGTTCTCTTTCCAGTTCTGGTTATTGTCTGCAAAAGAAAATGACCAACCTCTAAGCTCGCCATTTTTTGCTTTATTAATAATTTCCTCATCAAAAACCTTAGCTATTGCACGTAGTCCGATATTATCTTCAAATAATTGAAGGTTTCCCTCACTTGTGCTTCCTAATTTTCTGCTTTCCAAGTGATTGAAAAGCAAGTCTACATTGTCGGTCTTATCTAAAGCCTTTTGAAATGTTCCTGGTACAACTTGCTCCTTAAACGGTCCTCTTTGACTAGGTAAAATCCTACTTTCTCTACCAACAGCGTTGACATAACCATCAAGAAGGACCTGATTCCCCCGGATCTCTATTCGCATTCGTCTCACCCCCTTCATCTTGGTTATTTTCAACCCCTGTCTTTGGACTCTCTCCAACGACAGGCACAGGTTCAGGGATGTTATCTTGACCCATCTTCGCCATCTTGTTGGTATTAGGCGTGTAAATTTCCTTAGTAATAGGGTTGTAGAGAACATCCTGTAAACCAAGCTTGATAAACTCAAGACCAAGTGGCTCATAACCTTCTTTTCCGCGAATTTCATCAACCTGTAAGATTCCGCTATCAATAGCCAACTGATAAGCCTGGAATCGCTTGAGAATATCCGCTTTAACTAGCTCTGTTGTATCTCCGGCAAAATAAAAAGACCCCTTTTCTTTTTCAAGAAGGAAATCTTTGTTTAACGCGGTCTCAAATGCCTTTAAAATTGGTGAAATAGCAATCTTTACAGTGCTTTCAAATAATATTTCATTGCCCCCGGTTGCTTTACCATTAAGTAATTCAACAGGGATTTTAAGTAGTTTGCTAATTTCCTCATTGTTGGTTATTTTGTTCTGATTGATCTGCATTTCCACAGATGAATTATTGGCCTCTTGAAAATCTAGACCATTATTCAAAACCATAAAATTACTGCCATTGTTAGCATAAAAGTTAGTTAATGCTGTTTTTAATTCGGTTATTGCATCCTTAGATAGTCTACTTGCCGACTTGAGGAAACCTTTTTTATTGCCACCCGCACTTACCAACATATCTTCAAAGACAAGCGTGTTATAAGCCACAGAAAGAAGCTTATTAGCCTCTTGGAGTAGACCTATACCCGTAACACCATCCCTAGTTTTCCGAGTAAGCTTAATAAGTTGATAATCTTGATATACATTCCCATAAATAACAAACTCAAGCTTTTTAAAAATAGGATCGGGATTAACAAGAGCAACCCCAACTTGTGGATTGGAGACATAGTGTAGTGACTTGAAATTATTTCGCACCATATTTTTATAAATGTAGCCTGCTCCATAAACGAAATGGTCCTCAATAAAAGCTTTCTTCATTTGGAAACCATCCAAAGTATCACCAGTCGTCACGTTCAACAATTCAACCCTTGGATCATCATCCACACACTGAACCTTATTTCCATCTTTTTTATATAGCTTGATTGGAATGCTAGCCACAATATCTGAGATAAGATCAATTCCGGAATTAAAGGCAGGAATCGTCATGGCTTGTTCTTTTGATATGGTAGAACCATTACTTGTGCTGAGCAGTAACGACTCTAACGTTAATGTGGCATCACGAATTTCCTGCCTAAGTTTCTTCCTGTTCCACCATGCCAATTTACCACCCCCTTTCTGTATTAGATAACCACCGCACCCCAATCTTCATCAGGATTGAAAATAACATCTTGCTGAAGCAGATAAATAGCGTTGATCAAGCTAACCACCATATCCACTTTCCCATTAGACTTTTTCTTGTTTACATAAAGGTTTTTATTAGTGTCCTCAGTACATTTAGCATTTTGAAAATTAATCTCCAGAAGCTTATTTTCAGTGTAATGAAATTCCTGGTTTAATATCTTCTCTTTCAATAGCTTTGTGGCCGGATGAAGAACGCTTGAATGCTGCTTAACTTCAACCGTTCTCAAGCCTTCTCGTTCAAAACGCTGAGCTGAAGATAGACAGTTATACCGGTCGTAAGCTATGCCCATAACTACCACATCATGCTTTTCTTCAATAGCCAGTATCATGTCCTCAATAAAGCCATAATCTACCGTCATATCACCGCACTTAAAACACTTACCAGATTCAATGAATTCATGATAATTAATCTTTTCGTTACGGTTTTTCTCCGGTATCCGTTCCTCTGGAACAAACGCGAATGATTCAGCATAAATTTCTAAATCTTCTTCAGTAACCATAGAGTAAGAGCAATTGTCATTAGTCATGGCCAAGTCCAAACCCACCCACACCTGGCGGCCGGACCAATCAAAACTATCAATCTTACATTTTCTCAGGTCCTCAACATTGATATAAGCTTCACCGCTGAAGGAAGGTAGGAAGTGGTTCATATGCTTACACAGATATTCCTCGCGTTCTGCAGGCTTTTCAATTGCCGTTTTACGGCTATCACGTATTTCATTAAAGTTATCTTCAATACGTAATGGATTAGCCTGGTATAACCCTGTATCATCCCAAAGATGTTCTTTTTCGGCATAGTACAGCAGCGCAAACATTCGATCGTCATCAATTAAACCAGCAAATACTTTCTTGATGTAGTCGAGCTCTTCCAACATGATAGACTTGTCCTCTGCGTAGGCCGTCGTTAACTTAAAGCGCAAAGGGTTTTTAACGTTCAACTGACCTGATTTCATGGCGTTAAGGTTCTTATAGTCTTTAAAGGCCCCAACTTCATCCGCGATAAAGGCAGATGGACGGATTGAGTTGTTCTTGTTGGCTTCTGCTGTTCGTGCCTGGAAGAAGCTGTTGGTGAGCTTACACACGATGCGGCCGTTAAGTGTCTTAGGAACCACAAAATACTTACCGACTGCTGGACTGGCCACAAGAATTTGAGTCATGGCCTTTTTAACTTCACCGGCAAGCTCCCGGTCCAAACAGATCGAATAGAATTCCGAGTAATCAGCCTCTGTCAGCATCAGGATAATCAAGATCAATGCACAAATGAATGTTTTAGCATTTTTACGTGGGATGAACAAAGTCACATCACGGTACCTGAACTTCTCCGGATCATCTTTGAAACGCCATCCAAAAATGTTCACAAGAAAAAAAGCCTGGAATCCTTCCAGACCTTCTAAAATGGACATACCAACAATGCCCAAACCTGTGGCAAAGTTGAGTAATTCCAATATACCTTCAATTCTTTCAATCTCATCTTCATCAAAGTAATAGGAAAAGTTATCATCCTGCTGCCGTTCCAAATCCTTCAGAAACCAGGTGCATTGGATAATGACTTCTTTCGTCGTGATCTCTTTACCAGCTGCTACTTTCTCCGCATATTTTATAGCCTTTTCCAAAATCATTTCTTACCACCGCGAACAACTTTCAAGAGTGGATCCTCTTCTTTGGCTTTCACCTGGTAGTTAATGTTACCTAGCTTAGCCCGGCTCTGCGGGGATAGGCTTAATTCATTACAACAACGGAAAAAGTCTTTTGTGTATTTGTCGCGGGCCCTCATAACATTGGCATCAAACAGCTTTTCGGGATCCTTGTTGATCATCTTCTCGATCTGCTGCAGTCGATCGATAGCAATCGCACAGGTGCCTAAAATATAAACGTCCAAGTTACCAAGAATACCACTTGCCTGCAGCTCCTCCACAATATAGAGGAACAATTTCTTTTGTCGTGCATTCAAATGTTTAGGAGGCGTAATATTGTCATCTGCCCCCTTGAGCTTCTTCTCCGTTTCCTCACGTATCATTATTTCTTCTTTTGTTAGGTTTTTACTTAGGGTTTTTACACTCTTAGTAGGTCTGACCACTATTACCCCTCCCCTCTTATGTAATGTTTAAAAAACCCAATGGTTTATTTAGAAAATGGATTTAAAATGACATTGCACGCCTTATATACTCCAACATCACGCAATACTAAGTAAAACAATCGTCTTAACCTAGTAGATTGTCCATACATAGTTTTCATACCATTACCTCCCAATTTTTCATTACGGGAAATTTTATTTAATTGTTGGGCAGTGTGGGGTGTCCAAGAATATGCCTGAATTCATTTTTGAACCCCGGGGGGATGAAACGGCCTATTTTTCGACAAAATTTGCCCCATGCCGATGCGCGCGAAAAACGTTCAAAAATTTTTCAGTGTCTGTGGATGAGCGCCGCCCTCACACCGACAAAGAATTTTTTTCTTCCTGTTCGCGTGCAATTTTCAGCTGGGTGGCCCTTGAAATTTCACCCCCAGCCTCACTTAAATTATGGTGGAATTTGCATAATGAAATTAAATTATGATTTGAGAGCAATGAACCACCTTCAGACAAAGGGATGATGTGATGTACCTCGATAGTATCGAAGGTATATTGATTCGTAGTGTGATAGAGATTACGAATGCATATCTGACACAATCCCTTGTCCCGTTTACGAATTTCTTTTGACTTCTTTCGCCATGCTTTCGTATTACGTAGGGTATCTGCCTGGCTATTTCGTTCACGCTTGCGATTATCCATTGGCTTACTTGGACACTGATAGGTTCGGTCGTGGATCCTTCCACAAAAGGTGCAACTCTTAAGCATTAACCTCATCACCCAGAATAAATTGAGTTATCTTTAATTCAGGTGCTTTAACATTAAGTGCTGCATCAAACAATATTGATGTAACACCAGTTAGCATCTTTCCATCTTTCCAAACTGCAATCTTATGTGAAGAATCACAAGTGATAACAAGATCATGTTTCATTGGATCAATCATATTTAATTCATGCTTACCTAGATACCAGCGATCAACAAATTTACCTTTACACTTAGGACATTCCTTTTCGCCAGTAAGTTCAGCTTTGTTATCCGATGTTAATGTTTCTGAATGATTACATGACGTACAAGCAAACAGCGATTTATATTTCTTTTTAAAATTTAGTTCAGCATATGGAACCGGAACAATTGGTCCACCACACCCAGGACAATGCACCCCATCACTATGACTATTACTTAGAATATAAGATTCACAATCCATACATTTGAATGAGTATCTTGGCATTGATTACTTCCTCCTTATCGCACCCTTATGACGTTTGTAAGTATCAAGCAGCGTCACCTCTTTTAGGAAAAATAAAAAGACACCCCGAAGGATGCCTTTTCGTTTAAATAGAGTTCATATATGTCTGAAACTTTGGCATATCACCATATAAAGTTTCAAACACTTCTTCCCAATGACCAGTTCTATGATTTTCTTGTGAAAGAGCCTCAACAAAATGATAATTTCCACTATATTGTGGTACTTCGTCATAAATTCTTTGTTCAAATGAACCATGATGTACTCTTTCTCCGTTTTCAATCATACTTCTGAATTCATCAAAAACATCAGCAATTGCTCTAGACTGATTTCTAGTAATTCTATATTCAAATAACAATCTTGAGTAGTCACTGTTTTCAAATAGTAATTCTTGTCTAAATTCAAGAAAATCCAATCTTTCTTCTACGCTCATCGTTTTCCACCTCCTTCCACCTACTTAATTCGGCAAAAGGAGACAAAATCCTTTAATTGTAAATAAAAAAAGACACCCACCTAAGTGAATGTCCCTTTGCTTTATTCTCGATGATATAAATTTACCATGTATACAACCAAACAACACGACTTTATTCGGATATTTTTCGGATTCTTTTGGGAAAAATTTAGGATTGATTTAGGAACCAATGGTTTTATATGGTCAAAAGATACATCTTGAAATAATATCCATTTTCATACCTCCATTGATGAAAATTCGTTTGTCACATCTAAAAACTACACAATATGGGTATAGTCCAACGTCCTCGTATTGTTTATCCTTTAATGCCTACCTGTACCATTACAATGTGGGCATTTGATCTCTGTGTCTTGCACTCTTATAGTCTTATTTGAATTAATCAATTTATCCCTCTGCATAGCTTTCAGCCTTCCACTCCCCATACAGTAATGGCATAAATCGGAAAGCAAAGGAATTTTTATACTCGGAAATTTCGGCAAAAAGATCACCCTTTCTGTGTCGCAATATGAGTCATTTCACTTCTTGTATAATTCAAGGTCAAGAGTTAAATCTAAATATTCGTTGTCCCATTCGCTTGGAATTTCTAATCCAGCTTTTTCCCAACGTTTGATAGCACCTAATAGAACTTTTAATCTTTCCTCTTTGACTTCTATCTCCCAAATTTTTTTAGATTTTATACCCATCGGAATATATTGATATTTACCCATTGAATTTACCTCCTTTGTTTCACAATGTTGATCTACTCCGTTTTACTCATATTTTTCAAAACATGTTTTTTAAGGTATGGATCAACACTATCCATAACGATAACTTCAACGGTTTTAAATTCTGTCAAACACTCCGGACATCTTCTTGATCTGTGCACTTTATAATCGTACCAGGAGTCTGTAACCTTCATTTTTGTATCACATACTGGACATTTCATGAGATTCACCTGTAAATTCATAACGTCCTTCATGATTAGCCTTTAAGTCGTTTTCATAACACTCTTTGCAACAGTAAATATCATCAACATGGACATAGTTAACTCCACACCAGGCGCATGGACCGTATTCAGGTTTATCCAATTCAGATCCCCCTTTTCAATACTTCCTCAGCCATCCTTACACAAGAGGCTGCTGAATCAATTAACTCCCGGTAAACAGATTCCATGTCATCTTCTTGCATAGCTTCAGCCACTTCGCCAAGTTCTTCAAAAATGGTTATGAATCTCATTTTTAGATCCAATTCTTCCGGGTGTAATCGATCCTGACGAGAACGTTCAAAATGAATATCTTGAATAACTTTCATTCTTGCTAATCCTGACAAATCAAATTTCACACTGTCACTCCCTGACTAATTCCTGAAGATCATCACGGACCCTCATTTTGTATTGCCTATTAACGTGTCTATTTTTAATCTTTCTTATTTCACCAATTGCTTTATTTAGGTCATTTTGAAAAGTCCTCATTCTGGAAACAACCTCAACTAACGGGTGCAGCAATTCGTTATTATCTTTTAATTCTCGTCTATTTTTTCTTGCGGTTTGAATATCCTTTGCAAGAAAGAAACCTTTTGACGCGTTGAAAGTTGTTAATTCAATAACGTGTTCAATGTCCATGATTTCTTTTTCTAACTGGTCAATAGATTGTTTGTTTTGCTCGTACAATTTAGGAGTTTCATTGACTATGGTTCGTAGAATATTTGCTAGTTGTTCAATATCATCAAATAATGCATCCACGCCTCCTAATCACTCCTTAAAATAAAAGGGAAGCTAATCAGCTCCCCCCTATTCAATTGGTTACTTCGTTTTTTGTTACTGCAATATTCAAGTTTAAAGCCAATTTATAAAATGCCTTCCATCTCACCTTGGCATACGTTTTTATAGAAATAGGCGGCTGGAATCTGTGATAATAAACTGCAAAATCTGTGATGTATTCAGCATCCTCACACATATAACGAGATTCGATAAGAAAGCGTTCCATCTTAGGCAATCGTTTCACAGCCCATTCAACGCGATCACAAAACTGCTTTCTCTTAGCCAACTCGTCCACATTGTAAATGGCAATTGAGCCTGTCTGATCACTCGTTTGATTTGTTGGACCATGATATCTAATTTCACTGCTGGCTGTTATCGATGTTTCACGTTCCTCAAAAGTTAAGTATTTAAAAAGCCGGTACCGTTCAAGATGTTCCTCAACCTTTGACTGTGTTGCTTTACGGTCTAACTCGGGTAATTCAAAGCTCATTACATCACCCCTTGGGGATTTAACTTGCTGGTAACTTGTTGGTAACTTTTACTTTTGCAAATTAATTATTTGACCCTCTGAAGCTTTGTTTCTTCTTCCACAAACTCATCTTCCTCAGGTGGCTCAACTTCATCATCAAAAGAAAGCTGGTTAGGATCTAAATGGACCGTTCCATCAGAACCGACATTGTATGCAATCCCTTCATGACCTTCTTCATAAAATTCATCGATAGTCATTTGAGACGGCTTGAGACTAAGATTTACGTTACTTCCGGCAAACGGATAAAGCTTATTAACCTTGTCATCAGACCGATTTATATTAAACTTTAAAACTGTTTTCTTATTGTCGCGTTGAATGGATACAAACTCAGCGCCAAATTCTTCAGTTTCGCTATCCTCAATTTTTAAAACCGTAATAGTACCAGGCATTTGCAACAATTCATCAGCATGTGGAAGCTCATCGCTTAAAATATGGAACATTAAAACCTCTTTTTTGTCGTCCTTTTGCATTTTCTTGAACAAAACATTTAATTTAATATCTGACATTATATTGGCTCCTTTTATTGTTTAATGGATTATTTCCTCGTAATGTTCATTAAAGATTTTCAAATTCATGCTTATATTTAGCCAATCTTTGTTTATTTTCACTAATGATTATTTCTTTCACTTTCTCCTTTTTATCTCCTGTGAGATACATATTTTGAGGTTTTGTAGCAGAAGTAATCGTTATTTCTTCAGCTTTAAACAACTCCTCCCATCCTTTAATATTCCTTTCCTCGCCATCAATCAAAGACTTTAATCTAATTGCTTTTTCAAAAGTATTTATATCCATTTCAGTTCACCCCTTACGTCACAATATTTGTCAAATGTTTATTTACCTTTCAACACATTTCTAACTTGATAATATAAATGATGGTAAACAAAGTTCCCCATAAGCTTTCTTTCCATAAAAACGGTATTGAAGTTATACCTCGCTTCGAACGTCTTTAATCTGCCAAGCAAAGCCTTAGGGTCATATTTGCTTCTGTATTTACCATTAATTAGATTTTCATAAGTGTCTTCAATGACTAAAAGAAAGTTCATTCCATGACTTCTGATCAATTCATTCTCAAATCGATCTTCTTTGGTGTTTTGAGCAAATTCATCTATGCTATTTTTTCTTTCAATAACGATATTGAAATAAGTATCTCTGATAATCCCCAATTCCGGATTAGCTGGTAACATAGCACTGTAGTCACCAGTGTTTAACTTTTGGAATTTAAACGGTATATTCTTAAAACGTAGATATTCCGTGATTACTGAATGACCTTTTTCCCTAGTGTCGATAATAATGATCAAACTATCAAGGATTGTCTTGAGTTCTTTATCTGTGTATCGGAAATTTAAAGCATTCATGATTAGGACTCCAATAGATCATGGTTTTCGTAGATGTTTCCGATTACTTCAGAATCAACGCAAATGTATTTGTCAAAAGCATGATGTAATTTTGATTGTTTGTTAATTAACTTATAACCACCTTTATCATCCACAAAATCAACCATTCCAGTTTTTATTTCATGGAAATTTGCATAGGTCTTATACTCCAAAACATCCCCTTCAAAAATCTCCTTACCATTCTTGTCTTTAAGACCTGTATATTGATCTCTGCCGATAATACAAAACGCATTAAATAGAACTGAATTATTGATAATTTCCCAATTATCATGGTTGAGTTCAATTTTGAACAAGGGTAAAATCTCAATAATTCTTTCTCCTGTTTCTTCGTGTTCCAATACATATCGAAACTTTATCTCACGCATGCTGTTTAACTCCTTTCTTAAAATGAGTCATAGTGCGGTCAAAAATGGTTTGGCATAGCATATCCGTCTCACTATTTTCATAGTTTGATATTGGATCACTAAAGTTTGTCCATCCATTTTCCCAGCACATTTCAAGTAGCTGCATAATCATGTTGAGCGACTCTTGATCAGTACTAAGCCAATCATTAATGACTTTGTTATCTTCTTTTAGTGCCATGAAGGAAATAATTTTATCTATTGTCGATTTAACAGCGTGTTCTTTGACTGAATACTCACCTTTTAAATATTTAATAATCCTAGCTTTGTAGCTTTTCACAAAATCTAAAACAATCGGGTCAATGTTGTCTGGATTGTCTATGTACAACTCTCCATTTTCTAAGTTGATTGGCGATCCACGACCAGCCATGTCGTCACATATTTGTTTTGGGTGCAAATCTATCACCTCTCATTGGGTTACTAAGGGTTACTTTTTAAAATCAATAAGTAACCCACCTCAAACCCAGTCGTATCAAGGGTTTCGGCTGTTTTTTACCCCTTGGGTTACTTAATGTTACCTATTTTCCTATTAGAGCCCTATATATATATATATTTTTTTTTTATTTATTTTTCACAAAGGGTGTTATAGGAAATTCAGTAACCTTTAGTAACCCATAGTCTTAAACCCTTGGTATATCAATGTTTTTTGAGGGTTACTAAAAATCTAAAAAGTAACCCAAAAGTAACCCATTTTAAAGTTTTTTCCTATTAATGGAAGTTACTTTAGTTTTTTCTTCTTCATCAGTTAAAAATAAACTCGAACCCGAAAATTCATTTAATGTAATCCCAAAAATAGTAGGCTTGTTTTTTGCTCCTCTATCTTTTTTAAATCCTCTAATTTCTAATTGGCGATAAAAGGCGCGATTTTTTAATTCCATTTCATTGTTTTGATAAGCCCAATTTGAATAGTTCTCATAAAGTGATTTAGCTTCTATTTTTGCTTCTGGATGAATAGTGCAATTTTCTTCAATGAATGGACCTAATATATCCATATCCTGGCGATAATCTTCCGTTGCTGTTTTGACTGTTTTCGATTCTCCTAATCCCTCACGTTGCCACTTCAGGCAGCCTTCCACAGCCCAGTTAAGGATCCCCGGCATTTCGCTTTTCAATTTCTCGGGAAGATCATAATCGATTTTGTCTTCAGGTATCGTCACAGTGAATGGAATTAGCTTAATACGTCTCCAGATACCCTCATCCGAACCTTTGATGATCGGCTTATGGTTTGTCGTGAAGAAAACTTTAAACTCAGGTGTAAATTCGAAATATTCTTGGCGAAGGAATCGCGCCGACATCTTTTCTCCACCGGTTATTTGCTTAACCAATGCCTCTGATAACTGCTGCCCCTCTTCACTCTCCACAGCTGACACAAACCGAGCGCCATCCAATCTGGCCACATCGTTGTTGATCCCGCTATCATTTCGTTTTTTTAGAAATGTATCGCTATTTGTCTGCCGGCCATACTCTCCAAGTAGGTCCTGGATGGTGTTAATGAATGTTGACTTACCATTCCGTCCATTACCGAATAAGAAGAACATGACTTGCTCTTTCGTGACACCGGTCAACGAATAGCCAATAGCCTTTTGCAAGAAGGTGATCAACTCATGATCCGGCTTACCATCCAAAGTGAGAAAAATACTTTCTAAGAACGATAACCAATTCGGACATTTAGTATCTTTTTTATATGGTACTGGAGATATCTTAGTAAGCAGCAAGTCTCGATCATGTTTTTTCAACTCGCCAGTTTTTAAATCAATCACTCCATTTTCGCAGTTGAAAAGAAACTTGTGTGAATCAAAGTCTTTTTTCTTAACTGAAACCATTGGTCTTACATCAAGAATGCTGTTTATCCTTATGGCCCGCCTCTCACATTTCTTTGCCCAATCATAAAGCTGTTTTGCGCGGTATTTATCCTCTTCAGCTTTTGATTCAGCGTATAATCCTCTGAGAGTTTGAGCTGCTAATGCTTCAATTTTCCGCTTGCTGTCTTCCTGCCACTGCTTACCATTCCATATGAGCCATTCAAGTTCGTTACAATACTTGATATCTTCACCATGGTAGTAAGCAATTCGTTCAGCGTTTCCTAGTTCGGTTAAATGAAACGCCGGCGGTTTATCAATAATTTCTTCTGTATCTTCAATTCCTTGTTCATCTGAGAAGTAAATTTCATATGGTCTTTCTTGATGTTGTGGTTCAAAATCTGAAATTGTTGAAGAGGTTGAATGGATGGCCGTCTCAATTGTCATTTGCCCATATGTTCGGCCATCTGAAGAATGTCTTTTATCCCATTTGTCTCTTATAAGACCTGATTCGCGGAACATGGTATCCATTTTGACTGCATCTTTGTCTGTCCAGAAAGCCAAATGGTTACACAGGGCCATATCTGAAGCTGAGTGGTCACCATTGATTAATATCCCATCGAAAAGATTCTTTATGGTCCCACCGTTTTTGCTTTGAAACATCTTGTCCCATAATTGAGAGTTTGAAAGATTGCTAAGGTCTTCTTGATCAGCAACAAGAGCTCTAGATTTAGAAGCTGGCTTTTCTTTTTCCTTAAGATACTTATCAAAAAGACTGTGTAAGGCATCCGTCCGTTCTTCGACTGGAACATTATCTAAGCAGTCCCCGGTGAAAGTAAAGTATCGGCCATGTCGATAAACTTCTAATCCTATTGAAGGATTCTTACGGCCTGTTCCCGGCCCCTTTAGTGGCAGCTTACCTTTTGCAATGATGTGGATTCCCTCGCCGCTAGGACTGTATTCCGTATAGCTCTGCATGATCTCAATCGCATCTTCAGCTAATTCGCTGAGTGCTCCTTCGCTTACACAGTGGTCAATGTCCACTCCAACAAAGGGATCATCTTTGGAGAACATAAATCCAATTCCGTCATAACCGCCTTGCTCATAAAACTTTATGATTGTGGGGAAAGTGGACCAGGTGCGCTTATTATTACTCTGAGCCATTTCCCCAGTTATTTGATACGGAACCTTTGTAGGCTTACCATCACGTTTTTCAGACCGCCATAAGATCCAATGAGGAGTATTTTTTAATTCAATTGGTATTTGGTCGAATTTATACATTGTTTTACTCCCTTTTTGTTGAAAGGGAGCAAATATATTGCCCCCTCCTATTCAATTCGCCTCATTGAACAATATCCTATAGTTTTTATAAAATAATTTACCTTTTTTAGATAAAGCAGAGATGTATCCATTGTTTTTACCTAAAAACTCACTAGCTTTTGATTTACTTCTAAACTCATGTTCTTCTTTTGTGTTTAAATCTATCAATATTACTTTATGAGAAGAAGTTATCAAACCATTATCAAAGGCATGATTGTTATTTTCTTTGTGGTTGCACCACTCAAGATTTTCAGCGTAATTATTATGTCTATTGCCGTCTATATGGTTTATATATTCTTTACCTTCGATTTTTTCTATGAAGGATTCGGCTACCAACCTATGGACTAGATAGGTAGTAGCCTTTTTGTTTTTGTACAGACAAACTCTATGCGATCCATCTGCTTTACTTACTTTTTGTTTCATAACTCTTTGTTTCCAAACTCTTTTTCCGTGTCTTTTGGAATATGTTGTTTTTCCTAATTTAGTTCTTACCTGTCCTTTATTACTAACTTCATAAAGTCCTTCATAACCAACAACATCTTTCCAAATTTCCTTCATCAGAACGGAACTTCCGAATCATCAACGGTTGGTACATCAGGTAATGGAGCCTCCGAAAGTTTAAATCCATTCACTTGTGGGTATTTTTTTCCGTTATGCTCACGTTCTCCTACAACCAATCGAAGTGGTTGGTTAAGCATTGCTTCTGCCCATTCTTTATAGCTTTTGTACTGTTTACCATTTGGCATTCCAGCTGCTTTAGATGCTGCATGAAATCTCCACATAGCTTTTTCTGTCACTGTGAAGTTATCAAAAAGAATTTTTTGACCTTGGCAGGGTTGTTCAAAATCACTGCGAATTTCATAATCCATGACGACTTGATTATTACCAGAAGCAGCCTTCTTAAGTTCGTAATTTACAACTGTTACCTCGTACTCTCCTGGTTTAATTGGTTCAAAACCTTTCGCTTGTTCGTGATCTACTTTAAACATTTAATTTCCCCCTAAAATTCAATATTTTCTTCTTCTTTTTGTTGACTAGCTGAATTACCATCGTCATCTTCATCAGATGTAATACCAAACATTGCGGAAAGACTATAACGTTTTAAATAAGTTATAATACTTCCAGCTGCTTGTGCATCTGTTTTAACAGGTGTCGCAAAAATCGGTTCGCTTTCGATATACTCGCCACTTTCGTGCATCAATACAGTCACAACACCAACTTTGTTATCTTGGTTTAATGGGTATTGAATGAAACTCAATCCATGATTATTAGCTATACTTGTAATGGACTCAACAACATTTTCTAGAGGTACATATTTGCTTTTAAAGAAAGGATTAGACTTATCCTTAGTCGGCTGTTTAACCTCTGCTTGAAAGGCAGATAAAGCCTTTGCTAATGCTCCTATTGATTCAGATTTATTCATTTACAGGTAATTTCACTCCTTTCAAAAATGAACAAGTGATATTGCTCTAATGTGTTTTAATAACTCAAAGCATTGTTCTTCATCAAACATTCCTATATGTGCTTTATCAGGAGGAAGATTCATAACTTCACTCATCCATTGATAAGCTTTAGAACGACTCATTCTCTTGTATTTCCATATTGGATCAAATGCAGCATGCGTTCTTTTTCTCATTTGTCTAAGGTTGTAATTTGCCATAGTACCCAGTGGAGTCTTCCCTTTACCATGTGTACCAACATACGCATTACACGGCCGGCATACATATAGGTTGGCACCATAATCTTTTCCATAGAACTCTTCACTAGACATGAATTTCGCTTCATTTCCACAGTAAGGGCAAATCATTTTAAAACTTTTTAAAGAAGTCATTTTTAAAAGCTTTGTTAACTCTTTTTCTAAACTTGAAAAAAAGGATTAATTGAATAATCAACACGATGATATAAAAAGCAATCGCAATAATCTCAGGGAGTAAGACTAAGAACCAATTCCAGCCGATTTTTCCTATTAACTTAAGGACAATAAATATAATTGTTAGAACCTCAGTAAATCCCAAATTAATTCACCTCTTTCAAATTACTTGAACATAATTCTGGTAAGTTAGATCTAACTAATTGCTCGGCAAATGGTGGTGGTACAGCATTTCCACATCTAGCGACTTGTTCAGTCTTTGGATATGTCTTTCCCGTGAAATCCTGGTCGATGATGTAATGTTCTGGGAACCCTTGAGCATTAAACAATTCCCTTGGTTGCAACATCCTCATTCCGATGTCTGTTATCCGATAATTTTCACCTTTCACTGTTACCAATCCGAACCGATCTTTTGTGGTAATCGTGTGTAGGGGGTCGTTCAGCGACTGTCCTACATCGGACCCGTAATATTTGGTTAAGAAAGCAGCGACTAATCCGAATCGATTTGCTGTAGGTATCGTTGCCAGAGGTTCGTATAAGCTACTGGCCCGTGTTTCTTTTCCTTGGTGCGTGTAGTAATGCTGAATAAAAAATGCTTTATCATCCAACAAATAAGGGTTATTTGAATCAATGACATATTTCTGTATGCCTCGTTTAATACGTATCATGCTATTTTTAGCAAGAGGCTTTTTACGTGTGAAAATTGATGGTGTTCCAATATCCCAATCAATAATCTCTGAAGCTGCTCTCCAAGGCTTTAAACGCCCCGCTTGGACTGAAAGGCTTTGCGGATCACCATGAGTTGGTTTCGGCCATGTTATTGGTTTGCCGTCGCATCTAGCGATCATAAAGAATCGTTTTCTAGTGGTTGGCGCTCCATAATCGCATGCTCGCAGTTCTTTAAACTCGACTTCATACCCTAAAGCTTCCAAGGATTTCACGAATGATTGAAAGGTCTTTCCTTTTTGCGATTCGTCGGGATAACCGTCTTTCAGAGGTCCCCAAGTTTTAAACTCTTCAACGTTTTCAAGCATTATCACTCTTGGTCTTACCGCTATGGCCCATTTAACCGCGATCCAAGCAAGCCCTCGAACATTTTTACTAACCGGCTTGCCACCTTTAGCCTTGGAAAAATGCTTACAATCTGGGCTAAACCATGCCAGTCCAACTTTTCTTCCGGCGACTGCTTTAACTGGATCAACGTCCCAAACTGACTCACAATAATGCTCGGTGTCAGGATGATTTGCCTTATGCATGGCTATTGCTGCTGGGTCATGATTAATTGCGATGTCTACGCTTAAGCCAGTGGCAAGCTCAATTCCTGTGGATGCTCCTCCACCCCCGGCAAAGTTATCGACAATAATTTCTCTAAATAGATCGAGTTGCATTTTAAACCTCTACCGAATAAGAGATTCCACCAGGCTTTACTACTACACCTGGAATTTGTTGACCATTTTCATCAACCGCCACTTTCACACCGTTTACTTCCACGATCTTGAGTGACTTTTTCAAATCGGACCATTTCAATGAGTGCTTAATAAACTCAGTTAGGCCGTTGTCTTCCACAAACTTAAGGATTTGGCTTTCGTCTGCTTTATCAGGACTTTCCTTCGTTGCCCGGGACTTAGATTTTCCATAAGGTGTTGAAAGTGTCTTTGCCTTCGGATCCTCTTCCAGTTGCTTTGCATGATACTCAGAAATAAGATTTTCAAAGAATTCGAGACTGCTAGAAATTGTGGACAGTTCACCTTGTTCCCATTGAGCGATACGATCACGTTCAACATTTGCCAGTGTTTTGATTTCTTTCTCTTTTGATTTCAACGCGGACAATTTACGGAAAGACCAGTTAAGACTTTCAAGGTCCTTGATTTCAAACTTCTGAACAACTTCCTCCTCGAATACTTCCAATACATCGATTTCAATTTTCTCCAACGGATTTAGCATATTGAACCTCCTCATGTTTTTTTAAAGCCTTTTTATACCCAACATCTTTTGATTTATCAAACACCCATATAGGCTGTGATCCAGAAGGATATTTTCTTCTGTTCAGTAACTCAACTTGGGCATTTTGAACATCATTAGTGAAACACCATTTAACGATCTGGCCATCTTCAGAGAGAGCGACAGCTTCTAATAGTCCTTGTGGACCATAACCATTTATGAAACAGAATATTTTCATGTTATGTAGCTTCACCCGATTTCTGTTTCAGTCGTTTAGAAGCTGCATTCTTTCTTTCCTCTGACCACACGATTTCTTTCTTCATGCTTACTTGCTTTTCGGATAATGTAGCTTTGACGGCAAGTATCTTTCCATCTTGCACTTCTTGGCATTTTATCTGCGTAATCTTTTGGAGTTTTCGAATGTGTTTTGGAACGGTAGAGTAAACACTCCAGGTACGGTCTTCATTGTTAAAAACCAAAGTAGTTTCTTGCTCTTCTTTGGAATAACCCAACATTGTCACTCCAATCGTGTTATAATGTTTTCGGATAATTATTTTTTAAGGCTACTTGGCAGAGTAGTCTTTTTTTATTGGGCTTTGTAACATTTAACTTCTTGCACCTCAACTAAGTAACGTTTAATATTTTTATCCAGTACTACTACTGAATGTAATTCGAAGTAAACATCGCCCGATAATATTTCATCACCAAACATATCTTCCACAGGATGATCCTCAACTGCCTTCACAATCCTCACCTCCCTTCGGCTTTAAGCTCCTTAACCAATGGTTTAATGACCGCTGGATCTACATCAAGTGCCCCATGCTTTAACATCCAAATAGAGTTTTTCAAAAGTTTCTTAGGAATTGAGTTGGATGTGTTGGACGAATATTGTCTTTCCACAGTGATCAATTAAGAACTCCCCTTTCTCGATAAGATATTTTTTAAGTAACTCAAGCTGATCGTGTTCATTTTTGCGACCAATTTCGTTACTGTTCACTTTTCCTCACCTCCCCTCAATTGTGGAAAAACCCAATAATGGTATAGACACAAGCGATGATTAAACCGATTCCTGAAAGAATCTTGGTCATTTATTTTTCACCTTCTTGGTTCTATTTTTCGATTAACTTGCACATACTATTAAGTTAAGCTCCTTGTCCAAAAGGTGTTGAAAAAAAGGTGCGCCGGAGCGCTATTTAGTCGTAATGTACATTAAAGTAATCTTGATAATTTCATAAAAACTTCAAAGGTTTCATCCATTGTTAATCTTCTTGGGTGGTCTACATCACCTGAATGTTCATCGATATATTTACTTACTTCTCTAATGCCATTGGTGAACGTCTCAACCTTATTTTGAAGTTTGCCAGCAATTTTTTGTTCGCTTTCAGTACACTTTTTCCAATGGCTAATTTCTTTTAAAAGCCTTTCAATTTCTTTATCTTTTTGAACGCAAACTTGTTGCCATTCTTTAACAGACCCTTGACTATCCATTTAATCTCCTCTTTCCTCGATTCCAACATCCTCGTATTATTCATCAGATTCTTCTTCAACGACCATTCTTTCTATTTCAGCACCATCAACTTCATTCGCACACTGATGACAAACCGAAACATAAGCGTCTTCACTTTCCCAAGCCATTTGTTCTGCTTCTTCCTTTGTTTCAGCTTCAAACTCTCCGATATATTTGGTAGCCGTAACAACTGCATAAACATTAAATTTTGACATTTTCATCTTCCTTTCTAAGGTTGTTTCTTAGTTGTATTGAATGTGATTTGCGTACTGAATTTGACGTTAAATTCTTCTCCACACCCTTCACAATCCATTAAAAATTCGCCTTCTTCGTCAGTCGGTTCAATGTATTCCCAAAAATCATTATGCTTATAGCCACAATGAGGACACCCAATATAATCGTGGCTTATTATCTGTTTTAACTCCATTTCCCCACTCTCCTTGGTACACAATATGGGTCAAACGGGATCAATATCTACCCATGTAACATGAACGAATTGACCTCTTCCATTTGTCTTCACGTCTTTACTAAGGACTTCTTTAACCACATATTCTTTGTTGTCCTCATGCATAACGTGTTGCCCAACCAAAGTCGGACTCATTGTAGCATCAATCATATTTTCAACAATTTGAGCCTTCAAGTTATCACCTTCCTTACTACGCTTTTTTTGTCAAATGGATACTTAACGTTTAAGCAGCAGCTCATTTAGTTTGTATTTGTACCTTATCAACCTTTGAGCCCTTTTATTCTGCTGTTCTCCGCGACCATTCCACCTTTTTTCATCTCTGCAATCAGCCACTTTTTCTGTGTACCAATTAATCCTTTTTACTGCTTTGCTTAGGTTCATTTTGATCTCTCCAACAAATCCTCTAAAAAATATGCTGCTTTATTAAAAGCTGTTGCTTTACCTTCTAACCATTGAGCATAACTGTCATCATAACCGAACTTATTTTTGTTCCTTTCACTATCCTTTGTATTATCATCAGCAAGATCTTTAAATATTTGAATCTGGACCTTTAGATTTCTTTCTAAAAGGCTTTCTGTTTTAGCTGTTGTCATTTTTAAGCCTCCTTTACTTTCATCATTTAGACCCAAAGATCAAACTAAAATTCTTCTCTAGAAACACCGACATTTTAGATGCCTGGAACGACCATGTTTGACCTTTTGATTTTGGGTAAAAAACAAATCCACCTTTGTCGCTATCTAACACTTGTCTAAATCTTGTGGGATAAAGCACGTTCTCTTTTATCCACTCTTGTTTGCGATTGATCCGTTGTTCCAGGTCTTTCATGTTCCAATAAACACCGGCTAATTCATTACGTTTTAACTGTATAAGCTCGACCTTTGTGACAAGAACCATATCTTCTGGAATTGGGACGGATAGCTTAACTTCAAGTTGTTGCATTTAGTTGCTTCAGCTCCTCCGCTTCTTGTTCTTGATGGAACAAATACTCCAGATCGTATTCGGGGAAAAAATGATTTTTTATAGCCAACGCTTCATAGAAAGAAAAACCATAATGGCCATTCATCTTGTCGTAAACAGTTGCAACACGACAGCCTAAAAGCAAAGCCAAATCTTTACCCTTAACGTTTTTTCTTGCCATCTCGGCTTTCAAATTTTTTAACAAGTTTAAACCTCCTTCACGTCTTGTTCGATACTCAATTTCGTATCTTGTGTTTATATTATACTCAATTTCGTATTAAGTCAACAAAATTTCTAAAAATAATTCTCAAATTCGTATTTTAACTATTTACATCCGCCTATTTATCTATATAATGGAATTATAAATACGATTTTTCGTATAATAATAGGTCGGAGGAGAACACTTTGAAGGACGTAAGAACGGAAATTATTAGGAATTTAATAAATGACAACTTCCCAACTATGAAAGCATTTGCTGATCATATAGAAATGCCATATACAACACTGCGTTCGATGTTAGAACGAGGAATAGGTAATGCTTCTGTTGATAATGTATTGAAAGTTTGTAAAGGATTGGGGATTACAACTGATCAATTAGAAAAAATGGCTGATGGCCAAGAAGATATAAATACTATTGCAGCACATCATGATGAGGAAGACTGGACAGAAGAAGAATTAGATGAAATAGAAAGATTTAAAGAATATGTAAGGTCTAAGAGAGATAAATAAGGAGTTGTAATTATGTATAAGGCTCTTCTTTCAGAATGCTTAAACCTAAACATAGATGTGCAAGAAGAGCACATTCAGGGATCTATCAAGGGTCTATATTCTGATAATGTAATCTGGATTAATAAAAAAATTAAAAGTACCATCGAGAAAGCTTGTATTCTTGCTGAAGAATTAGGTCACCACTTTACAACTAGTGGTGACATTTTAAACCAAAATTCAATCATGAATAGAAAGCAAGAACTTAGAGCGAGATCGTGGGCATATGAAAAACTAATTCCTTTAAATAAAATAATACAAGCTCAAAAAGAAGGCATAAAAAATCGTTATGAGCTTGCTGAATATCTCGGTGTCACAGAAGAGTTTTTACAACATGCGTTGGATAGATACAAAGATAGGCTTGGAATTTACACTTTAGTTGATGGTGAAACATTAATGTTGGATCCGCTATATGTAAGCTGAAGATTTGAAAGGAGGTGATAATAAAATGGCGAGTTATCAAAAACGAGGTAAGACATGGCAGTATACCGTGAGCCGAACAGTTAATGGTAAATCATCCCCCATTCGTAAAGGAGGATTTAAAACCAAGAAAGAAGCCCAGGTGGCAGCTGCTGAGGTTGAATCTCAGTTAAATAAGGGATTATCCCCTATTAGCATGAAAAAGGTTATTTTTGCTGAGTATTTTGAGACCTGGCTCAATCTGTTTAAACCTAAGATAGGAAAAAACACTCGTGCACGTTATCTAGTGACACTAGAAACGATTAAACAAGAGTTCTTAGGGGTTTATATCCAAGATGTGACCAAACGATCCTATCAAGAGTTTTTAAACAAATACGGAAAGACTCATGGTCTAGCTACATCCAAAAAAATAAACTCACATATAAGAGCTTGCGTGAGAGAAGCTGTGGACGAAGGGATCATCAGGGTGGATTTTACAAGAGGTGCACAATTAACTGGTTCAAATCCTAAAAAACCCGAGGAAAAACACCTTAATTACTTTGAATTTAAACGTCTGCAAAAATATTTATTAAAAAGTTTAGATCATAGCAATATAATGAATTACGCTATGTTGTTGGCCTTGACATCTGGAATGCGCTTTGGTGAATTAGCTGGTCTAACCAGAAGTGATTTTAATTTCAAAACTAATAAAATCCATATCAATAAAACTTGGGGTTATACAAATAAAATGCCTACTGGATTTGGTCCGACTAAAAATGAACAATCTGTTCGATTGATTAAAATGGACAAGAAGACAATGAAGGCCTTTAAAGAACTATTCGATAAGACCCCTAAGAATCCAAATGACCTGGTTTTTTACAGTACTCAATCGAAATACCAAGTCATTAGTAATAATGGAATGAACAAAGCTTTAAAAGCGCTCCTTACCGAATTGAATATGGAGGAGATCACTGTACATGGATTACGGCATACACACATTAGTGTATTGCTTTATAAGAAGGTATCCTTGCCTTATGTATCGGAACGTGCTGGACATAAAGATACAAATACTACAAATGCGATATATAGACATGTATTAAAGGAGCTGCGTGATGAAGATGAAGAATCCACAACTGAAATACTCGAAGATGCTGTATAAAGGTGTGTAAAATTTGTGTAAAACAATTCTATTTTATATCGTTTTCTATCTTATTCTTTAAAAAAGAAAAAACGTCAGATTCCCTTATAAATAAAGGATTCTAGACGTTATATAAAATACTGATCGTATTCAAAATTAATGATATGGCGTCCCAGGAGAGATTCGAACTCCCGACCGACGGCTTAGAAGGCCGTTGCTCTATCCAGCTGAGCTACTGGGACATTTTATTATAGATATAGCTTCTTCTTTGCTCTTGTTATCAATTCGTTCGTCAACCTCTTTGATACTTCCGCGTGAGAGGTTGTCTGCGAAGCGGACTCACAGATGCGGATTCAAGTGCTCTATCCAGCTGAGCTACTGGGACATTTTATTATAGATATAGCTTCTTCTTTGCTCTTGTTATCAATTCGTTCGTCAACCTCTTTGATACTTCCGCGTGAGAGGTTGTCTGCGAAGCGGACTCACAGATGCGGATTCAAGTGCTCTATCCAGCTGAGCTACTGGGACATTTTATTATAGATATAGCTTCTTCTTTGCTCTTGTTATCAATTCGTTCGACAACCTCTTCGATACTTCCGCGTGAGAGGTTGTCTGCGAAGCGGACTCACAGATGCGGATTCAAGTGCTCTATCCAGCTGAGCTACTGGGACATTTTATTATAGATATAGCTTCTTCTTTGCTCTTGTTATCAATTCGTTCGTCAACCTCTTCGATACTTCCGCGTGAGAGGTTGTCTGCGAGGCGGACTCACAGATGCGGATTCAAGTGCTCTATCCGGCTGAGCTACTGGGACATTTTATTATAGATATAGCTTCTTCTTTGCTCTTGTTATCAATTCGTTCGTCAACCTCTTTGATACTTCCGCGTGAGAGGTTGTCTGCGAGGCGGACTCACAGATGCGGATTCAAGTGCTCTATCCAGCTGAGCTACTGGGACATTTTATTATAGATATAGCTTCTTCTTTGCTCTTGTTATCAATTCGTTCGTCAACCTCTTCGATACTTCCGCGTGAGAGGTTGTCTGCGAAGCGGACTCACAGATGCGGATTCAAGTGCTCTATCCGGCTGAGCTACTGGGACAAATTAGTTAATGGAGCGGGTGATGGGAATCGAACCCACGACCAGAGCTTGGGAAGCTCTTATTTTGCCACTAAACTACACCCGCGTGTTGTGACGACAATATTTAATATATATAAAAGACGAGAGTATGTCAATAGGTTTGATAAAAAAATATGAAAAATATTCTAGTACCGACAAAGTGCGTTAAGGCTTCGTTTCCGGCCTTCTTCACAACTAAATTTCTTTTTACTTTGAGATAAAAAAAGGGAAAGACCTGGCTTCCCCTTTTTTATTATTAGATTACTTATTTACTTACTGGTTTTAGGTGCTGTATAACGACAACGGCTTGTGGCCAGTTAAAGACTGTCGGTGTGTCATATTGGTGATCGTTGTCAGGCCAGCCTGTATAGTGAGTGGTGGTATATTCATACCATGTTTCACCGTAGAAGATAGGGAGGACTGGTAATTGATTAACCATGACGTCTTCAATTTTGGACATTGCTGCCTTTTGGACAGCGGGGTCTGTTGTCCCTTTAAATTGATCCAAAGCTTGTTCTGTAGTTGGATCATTCCAGCCTTCAATATTCCAACCGCCAGAAGTGCTTAACATATCTTTAAAGGTTTTGTAAGGTGTTGCACCTGGATTCGTCCAGCTTAAGGCAAGATCAAATTTGCCGCCTTGAAGATTGCTTTGATAAGCCCCGTATTGCGGTTGTTGGACTTTTACATCAATCCCAATCTTCTTGAGGTCTTGAGAGATTAGCATACAAGTCGTGATCCAATCCGACCATCCTGATACGACTTGGAGGGTAAAGCTTAGTTTCTTACCGGATGGAGAGACGTAAATGCCGTCGCTGCCTTTTTTGTAGCCGGCATCCTGGAGGATTTTTTCGGCCCCAGCCGTATCCTGTTTATATTGAAGATCGGCATATTTTGGATCAATGAAATCTTTATCACGAGGTATTTGAACACCTGTTGGACTAGAGACGTTTGCATAGCCATATTCAGCTTGCTTGACAATCTTGTCACGGTCAATTGCCAGGCTGATCGCTTTACGTACATTTACATCTTTAAGAAGCGGGTTCTTAAGATTAGGATATAAAATGATCGGTGAAGCTGGCGGGAACCAATAATGATAGTCTTTGCTCTTAGCTGTATACACTTTGTCAACATTCGGAATAAACATCCCCGCCCAATCGAGCTGACCGCTGGCTAAGGCCAATTGAGCGCTTTCATTTGAATCATAAGCTTTAAAATTAATTTCTGGAACGGCATAGTTTGAAGCATCATAGAAGCTTGTGTTCTTTTTCATTGTGTAATTTTGCGGGGTAAAGTTAGACAAGACATATGGACCTGTTCCTACTGGTTTCGTCATGTTGACCTTTGAAGGATCACCTAAACTTTTCCAAATGTGTTCAGGTACAATAGCGGCTTGTAAAACATATTCTTGAAAAGGAACGTTCGGTTGATCGAAGTTAAAGTCCACGACATTATCGCTTTTCTTGACAACAGATTTGACTACCTTCATAATGCCTGAAGTATCAGCAGCTGGATATTTCTTAAGCTCATCATTAAACGTGAAGAGCACATCATCGGCTGTAAAAGGCTGCCCATCGGACCACTTAACACCTGTTCTTAAAGTCACTTCGAGGGTTTTATTATCATTTATCCACTCATATTTGGTAGCAAGCATAGGATATTCATCATGGCTGATTGTGCTAAATACATACAGTGGCTGATAAATCAAACCAATCGTCCCATAGACAGCACTTGCTGAAAAGGGGTTAAAGTTGTCTTGCCAGTTGCCATTTGGGGCTCCCACCGTCAACGGCTGAGCGACTGTTTTGGAAGAAGACCCGTCAGAACCTGGTCCGTTTGATGGGGTTGAAGAACTGGTTTTACTTCCGCACCCGGCAAGACAGACACTCATTGCAAACACGATTACCAAAAACAGAGTTAAGCGGTGCTTAAGCTTCATCTTCACCTTCATGTTTGACACTCCTTTACTTGTCTAAATGATTCAAAAAAGAAAACGTTTCTTGAAAACCCTATTAGACCGTTTAAGTTCAGGCGTTCACCCCCTTCAAGCAGTTACCCTTTCTTCTATATATAATAAAGCGCTTTCTAAATTGCGTTTTAACAGAAGCTTGTTATTGCCGCACGTCTTTCACTGTTTCCCTTATCACGAGCTCGGTTTCAATAAAACATGATGTATTCGGATAATAATTAGGATTCTCAATCATTTTTAGAAGCTCAACCCCCGCTGACTTTCCTAATAACTCTTTGTTTTGTCCAATCGTTGTAAGCCCCGGTTTTATGTAACGCAGTAATTCCAGATCATCGAATCCAATGACTGACACATCCTCAGGAACTCGGACTCCTTTTTCATGAAGAGCTTTCATTACGCCTAGCGCAATTAAGTCACAGCCACAGAAAATAGCGGTGGGAAGTGCGGGGTTCTCCAATAATTGAAAACAGGCTTCATAGCCCCCCTGTTCAGAAAAATCACTGTTATAAATCCGGTCAGAGTAGATCGTCAAATGATTCTTTTGCATCCCTTCACGAAAGCCTATTAAGCGTTCTTTGCCTGGAAACGTTGAGTAAATATCTGAAATAAACGCTATTTCTTTATGCCCCATCTCAGCCAGATAATCAACCGCTTTTATAGCCCCTCCCCTATTGTCCGAGGCGAAAAAGCTTGAGCGCGGACCGATCAAATCCAAATCCACCGCCACACAAGGAACTTTGCATTCTACAAGTCTTTGAAGATGCTGATCCATTCGTGAGATTCCCAGTAGAAAAAGGCCCTCTACATGACGATAACTGGAGCGCTCTAAATAGCCCATCCGATGGTTATCAGGATGATCATCCGTGAAGAAGATCAGATCATATCCGGAACGACCCACCACTTCCTTAAAACTTGCTAAAACATCTTGTAAAAAAGGATGGCGAAATCCCGAATTAAGGTGATCCGTGAAGAAGATCCCAATGGTCGACGATTTCTTAGTGGCTAATCCTCTAGCAACAGAACTCGGACGGTAGCCCTCCACCTCGCATATTTTCTTAACACGTTCAGCTGTTTTGAAGCTTATATCAGCATAGCCATTTAGAACCTTTGAAACGGTGGCAGAAGAGACACCTGCCTTTTTGGCAATGTCGTAAATGGTAACCATACAACGACTCCTTATCTCATTTTAATTAAAGGAGGTTGAGCACGTCTTCCCCTTTTGAAATGCCTGTCTGAAATCCGTCCCCTTCCTTGCTTGATAAAAGGTTACTTTTTTATAATTCTGACTTTAAAAACCTTAGTTTGGTTGATGCACGAACATTATGGTTTTATTATACAATTAATCCTCAATAAGTAAAGCGCTTACTTCATTGGAATAAAAAAACAGAAACCGTTGAAAGTTTCTGTTTTAGAGGGGAAAAGATTGGCTTAATTCTTTTAATTCTTCCCCCTGATCGGTGAAGAAATGGATGTCAAACGGCGAATGAGGACCCTGCCACTCACACATCGCATAAGTCTTTTCATTGCGATCCCTTGGTGAACTCAAACTGCCAGGGTTGATATAGACTTTCCCGTCATTGTATTCTGCCGCCAGCATGTGGGTATGGCCAAAACAAACCACTTGGGCACCTATAGACTCCGCTTTATATTTTAAATTTAAAGGCGAGCGATGAACACCATCTTCGTGACCGTGCAAAACCAGCCACTTTAATCCACCCGCTTCTGCCACCACTTGGTTTGGAAAACCCGACTGGCGGTCCACATTTCCTTTCACCACTTTAAATGGAGCTAGAAAAGGGTGATCAGGAGTCAACTCTGAATCTCCGCAATGAATGAAAAGGTCAGCTTCATCTTTGTGCCGCTCATAGACTGTTTGAATGATGGCTTCATCACCATGAGTGTCGCTCATAATGAGGGCTTTCACTTCAAATCCCCCTCTATCTCTGGCCAAAGCTCCTTTAAAGTTTGAAACGCTTGAGCTCTGTGACTTATCTTATTTTTTTCATCACTCGTTAACTCGGCAAGGGTCTTTCCAAGGTGAGGCACATAAAAAATCGGGTCGTACCCAAAGCCTTCATGCCCGATTGGCTCTTTCGTTATATAACCTGACAGTGTCCCTTCTATGTAGCGAGTGGCTTTTCCAGGAATGGCAAGAGCAAGGACACAATAGAAGGTTGCCTCACGCTCCTCCTTAGGGACGTCCTTTAATTCCTCTAATACTTTTTCCACGTTGGCTTGATCATTTCGTTCAACACCCGCGTAACGCGCAGAATAGACACCCGGTCTGCCGCCTAAAGCTTTGACCGCTAGACCCGAATCATCGGCAAGCGTACTTATGTTATACCTCCGGCTGATCGTCTCCGCTTTCAGCCCTGCATTTTCCTTAAATGTCTCACCGGTTTCTTCCACATCTGGAGCGTCCGAGAAATCGGCTAAGGTTTTAAGGTCAATATCAAAGTCACGAAACAAGTGTTCAAATTCTCTTTTTTTCCCTGCATTCGTTGTTGCAAGCAGTAAGGTCGTCATTTTTTCTTTTGACCCCCTGGAATGGTAAACGCACCAACAATCTGCTTTTGATACTCGATGAGCTCCTCAATTCCTTTTTTCCCTAGCTCAAGCATGCTATGTAATTCCTCAGGAGTGAAGGTTGCCTCTTCCCCAGTCCCTTGTATTTCAACAAAATCTCCATGGCCTGTCATGACAAGATTCATATCAACTGCAGCGGTTGAATCTTCTACATAGCTCAAGTCAAGAATAGGACCATATTTCGGGTGAATCCCAACAGAGGTTGCCGCCATGAAGGTCTTAATTGGCATTGACTTAATTATTCCTTTTTCAATCGCTTTTTTGAAGGCCAAAACCATGGCAACAAATGCCCCTGTAATGGAGGCTGTTCGTGTCCCGCCGTCCGCTTGGATGACATCGCAATCAATCCAAATGGTTCGTTCTCCCGTAGCTTCCAGGTCCACTACCGAACGCAAGGCTCTTCCAATAAGCCGCTGAATTTCCATCGTCCTCCCGCTTACCTTACCCTTGCTCGATTCGCGGATCGTTCTTTGCTCAGTGGCACGTGGGAGCATGCTATATTCAGCCGTCACCCACCCCTTTCCTTGTCCTCTCATAAAAGGAGGGACTCGCTCTTCAATGGTTGCATTACAAATCACTTTAGTTTGTCCGACTGTTATTAAAACAGAACCTTCCGGATGAATAGTAAAGTGGGGGATCATCTGTACATTTCTTAACTCATTTGTTTGTCTTCCATCAGCACGCATAGGTTACGTCCTCCTCCTGACCTCAATTCCTATCCTTACACTTCAACTTTTTACATTCTTAAAAAATCTCCAAAATGAAAACAACTGCCTCGGGCAAGTTTGCGTTTCTATCTTCTTTAATAGAGCCGCATTTTATACTTTCTAATCGTATAAAAAAGAGGCAGCTAATCGCTACCCCTTAACTATACCATATTTGAGTGCAATCCTTTAAACCCCCGTTTTATTCACAACAGGAAGGCTGACCGGTTTGGTCAAGGTTTTTCCAGAGTCCAGTGTCATTTTACTGTTTCCATTGACTTCAATGCTCACTTTGGAAATACCGTCTTTACCAATCAATGATAAAGCGAGCACATTTACCGCCTCATCACTAACTGTTTTACTTTTGGAATTCGAATAAAAATTCTCATTGAAGTTAAGTGTCGCCACCCCGTCCTTGACTTGAGGGTCTGACACAAGACTGACGTCCGTTCCAAATGGCGACATCAAGGTTGAATCGCTCGTCGGACCGTTAACTACCGTATTAACAACGGTTGCAAGATCATCGGTTGAGCCATTTATTCTTTCTGTAACGGGAACATAATAGGTCTTACCGCTCGTGGTTTGAGACAAGTAATACACCGTGGTATTTTCACTTCCCGTTACATCAGTCACATTCCCAAGATCATTGTTGATGCCATCTGCCCGTGTTAAACCACTAGGGTCAACGGACGTCTTCGTCGCTGGCATCTGGGTTAAATCCTGGCCATTGACTCTTAGTTGAACCCGTTTTACATTATCGAACTGTGTGAGCGTCCAAGTGATCGCTTGAAGCATTTGTGTCTCATACTTTGGATCATAGTTCAAAAATTCTTTTGAAAAATCAGCCACCAGTGTGCCATCCGATTTCAAGTTCAGCTTGGATGTGGTTCCAGGTGGTAAAACAGCCTGAAAACTATTAGGAAGAAGATCGGTTACCGGTCCATCTTTGACCATGTAATTTAGAGCCTGCTGAGCCACTGTCTTCGTCGCTGGTAATTCTAAGAATTGTGGAGCAACATGCCCATTTTTATCAATGAGGTAAATTTCCGTTTGATGCAATTGAGCACTTGTTTGTGTCGCGTTAGTACTTTCCTTAGTTGGCGATTTTGCCGTATCTCCTGATTTCGTATGATTAACACTGGTTGGCGCTGGATTGATGTTAGAACCTGTTGTCTTCCCGTATCCGCAACCCGTTAATACGAGCGGGGCGACGAGCATCGCAGCAAGAATGGGTGATTTGCCCGTCATGCGCATGGCGTTCCCTCCTCTGATGGTTTGTACTACTATGTATACGAGCCCTCAGAAGAAATAGACCACTTTCACCAAAAAAAGTTGTCCATGAACTAAACCAATTGAACAGTTCGCGTAATCGCTTTGATCTTGAGCCCATCCCTTACAATCCGCTCCAATACCTGTGCCGAACCTGTCGCATAAAATTCATGAGGTGGAGGGTTTTCTTGAGACAAGAGCCCTTTCAAATAAAGAATAGTACTCGTTTCCCGCGCTGTCTCCTCACCAGAGTCAATTAATTGAACATGCTCCCCCATTACTTTTTTAATAAACGGTTTTAAGAATGGATAGTGGGTACAGCCTAAAATCAAGGTATCAATAGGCACATCTCTAAAAGGAAGCAGCTCATTTCTCACAATTTGAAGCGACTGCTCACCCTCTAATTTACCCGATTCCACAAGTGGAGCAAGAGAAGGACAGGCCAAACTTGTAATTTTAATATAAGGATGAAGGCCGTGAAGCGCTTGATTATAAGCCTTACTGCTGATCGTTCCAACTGTTCCAATAACTCCAACGTGACGATTGCGAGTCATCTTAATCGCAGCCCTCGCCCCAGGATAGACCACCCCAACAACGGGAATAGGCAGCACCTTCCTAATTTCATTAAAAGCAAAAGCCGTTGCTGTATTACAAGCAATCACAAGGAGCTTAATATCCTTGGCTAAAAGATAACGCGTCATCTCCCAAGTATATTCAATAACCTCTTCGGCTGGCCTTGACCCATAAGGACATCTCCGAGTGTCACCTAAATAAAGGATTTGTTCGTTAGGCAATTGCCTTATGATCTCACGGGCAACAGTCAAGCCACCGACGCCTGAATCAATGACTCCAATCGGTTGTCTCACATCATCGCCTCATTTTCTTAGATGTCCCTGTTCTTTTTTTATGCTTGCATAGAGCAGTCCTAATCCTTGTTGAAAAGCTTCCACAAATTCACTTGGAATGGTTGCGAGATGTTCTCCCAAAAACTCCTGCCGTTTGCGGATAACTGATTGGATAATGGCCTCTCCATTTTCTTTAAGAAAAATGCGGACTAATCGTTTATCTTTTGTATCCTTTTTTCGTTCGACAAATTCCTTTTCTTCAAGCTTATCTATTAAATCAGTTGTCGTGCTAAAAGCCAAAAACAAATGAGAAGAAAGTTCACCGATTGTTATCCCTTCTTCTTCAGAAATCCATTGCAGCGCGACAAACTGAGGCGGGGTAATGCCAACTTCTGTCAGCATTTGACGTCCGGTTACCCGAATCCGAGAAGCCACATACCGTAATTGTTTTTCGAGAACTGTATAGTTTTGAGCATCAAAGGCACTGATTTCAGCCATGAAGCTTCCTCCAAATCAATATAATAATAGACACTTAATTTTATTTTATCACAGTTGAATACACGTGCGAGCAGAAATTCCCAACTTCTCACAGATCTCGTATTGGGAGTGGAGAGCGACGCCCCCTCTCACACTTTGGGCTCCGCTCACCCTCGTTCCGGTGGACAAGCTTGTCTTGCACACCATTTTCACTCTCTTCTCTTCTGTTTTCGTGGGTTGGAGCCTTCATCTCACACTTTTGGCTTCCTTTACGCCTTGTTTTGGTGTGTTGGAGCCCCCATCTCACCAATTTGACTCCACTCTCGCCGCGTTTTGATGGGTTGTTGGTTTCGTGGGCAAGTCTCCCACGCCTTGGCACTCCATTTTTGCCAAAAGAAAAAAACCGACCCTTTTTGAAGGTCGGTTATTCTCTATAGCTCCAGTTCTCCGATCCGAAGCAATTCGACGACCGCTTGGGAGCGACCCTTAACACCTAGTTTTTGCATTGTGTTGGAAATATGATTTCGAACTGTCTTCTCACTGATAAAGAGTTCTTGAGCAATGTCTCTAGTTGTTTTATCCTGAACCAACAGCTCGAAAACTTCTCTTTCCCTTTTAGTTAACAATGGCTTTGGTCGATGGTTCAACAATTCCCCCTCCTTGCTCCGAGCAAAGAGCTGTGAGAAAGGTATTTAGTCACCATATCTTATGTCCTCATCCTGTTAGATGTGAAAGAAATACAGAGAAAATCCAAAAGCGCTTAACCTATTTTCAAAGAAAGAATTCTTTAAAATAGTTGATTAAATCCCTCTAAGAGATTGGTCGATAAAATGGCAAAGGTATGCCTTTAAAATATGTCAAACACGATAGATCTGTGACTAAAATTAAACAAAAACTAACTGTGAATTGGCCAAAATCCCAAAGAAAACGGGTCAATAACGAGCTTCTCTTTGCTTAGTAGAGTGAGAACGATTGTGGTTTCATCAAAATTCGGTTCAGGGAAACGCTATTCCCCCATTCTCTCTTTAATTTTAGTTTCCCCGCGATCCTCACGAAAGAAGAGACAGACCTTTTAGTGGTCTGTCTCTTCTGTTTGAAATTAAATATTATTATCACTGCCAAAGAAATTTTTAAATGCCTGAATGGCGGTGTCTCTGTTAAGTGCAGCGATTGAAGTGGTCAATGGAATGCCTTTAGGGCAAGACTGGACACAGTTTTGAGAGTTTCCGCATCCTTCGATCCCGCCGTCTCCCATAATCGTTTCAAGACGTTCCTTCTTATTCATAGCACCCGTTGGATGTGAATTGAACAAACGAACTTGAGAAAGAGGAGCAGGTCCAATGAAATCTGATTTGCTGTTAACGTTTGGACAAGCTTCAAGACAAACCCCGCAGGTCATACATTTTGAAAGCTCATAAGCCCATTGGCGTTTTGTTTCAGCCATACGCGGTCCAGGACCCAAATCATAAGTTCCGTCAATTGGAATCCAGGCTTTTACTTTCTTAAGAGCTTCAAACATTCTGCTGCGGTCAACCGCTAAATCACGAACAACAGGGAATGTCCGCATTGGTTCAAGGCGAACAGGCTGTTCAAGCTTATCGACTAGAGCGGTACAAGCCTGACGCGGTTTCCCGTTAATAACCATAGAACAAGCTCCGCACACCTCTTCCAAACAGTTCATTTCCCATTGTGGAGGGGAGGTTGGTTCTCCTTTAGCATTAACCGGGTTGCGGCGAATTTCCATCAGTGCCGAAATCACGTTCATATTTTGACGGTAAGGCACCTCGAATACTTCTTCGTAAGGGGTCGCATCCGGCCCGTCTTGCCGTTGAATAATAAAGCGAACGGTTTTCTTCTCTTCCACTGTTAGATCCCCCTTTTATTAATGTTTTGTCGAGTAGTCGCGTTTACGCGGCTTAATAAATGAAACATCAACATCTTCATAAGAGAAGTCTGGTTGATTTTTCTCAGCATTATAGGTTGCTTTTGTTGTCTTCAACCATTCTTCGTCATTACGTTCTGGGAACTCAGGCTTATAGTGCGCGCCGCGGCTTTCATTACGGTTGTATGCCCCAATCGTGATCACACGTGCTAATTGGAGCATATTCCACAATTGACGAGTAAAGGAAGCGCCGCTGTTGCTCCATTTAGAAGTATCATTAATGTTAATGCTTTGATAACGCTCCATAAGCTCTTGGATTTTCTGATCGGTTTGAAGAAGCTTCTTATTTTCACGAACTACTGTCACGTTGTCCGTCATCCATTCCCCAAGTTCTTTGTGAATGATGTAAGCATTCTCTTTTCCATCCATTGCCAAAATGTTATCGTATTTTTCTTGTTCACGTAAACGATTTTGATCAAAGAGACGTGAAGAGAGATCCTCGGATTGTTTGTCCAAGTTATCGATATATTCAACTGCGTTAGGTCCTGTCACCATACCGCCAAAAATAGCAGAAAGAAGCGAGTTCGCACCTAGACGGTTAGCACCGTGATATTGATAGTCCGCTTCACCGCAAGCAAATAGCCCTTTAATGTTCGTCATTTGATTAACGTCTACCCAAAGTCCGCCCATTGAATAGTGAACAGCTGGGAAAATCTTCATCGGAACTTTACGAGGGTCATCGCCTACGAATTTTTCATAGATTTCCATAATACCGCCAAGCTTAATATCAAGCTCGTGCGGATCTTTATGAGAAAGGTCCAAGTAAACCATGTTTTCGCCATTCAAACCAAGTTTCTGATTGACGCACACATCAAAAATTTCACGTGTTGCGATGTCACGAGGAACAAGGTTACCATAGGCTGGGTACTTCTCTTCTAAGAAATACCATGGCTTCCCATCTTTGTACGTCCAAATTCGGCCACCTTCACCGCGAGCAGATTCACTCATGAGACGAAGCTTATCGTCCCCTGGGATAGCTGTTGGGTGAATTTGGATAAATTCTCCGTTAGCGTAATGAACGCCTTGTTGATAAACAGCACCTGCCGCTGTACCTGTATTAATCATCGAATTAGTAGATTTACCAAAGATAATACCGCATCCGCCTGTTGCTAAAATAACCGCATCGGCAGCAAACGTTTCAATCGCCATAGATTTTAAGTTTTGTGCAACGATCCCGCGACAAACCTCATTTTCATCGACAACGGTGGATAAGAATTCCCAGTACTCATATTTCTTAACAAGCCCATTAACTTCATGGCGGCGAACTTGCTCATCAAGTGCATAAAGCAATTGTTGACCAGTCGTTGCCCCCGCATAAGCTGTACGGTGATGCTGTGTTCCTCCAAAACGACGGAAGTCAAGCAAACCTTCAGGCGTCCGGTTAAACATAACTCCCATGCGGTCCATCAAATGGATGATGCCCGGTGCGGCTTCACACATTGCTTTAACTTGTGCCTGATTCGCTAAGAAGTCTCCACCATAAATCGTATCATCGAAATGAATCCATGGTGAATCACCTTCACCCTTTGTATTTACAGCGCCATTAATTCCGCCCTGTGCACAAACGGAATGGGACCTTTTAACTGGTACAACCGAAAATAAATCGACTTGTACGCCGGCTTCGGCAATTTTGATGGCTGACATAAGACCAGCTAATCCACCGCCTACGACGATCACTTTACCGTTACTCATATTGTCACACTCCCTACTTCAAGCTGCATATTTATAGCCTCTGCAAAACAGTTCGTATTGGCAGTCCTTCATTAATAGAAGCTCACGCCGTTACACCTTTTAGATCAAATATTAAGCGCCAACAAATGCAAACACGGCACTTACTCCTACAATCGCAAGCAGTACGAATATAATTACGGATACATAAGCCATGGCCTTTTGTGACTTTGGAGAAACGGTAATCCCCCAGTGAACCATAAATGCCCAAAGACCATTCGAAAAATGAAAAACTGCCGATAGAACCCCAACGATGTAAAAAGCACACATCCATGGATTGCTTAGAATCTGCTGCATCATACTAAAGTCAAGAGGTTCCCCTAAAGCCATTTGTACACGTGTTTCCCAAATGTGCCAAGCTAGGAAAATAACTAAGAACAACCCGGTCCAACGTTGAAAAAAGAAGAGCCAGTTACGATAGTATTTGAAGCGATTAACGTTGGTTTTTGCTTGGAAAGCAATATAAATTCCATAAATGGCATGAAACAAAAGCGGCAAATAAATGAGAACGATTTCTAAAAAAATCAAATATGGAAGGTTTTCCATAAAGTTAGCGGCTTGGTTAAACGACTGGGCACCACCTGTTGCATAAAAGTTAACAGTAAGGTGTACAACCAAGAACAATCCAATTGGGATTAACCCCAAAAAGGAATGCAGTCTGCGGCTAACAAAATCTCTCTGTGCCATTTAATGTCCCCCTTTTTCCTTGTGTTTGTTTTGTTGTCGTCTCAATAGTCCCAACTTAGTCTGATAGAGAAGACACTGCTTCTTTTCCAAGTCCTGTTCATCATAAATGAAGTCAAGCAACGTAATGACCTAGATTGTTACAAAATTCACAAACCTTTCGTTAAACCGCCCCCATGATATATGTAAAGGGGAGTGCCGTTCAAAAATTCATGTAGTTAACGAGCTCGGGCTCTCACTTGAACATCAAAAAAAAGAAGATGGCATTAATCTGTAACCTCTCCCCAGTATCTTACTCAAGATCGATTAACGAAGGTTTGACTTAAGTAAAAAAGGCAATCAGTCAACCGCTTCCTTTATTTTGAACAGACTTTTTTAACACATCCATTGTACTCCCAACATATAGGTCCGTCAAGGATACAAAGTGCACTGGAGTCCAATCAAAAAAGACGATATAATAAGCCTGTCAAGAAGGAGATGGACTTATGGAAAAGAGATTACCCCAAATCGAAGTCATTGGAAACACGAATGTATCAGCCTTTGGGCTTGAACTGCTTCGTACGGTTGTTATTCCCGAATTATTGGGCGATGAAACCCATCCAATCTTATACTGGGCAGGAAGACGGCTCGCTCGTCAATACCCATTGCAAGATGTTGCGGACCTTCCTGCATTTTTTGAAAAAGCCGGCTGGGGTCAGCTTGAACTCAAAGAAAGCAAAAAAGATCACTGCCTTTATTTTCTGACTTCTGAATTGATAGAAGCCCGAATAAAGGACGATGAACATACGACCTTTTCACTCGAAACCGGCTTCCTAGCTGAGCAATATGAACGATTGACCCAATATAAAGCCGAAGCGATCATGGAGGTCAAAACAGGAAAACAAAAACGGGCTGAGATTCAAATTCAATGGGACTTAAAAGATCCAGTTGAAAAGAAATCTGAATAAACAGGCGGGAAAAGACCTCATCAAGCAGTCATTCTTTCAGTAAAGGTCTTTCTCCCCCAAAAAAAACGCGCAATGTTTTGCGCGTTTTTTTTGACTGTTTTTAAGCTTTAGAGGAGAGTTCAGGCTCAACCAGCGGTGAATCGAGATGAAAAGCCTCATGAAGCGCTTCTAATGCCTTATTGAGGTCGCTTGTTGGAATAACCGTTGACACTTTGATTTCAGAGGTGCTGACCATTTTAATTTTTACATCAATGTTAGACATCACTTCAAACATGTCCGCTGCAACCCCTGGGTTGGAGACCATACCCGAACCAATGATCGACACTTTTGCGAGATTGGATTCAATATTTAAATCAGAATAGCTAAGGATTGGCTGATTCGTTTTCAACACATCTAGTGCATCTGCCAAATGGGTGCTGGCAATCGTGAAAGAGATCGAGGTTGTTTCTTTATCCAAAGCATTTTGAATAATGATGTCCACATTAACCCCCGCTCCTGCGAGTACCTTGAAGACATTCGACAAAGTTTCAATTTTATTAGGCAGTCCAAGCAAAGTAATTTTGGTTACTTCTTTTTCAAAAGCAAGACCGCTGACCGCTAATCCTGTTTCCATTGACGTTTCCTCCTTAATAATCGTTCCAGGCTCATCATTAAAACTGCTTCTTACAACAAGAGGAACCTTGTATTTTTTCGCATTTTCAACCGATCTTGGATGGAGCACACCTGCTCCAAGGTTGGCCATTTCAAGCATCTCATCGTAAGACAGTTCAGCAAGCTTCCTTGCCTTGGATACATAACGGGGATCGGTGGTGTAGACCCCCTCTACATCGGTATAAATCTCGCATAATTCTGCTTTAAACGCGGCAGCCAGAGCCACTGCAGAAGTGTCAGACCCTCCGCGGCCTAATGTCGTTATCTCGAAATCTTCTGTTACTCCCTGAAAGCCTGCCACGATAACAACTTTGCCTAGATTTAATTGTTTTTGAATCGATTCTCGTTTTATATCTGCGATTCTTGCATTACCATGAGAAGCCTCCGTGACCATACCCGCCTGCCAGCCCATCATAGAAACGGCTTCGATCCCTTCATTGATTAAATACATCGCAAGCAAGGCCATCGTCTGTTGCTCACCTGTTGCGAGCAGCATATCCATTTCACGCTTACTTGGGCGGACTGTTATACCCGCAGCCAAGTCCACAAGATGATCGGTCGTCTTCCCCATCGCGGAAACCACCACAATAACATCGTAACCTGCTGCCTTCTTCTTCTGGATGCGAGACCCTACACGTTGAATTTTCTCAATAGACCCAACGGATGTGCCCCCAAACTTCATCACTTGCAATGTCACTTTCAAAACCTCCAATCCCTGTTTAGCCCACTTTTAGGCTCACATATCTTTCAAATGGATCTAAGCGATGAATCTTGCCACCCTCAAGGACGTTCAACTCCTCTTTTAATAAAAAAGGAAAAAGCAGCAGTAAAGAACTCGTCTTCACTGCTGCTAAACGTTCATTTGCGTTTGACAACATGCTCAGATAGTCCTCCACACAATAAATGTGTGACAGATCCGGCCTTATTCAGGACGAATCCAGCAAAAAACCTTATGAGCGATTTTTCACTTCGGCAATGTCCCCTTTCAATACTCCTCATCGAAGCTCATCCTTCTAAGAGTATTTAATCCTGTTCATTGCGCCTCTATCACAGCATACAAGAGGTGACCCCACCTCTACACTGCGTATGAAATTAAATTGAATTATAACAGTTTTTTAATAGAATGACAAAAGAAATTTTTATTCCTTCTCATTCATTGCTTTTTCATTTAGGGTTGAAAGGACAAGTTCCGCCGTGGGCTTGGGCAATCCACTTTCAACTAACTGGTCAAGGCTGGCCTCTTTAATCTTTTTAATTGAACCAAAATGACGGAGAAGCTGCTGCTTTCGTTTAGGTCCGATGCCTTCAATACCATCGAGAACCGATTTCGCCATAGCTTTATCACGCGTCTGCCGATGAAAGGAAATCGCAAAGCGGTGTACTTCATCCTGGATGCGCTGCAAGAGGTAAAATTCTTGCCCCTTTCTCGATAATTCGACCGCCTCAGGAGGCTCTCCAATTAAAAGTTGGGCCGTTTTATGCTTATCATCCTTGGCAAGCCCGCAAATCGGAATTTCAAGACCCAGTTCATCTTCAAGCACCTCTCGTGCGGCACGCATTTGGCCTTTTCCTCCATCGATGAGAATTAAATCAGGCAGCGGTTTATTTTCTTTTAAAAGACGGCTGTAACGACGCCGGACGACCTCTTTCATCGTCCCCACATCATTGGCCCCCTCCACCGTTTTTATGTGATATTTACGATAGAGTTTTTTATTAGGCTTGCCATCCTCAAACACAACCATGGCCGAAACCGGATGAACGCCTTGGATATTGGAATTATCAAATGTCTCAATTCGATGAGGGGTCGGAATATTAAGAGCTTTACCTAAGTTCTCAATTGCAATCACTGTTCGTTCCTCATCGCGTTCAATTAAGGTAAACTTTTCTTTCAAGGCAAGTTCGGCATTCTGTCTGGCCATTTCAACGAGTTCTTTCTTCCGTCCTCTAGTCGGCTGAGCAACATTGATTTCAAGGAGGCCTTGAACTAAATCAAGGTCGACTTTATTTGGAATAAGGACTTCTTTCGGCTTAAAGTGATTCGCATGCAAATAAAACTGGCCAATAAACGTTAGAAAATCTTCTTCAGGCTCGTTATAAAACGGAAAAATCGACACATCGCGCTCGATCAACTTCCCCTGCCGCATGAAAAAGACTTGGACACACATCCAGCCCTTATCGTACGCATAGTTAAAGACGTCGCGGTCAGTCAAATCATTGAATTGGACCTTTTGCTTTTCGGTTACTGTTTCAATATGGCGGATTTGATCGCGGAGCTCTTTGGCCTTTTCAAACTCGAGGGCTTCAGCTGCTTTTTGCATGTTTTCCATTAATTCCTTTTTAATTTCCTGGTGCCCACCATTTAAAAATCGGATGATACTCTCTGTCATTTCCTCATAAGTCTCTTCCTTTATGTCGTTTACACACGGAGCGAGGCACTGACCAATATGGTAATACAGACAAACACGGTCTGGCAGAGTTCGGCACTTTCGGAGCGGATAAAGGCGATCCAATAGCTTTTTTGTTTCTTGTGCAGCGGTGACATTCGGATAGGGTCCAAAATAACGCCCCGAGTTTTTGGTGACCTTTCTCGTAATGATAAGGCGCGGATGCCTTTCTTTTGTCAATTTAATATACGGGTAGCTCTTGTCATCACGAAGCATGATATTATAGCGGGGATCATGCTCCTTAATCAGGTTCATTTCAAGTATTAACGCCTCGATATCTGAGGAGGTAACAATGTATTCAAAATCCGCTATTTCACTGACTAAGAGCTGTGTTTTCGCTCCATGACTGCCGGTAAAATAAGATCGGACACGATTTTTCAATATTTTGGCTTTCCCAACATAAATAATCGTCCCTTGACTATTTTTCATCAAATAACAGCCAGGACGATCAGGGAGTGTCGCCAACTTTTCTTTTATGAGGTCATTCATGACATCACCTCTAACAAGTCTAATAATAAGGTTTTATTGTCTTAGTTTAGCATAATTTCAATGGATTCTCTTTAGAAGAGTTTTGGAAAGTTAAACAATCGACTCAACTTTAATGGAGGTATTGTAGGACCCTTAAAAATCATTTCCCGAATTTTGGGGTATGCCACTCGAAAAAACGTGAGTGGAGCCCTTTGTGTGTGATGAAGGCTCCAACACACAAAAACTTGGCTTGGCGCGACCCATTTGTGTGTGATGAAGGCCCCAATACACAAAAACTTGGCGGGGCGGGAGCCATTTATGTGTGATGAAGGCTCCAACACACAAAAACTTGGCGGGGCGGGACCCATTTGTGTGTGATGAAGGCCCCAATACACAAAAACTTGGCGGGGCGGGACCCATTTGTGTGTGATGAAGGCTCCAATACACAAAAACTTGGCGGGGCGGGAGCCATTTGTGTGTGATGAAGGCCACAATACACAAAAACTTGGCGGGGCGGGACCCATTTATGTGTGATGAAGGCTCCAATACACAAAAACTTGGCATGACGAGAGCCATTTATGTGTGATGAAGGCCCCAATACACAAAAACTTGGCATGACGGAAGCCATTTGTGTGTGATGAAGGCTCCAACACACAAAAACTTGGCGGGGCGGGAGCCATTTATGTGTGATGGGGGCCCCAATACACAAAAACTTGGCTTGGCGGGACCCCTTTGTGTGTGATGAAGGCTCCAACACACAAAAATCTGGCATGACGGGAGCCCTTTGTGTGTGATGAAGGCTCCAACGCACAAAAATCTGGCATGACGGGAGCCCTTTGTGTGTGATGTGGGCTCCTACACCCTCGCGTTTAGGTTTACTCATAGTTTTTTCTTTCTAATCAAACTATCACAATTTTAAAGCCAGGTTATCCAAATTGGAGGATTTTATAAGTTCTCACAAAAAAAGAAGCCCTGAGGCTTCTTTTTTGTCATGGATTAAAATTGTTGTTGAAGGCGTTCAACCAATGCTTCTTTCGGTTGGAAACCAACCACTTTATCCACGATCTCACCGTCTTTGAAAACGATAAGTGTTGGGATGCTCATCACACCGTATTGACCGGTTACTTGTTGATTTTCATCCGTATTAAGTTTAACGATCTTAACTTTATCGCTTAATTCGGAATCAATCTCTTCTAAGACAGGAGCAATCATCTTACAAGGTCCGCACCATGGAGCCCAAAAATCGGCTACGACTAATCCCTCAGAAGTTTTATTTGCAAAATTCTCGTCTGTCACATGTTCAATTGCCATATGTCTAACCTCCTTAATGGTAGTATTGCTCTACTACGCTTGCAGTATAACATGACTGAACCTGAAGATGCTATTGATTAGCTTAACCTCATCCTTGGATGTTTGAATCCGAAAAAGGCTGCACCGATCTCTCACAAAAATCGGATGCAGCCTAAATTAATAATGGTTAATTTTAAGCTTCTTGGAGAACTTCTTTCACGTATTTTGTCAGAAGCGGAACCACTTCAAAGAGATCGCCCACAATTCCATAATCTGCAACGTTAAATATGTTGGCTTCTGGATCTTTGTTGATGGCGACAATAATTTTCGAGTTAGACATACCGGCAAGATGCTGTATTGCCCCGGAAATACCACACGCAATATAGAGGTCAGGTGTGACCACTTTACCTGTTTGACCAATTTGAAGGGAATAGTCACAATACCCCGCATCACAAGCACCACGTGAAGCGCCAACGGTTCCGCCTAACACGTCAGCTAATTCCTTTAGAGGTTCGAATCCTTCAGCATTTTTTACACCTCGGCCACCCGAAATAATGACCTTTGCTTCCGAAAGATCCACGCCGTTTGAAGTCTTTTTAAGAAGATCTTTAATGGCAGTACGAAGATCTTTAATGACGACTTCAACAGACTGCACGTCAACATCACGGCTTTCGTCTATTTCTAAAGCATCTATATTATTAGGGCGCACACTGACAAACACCAGTCCCTCCTTTATCCGTTTCTTTTGAAAAGCTTTTCCTGAATAAATGGGACGGACAAATAAGAGTTCCCCATTTTCTTCTTGAATTTCGGTCACATCCGAAATGAGTCCGGAATTCAAGCGTGCAGCAAGGCCAGCGGATAAGTCTTTTCCCATAGCTGTATGTCCCATAACAATCGCTTCCGGTTGTTCTAGATCGATGATTTGCTTCAAAGCCTGTTTGTAACCATCTGGCGTATAATGAGCTAACGCCTCGTTTTCACTGACAATGACGCGGTCTGCCCCGTAAAACCCAAGCGTCTTACCTAATTCAATAACTCCTTGACCAAGCAAAACAGCGACAACCTCACCGCCATCCGCGACTTTCTTCCCAGCAGCAATGGCTTCATAAGAAACATGTCTCAATGCCCCATCGCGTGCTTCTGCTAACACCAATGTTTTTCTTCCCATGAGAATCCCCTCCGAATTAAATGACTTTTGCTTCTGATTTTAGGAGTCTAACAAGCTCTTTTGCTTGTTCTTCGATATCGCCTTCTAAAATTTTCCCTGCTTGTTTTGCAGGAGGCAGGTAGACGTCAACTGTCTCAGTCTTACCTTCAAGCTCATCCTCATCAAGGTCCAGATCATCCAGTTCAATAACTTCAAGAGGCTTTTTCTTCGCTTTCATGATCCCTGGTAAAGAAGGATAACGTGGCTCGTTTAATCCTTGTTGGGCCGTAACTAGAAGCGGTAAGGATGTTTCGATAATTTCGACGTCCCCTTCCACATCGCGCTCAAGTCTCACCTTGCTGCCTTCCAATTCAAACTTGGTAATGGTTGAAACATGGGCCATTCCTAACTTTTCTGCTACTCGAGGGCCAACTTGACCCGTCCCATTATCAATGGATACATTTCCTGCAAAGATCAGATCGACCTCTTTATCTTCAAAAAATGTGGCAAGAATCGTTTCGGTAGAGGTCTGGTCATAATTTTCAATCTCTTCACTGTCAATAAGAACTGCTTTGTCACAGCCCATTGCCAGTGCGGTACGCAGCTCTTTTTCCGCATCCTGGTCACCAACGGTCACAACAGTTACTTCTCCCCCGTGTTCATCACGAGTTTTGATCGCTTCTTCAATGGCGTATTCATCGTATGGATTAATAATGAATTCCGCCCCATCCTCAACAATTTTTCCGTTTTGGATCGCGATTTTTTCTTCGGTGTCAAAGGTACGTTTAATAATGACATAAATATTCACAATGTGCCCCTCCTTAATTACTAATCTCTAAATATATATAAGTGATTCTAATTGCTAATAAAAATAGGCTGTTTTCATCAACTTTGCCGCTATTTGCTTAATTGAAAATAGCTCGCTTTCCGGGCAATCTTAGAGAAGAACCTGAAAACAAGTATGGGTGCCTGTTAACGATCTTTAAATTGAGGCGACCGTTTTTCCATAAAAGCCGCAATGCCTTCTTTCGCATCCTCAGAAGCAAAGACTTTACCAAAGCTCACCGCTTCAAACTCTGATCCTTTTTCAAATTCCCCTTGGCGAGCAAATTGTAAACTTCTAAGTGCTGCTTGGACGGAGACGGCACTCTTCTTGGAAATTTGCTGAGCAAGTTCGAGCGCTGTTTCGAATCCCTTTCCTGTCTCCACGACTCGATTCACAAGTCCCCACCTCAACGCTTCTTCAGCATCAATTGGCGTACTTGTTAATATCATTTCGGTTGCTTTTGGCACCCCTACTAAACGAGGCAGGCGCTGTGTACCCGCAAACCCCGGAATAAGTCCTAAGTTCAGTTCAGGCAGGCCAAACTTGGTTCCTGTTTCAGCAATCCGAATGTGGCAGGCCATGGAAAGCTCAAGCCCTCCGCCAAGAGCAGCACCATGGATGGCAGCAATGACGGGTTTTGTGAACGTCTCAATCCGCTTAAACACATCTTGTCCATTCGTTGCCAGCCTTGAGAATTCGTCCGCTGAAGGGACTTCTGTAAATTCCTTAATGTCTGCTCCTGCTGAGAAAAAACGACCATCACCGCGAAGGACCACTGCTTTAATAGCGGGATCTTCTGCTAGGTGATCGAACTGGTCCGATAAGCCTTGAATAATGGAACGAGATAAAGCATTGGCCGGTGGCTTGTTAAGCGTCAATACCGCCACTTGATCAAAGGTTTCCCGTAAGATAGCTGTCATTCTGCTCCTCCTCTTGATTTCGATAGCTTAGATACAACTATATGAAACACAAATTAGATCAGACGTGCCTTGTTCCTTGACCTTTTTCGTTAAAAGCGCTTACAACATCAAGAGAGAGTTGCCTCTCCTTTAATGACTTAAGCCGTTTAAAAGAAGATTGGCTACAGGATCAGCGAGCGCTACAAGATCAAATTTGTGATCATTCATCACCCAGTTGGTAACCGTCTCATCGATGGTTCCAAACACCATTTGTCGCGCTAATCGTACATCTAAATCGGTTCGAAAGACGCCTTCAAGTTTTCCTTCTTCAATCAGGGCATCAATAAGTGAGGTATAATTCTTTAACGTATCATTAATTTTCATTCGTATTTCTTTGTTGGATTGACGGAGTTCAAGCTGAGTGACGATCGCCATGTTTCGGTCCGCAGCCAGTTGAAAAAAATGAGTGCCGACCAATGTCGTCATCTTCTCCTTCGCAGTCGGTTGATCTTTGATCTCCTCCTGGATTTTTTCAATGAACTCACCCATTTTTTCGCTGAAAAGTGAGATAAGAATATCCTCTTTATTTTTAAAATAAATGTAGATGGTCCCATCTGCTACCCCGGCACGCTTTGCAATTTTGGATACCTGTGCTTGATGGAAACCATTTTCAGCAATCACATCAACTGCTGCTTCAATAATTTTCATGTATTTCGGTCGATTTTTAACTGCCATGACTTGGAAACCCCTTTATAAAAATGAATGATGATTCATTCACTTTTTATTATAACGCTATCATTGTTGTTGTCAACTCTGCCATGATGAAAGAAAAGAAAACGGGGCACTTATCTCACATTGGTGTGCCCCTAATCAAGCGTGCTCATGAGCTTTTCAGATCGTCTTCCGCACGCGTTTCTTCATCAAGAAGCGTTCGTTTCAGCACTTTTCCAATTGTCGTTTTTGGCAGTTCCTCTCGAAATTCATAGAGTCTTGGGACTTTATAAGCGGCGAGACGGGCTCGGCAATGTTGATCAAGCACCTTCTCATTGACCTTGCGTCCTTCTTTAAGAACAACAAAGGCCTTCACGGTTTCACCCCGATAAGGATGAGGAATCCCTACCACTGCGGCTTCCTGGACGTCAGGATGTTCAAATAACACGTCCTCTACTTCTCTTGGATAAATATTGTATCCGCTTGCGATAATCATGTTCTTCTTTCGGTCGACAATATAAAAATAACCGTTTTCATCCATATAGGCCATGTCTCCCGTATATAGCCAACCGTCTTTTAATACAGAAGCCGTTTCTTCTGGACGCTTCCAATACCCCTTCATGACTTGCGGGCCTTTTACGACGAGTTCTCCGACTTCATTCACGCCCACTTCTTCTCCCGTTTCAGGGGATACAAGTCGAACATCTGTATCGGGATACGGGAGCCCAATACTTCCTTTAACGCGTTCTCCCCAAATGAGATTGCAGTGGGTGACGGGGGACGCTTCTGACAGTCCATATCCTTCGACCAGCTTGCCATTCGTCAGACGTTCAAACGTCTCTTGGACCTCTGGAGGCAGTGGAGCGGACCCGCTGATACAAGCTTTTATAGATGAGAGATCATAGTCACTGACTTTTGGGTGATTAATTAACCCTATATACATGGTAGGCGCACCTGGAAAGAGAGTCACCTTTTGTTTCTGAATCGTTGATAAGACCTCTTCTACATCAAAACGTGGCAAAAGCACCATTTTGGATGCAAAAAGGATCCCTAAGTTCATCGCAATGGTCATTCCATAAACATGGAAAAAAGGGAGTACACAGAGAAGCGTTTCCTCTCCATATGTACTTTTGTACATCCATTTTTGGCTTTGTATCGTATTCGCTATTAAATTGTAATGGGTGAGCATGACGCCCTTCGCCAGCCCAGTTGTTCCACCTGTATATTGTAGTAGAGCCAAATCTTCTTTTCCGGAAACAGGGACAGGCTGAAACTGGGAATTGCCTTTTTTTATAAGTTCTTTAAACGAATAAAACCCTGAGCGCTGGGCCCATTCTGATTTCTTAGGAGCCTTATTTTTTGGTGTTAAAGGATAAAGCAGATTCTTTGGAAAGGGCAAATAATCTTGAATTCCGGTGACAATGACCGTTTTCAACCTCGTTTTCCCCATCACTCGAGTGATTCGCGGGATGAGGGCATCGAGACAGACGATGAATTCCGTTTCAGAATCATTCATCTGATGCTCCAGTTCACGGTCCATGTAAAGGGGATTGGTCTCGACGACAATCGCCCCTGCAAATAAAATGCCGTAATAAGCAATAACCGCTTGCGGACAATTTGGCAGCATGATGGCCACGCGGTCCCCTTTTTTGATACCTAGCTGATTCAATTGATCAGCAAAAGCTGCCACTTCGTTTAACAGCTCGCCAAATGTCATCTCCTTACCAAGAAAATGGATCGCTGTTTTGTTTGGATGTTTAACTCCTGTATCTCTTAAAAATTCATAAAGCGGGCGGTTGTCATATTCATTGACAGGTGAGATGTCTTCGGGATATTGTTCGAACCAAGGCTTTGCTTCGACTCCCATTTAGTTTCCTCCCTTTTTTATACCGCACCTCTTATTTCACACTCTTCATTCCTATTATAGTGTAAACCCTTTCATTTGAGTATCCCAAAAGTTAAAAAAACGCCAGAAATTTCTAGCGCTTAAAAAGATTCATAACCTATTTCTATTGGACGGCCATATAAATAATCCCTGCCGCCGCAAAAACGATGCAAACTCCGATCAATATTTTGGCCAGCGTCTCCAACCCAAATGCACCTCTTTCTATTAAAGGCAGTAAAGCTTATGAGAATGAGATAGATTTACCATTTTTTTATGAAGATGAAGAAACCAAGGCGGTCGCCTAGTTGCACTTATACTTAGTTCCTAAATTTTCCTCTAAATATAAAACCCAGACTCTGCCCCTTCCTCTTCTAATGAAGACTCGATCCAATGACGTAGGAAAGGCCAATCGAAATCATCATTGAAATAAGACCTACCGCACGATTATCTTGCTCAATTTCATGGTCAATATGGAAGGAAGGCGTTAAAAATTCAAAGATAAAATAGCCCAACAGAAGAAGTAAAAAACCAAAGGCGCCTTTTAAGATAATCGTAACGATGTGCTCTCCATTTTGTATCGAGAAGCGAAAAACATTTGCAATCCCAAGGATTTTCCCGCCTGTTGCGAGGGCTACTGACAGATTCCCTTTTTTTATTTCAACCCAGTTTTTATACTTAGTTAGTAATTCAAAACAGGCAAGAAAAATGACCATACACAAAATAACGACACTATAAATCGCAATCGTTTCAAAGTAGGCATTATCCCATATTGATTCCATGACACATTCAACGCCTTTCCTACCAATCATTGGTGATGCAAGTGAATCTAGAGACTCTTCTTTAAAAGAGCTTCTAGGGTAACGGCCCTATTTGAACTCGACAACCGTTACCCCGTGCCCGCCTTCATTCATACCGCCTAATCTTATCGATTTAATGCGGGGGTGCTTAGACAACCGGGTTTGGACACCTTTACGAAGGGCCCCTGTTCCTTTTCCATGAATGATAGAAACACTAGGATAGCCCGCCAAAAGAGCGGCATCCAGATATTTATCGAGCCTCTCCATTGCTTCTTCATAGCGCTCCCCGCGCAAATCAAGCTCTGTTCGGACCGTTCCAGTTTGTGTTCTGACATTCACCACTGGCTTAACCTGTTGCTCTTCCTTCACTGGTTTTAGTGAATCCGCCGCAATATTCATTTTCATAACGCCAACTTGAACCAAGTATTCTTTGTCACTAAGCCGTTCAATAATATGCCCTTTTTGACCAAATGTCGTGACCTTCACCTCTTGACCTGGTTCAAATTCCAACGCTTTCTTTTGACTATACGAATGAGGCCGGGCTGAGGTTTCACTTTGTAACGCATCCAAGGCATGATCAAGTCGGGATTTGGCATCAATGAGTTCATGTTCTTTAACACGGTTCGCTTCCGTTTGCATTTCACGCAGTTTTTTAATAATCGACTCGGCTTCTTCTTTCGCTTCGGCAAGCTTCACTTTTGCCTCGCGCTCGGCTTCTTTTCTAAGCTGGTCTTTTTCCCTCTCCCACTTAGCCAGTTCCTGGTCTAATAGTTGCGCTTTTTTCTCCCATTCCTGTTTAAGTCTTGCCGCCTCCGCATTCGCTCTCTCCGCTTCTAGACGATGGCGTTCAAGGGACGCAATCATATCGTCCACTTTCGCGGTATCACTGGATATCAGACTTCTCGCTTGTTCAATGATCCTCTCGTCCAAACCTAAGCGTTTAGAGATTTCAAAAGCATTGCTTCGTCCAGGGATTCCCATCAACAGTCGATACGTGGGGCTTAACGTCGCCACGTCAAACTCTACACTTGCATTGATTACCCCTTCTCGCTCATACGCATAGGCTTTCAATTCACTATAGTGAGTGGTAGCAATGAGACAAGCCCCTCTATTTCGGACCTCATCTAATATGGAAATGGATAAAGCCGCTCCTTCTTGAGGATCGGTGCCTGCACCCAATTCGTCAAAAAGCACTAAACTGCGGTCATTCACCTCTTCAAGAATGGCGATAATATTTTTCATGTGAGAAGAGAAGGTGCTCAAGCTTTGCTCAATGGACTGCTCATCTCCAATATCAGCAAAAACATGTTCAAAGACATTGACAACAGAGCCTTCATAAACAGGCAAATGGAGTCCCGATTGCGCCATTAAGGTTAATAATCCGACCGTCTTTAACGTCACCGTTTTTCCGCCTGTATTCGGACCCGTAATGACAAGCGCCTTTGTTCCATTTTCTAACGCCACATCAATTGGAACAACTTGAGTGAGCGGAATTAATGGATGCCGCGCTTTTTTCAAATGAAAAGTTCCTTCATGACTAAGCGCTGGCTTCGTTGCCTTCATCGTTTCCGCGAGCCTTGCCTTTGCAAAAATAAAATCGATAACAGCAAGTCGATCGACATCATTTCGAACGGTTTCTGCTACTTCGGCTAGTCGACGTGAGAGTTCTGTCAAAATCCGGTCCACTTCTTGTTCTTCTTTTAAGCGGGTTTCATTCAACCGATTATTTAATTCAACAATGGCTTGAGGCTCAATAAAGAAAGTCGCTCCGGATGCCGATTGGTCATGCACAATCCCGCCAAAAGCTTGGCGATATTCCTGTTTGACAGGGACCACATGGCGATTATTGCGGATCGTGACAATCGCTTCTGAAAGCATCTTTTGCGTATTAGGAGAACGGACAATGGATTCCAGCTTATCTTTGATTCGTCCATCAAATGAACGCAGCTGTGAACGGATCGAACGAAGCGCGTCACTTGCTGAGTCCATGACATACCCTTGATCGTCAATACACCCTCTGATCTCCCGTTCGACTTCTCCGGCAGGCTCGAGCATTTCCGCATGAGAACCGAGAATCGGGAGAGCAGCACCGTCTTCTATCTGCTCTTCAATAAAATGCTTGATAATTCTTGAGCCTCGAATGGTGTCGGCTACAGCCATCAATTCTTTGGCACTTAACACGCCGCCAACCTGAGCACGTTTTAACGGGGGACGCACATCTGTGATCCCCCCAAACGGAAGATGCCCTTTTAACCTCAATACATTAAGCGCTTCATCGGTTTCCTCGATGAGACTTCGGACCTCTTCGGGATCGGTGCTCGGCTCCAAATGACTCGCGATCTCTCGACCAAGAGAAGAGGATGCTTTGGCCGCTAATTGATCACGAATCTTATCATATTCTAAAAGCTTTAAAACTCTTGGCTTCATCGTTAAACTCCTTCCAACAAACCTCCTGCAATAGCGCCAACCTGATGAACTAGTCTTATCTTTTTTTATCCCTTAAAAAGGATTGAAAGGCCTCTAGTGAATAAGTATTTATCACCTGCTCTTTTGTTAGCCATGCCTTTCGAGCGGCCTTAACACCTATTGACATATCGTCCAACATATCGAGTGAATGGGCATCTGTATTAATACAAAATCGAATGCCTTTTTCCTTTGCCTTCATAAGCCATTCGGCTGAAAGGTCTAAGCGGTGCGGATTCGCATTTAATTCTAAAGCTGTTCCCGTTTCTGAAGCAAGTTCAAAGAGCTGCTCCTGATTCACAGCATAGCCCTCTCGTTTGCCAATAATCCGTCCAGTTGGGTGGGCAATGAGACGAACTTTCGGGTGACGCATGGCGTTCTCAAGGCGTTTCATAATCACCGATTCGCTTTGGGAAAAGGAAGAATGAATCGCTGCAATGACAAAGTCCAATTCTTCTAAAATGTCATCCGCATAATCAAGACGGCCGTCTGGTAAAATATCCATTTCAACACCACTGAATAGATGAATTTTACCTTGATATTTTTCATTTAATGCCTGAATCTGTTTGATTTGTTCTCTCAAGCGTTCTTCAGTTAAGCCATTTGCGACTTTAAGTGACTTGGAATGGTCGGTAATGACTATATAGGAGTAACCCTTTCGAATCGCGCCCTCCACCATTTCTTCCAGTGAATAAGCCCCATCACTCCAAGTCGTATGCATGTGAAGGTCTCCGTTAATGTGGGACTCTTCGATTAGATTTAGTTCTGCCACCGTTCTTGCTTGCTCCAGCTCATCGTTTCCTTCGCGACATTCAGGAGGAATATAAGCCAAATCGAAGTGACGAAAAAAAGAAGTCTCATCTTTAAAAGTTAAAAGGGTTTCGTTCTCCTGCAGCACGCCATATTCACTAATTTTCTCCCCTCTTGATTTGGCTAATTGTCTCATGAGAACATTATGTTCCTTAGAACCCGTAAAATGATGAAGCGCTGTTGCAAAGCTTTTGGGCTCTACGAAGCGAAAATCAACACCGACCTGATAGTCACATTTAAGCTGAATCGACATTTTCGTGTTCCCATGACCGACCACTTCCTTAACAGCAAGCTCTCGTAACAGCGATTCAGACACCCGTTCAGGTTCTAGCGTCGCAATCACATAATCTAAGTCCTTCATGGTTTCCCGAAGACGTCTAAGCGAACCAGCTCTAGAATACTGCTCGATTTCAGGTAGTGCAGAAAGAACCTGCTCAATTTGCTGAGCAAGCGGCAGCATATAAGAAAGTGGAAGGCGATCAGGTCTCTCGGTCGCTTGCAATATGGCTTTTAATAGCTTCTCCTCGGATTTATCACCAAATCCATCCAGTGTGCGAAGTTGTTCTTCTTCACATGCCTTTTTTAATGAGGTCATATCCGTTATGCCCAATTCTTGATAGAGCTTAGCTATCTTTTTGGCTCCAAGTCCGGGCAGTTTTAGAAGCGTAAGAAGTCCTTCCGGCAGCTCGTGTCGCAGCTCGTTTAATAGCTCTGACTCCCCTGTTTCGATGAGCTCTGAAATGACAGAAGCTGTCCCTTTTCCAATCCCTTTGATCTCATTTAAATGGTCAATCTGATCAAGGCTCCGTTCATCCGTCTCTAGTGCTCTGGCAGCCCGCCTGTACGCGGCGATCTTAAAAGGGTTTTCATTCTTAAATTCAAGATAGATCGCAATCGTTTCCAGAGAGTGAATGATTTGTTTCTTATTCATCTCATCCCTCCTTAATTTATCGTCATACATATGAAAAGCCTGGTTTCCCAGGCTCTAAACACAGCTCAATCATTTCTTTTGCAGCCAAATCAACTCGTTATTATAAACATTAGGTCAGCGGGTTAGCTCCCGTATATTGGAACCAAAGATGCTGAATGGTTTGTGAAAAACCAGGTGTATGCTGGACCATAAAAAGCGCCACTGAAGAGCTATGGACATATTGGTCAATATGAAAATAAGGCATTAAAGCCCCTATGTACAACAGAACAAAAAGAACTAAGTACACTTCAACAAACCCAAACAAAGCTCCTAATAGGCGATTAATGGATCTAAGAATAGGAAGATCAGCCAGAAAATCAAGCATCGATCCAAGAATCTGCCAAACAATCTTCACGACAATAAAAATGATCGTAAAAGCGACCGCATGGTAAAAGGACATTTCAAGATTTAAATTTTTTATTGTACTAAAAAAAGAGTTGGCAGCAGAATCCTGTGAATAAGGGATCCAAAATTGAAGTTTTGGAGCAAGTTGACCTGCATAGTTATAGGCAATCACATAAGCCGCAACGAAGCCAGTAAAATGAACCAATTGGAGGATCAATCCTCTTCGCGCGCCAATAGCAAAGCCAACAACAAGCAAGATAAGTATAATTAAATTAACCACGACTACTGCCTCGACTTTCTCAAGTAATTTAACTTTTCTAAGTTCAGGTTTCTTACTAACAATCCCCCTAATCATACCAAAAGGGAGCGATTTGGACAACGAGGCTTTCTAAACCCATTTCAGTTATAATAAGTGAGAAGGAGTTGGTCAAATGGGACAAACAGTTCTCCAAGTTAATTCGGCCCTCATGGAAAAAATGAAAAATGCCTACATAAAGGATGCTGACGCCACACTGCCGCCTGGGAGTGTCTTTCGAGCTAAGCGCCAAGACTGCACGATAACCGGCTACCGTTCTGGAAAAGTTCTGTTTCAAGGGAAATCAGCGGAACAGGAAGCTCAGAAATGGGGAGGGCAAAAAGAAGGACCCTCTCCTGCCTCAACATCTAAGAAATGGAAGGGTTCTACAAGTAAAAAGTCAGTTGAATCCCATGACTTTCTCCCACCAAACACAATTGAGGAGCTTGCGATTATCGGTTCGGACGAGGTCGGAACAGGTGATTTCTTTGGTCCAATGACCGTTGCCGCCTGCTACGTATCACCCGCACACTACGCTACGTTAAAGAAATTAGGGGTCCGAGATTCAAAAAATTTAACCGATACTCAAATCTCTGCCATTGCCAAATCCCTAATAAACGAAATGGCGTATAGCTTACTCATATTACCTAACGAAAAATACAATCAGCTGCGTGAACAAGGGATGACGCAAATTGGAATGAAAGCCCTCCTTCATCAACAAGCCCAACTAAAGCTTCGTGATAAAATCACGGAAGCCCCATTAGATGGCTATCTTGTCGACCAATTTGCCACCCCCGACCTTTATTTCAAATCTTTAAAGGAGAAGAGACGACCTCTTGACCGGCCTATTTATTTTAAAACAAAAGGGGAATCGGTTCATCTTTCAGTTGCGGCAGCCTCTATCATTGCCCGCTATGCCTTTATAAAAGAAATGGATAAACTATCAGAAGAATGCGGAATGACCTTGCCAAAAGGAGCAGGCGCTCATGTTGACGAAGCAGGGGCAAGGCTCATCAAGCTTAAAGGGGAAGACTACTTATCAAAAGTCGCTAAGCTCCATTTCAGCAATGCCGACCGAGCAAGAGCCCTTGCTAAAAGATGAGGGGACAGTCCCCATTTCAAGGTCTTTCACCAACAAGAAGTTGAAAAGTCCTTGCTCCTCAAGGGGTTGCAAGCAGCGAGCACTGTCCCCACATGCTTTAAATCATTAAAGCGCCCATCGCTGTTTTTTGAGTAAACTAAAAGGAGAGGGGACTGTCCCCTCTCCTTTAGTTTGCTATTAATTGCGAAGTCGGTCCGAAGAATTCAAAGTGCAAAGAGGCTTCAGGCACGCCCCAATTTAATAGGTCATTATATATCAGCTTCATAAATGGCTCTGGGCCGCAGAAGTAAAACTCTGCATCCTTGGATGGAAGAATCCCTTTCAACCAATCCATATCCAGTCGTCCTTCTTTATCGTATGCTTGCTCACGTTGATCTTCTAGGGTTGGGTTCTCATAGATCGTATAAAGTGTTAAATTTGGATTCTCTTTTGCCATGGTCTGCATTTCATCTTTTAGAGCATGAGCCCGTCCATTGATTGCTGCATGAATCCAAGTGATTGGCTGCTCTCCCCCTTTTTCATGCCAAGTTTTCACCATACTTGTGACTGGGGTGAGACCAACACCGCCGCTTAAGATCACAATCGGCTTTTTATTATCAAGTTCGAGTGTAAATTTCCCCTGAGGAGCACTTACAAGCAATCGCTGTCCTTCTTCGATCTCATCATGAAGATAATTGGAGACAATCCCCTCTGGTAAGGCATGTCGTCCTTCCTCTTTTTTCACACTAATTCGGTAAAAGTCAGATGTATAAGCATCCGAAAGACTATATTGGCGGATATGGGTGTGCGATTCCCCTTCTGGCTTCACCTTAACACTTATATATTGTCCTGGAGAATAGACAGGGACTTGTTGCCCGTCTGCTGGTTTCAAATAGAAAGAGGTAATCCCATCGGACTCTTGTATTTTATTAGCAACAACAAACTCTTTATACCCATCCCAAGCTCCCTTTTGCAGATTAGCCTCTCGCATTTGTGTTTCGATATCGATAAATAACTGAGCAATCACACCGTAGGCTTCAGCCCAAGCATTAAGGATCGTATCCGTTGCTGCGTCACCCAAAATATCTTTGATTGCTCCAAGTAATTGTTCACCAACAATTGGATACTGGTCTGGGCGGATGCCAATAGAGACATGCTTATGAGCCACAACCAAGGCCTCTTCACTCAAATCATTCAATCGATCAATATGCTTGGCCGCTTGATAGACCATGTTAGCAAGTGCTTGTTGCTGACTTGATTTCCTTTGATTGGTCTGATTAAATATATTCTTTAATTCAGGATAGTTTTCAAAGAGTCTTTGATAAAACCTTTTCGTAATATCTTGGCCATACTTTTCTAGCACTGGTACAGTTGATTTAATAATTGAAATCGTTTCTTGACTTAACATGGATATCCCTCCTGATTTCGTCTAAGATAACTATACCTCTAAAAGATGTATTTTAAATACATCTTTTATGACAAAGCCTTGACCATCTTATGACAAAACGGTTAACAAAGAATGGGAAAATAGAGCTATAATAGAGATTCCGTTATACTTAAGATAGGTAGGAATAAGGAGCTGAAAAGACATGAAGCTTACCCAATACACGGATTATTCATTAAGAGTCCTCCTTTTTCTTGGTGCTCTGGATAAAGGAGAGCTAGTTCAAATACAAGACGTTGCTTCGATTTACCATCTTTCGAAAAATCATTTGACAAAAGTGGTCCATCATCTCGGCAAATTAGACTTAATTGAAACCATTCGCGGCCGCGGTGGAGGCATTCGTCTCAAACAAGACCCGGAACAAATTAATATTGGCTGGGTGGTCAGACAAACAGAAGAAGATTTCCACATCGTAGAGTGCTTTGCCCATAAGGATAACGCCTGTCGAATCAGTTCGATTTGTTTGCTAAAAGGCATCCTGCATGAAGCATTGGATGCTTATCTAAACGTGTTAGACCGCTATACCTTAAAAGACATTTTAGCTAATAAACAAGCTCTGCAGCCTTTGCTTTTTCAGGGTTAAAAAGCGACTGTCTCGTTGGACTAACAGATTGGAATCTTGGGAACACTCGAGGAGTTAGCCGTAACGAGGCTTCGTTATTCCTCTCTAAACGGGCCCTTTGTGAAGTTCGGCGTAACCAGAATTCACTAATATTCAAAAAACAGTCCAAATTGACCCTCATCCTCGAAAATAGCGTTTCGCCGTTACCTCTATTCTTCAAATTGGCCTCAAAATCAATAAATAGAGAATGCTCGTTACACTAAAAATAGTTAGGCGTAACGAGCATTCTTTATACTCAATTCTAAGAGTTTCTTTTCATCATCACGTATCTAGACAATATACCCGCAAGTATATAGACTATAAAAAGCTCCCAGTCAACGTGCTTAAACAATATAAATCCTAATATTCCAAAAATAGAGCACGAAATAATAGCTCCAATAAGGAATTGTAAAATCTCTTTCATTAGTTTTGAAGTCATCCATGTCCCCCTCCTTAGCTTCTTCCATTGACCGTTAGCAATCAGAAAAGGTGCGGAAATTTTAAACTATTCTTCAATAGCTTCCGTTCAATAAACTTATAAATCCTGACCGTTCGTATTATCCGAGATAAAATACTTCATTTCAATTTTTTCAAGTAAGTACATTATGAATAAAATCAACCAAGCCCAAACTTTAACACTGATACTGGCATCCCATAACACGGTTAAAACAACTAAACCTAATAAAAAAACAATGGAAATAATCCTTGATAGACTGGAATTTGGTTTTCGTGGTCTCTTTGGTATTAGTAATCCGAAGATGAAAAATACAACAAAAGAGATCATTGCGCCTGTTTTGTCGCTATCCACTAGGTAGATTAAACAACTAGTCAGTGCCGAATATAAAAAGGTGAAAATTAATTTCCTCAAAAAGGGTTCTCTGTTCCCCTCTTTTGCCTCTGAACTATAATCCCCGTCGTTTTTTTCAACTACTCTTTTTATTAACAAGTATAAGACGTATATGATAATAATAACTACCATAGCAAAGAACAAAAAGTTACTTAGTACAATTTGTGCCATTCCTCCCATCGCATAACTCCCTCTTTCTTATGATTAATGACTTTTTTCAATCCTGGAACCGTTACTTGTTATAAACGACGGCAAAAACCTTGTTCAACACAAGCTAGGTTAGCGTTAACTGATTAAGAGTTTCTTTATATCATTCAGGAAATTCCTCTTTGTTACTTAAAGTTGTCAGAAACGGTTGCGTTAAGAAACCTATCACAATAATAATCGCAGAGACAATAATTCCTATAACTGTTGGCAAACTGAACAAAGAAATAACAATAAGTACAATTGGAATCATTAACCCGTACCAAGTCATACGTTGAGAAGATTTAAAAGACGTATACTGGATTTCCCCGCAATAAGGACATGCCTTTTTCTTCTTGAATGTCCTTTGAATTGTATCTGCCCAAGTCCATTTATGGTGACATTTCTTACAAGTTGGCATTTACATACCCCCAAACTAGGTTCTTAGACTCTAATATAAGTTTAACATTTATAACTTTAACATTAAATTCCAAAACCACTAGAAAAATCAGATAATGGATACACGATTGGAATTGGGTTCACTTCAGAGGTGCAAACCATTAACTATCAAGATAAATCGCACGTGCGACGTTTATTGTAATATCAATGTTTATTGACCATTTCAAATCACAGTTTAATTTACATGGGTGAAAATAATTATTGGCGGTGTGTGAATTAACCAGTGATTGAGCAAGGAAAGGCAGGGTGATTACCAAGGCATTTGGATATATAGGTTAAAATAAAAGTTAGATTATCGAAGACTTTGTTAAAAAATGGTTCTTAAAGTAAAAAATGGACTGTCATGGTTAACAAGAAATTTTAGAGTCACCTGTGATCGTTGAAATAAGCGGAGATTTTTCCGTTATCAACCAAAGTAGCGTTCAGTTCGTCGTAAATAAGCGGAGTTTTTCCGTTTAAACAAAAAGAAATGACCCATTTTCATGTTTCTCGAGTCAATAGTCGGAATTTTTCCGTCTATTTTAGCTATTTTGGATGTTGATTTCTAAATAAGCGGAATTTCTCCGCTTATTTAGAAAGTTCGCTTTAGCCATTTAATGAAAGAGGTAATCGATTGCCTTTTATGAAAATAAAACAAATAAGAAGCGTAGTCAAAATACGGAGACTCCTGCGGGACAGCACGTGTCCGAAGACCCCGCAAGCAAGCTTTTCCTTGCTGAGGAGGCTTGGGCCATGTCCGCGGAAAGCGGCGGATTTTGACTAGCGTTTCATAAAGGACTTAACTTATAAATGAAAAACCGCCCCCCTCACTTTAAAAGGTGTGAATAAGTTCGGTTTTTTCTATTCGCAAACTACTTCTGTCCCAGCCTCTAGCACGCCGATTCGCACAAAGATCATAATGTTTGACCCGATGCCAATTAGCTAAAAAGTTAATCCAAAAAAAAAAAAAAAGAAGGATGCTAATCGGTGTCCCGAAAAGCATCCCCCATACTGTTAGTTTAAGTTGTCTCTCCCAAAATCGAACCTAATACTGTGGGAGTTTTAACCTCTTAAAGTGGCTCCAAATGCTTGGTAAACCGCTTGAAGAACTTTCTCATGAACCGCTGTGACTTCTTCGTCTGTCAAAGTTTTTTCTGGGTTGTAGTATCTCAAAGAGTAGGCAAGTGATTTCTTCCCTGGTTCCAAATGCTCACCCTTATACAGATCGAATAAGGTCGCTTCTTTTAACAGGTCTCCTCCAGCATTCAGGATCGTTTCGCGAAGGACTCCCGCTTGCACCGATTCCTCGACAACTAGCGCAATATCCCGAGTGATAGATGGATAACGCGGTAGGCTGACAAAGGTTAGCGGCTCGAGTTCCGCCTCCAACAAGGCCGTTAGATCACATTCGTACACGACTGTATCGTTTAAGTCCCATTCAGACTGAAGCTCTGGGTGAACTTGTCCAATGATCCCAATCGCTGTCTCTCCAAGCAGAATAGAGGCCGTTCTTCCAGGATGCAGACCTTTATGCTCAGTTGGTTGATAAGCGATCTGTGAAGCGACACCGAGTCTCTCAAACAGCCCATCTAAAACCCCTTTTGCCACATAAAAATCAACCTTTTGACTCGGTCCTTGCCAGCCGCCTTGCTCCCAAATACCTGTTAAGGCACCGGAGAGATACTCTCTTTCGTCAGGCAAGTTGGCCTCTCCTTCATTTTTAATGAAGACATGGCCCATTTCATATAAGAATACGTTTGGCATTTGTCGATTTAAATGATAGGTGACCGCCTGTAAGAGCTCTGGGAGGAGGCTTTTGCGCAGAACATTGCGATCCTCTGACATCGGCATAGCAAGTCGAACCGCCGCCACGCCTTCGCCTTTTAAAGGAGCGATCATCTCTAAACGCTCTTCAGATGTCAAGGAATAGGTAACCGCTTGGCTCAAACCTGCTCCAGTCATGTATCGTTCAACCTGACGTCTTTTGACTTGGTAAGGATTTAATCCCGCTTCTGCTGAAGTGCCTTTTGGCAAGGTTGCCGGGACGTGGTCATAGCCATAAATCCGACCAACCTCTTCCACCAAATCTTCAGGAATGATGACATCCGGACGACGAGCCGGGACTTCAACGGACAACAATTCGCCGTTAAGAGTGACCCCAAAGCCTAAGCGTTTTAACACGGAAACGATCACATCCGTCTCTAGGTCCGTACCAAGAACTTGATTAATTTTTTGCACAGGGAGCTCAATTCGTGTTGGCGGTACTTCTACATCGCCTTCATGAACCACACCTTTTAAAACCGTACCATTTGCATACAGGGACATGAGCTCCGCCGCACGATTAGCCGCCGGTACGGCTCGATTGCGGTCGATCCCTTTTTCATAACGGGAGCTGGCATCGGTACGAAGCTGCAAGCGTGTTGAGGTTTTGCGGATTGTGCGTGAATCAAAAATGGCGGACTCCAACAGAATCGTTTCCGTATTCGGTTTCACTTCAGAATTGGCTCCACCCATGACACCTGCAAGCCCCATCGGCCGTTCTCCGTTGGTTATTAAAAGGTCATATTCTTCAAGATCACGTTCTTGGTCATCTAAGGTGACCATCTTTTCATTTGGCTGAGCCTTTCGAACGACGACCTCATCGGTTCCAAAATCGCGAAAATCAAACGCATGAAGCGGTTGGCCATACTCGAGCATGACATAGTTTGTAATATCAACGACATTGCTTATTGGACGAATTCCGCAAGCGATCAACCGGTTTTGCAGCCAACGCGGAGATGGACCAATCTTAACCCCTTCAATCATTCGGACACTGTAGAACGGAACCCCATCCTTCGCGTCGACGTTTACACGAATTTTCTCATGCGCAGAAACGTCACTTTCTTTTACAATTGGCTCTGGAATGTGAACAGGTCGGTCAAGAATGGCTCCAACTTCATAGGCCACCCCGATCATATTCATACAATGGGCACTGTTAGGTAAAATATCAAGTTCTAAAACAGCATCGTCTAAGTTCAAGTAAGGAAGAGCATCTTCTCCAACAATCGCTTCTTCATCTAAGACATAAATGCCATTCGCGTATTCTTTTGGTACGAGCTTCTGATCAACACCCAGTTCACCGAGCGAACAAATCATACCATTGGATTCTTCTCCGCGCAGCTTCGCTTTTTTTATTTTAAAATGGCCTGGCAGAACCGCCCCTGCTCTAGCAACTGCGACTGTCTGGCCTGCCGCTACATTCGGCGCCCCACAAATAATTTGAACCGTCTCGCTCCCCAAATTAACTTGACAAACATTTAGCTTATCCGCATTAGGATGGAGAGTGCAGCTTTCCACGTAACCGACGACTACTCCTTTAATGCCCTCACCTAAATAATGAACATGCTCGACTTCAATGCCCGCTTTAGTAATAAGATCCGCTAATTTTTCTGGGGATATATCGGTTAAATCAACATAATCCTTGAGCCAATTATAAGATACTTGCATCTATTCTCCTCCTCTTACTTCAGTCACCTTTAGGATAAACGTGAAAACTGCTTCAAAAAGCGCTCATCATTTGTATAAAAATGACGGATATCATCAATTCCGTACTTTAACATAGCAATTCGTTCAGGACCCATTCCAAAGGCAAATCCTGTGTACACGTCTGGATCAAATCCTGACATACGAAGTACGTTAGGATGCACCATGCCTGCGCCGAGAATCTCAATCCATCCTGTGTGCTTACATACCGAACATCCATCGCCGCCGCAGTGGAAACAAGAAATGTCCATTTCAACAGACGGCTCTGTAAATGGGAAGAAGCTTGGACGCAAACGAATGCGGCGATCTTCACCAAACATTTTCTGAGCAAACACGGTTAAAGTTCCTTTTAAATCACTAAGCGTCACATTCTTATCTACATAAAGACCTTCAATTTGCATAAATTGATGAGAGTGAGTCGCATCGTCGTTATCTCGTCTGTAGACCTTACCCGGGCAAATAATTTTAACGGGACCCTTTCCTTGATGCCGCTCCATCGTCCTCGCTTGCACAGGAGACGTGTGCGTTCTAAGCAAGAGCTCTTCAGTAATATAAAAAGAGTCCTGCATGTCGCGAGCTGGATGATTCTTCGGCAGATTCAGTGCTTCGAAATTATAATAATCCTGCTCGACTTCTGGACCTTCAGCAACCGCATAGCCCATGCTGATAAATAGATCTTCAATCTCTTCAATGACAAGACGAAGAGGATGGCGGGACCCTTGGCGCACAGCGCGGCCAGGAAGGGTGACGTCGAGCGTTTCCTTTTGCAGCTTTTGTCGGACTTTCTCTTCTTCTAGACGCGTTTCCTTCTCATCAATCGTGCTTTGAATCGCTTCACGGACTTCATTGGCAAGTTGTCCAATCACAGGTCTTTCTTCTGCAGAAAGCTTACCCATCCCTCGCAAAATATCTGTTAGAGAACCCTTTTTACCAAGGTATTTAACTTTGGCTGCTTGAAGCGATTGAAGATCCTGGGCTGCTTCTATAACCTCTAAGGCTTCTTGTTTTAGTTGAACTAATTCATCCTTCACACTAATGACCTCCTCTTAATTGCCTAACAGCTGCTCTCCATTTCTCAAGAGAGAACGACAAAAACCCCGTCCATACAAGGGACGGGGTTTCCGCGGTACCACCCAACTTAACAGGCATGCCTGTTCGCTTTCTAGAGATAACGGCGCTTGCCGGTGCTTTCTTTTCCATAAAAAAACTGGTAATCAAAAGACTGCTCTGGAGTGAATTCCTTGCTTCGACACATAGTGCGCTCTCAGTCTCCGGCGCATCCTCCCTGGCTGTTCGAATGGGTGCAAGTACTACTTTCCTTCATCGCTTTGAATTCTATTTAATTCATCTAAAAAGAAGTATAAAGAATGTTCGTCAGATATGCAAGTGGGTAAGTGACTAGATCCCTCTCGCCCAATACATTAAAATGCCCGCTGCGACTGCCACATTTAAAGATTCAGCTTGTCCATATATAGGCAGTTTGACTTGATAATCAGCCATTTCCAAAAGACGGCTTTGGACACCTGCCCCCTCATTCCCAACAAGAAGTGCCATATTCCCGTCTTTCTTTGGCGATGCGTCAAGAATCGATTCACCCTCAAGCGAGGTTCCCACCACTTGAATGCCCTGCTGTTTCAGCTCTAATATCACGTCACTGAGGTCCGCTGAAAAGAGGTGTATATGAAAATGAGAACCTTGTGCAGATCTTAATGTTTTGGCGTTATAGGCATCTACTGTTCCTTTACCGAGGACAACATAATCAAAACCCGCCGCATCAGCAGTTCGAATCATTGTCCCTAAATTACCGGGGTCCTGGACGGCATCGATTAATAAAAACCGGCCTGATTCCCATGTTACCGTCTTCTTTTCTAATTGAACAACCGCCAGTATTCCCTGCGGTGTTTCCGTTGTAACAAGGGAATTAAATAAAGCTTCACTAAGCTCAAATAAAGGCGGCTTATCCCTTGTTTCCTCATAAGGCTTCGGCATGCCTTCCTTGATAAGGACAGCGACGACCTGATTGGTTTTAAGTGCTTCTTCAACAAGGTGAGGGCCTTCGATCAAAAATTGTCCTGCTCGGTCACGCCATTTTTTTTGCTCAAGCTTATGCCATTCTTTATAAGTGGCATTTTGTGCGGATTCAATACGTTTCATGTCTTTCTCCTTTATGTACCCAAAACCTCGGGAATGAACTTAATCTCATTGTTACATAATATTATCATTTTTACTCATACTAAAGCTAAAAGTAAAGGAGGGTATTTTAAAATGGACATCAATATTCGTCGAGCGGTCCTTCATAATTTGCATAATAATGATAAGTCACAATTACGTGATACCATCGTGGATGCGATTCAGGACGGGCAAGAAAAAATGCTTCCCGGTCTTGGCGTACTGATGGAAGTCATTTGGCAGCAATCCGATGAAGCGACGCGTGACATCTTAATTAACAACCTCGCAAAAGGGGTTTAATCCTTGTCCAAATAACCTTTTTTTACTTTTTAATGAACATCGAAAAAGGAATCTCTTCAGATTCCTTTTTCTTTTGAAGTTCCAGATATTTCAGCCTGCCCCGGATTCGAAAACAAGGCACTCACAGCTGGTGAGCGCCTTGTTTTTATTAATCGAGCGTGATCGCTTGAACTTTTTCTTTGTCCAGTTCTTTGATGCAGGCAACGATCAATTTGACTGCATTCTCGTAATCGTCACGGTGGATGATGGAAGCCGCCGTATGCAAGTAACGTGTTGCAATCGTTATCGAAAGCGATGGAACCCCTTTACCAGTCAAATGAATCTTACCTGAATCGGTTCCGCCGCCAGGAACGGCATCAAACTGATAAGGAATGCCTAGTTTATCCGCAACACCTGTGACAAAATCACGAACGCCTTTATGAGCCACCATAGATGCATCATAAATAATGATTTGCGGCCCTTTACCTAACTCGGATAGGGCTTCTTTCTCTGTAATTCCTGGTGTATCACCTGGGATACCTGTATCAACAGTTAAGGCGATATCAGGCTGAATGACATGGGCGGCTGTTGTCGCTCCTCTAAGCCCAACTTCCTCTTGTACAGTACCTACGCCATAGACACGGTTCGGATGCGCTTCATTTTTAAGCTGCTTAAGAACATCTATCGCAATCGCACAACCAATCCGGTTGTCCAATGCTTTTGCCAATAAGTATTTTGGATTTTTCATCACGGTAAAGTCACAGACAGGCACGACCATGTCACCAGGACGGACGCCAAAGGACTGGGCTTCTTCCTTACTCTCAGCCCCTATGTCAATAAACATATCCTTAATTTCAAAAGGTTTTTTCCGAGCATCCGCATCTAAAATGTGCGGCGGCTTCGAGCCGATCACTCCTGGAACCTCTCCGCTATTCGTCACAACGGTTACACGCTGTGCGAGCATCACTTGGCTCCACCAGCCACCAACTGTTTGAAAGCGCAAAAAGCCCTTTTCGTCAATCTGGGTGACCATAAAACCAACTTCATCTAAGTGGCCAGCGACCATGATTTTCGGACCATCTGCTTCACCCACTTTTTCGGCGATCAAGCTTCCAAGGCCATCATACTGAATTTGGTCAGCAAACGGTTCTATGTATGTTTTCATGACTTGACGAGGTTCAGCTTCGTTCCCCGGAATTCCTTTTGCATCTGTTAAATCTTTAAGCATTTGAAGTGATTGATCGAGTTCAACCATGGTGCTTTCATCCTTCCAAGTTTCGGATTTTTTAAATACCACCTAAATTATACAAAATGTTTAGATAAGCCTCAATTAATTCGGACTTCGAAATAAAAAAATACCCCTTCACAATAAGGCTGATTAATAATTTTGATCCTGCCTTTCATGATTAATCGCATTTTTGCGATGATAAGCCTCTACAATGCCCTCATTAGAAAAGCCAAGCTGGTTGCCTAAAAGAAGGAAGGCTTCAAAAAGCTTTACATAGTTTAACTCGGTCCGGGCTTGATTAAACGCCTCAATGTTTGAAAAGACCGAAAGAAAATGAACAGTTAGCGCCTTTTCTTCTGCCTGCTCCTGTGGTGAAAGCTGAACCCCTTCATAGCCATGATCCAAGCCTATTGATAAAATAAAATGAAGGCCATCGACATATTCTTCTAAAATGATAGAGGATTCAGAGGGTCCTTTAAAGCTCCAGAATTTAAAGCAGCGTGTTTCATTGGCAAGTTCACCTAATTCAACTAGAAGCGCTAATAATTTATCCTCCGCGAACACTTTTCCTTCAAGCTGGTGTTTTTCAACAATTCGTTGATCTAACATTCGTTGTGTATCAAATAAAGGCTGTAATTGTAACATCTTAATCTTCGCTCCTTATCACTTAAATGTAATCTCATAATAAATGAACAAAATAAAAGCGGCATGTAGACATGTAAAAAGGGGAAAGCCAAGGCGAAAGTTCAAGTGCTTGGATTTATGACGAAACTTCTCCATTCCAAGCCACAAACCTAATCCAGCACCAAAGAAGGCTAGTTGCCATAATCGCTTTTCAGGGACCCGCCACTCGCCTCTTTTGGCTCTCCCCTTATCAACACCCATTATGGTATAGCCTGCAAGTTGCATGATCACATAATATAAACCAATCAACATAAAGAGCATGCTTGCTTCCTTTCTTCGTACGAGATACCTCTAGTTTACCATGACGATATTAAAAAAAAGAGGGGGATAGACCTCTTTAAAAAGTCGTTCTTTCAGCACGGGTGGGGACAGACCTCCTCAAGCAGTCATCCTTTCAAATGGGTGGGGACAGACCTCTTCAGGCAGTCATCCTTTCAAATGGGTGGGGACAGACCTCCTCAAGAAGTTTTTTCTTTTAGTCGAGGTCTGTCCCCTGCGCTAATAAAACAAAAAGCCGACTCCATAAATGGAGCCGGCTTTTAAGAGTGCATGATTTAAGCGTTAATAGCAGATTTTGCTTTATTAACAAGCTCAGTAAATGCTTTTTCATCATGAATAGCTAGATCCGCAAGCATTTTACGGTTAACATCAATACCAGATTGCTTTAAGCCAAACATTAAACGGCTGTAAGAAAGACCATTAATGCGTGCAGCAGCATTGATACGTGCAATCCAAAGCTTACGGAAATCACGCTTACGCACACGACGGTCACGGTAAGCATATTGTAAGGATTTGAATACTTGTTGTTGAGCAACTTTAAATAATTTATGTTTAGCGCCATAGTAACCTTTGGCTAACTTTAATACTTTCTTGCGACGACGACGTGTCACATAACCGCCTTTAACTCTTGGCATTCTAAAGACCTCCCAGTCAAATTCATCATTTCATATTTTGTGTCCGCTCAGAGTGAAAAATCCATAAAACCATACGCCCGAGCGAGTCAACTCAATTAGCTGTTGATTAATTGTTTGATGCGTTTTTCGTCAGCTTTAGAAACCAATCCTGGTTTAGCCAAATGACGTTTTTGTTTCTCTGATTTGTGACCAAACATATGGCTTGTGTAAGCGTGGCTGCGTTTTAATTTACCGGATCCAGTCTTCTTAAAACGTTTGGAAGCCCCTTTGTGAGTTTTCATTTTTGGCATGGTCAGTTCCTCCTACAGTGTTTATTTTTCGACCTTTGGTGCAAGCACTAGGAACATACTACGGCCTTCCATCTTAGGATGGGATTCGATTGTTCCCACTTCTGCGCATTCTTTGGCAAGGCGCTCAAGAACCGTTCTACCGATTTCAGAGTGTGTGATCGCACGACCGCGAAAACGGATAGAGGCTTTCACTTTATCGCCTTTGCTTAAGAATTTAATTGCATTTCGAAGCTTCGTATTAAAATCATGTTCTTCAATTGTCGGACTTAATCGGATCTCCTTCAAATTGATGATCTTTTGATTTTTGCGTGCTTCTTTGTCTTTCTTTTGTTGCTCATAGCGGTATTTTCCATAATCCATGATTCGGCATACCGGCGGTTTTGCATTAGCTGCAACCATGACAAGGTCAAGATTGGCATTTTGCGCCATTTCTAACGCTTCTTGCTTTGAAACAATTCCGATTTGATCTCCGTTTTGACCGACTAAGCGTACTTGCTTAGCTCGAATCGCTTCATTTACGAACATATCCTTGCTAATATTCAGCCACCTCCATAAGTGATCCAAGTAAAAGATTTTAGAATGCCGTTCTTTCCTTGAGATATTGGTGAGGATCTAGGCTGTATTCATCTTAAGGAGAAGAACGGGCGACCGGTTGTTCTGAACGCCTTTGCCCAAATAAAAAGGTGTGGGTAGCTAAACGCCCCCACACCTAAACAGATCGTTATTATGATCCAAAGGTTATCATACTCACTCATACCTGGCAACAGCTTAAGCGTCGATCAGGTGAGAAGCCGGGCGCTTCTTCTTTGCTTCATATACACATTAGCTTACTTAGTATAACAGAAACTGTTAAACCTTGCAAGTCCATTTTTATTAAAAACAAACTGACCAAATCATCATAACGCAGCCATAAAAAAAAATCAAGGGTAAATGGCTTTTCATATAGAATAGACTTAATCCTTTTAATGTGTGAATGCCGCCAAGGGTCAACTGAATTTTTATTTATGGTTATGAATTTGTTGAACGAGGTCGTCCGTAAAAGCATCAAGACCCACGCTTGTGGATTGATTTTCTCCGTATTTGCGCACATTGACACTTTGCTCTTCAACTTCTTTATCCCCAACAACTAGCATAAAAGGAATTTTTTGCGTTTGGGCCTCGCGAATTTTATAGCCCATCTTTTCGTTTCGATTGTCCACTTCAACGCGAACTAATTGATCACGAAGCTTCTGTGCCACTTTTTCAGCATAGTCCTGATGAACTGCATTAACCGGAATAACTTTGACTTGAACAGGCGCAAGCCATGTTGGGAATGCCCCTTTATACTGCTCGATTAAGAAGGCAACAAAACGCTCCATGGTCGAAACCACACCGCGGTGAATAACAACCGGGCGATGCTCCTGGCCGTCCTCTCCAATGTAGGAAAGCTCAAAGCGTTCTGGAAGGTGGAAGTCCAGCTGAACAGTTGACAGCGTCTCATCCTTTCCTAGAGCTGTACGGACCTGAACATCCAGTTTAGGACCATAGAAGGCTGCTTCTCCTTCTGCTTCTACATAGTCGAGACCCATATCATCCATGGCTTGTCTCAGCATTCCTTGTGCTTTCTCCCACATTTCATCTTTGTCTACATATTTTTCTTTATTTTCTTTGTCACGGTAAGACAAGCGGAAGTAATAATCATCAATTCCAAAGTCACGGTATACCTCTTGAATCAGGCGAACGACATTTGAGAACTCTTCCTGAATTTGTTCAGGGCGACAGAAGATATGGGAGTCATTTAAGGTCATGGCGCGTACACGTTGAAGACCGGCTAAGGCTCCTGACATCTCATAGCGATACATCGTCCCAAGTTCAGCAATCCGAACAGGCAGATCACGGTAGCTGTGAAGCTTATGCTTATACACCATCATGTGGTGCGGGCAGTTCATTGGACGAAGAACCAGCTCTTCATTGTCAATTTTCATAACGGGATACATATCTTCATGGTAATGCTCCCAGTGGCCGCTCGTTTTGTAAAGCTCCACATTAGCTAAGTTGGCTGTGTAGACATGCTCATAGCCATAAGACAACTCTTTATCGACAATGTAGCGCTCAATAAGACGTCTGACAGTCGCCCCTTTTGGCAGCCAAACAGGGAAGCCTTGACCAATTTCTTGAGAAATCGTAAATAACTCAAGTTCTTTTCCGAGCTTCCGATGATCGCGTTCCTTGCGTTCTGCTAGCTCCTTCAGATGCGCTTCAAGTTCTTTTTTATTAAAGAAGGCCGTTCCATATATGCGCTGAAGCATTTGGTTATCGCTGTTCCCCCGCCAATAAGCTCCTGCTAAGCTCAACAATTTGAAAGCTTTGATCTTACCTGTTGATGGAAGATGAGGCCCTCTGCAAAGGTCAACAAATTCGCCTTGACGGTAAAGGGTTAACGTTTCTCCGGCAGGAATCGCTTCAATTAATTCGATTTTAAGCGGATCGCCGATTTCTTCAAATAATTTTAAAGCTTCTTCACGCGACACTTCCTCGCGAACAACAGGCAGGTTTTCGTTTACAATCTTTTGCATTTCTTTTTCAATGTTTGGAAGATCTTCGACTGAGATAGCTTGGGAGACGACATCAACATCATAATAAAACCCTTCTTCAATAACCGGTCCGACACCTAAATTAACTTTTCCATAGAGGCGCTTGATGGCTTGAGCCATAACATGTGTCGTGGTATGTCTCAGCATTTCAAGAGCTTCAGGGGCATCTTCTTTTAAAATTTCTAAAGAACCATCACGAGTTAGCGGTCTCGTCAAATCGATTAATTCACCATTGAATTTAGCTGCAATGGATTGTTTTAACAGGCCTTTACTAATAGCCCCCGCAATATCTGCTGCTGATGAACCTGCCTCATAGGACTTAACGGCCCCATCCGGAAAGGTAATCTGAATCTGATTACTCATGATTGTCACTCCATCCTATTAGTCTCACGGCTTGAAGAGCTGCCCCCGATATTTGCTTTCCGCACCTTTTTTTAAACGCAAAAAAACCCGCCCCAAAAAAGGGACGAGTTTAATGTCGTGGTTCCACCCTTGTTTCTAACTTCCAACTGAATAAAAGGAAGCTAGATCTCGGTTCCAGATAACGGGAATGCCCGTTGTTGATTACACATTAAGTCCTAAGACCTCATTTTCACCAACAAAGCTCGGAGGGGGTAAATTTTCGCTTTGTTAGGAAGTTCCACCAACCCTTCCCTCTCTAAAAAACAAAAAAACGAAAACTCTTGGCCTCTTCAATGCCGATCTAAGTTATATTATGTAGGTAATTATAGCGAGAAAAATAAAAGAAATCAAGTGCTCTAGTTAAGCCTTCCATTTCTGAGTTTTCGCTTCTTTAAAAGGATGAAAGGTCACGCGTTCCTCAAACACTTTCTGTATCGTTAGCATTTCATCCGCATCTGGTCGATCGGTATAAACATATACCTTCTTTGGCGAAAGACCGATGAGACTAAGAATAACAGACGGCTTTGTCTCGATTCCCCATTGTTTTAAAAGGGGATAAAAAGATCTTATGGATGGCACACTCTCAATTAATTCAAACCGATCATTATATAGTTTGAACGGTTTTTCATCAATAACATAAATGGTTTGCTGCAGCGGACTATAATTCCGAATGATTAACCTCAATTTTTCTACAAAAGAAGCGTATTCCTGCTGAAGCTTATACTCATCAAGCGCAAGCTCCGTCATCCGCAATAACCAGCTATGATAGCGGTGCAATCTAAAGGTTTCGATTGATTCAAAACTAAAGGTTGTTGGACTTTTAAGCAGATCTTGGATAGAGGTTCGAATGAGGTCTTCTCTTTTAGGAAGGCGGTTAAGATTCGGCAGGTCCTCGCGCTCTCCAGTTAAGATGCTATGAATAATATCAAGAATCATTGCCTGTTCATCCGGATCGGTATAATAAAACTGCGACTTTAGAATTTCTAAGAACCACCGATCCTCATAATAATCAATAATAAACCGAGTTAACAATTGAGAAAGCTTGTCTCTTGTATAAGTGGTTAACCCACGCTGACTTCCTTCAATAAAAACCTGCATGTCCTCCTTCTTGACATGAAAAAGCGTCCGATTCTCAGGATCATCAAGCATTTTATATAAAGCCTCAGCCTCTTCGCGAGACGCAAAACTGACAGCAATCAAAAACAGTCCCCTCCCTAAGCAACAACGTTTATAACACTATATGGGAACCCAACCAAAAAAATGACTAGCCTATTACTTGAATTTTCTCCATGCAGCTTCTTCCCCGAATGAACGCCATTTCCTGAAGTTGGGGCTGTAACGGACACTCAGTCCGTTACAGCCCCATTTTCGCCCTTTCCACCCTCGATTTCACCTTCTAATGGACTCCATGTCCGTTAGAAATTGCCTCAGCTTGTCACACTACTAACTCAAGACAACCCGCCTCGGAGCATAGGTTAGAGACGCAAGGACAAGCCGTACAGGCCCCCCTCCCCCAAAAAAAGAGTGCCCCAAAACGTCAGCGTTTGGAACACTCTCATTCATTCTATATATCTGATCTTCTGTTTCTTCCTCTGAGCGAAACGGCCACTGTATAATGACGAATCCGCTCCATTAATCGTTTGGCTTTAACGAGCTCAATCCCGCTTTTATTTGAATAAGCAAGATGTTCTTCTAATTCATCCAAATTATAATTCGAAGTAAAAAGAGTTGGGAGATTTTCCATGACACGCCTTTGAAGAATGCTTCCAAGAACATCATCGCGAATCCATGGGCCCATCGTCTCTGCCCCAATATCATCTAAAACAAGCAAAGGAACCGTTCGAATGTACTCAAGCTTGTCCTCAACCGAACTGTCTTGGATCGAATTTTTTATTTCTCTAAAAAAGTCAGGTGTATAAACCATTAAAGATTCCACTTGACCTCTTTCAGCCAAAGTATTTAAAATAGCCCCCATAATATGCGTTTTCCCGACTCCAAAGTCGCCATAAAAGTACAGACCTTTCGTACTTTGCGGATCTTGCAAGTAATGTTCCACAAACCGAACCGCTTCTCTTAACGCTACCTTGCGCTCCTGTTCCGTGCTGTCGATCGTTCGAAACGTCGCCTTTAGGATTTTTTGAGGAACATAATAACTCTTAATCAAGGTCTTCTGTCGTTTCTGTTGCTCAACCTGAAGCTTAATTGAACAAGGATGGTAGGTCACCGTAATCCCGCCCTTATCGTCAACCAAACTAGGTTGATAGCCTGGTAGTACATTAGGGCATTTCTCAAGCCCTGGACATGCCGCACAGTTATGGTTCGCTTCTGCAACTTCATAAGCTTTTGATAGATAGCGTGTCAAAAGCGCATCCGCTGATTCCGGATGTGCCTTTAAAAACGCTTGTACGTCCGAGTCTTGATAGACATAAGTGCGAAACGACTCCATATTTTGTTCTGGTTTTTGGTTTCTGAGCATTTGGTTAAGAGTTTGCTTAATAGATTCCACTTAATCACCGCCTAAAGGCTTTTTAGATAATCATCCAGCCATTTTTCCTCTTCTTCTGAAAGCGTGTTTTTGGATGAATTGGTTTTCACAGGGGCTTCACTCGATTTCGTTTCCTTCATCCATTGCGGAATGACTTCTTGGTGCCCATTTGTTGTTCTTGAACGAGACGTTCCTCTTGTTGAGCGAGTGGACGATTGCTTCTTCCAATCTTGATATTTCTTATGCTCAGACTTTGCTAAAGCCATCGCGTCCCGCACGGTCTGAATCTTCTTGCGCGTCCAATGACTGGCGATCTTTTCTATATAACTCTTAATAAGTTTCTTATCGTTGACTAACATCGTGTAATCTAATAAAACATTGATGACACCAGCAGGCAGTTTCTGATCGATTAATAGACCTTCCACAATGCGCAAATCGGATTGGACAGGCTCTGCGCCTCCTGCCAAATGCCGCAGCAAATCATATGGCGAGAGACTTTCAAAAAGGCGAACTTGTGCCTCATATTCCGTTAGCTGTTCGTCCTCTTCTCGATTCGGTTTCTTGTCCATTTTTGGCACTCTTAAGCTGAGCATTGGCAGTTGATTGCCATTTTCAAGCTGGTAATAATGCCTCACCGCTTTTCTTAAAGCAGGGATATCGATCTCATCGTTGTGAAGAAAGGATTGCTGGATAATGTGAGCCATGGCTTGCGGTCCGATCTGGTACACAAAGGAAAGCTGAACAATAACCTCCTTGACCGGTTCCGTAAAAGACTCTTTGGAGATAATACAATCGGATAGATGCAAGTAGAGTTCATCAAAATCAAAGGAAACCGAAAGCTTTGGCTTTGATGATTGGGGTTCCTTCAATGGGAGTGAATTCTCCACCTCGTTATGAAGATTCTTAAGTTCAGACGGCCTTAGAGAAGCATAAATCTCATTAAACGAAGCCGTCACCTCTTCATACTCATCCTCTTGTATAGGCATAGACGAATTAAACTGTTGTTTGAGTCTCATATATTCATGCCGGCCTAATCGGTTGAACAAATATATATTTAAAACACCATCCGCAAAAAAAACATCAGGTTCGAGCGGACGCTTTAATTGATAGATAAATAGAGAACTCTCATCTGTTTTCTTCTTAAAAACAGTTAAAAGCCCCATTGCCTCGAGCTTTTTCCTTTCACGCAAAAGCGTCTCAAGCGTACAAGCTGTCTGCAGCATTAAGTGATTGTGACTCCGCTCCCCTTGTTTTTGAGATTCAAAAAACAAAGTGGTATAGAGCTGACAAGCCAATGGACCAATAAGCGGCTGGTAAAGGCTGGTCAGAATTTCAAGATGACGATAATCAATAGCTTCAGGTTGGGCGGCCACATACTGATCAACAGGTAATAACTCTTTCCAATGAAGTGACATGCGGATCCCCCTTTTTTCACTATTTTTTCAGGAATAACAAAGCGTGTTGACACCTCAAAAAAAATGGAGGTAACAGCACGCTATAAGCTTCTTCTGGCCATGTCAGCCTTTAGTCATCTTTGTTCACTTTTTTTAATAAGTCTTTCAGTTCATGAATAAACACATTAATATCCTTAAACTGGCGATAAACCGAAGCGAATCGAACATAAGCCACTTCATCAATTTGAGACAGCTCATCCATCACTAATTCCCCGATTTCATCACTCTTAATCTCGGAAACGCCGCGGCTTCTCAATTCTTTTTCAATTCGATTGACCGCGTCTTCCAGCTTTTCAAGGGGTACCGGCCGTTTTTCACAAGCTTTAATTAACCCTCTCAATATCTTATCTCTATTAAAAGATTCACGATTCTCCCCTTTTTTCACAACGACTAAAGGGATTTCCTCAACGGTTTCAAAGGTCGTAAAGCGATAATGGCATGCTTCACATTCTCGACGTCTTCTAATCGATCGACCTTCATTAACCGGTCGCGAATCCAATACACGTGTCCCGACATGATGACAACTTGGACAATGCATCACTATTCACCTGCCCAACCTCAGCTTTTCTTTAATAGTACAAAAAACGACAAGAAGAGACAAGCCTAAACTTCATCTCTAAACTTGCAGAAACTTCAATCAACCAACTGATAGGTTCGAGAAAGGTGCTGATACAAACTTGAACAGAGTGTTTGTCCATAGCCGGCATTCAATCCTCTATCCACTGTGAAAGAGACATCCACAGACGTTTTCATAGGGCTTGCAGAAATAACCGTTAAGACGAGAAGCCCTTTTCGTTTTCCGTGGACTTTGGCAGCAATTTCGCCGCGGTCTGCCGAATCCGCCATCAAGGTTAAGGCGTGTTCTTTGTTAATCCACTCCCGGCAAGTTTCTAAAATTTTATTTTTGGTTGCTTTATAGTAATGCGTTTTGAGTCGCTGATCAGAATGATTATCTCTTGTTTCAATATGAGTTTCAAAGAGTCGTGAAAAAAAACTCATCATTAGCACCGTCCTTTTTCTTTTATTATAACAAACTTTAGACAAGCTGCTTCAATCTTTTAATGGAAAAAGCGCCAAAAAGTTTGGCGCCCTTTTAGAATTACAAGTTATTAAGGGGTTTTTGACTAAGCTTGCCACCTCTCTATGTACGAGAGCGCGCCTTCATCAATCCGGAAGTGCCTCTTGCCACAATTTGAAAAAGAGGTCCCTTATCGCGCTTAATGAATGGAAAAAGGAACGTGCCACTCTTGAAGAATGTGTAAAAGCTGTTCCCGAGTCTCAAGAATCGATCCCTCATTGTTAATGATCCGCTCCGCATAAGCTCGCTTATCTTCAAGGGGCATTTGCGCTTGGATACGAAGGCGTGCGTCCTCTTCTTTCAAATGATCACGCGCCATTAATCGTTGCAGCTGTGTTTGGGCTGATACATAGACTAACAGCACTTTGTCACACCAATCCGTTAATTGACTCTCGATTAAGAGTGGAATATCAAGAACAACCGCCGGAACAGCTTTCTTCTCATAAATCGCGAGTTGTGCCTGCATCCATTCGCGCACCCTTGGATGGACAATCGCGTTCAACTGCTTTCGTTTTGATTCATCCTGGAAAATAATGAACCCAAGCTTTTTGCGATCCAGCTGACCCTCCCTTTGAAGGACGTCCCCAAATGCTTGCACGATTTCGTCCAATGCAGGCATCCCAGGCTCAACCACTTTTCTCGAGGCAATATCCGCATCAATCACTGGAATCCCCAAATCAAACAACATCTTAGATACCGTACTTTTCCCGCTTGCAATGCCGCCCGTCAACCCAATCTTAAGCACGCCGCTTCCTCCTCTTTTGACAGTTTGGACAAAAATGAGTGCCGCGGCCGCCGAGTTTTATCTTCTTTATTGGCGTGCCGCATTCCACACAAGGCTCACCTTCTCGCCCATACACCGCAAGCTTCTGTTGGAACATGCCCATTCTTCCTTGTCCGTTTCGGTAAGTTCTTACTGTACTGCCTCCCATTTCGACCGCTTCTCCCAGCGTTTCTTTTATGGCTGGGACTAATTGGTTCAGCTTGGCCTGACTCACTTGATCGGTCGGTGTCTCAGGGTGTATGCGTGCCCTGAACAGTGCTTCATCGACATAGATATTTCCTAGACCAACAACAACGGTCTGATCAAGCAACGCTAACTTAATGGCTCTTGTTGTATTCTTTAAGCGTTGTTTAAGAAGAGCAGCCGTAAAGCGCTCTTCCAGGGGCTCTGGTCCAAGCTGCACTAACGGAAGCCGCCGTTCTTCTTCCCCTTTTGGAAAAACATGCATCGTCCCAAACTTGCGCACATCCTTGTAATGGAGTTCGCTTCCATCCGTAAAGGTAAAAATGACATGCGTATGAGCATCCTTCGTGACATCCGCTCGGTGGTTGAAATAGACATACTTTCCCTCCATACGGAGATGGGAAACAAGCACCTCCTCATCAAGGTCTAGGCAGAGAAACTTCCCTCTTCTCCTGATGTTATGAATGGTTTGCCCCTTAAGACGCTCCGCAAATTCATGTGAATCAGGCGGCTCTTTAATTAATTTTGGCCAAAAAATCACAACATCGCGAATGGTTTTGCCAAGAACCAGTTGCTTAAGCGTTTCCTTCACTGTTTCGACTTCAGGTAATTCAGGCATACAACGCTTCCTTTCAATAGAAAAAAAGCCTTCCTTAGCTCTTTTAAAACTTAAGGATGCGGCTATTTTCTCACTTTCTATTTTGCATCATACCAGGTTGGTCCAAACGATACATCTGCTTTTAAAGGAACCTTGAGCTCTATTGCCTCTTCCATGACGTTTGGCACTAAAGTTTTCATAAGTTCTAATTCCTCTTCAGGAACCTCGAAAATAAGTTCGTCATGCACTTGCAGAAGCATCTTGGACTTCAACCCTTCTGCTTTTAACCGGTGGGACATATTAACCATCGCCATTTTAATGATATCTGCCGCACTCCCTTGAATAGGGGTATTCATGGCCGTGCGTTCTGCAAAACTCCGGCGATTGAACTGACGGCTTGTAATATCCGGCAGATAGCGGCGGCGATGAAGCAGTGTCGTCACATAGCCATCCCGTTTGGCTTTTTGAACAACATCTGTCATATAAGCTTTGACACCAGGGTAGCTTTCCAGATATTTTTCAATAAACGCGCCAGCTTCCTTTCTCGTAATCCGAAGGCTTTGCGACAATCCAAAATCACTGATTCCATAGACAATCCCGAAATTAACCGCCTTCGCATGACGGCGCATCAGATCGGTGACTTCGTCTTCCTTAACCCCAAAAACATCCATGGCCGTTTTCGTATGAATGTCTCGTTCCTCCTGAAAAGCTTCAATCAGATTAGCATCCTCGGCGATATGAGCGAGGACTCGCAACTCAATTTGTGAATAGTCAGCGGAAAGAATCGTCCAGCCTTCGTGAGCAGGAATAAACGCATGGCGAATACGCCTGCCTTCTTCCATTCGAATGGGAATGTTCTGCAGGTTAGGATCCGTTGAGCTCAGTCGGCCGGTTTGGGTTAGAGCCTGATTATATCTTGTATGAATCTTCCCTGTTTTTGGGTGGATGACCTTTAATAGACCGTCGATATAAGTGGAGCTTAATTTCCCCAATTGACGATATTCTAAAATCTTATCTATAATCTCGTGTTGTCCGGCAAGTTTTTCTAAAACATCGGCCGAAGTCGAATAGCCGGTTTTTGTCTTTTTAGCCGCTGGGAGATTCAATTTTTCAAATAAAATTTCACCGAGCTGTTTAGGTGAATTAATATTGAATTCAACCCCTGCCAGCTGATGAATCTCTTTCTCCAATCGATCAAGTGATGCCGAAAACTCTTTTCCCATCTCATCAAGCGCTTCTTTACTAACGGCGATGCCCGTCTCTTCCATTTCTTCAAGTACTTGTGAAAGAGGCATCTCTAACTCATAATAGAGACTTTGCTGTTGATTGTCTTCGAGTGCTTCCTTCAGGATCGGAACTAGCTTTTCAAGTGCCATGGCTTTTCTTGCGAGATGATCCCCTAACACGTCATCCGCTGGGATGCTTCTTTTTGCCCCTTTTCCATAAACGGCCTCATCTGAAAAAGCCACATGGATATGATGCCGCTTGGCGAGCCCCGCCACATCCACTGCTGATTCTGAGGGGTCAATAAGGTAAGCAGCCAGACTGACATCAAAAGTCACACCCTTAAGCTCTATCCCATGCCAATGCAAAGCAACAGCTGCTGCCTTTTGATCAAATACAATTTTCTTAAATTCAGGATTAGATAACCACACTTTAAAAGCATCTGACTGGAAAGCGACCTCTTTAGGAATAAATACGCCGCCATCTTCAGAGTATAGAGCGAATCCATTAATGGACGTAAAATGATAGTTTTCTTCATTCAATTCAACGATTAGCGACGCTTCTTTTGGAAGATCTTGAGGCTTTACTTCCTTTAATGTTTCAAAGGAAACGTCCACCTCCTCAGCCGCTTGATCTTTGACTTCTTCAAAGCCGATTCGCTCAAGCAAGGTATTAAATTCCAACTCTTTAAAAAGAGCAATAAGGTCTTCACTGTAATGCTGATTAAACGTAAGCTCAGAAAGGGCCGCATCAACAGGCGCTTCTGTAAAAATAGTCGCAAGCTCTTTGCTCATATAAGCCTGTTGTTCAAACTCTGTTAATTTCTCTTTGAGCTTTTTCCCAGATACCTCATCCAAATGGTCAAAAACAGCCTCCAATGAGCCAAACTGCTTAAGAAGTTTAATGGCTGTCTTTTCACCGACACCCGGTACACCTGGAATGTTATCAGAGTTATCTCCCATAAACCCCTTCAAATCAATCACTTTAATCGGATCGATTTCATAGCGTTCACGCACCTTCTCAGGCGTGTACTCATCCACTTCCGTAATCCCTTTACGCGTCAAAGAGACCGTGATGTTATCATCGACGAGCTGCAATAAATCCTTATCTCCAGAAAATATTTTAACCGACCAGCCCTCTTTAGCTGCTCGCTTAGACAAAGTCCCAATCAAATCATCGGCTTCATACAGTTCTTTCTCATAGCGAGGAATGCCTAGTAAATCAACTACCTCATGAATGAAAGGCAGCTGTTCGGAAAGTTCGGGCGGTGTTTTTTGTCGTGTCCCTTTGTATTCCTTAAACGTCTTATGTCTGAAGGTCGTCTTTCCTGCATCAAATGCCACGAGCATATGTGTGGGCTGCTCCTCCTCGATCACTTTGAGCAGCATCATCGTGAAGCCATAGACTGCGTTTGTATAAACTCCCTTTTCATTATTTAAGAGAGGCAGGGCAAAAAAGGCTCGGTAGGCGATACTATTGCCATCGATCAAAACGAGTTTATTCATGTATCGGACTCCTCTTCTTCTAAAGCTTTTTTAAAATAAATGGTAAATGTGGAGCCTTTACCAACTTCACTGTTAGCCTCGATCTCTCCACCATGCGCTTCAACTAGATGCTTTACAATGGCAAGTCCGAGACCGGTTCCTCCAGAATCTCTGCTTCTTGCTTTGTCCACCCTATAAAATCGTTCAAATATTCGAGGTAGTTCTTTCTTCTCTATGCCAATACCCGTGTCCGATACTTCCAAGATGCCCCACTGCTCCTCTTCCCTTACTTCAATGGAGACTCTTCCTCCCTGCGGTGTGTAAGCAATCGCATTGTTTACAAGATTAACGATAATCTGTTTCAGCCGGCTTGGATCACTTAGTACTTTTATCCCTGCATTCTTATAATCCAGCTGAATATCAATGGCTTTTGCTTGAGCACGTTCTGTTAGCGATGGGAGAGATTCATTCATAACGGGGATCACTTCAGTAGGGATTAAAGGAATGGAATAATGAGGCTGTTCGATTTTAGATAGCTCTAAAAGATCATGAACAAGATTTTGCAGACGCTTGCTTTCATACATTATGATCCCTAAAAATTTTTCTGAAAGCTCTCTGTCTTGGTAACTGCTATCTAATAAGGTTTCGGAAAATCCAATAATTGAAGTGATAGGTGTTTTCAGTTCATGAGAGACGTTCGCTACAAAATCCTTTCGCATTTGTTCAAGATTCTTAAGCTCAGTAATATCATGAAATAAGACAACAACCCCGCGGACTCGTTGCTTAGAATCAATAACAGGTGCACAAGAGACATCAAAATATTTTCGATAAATATTAATGTTTATCTTATAAGTTTTGGACAGCCGTTTTTCAGTAGCAAAGGACTCGAGTATAAGGGCGTTAACCTCCTGGGTTGGGGTCACCTGCTCATAAGGTTGATCCCGCCAATCCTGATCTCCTAATTTAAATGTTTCTCGATAGCTTCGATTGACCAGGATGACTCTGCGATCTGCATCAATAAAAACCAGCCCGCTCCCAATGTTTTCAATGAGTGTTTTTAGCTGGTCCTCCTGGGCTAAATAGGTCTTCTCTAATCTTTCCATATCTCTAGCCATTTGATTCAAGACGGTGTTTAACCGACGCGCTGTGCCCCTGTAATTAGAAGCGATAATCCGCTGGCTGAAATTACCTTTTGTCAAATCAATCAATAGATCTGTTGCCCCTTTTAGAACCCTCCGGTAATAACTAATGATCCGAATAAGAATAATGAGAAAGAGAAAACAGACAAGAATGAGCGGAATCATGCACGGCCGCCCTCAAATTTATAACCCAGTCCTCTTACCGTTATAATATATTTTGGATGACGTGTGTCGTCCTCAATTTTTTCTCTCAAATGACTCACATGCACATCAACAATTCGAGTATCCCCGGCAAAATCATATTGCCAGACAGAGCTAAGCAATTGATCACGTGTTAAAACCTTATTTGAATTCTTAACAAGATAATATAGGAGTTCAAATTCCTTAGGGGTCAACGTCATCAGTTCGCCTTTAAACGTCGCCTCATAATTTGACGGGTCAATCACCAAATCTCCTACAGTAAGCTGTTGAACAGGCGAAGCAGCCACCTCAGCGGCTGGTTCAGATAGTTGGGAGCGCCTAAGAAGAGCTTTGACTCTTGCAACAAGCTCTCTCGGACTAAAAGGCTTGGTCATATAATCATCTGCCCCAAGTTCAAGACCTAGAACCTTATCAAATTCATCATCCTTAGCCGTTAACATCATGACAGGCAAGGTGCTCTTCTCCTGTCTAAGCTCTCGGCATACTTCCAAACCATCCATCTCTGGGAGCATAACATCTAAAATGACGAGATCTAACGCTTCAGTACGGGCTATATCCAGTGCCTCACGCCCATTTGCAGACTGTAAAACCTGAAAACCAGCCCTCTCAAGATTAAAAGATAATAACGTCAAGATAGAAGGTTCATCATCTACTGCCAAAATTCGCTTAACCACCTATTATCCTCCCCTGGTATTGGTTCTCGAATCCTGAAGCCAGCTACCAATACCTTATCACTTTTTCATTATTTAGAGATCCCTATCAAAACTATAATAGCCTGCTAGTTCATGACAATCTCTTTTTATCATACACTTTTTGCACCCAACAATAAAGTTTTGTACAGACGGCATTCTTACTAGAGTTGCCCGCTTACCAAAGAGTGAATAAAAGACTATTAATCATGATATTGGCCCCTAATGGCTTGTCTAAACTTATCTCAGATTAAAAAAACCTGGTTCAGAGTCTTCTCCAAATCAGGTTCCAAATGGTCATCGTATTGTAACATCCATCAAACGTTTATATCGAGCCCATACCTTCCTTATTTTACACGCCCATTAGATTATTGAAAGCTGCTTGCGGCTCAACCAGCAGGACTCTCTAGTGAAAAATAGACCTTGTAAGACACAGATTTCTTCAAAGGACCTTCATAACACTTTTTACGGATTCCTTTTTAAAGCAGAAAAAAAGCGGTTCGGGTAAAAGCTTACCCAAACCACTTTCCTATTATTAATCCATATTTTTGATGAGCTCGTCACCAAACTCAGAGCATTTAACTTCAGTCGCACCATCCATGAGACGGGCAAAGTCATAAGTGACGACTTTGCTTGCAATCGTTTTTTCCATGGAATCAACGATGAGCTTAGCTGCTTCGTGCCAGCCAAGGTGTTCAAGCATTAGAACGCCGGAAAGGATCTCTGAAGATGGATTTACTTTATCAAGTCCAGCGTACTTAGGAGCCGTACCGTGAGTCGCTTCGAAAATAGCATGGCCCGTTTCGTAGTTGATGTTAGCACCAGGTGCAATCCCGATTCCGCCGACTTGTGCAGCAAGCGCATCAGAGATGTAGTCCCCGTTAAGGTTCATCGTTGCTACCACATCGAACTCTTCTGGACGAGTTAAGATTTGTTGTAAGAAAATATCAGCAATTGTATCTTTAACTAGGATTTTACCTTCAGCTAAAGCCGCCTCTTGTGCTTTGTTAGCTGCGTCTTTACCTTCTGTTTCAACTAAGCGATCATATTGGGCCCATGTGAAGACTTTTTCGCTGAATTCTTCTTCTGCGACTTCATAGCCCCATTTTTTGAAGGCACCTTCTGTAAATTTCATGATGTTCCCTTTATGAACAAGCGTTACACTCTTGCGGCCTTCGTTGATTGCATATTGAATCGCAGCGCGCACTAGACGTTTCGTTCCCTCTTCAGAAACCGGCTTAATACCAATACCAGAAGTTTCTGGGAAGCGGATTTTGTTAACGCCCATTTCATTTTGCAAGAAAGCAATGACTTTTTGAACAGCTTCTGTGCCTTTTTCATATTCAATCCCTGCATAGATATCTTCAGTGTTTTCACGGAAGATAACCATGTCCGTTTTTTCGGGGTGTTTAACAGGTGATGGAACCCCTTCAAAGTAACGAACCGGACGCAAGCATGTGAACAAGTCAAGTTCTTGACGAAGCGCTACGTTTAAAGAACGAATCCCACCGCCTACTGGTGTTGTAAGTGGCCCTTTAATACCAATTATGTACTCACGAATCACATCGAGAGTTTCGCTAGGTAACCATTCGCCCGTTTGGTTGAATGCTTTTTCACCCGCTAATACTTCTTTCCAAACAATTTGCTTTTTACCGTTATATGCTTTTTCAACAGCGGCTTCTAGAACTCGGTGAGCAGCTGCCCAAATATCAGGACCCGTTCCATCCCCTTCAATAAAAGGAATGATTGGGTAATCAGGTACGTTTAATTGACCATTTGAAACTGTAATTTTTTCTCCGTTTGCCATTGGTTAATACCCTCCTAAGAAATCCTATAGATAATACATAGATAAGGGAGGAGGTTCCTCCCGATCTAACTCAAATTAACGATCTTGAATCGACACATAGGCGCGTTTATCAGGGCCTACATACTCTGCACGAGGACGAATGAGGCGGTTGTTGCTGTATTGCTCTAGAATATGAGCAAGCCAGCCTGACATCCGGCTAACTGCAAAAATAGGGGTGAATAAATCATGAGAAATCCCTAAGCTATGATAAACACTAGCGGAATAAAAATCAACGTTTGGGAGGAGACCTTTCTCATTGGTGACGATTTCATTAATCTTAATAGACATATCATACCATTTTTTCTCGCCTGAGCGTTCAGTCAACTGACGAGACATTTCTTTAAGGTGCTTCGCGCGTGGATCACCATTTTTATAAACACGGTGTCCGAAGCCCATGATTTTTTCTTTATTTGCAAAAGCATTTTCTAAATACGAGGGAACGTTTTCAACTGAACCGATTTCAGTAAGCATTTTCATAACTTGCTCATTAGCACCGCCGTGAAGAGGTCCTTTGAGGGCACCGATTGCGGCAACAATTCCAGAATAAACATCTGAAAGAGTAGCTACACAAACACGCGCTGTAAAAGTGGACGCGTTAAGTTCATGGTCAGCATGAAGGACAAGCGCTTTATTAAAAGCTTCAACTTCTGTTTCATTTGGTTCACGATCAAAGAGCATGTAAAGGAAATTCGCTGCATATCCCAAATCAGTGCGTGGAGCAACAGGATCTTTTCCATCTCTAATGCGAGCAAAGCCTGCAACAACCGTCGCAATTTGTGCTTGCAAGCGGATCGCTTTTCGACGGTTAGCGGTTTCATCCATAACATCTGCTTCACTATCAAAGACTCCTAGTGTTGAAACAGCTGTGCGGAGAACGGCCATCGGATGAATGGTATTAAGAGGAAAGGCTTTAATCTGTTCAAAAACTTCAGCAGGAACCGCTGCATTCCCAGCAAGTTCTTTTTTGAAAGCATCCAGTTGTTGCTGGTTTGGCAGATCATCGTTCCATAATAAGTAAACGACTTCTTCAAAAGAAGCATGATCTGCGAGGTCATCAATATCATACCCCTTATAGGTTAAAACACCATCAATGATGGAACTAATTCCAGAAGTGGTTGCGACAACCCCTTCTAAACCCTTAGTAGCTGGCATTCAATCTCCTCCTTCTCTATCTAACCAATACCAGGAAATCTAATTGACTAACTATTCAATGTGATCACCACATTCAATTATAAACAAACATAATCGATTTGTGAACATTTTAGCATACTTTATTGAATTCCCTTCTTCGACTAGGCTTCATTCAAGTATGCGAGAAATCCCAATCTTTCCAAAAAGGATTTTGAGCACAGCCATTTACTTATTTCCATAACACTCTCATCAACCCATGTATGCGAGAAATCCCAATCTTTCCAAAAAGGATTTTGAGCACAGCCATTTACTTATTCCCATAACACTCTCATCAACCCAAGTATGCGAGAAATCCCAATCTTTCCAAAAAGGATTTTGAGCACAGCCATTTACTTATTTCCATAACACTCTCATCAACCCATGTATGCGAGAAATCCCAATCTTTCCAAAAAGGATTTTGAGCACAGTTAGTTATCTATTCCCATAACACTCTCATAAACCCATGTATGCGAGAAATCCCAATCTTTCCAAAAAGGATTTTGAGCACAGTTAGTTGCTTATTCCCTTCGCCTTTTCGTTGAATGTCACATTTAAGACGTGTAAAATAAGGACAAAACATCCTCTAAACAAGAAACTTGCTTTTAATTTTTTAAGCATTTTTAAGGCTTGATTTTTCCTTATCCAAGATTTTGTGATTCATCACACAAGAATCACCATAAGATATAGAAAAGGCTTGTGTCAAAATGGAGGTGAGCCACCTGAATTCTCATTACATAACCAATATTTTGCGCTATATCTTTATTACTTTCCGTTTGCTTCTAGTCGCTGCTATTTGTGTCTTAATTGGAGCCGCTTTTTATTATGGGATAAAATACGCTTATCCATTTATAATCGCCATTATCCTTTCCTTCTTTTTAAATCCTGTTGTCACCTTTATTCAAGTAAAAACCAACATGCATCGCGGAGTCGCCACCTTTATTGTCATTTTTCTTATCTTTGCTGTCATTTCAGGAATTGTGACACTCATCATCCTTCAACTCATTAATGGACTCGTTTATCTAAACGATGTCGTTCCGAGCCATGTCCAGCTATTAAGCCGCTACATTCAAAGTTATTTTGTAAACACATTGCTTCCAATGTGGGGGCATATTACACATCTTATCAGTACATTAGACCAATCCGAACAACTGACGATTCAAGACAACATGAACCATCTTGGTCAAAAACTTGCCACCAATCTAAGCAATCTTGGAACCCACGTTATTACTTATTTAACCAATATGGTCGTGTCCCTGCCAAACATCATTACAGGGTTAATCTTTATTTGTCTCGCCACTTTCTTTATGACGAAGGATTGGTATAAACTTGGTGATTATTTCGACTCTAAGCTCCCTGAGAGCGTTTCTCGAAGCCTTCAAAATGTCTATGAAGGATTAAGGCAGGCCTTTCTCGGATTTATCAGGGCTCACTTAACTCTGATTTCAATTACCGCTGTCATTATTCTTATTGGACTAGTGGTACTTAGAGTGGCCCACCCTGTTACGATTGCTTTTCTAACTGGGCTTGCTGATATGTTCCCTTACCTTGGAACCGGTTCTGTCTTTCTCCCTTGGATCATTTATTCTTATTTCTCAAAACAGTATTTTATGGCGATAGGACTCGCCATTCTCTATGCGGTTGTCATCATACAGCGGCAAATTATGGAGCCTAAAATTATCTCATCCAATATTGGTTTAAATCCTCTGCCTACACTCGTCGCTATCTTTATCGGCTTTAAGCTATTAGGATTTTTGGGCCTTGTCTTAGGTCCGATCGTCTTAATTGTCATCAATACGCTCTCACAGGCCGATGTCTTTCGGAATATCTGGAGTTATATCATCGGCGACCGAACCCTTCCCAAATGAAAAAAAAGAAGTCAGCATTCTAACTGAATGTCGACTTCTTTTTTGCTCTATAAACTTATCTTCTGTAGAAAAATTCAAACCGTCCCTTTGAAAGCTGTTGTTGCAGTCTTCGTCTTATTGGCTTAACTAACCGCCTTCTAACTCTTGGGATCATTAACAGCAATCCCGTCAAATCCGTCAAATAGCCAGGCGTTAACAGTAACAAGCCTCCTGCTAAAACTAAAAACCCTTCAATCAGCTCTTCCCCAGGCAAACGCCCCATCCTTAATTGTTCCTTTGCCCGATGAAAAACCGCAAGCCCTTCTCTTCTTGCAAGGCTTGCTCCAATAACCCCTGTTAACAGAACAATTCCTATTGTTGCAAGAATACCAATGTACTTGCCGGAAAGGAAAAACAACCAGAGTTCTATTAAGGGAACAAGGATAAATAAAGGCATTAATCGTTTCATTATGAAAACTCTTTGAAATCCTTTTCGATTTTTTGATGAAGCTCCGGCCATTTCCTTTGCATCTTACACGGTCTCATATCTGTTGTCGTCCAGCAATGCTCAGTTATTCCTTCGGCGACAAGTTCTCCATCTTCTTCTCTAACCGCTCTATATTTGAAATGAAGCCGTACCCCATTATAACTATGGATTTCGGTTTCAATCCGAATCACATCTTCATAAAGGGCAGGCGTATGATAAGTGACATGCACCCCAATCACCGGAAGATAGAAACCGGCAGTTTCAATTTCACGATACGTATGACCAAGTTCTCTTATATGATGAGTACGACCTACTTCAAACCAATTAATATACTGACTATGGTGCACGATACCCATTTGATCCGTCTCTGAATAGCGAACACGAAGCTTTGCATGAGTTTTCATTCTTGCCTTAACCTCCACTCTATAATCAGAAAAAGGAGAAGGTTTGTCCCCTCTCCTTATTCTATCATTAACTCTTAATTATAGGACTTTAGCATGACCGTTATAGATATTTCCTCTTTCAGCATCAATCGTGACCGACTCGACTGAACGGAGAAGGTTAACAGCATCACTGACACCAACAATAACAGGAATATCAAGGTTAATCCCTACAACAGCGGCATGAGAGGTAAGGCCGCCTTCTTCAGTGATCACTGCAGCCGCACGTTCCATAGCCGGTGTGAACTCACGATCTGTGCTAGCTGTTACAAGCACGGCACCATCCGGCATATTGGCAACAGCATCTGCTGGATCATTCGTTACATAGACAGGACCGCTTGCTGACTTACGGCCAATTCCTTGCCCTTTGGCCAAAACCTGTCCAACAACATGAATTTTAAGTAAATTCGTCGTTCCAACCTCACCGACAGGGACACCCGCTGTTATCACGACAAGGTCACCATGCTTCACATAACCGGATTCTACTGCAGCATCAACAGAGGAGTCCAGCATTTCGTCTGTTGTCTCTGCCAATTTACCAAGCTGAGGATAAACACCCCATACTAATGATAAGCGGCGCAATGCCTTTTCGGTGCTCGTTACAGCTACGATATTAGCTTTCGGACGATATTTTGCCACAACAAATGCCGAATGGCCACTATACGTTGATGTAATGATCGAGGATACATTTAAATTCAAGGCAGTATGAGCAACTGCTTGGCCAATAGAATCCGTAATCGAGGTGTTGGTCTTGCTTCTTACACTTAACATTTGCTGATAATCAAGTGACTGTTCCGTACGAAGGGCGATCCGATGCATTGTTTCAACCGCTTCAACCGGATAATCCCCTGCAGCCGTTTCACCAGATAACATAATCGCATCCGTACCGTCAAAAATAGCGTTGGCCACGTCACTCGCTTCAGCACGAGTTGGACGAGGATTCCGTTGCATGGAATCAAGCATTTGTGTCGCAGTAATGACCGGCTTCCCTAATTTGTTGCATTTTTTAATGAGCATTTTTTGAACGAGCGGCACTTCTTCAGCTGGAATTTCAACACCTAAATCACCACGCGCAACCATTAGCCCATCTGATACTTCTAAAATCTCATCAATGTTTTCAACGCCTTCTTGATTTTCAATCTTAGGAATAATCATGATGTGCTCGCCGCCGTTTTTCTCAAGCAACTCCCGAATTTCCAATACATCGGATGCTCGACGAACAAAGGAAGCGGCAATAAAATCAATGCCTTGTTCAATCCCGAACAAAATATCTTCCGCATCTTTTTTGGTGATACCTGGCAAATTAACACTTACGCCAGGAACATTGACCCCTTTTTTGCTCTTAAGATCTCCTGTGTTAAGCACTTCTGTCACGATTTCATTGCTAGTCGCTGATACGACCTTTAGTCCGATTAATCCATCATCTAAAAGGATCGTGGAACCAGGATGAACATCAGAAGCAAGTTCTGTGTAAGTCACAGAGATTCTCTCAGCAGTCCCTTTTACAGGTTCCATGCTGATAACAAGCTTCTGCCCCTTTTCCAAGTGAACTTTATCTGTGGCCATGTCGCCTGTTCGAATTTCAGGGCCTTTGGTATCTAGAAGAATCCCAATGGTTTTCCCGTTCTTCTCAGCAGCTATACGAATGTTCTTAATGCGGTTGCCATGCTCTTCATGGTCACCATGTGAAAAATTCAAGCGGGCAACGTTCATCCCAGCATTCATTAATTGTTCAAGCTTTTCGACAGTTTCACTGGCTGGGCCAATTGTACATACGATCTTTGTTTTTCTCATTTAAACCATTCCCCTCATTAAATCGAAAGTTCTTTCGCTAGTTGTATAAGTTGTTTATCTAATTGGTGACGATCCGTTAAGATATCATCAATCTTATGGGCCACGACTTCACTATTCTGGACACCGACCATCAAACCCGCTTCACCTTTTAAAAGAAGGTCGACAGCTCCAGCTCCCAGTCGGCTTGCCAAAACCCGATCAAATGCCGTCGCTTCACCGCCTCGTTGAATATGACCAAGCACCGTTACTTTGGTCTCAATTTTGGCCGTTTCTTTTAGTTTTCTTGCCACTTCACTAGCTGAGCCAATCCCTTCAGCCACCACAATAATACTGTGCTTCTTACCTCTAGCATGTCCTTGTTGGATACGTTCAATGACATTTTCAATATCTGTCTCGGATTCTGGGATCATAATGGATTCTGCTCCTCCGGCAAGACCAGCCCAAAGAGCAAGATCCCCCGCATCACGGCCCATGACCTCAATTATAAACGTTCTTTCATGGGAAGTGGCGGTATCGCGAATTTTATCAATCGCATCAATAATCGTGTTGAGTGCTGTGTCAAAACCAATCGTAAAATCGGTGCCAGGAATATCATTATCAATCGTTCCCGGAACGCCTATCGTCGGATAGCCCAGTTCCGTCAGTTTTTGGGCGCCTCTGAACGAACCATCCCCGCCAATAACAACTAGAGCTTCAATCCCAAACTTTTTCAATTGCTCAATCGCTTTTTGCCGGCCTTCCTCAGTCTTAAACTCTTCACAGCGCGCACTGTATAGAATGGTACCGCCTCGCTGAATGATATCCCCGACAGAACCCAATTCGAGCTTCTTAATATTCCCTGCAATTAAACCTGAATAGCCTTGATAGATTCCAAAAACTTCTAAACCATGATAAATTCCTTTTCGAACTACAGCTCGCACTGCAGCATTCATACCAGGAGAATCTCCGCCGCTTGTTAAAACACCGATCCGTTTCATTTAAGCACACTCCCCATAAAAATCTCTTCATGATTAATGAATACCTTAAACATATTGGACTATTGCTAAGCAGGATATGTAACGGGCCACTAAAAAAAAACGATAGCGTTTTTTTTAGAAAACCTCCATTTCTTATCTATATAAATTAAAACATATAAAAAACGTGTTTTCTATAACAATTGTTACAGAAAACACGTTACCTCATTTTATGAAATCGCTTTCAACCTCAAAGGCTCCCATATGGCGGTACTTTTCGAGCCGTTGCATCACGAGTTCATCTTTGGTAAGTGTGCTTAGTTCATTAAGATGCTTGACCAAAAAGTGATCAAGTCGCTTAGCTTGCTCAACCGGATCGTGATGAGCGCCTCCTGTAATCTCTGGGACAAGTTCATCAATAATCCCAAGCTCCAGCAAATCAGGCGCCGTAATTTTCATCGTACGTGCAGCCCGCTCTGCCTGCCCTGCATCCTTCCATAACAAAGCCGCAGCGCCTTCAGGAGAGATAACGGAATACCAGGAATTCTCAAGCATAAGCAGACGATTCCCAACCCCAATAGCAAGCGCACCACCGCTTGCGCCTTCGCCAATAACGACACAAATAATGGGGACTCTTAGACCAGCCATCTCAAACAAATTCCGCGCGATCGCTTCTCCTTGGCCTCTCTCCTCTGCTGCTTTACCAGGAAAAGCACCTTTGGTATCAATGAATGTAATGATCGGTCGGTTGAACTTTTCGGCCTGTTTCATGAGACGGAGTGCTTTCCGATAGCCTTCAGGGTGAGGCATCCCAAAATTGCGGCGCAAATTCTCCTTCGTGTCTCGTCCTCGCTGCTCACCAATGATGGTGACAGGACGGCCATGGAACTCAGCAATGCCCGCAACAACAGCTTCGTCATCTCCGTACAGTCGGTCACCATGCATTTCAATAAAATCGGTGAAAAGGTGCGGAATATAATCAAGCGTTGTGGGACGATCCATATGTCTTGCCAATTGAACACGTTCCCATGGAGACATATTGCCATAAGTGTCTTTCTCCAGTTTATGAAGGCGATCGGTTAAGCGAGCCACCTCATCCGACAAGTCAATCCCTTTAGTGGACATGAAATCCTGAAGCTCTTTGATTTTATTTCTAAGTTCGATAATCGGCTTTTCGAATTCTAATCCAGGAACCACGCTTCATCACCTCTTTTATAATGCATTGCAAGAATGGTCCCAAGAGTCTCTTTCAACTCATCTCTTGGGATAACACGATCTAATTGACCATGTTTCAGTAAAAACTCGGATGTCTGGAAATCCTCCGGTAAATCTTCTCGAATGGTCTGTTCGATAATTCGCCGTCCAGCAAAACCGATTAAAGCGCCAGGTTCTGCAAAATTAAAATCACCTAGCGAAGCAAAGCTTGCCGTCACACCACCAGTAGTTGGGTGAGTCATCACAGTAATGAACAGCCCTCCGTTACGGCTATAGAGATTGAGCAAGGCACTTGTTTTGGCCATTTGCATCAGACTGAGCGATCCTTCTTGCATCCTTGCTCCGCCGCTTGCTGTGAAAATAATGAATGGGAGATGCTCTTTCATCGCCCTTTCAACAGCTCTCGTTATCTTTTCTCCGACAACGGATCCCATACTACCCATAATGAAACGTGAATCCATCACAGCAATGACAAACTCATAGCCATCCATCATCCCTTTTCCCGTCACGATCGCTTCGTTCAGACCGGACTTGTCCCGACCTGCTTTAAGCTTGTCTTCGTAACCCGGAAAATCTAAAGGATTAACAGAGGACATGGCCTCATCGAATTCTTCGAAAGTCCCTTCGTCCATTAGGCTTTCAATTCTTTCCCATGCTGTCAGCGGGTAATGATACCCGCAGGATGCACATACCGATAGATTTTGTTTTAACTCTTTCGTATACATAATCTTTTTACATCTCGGGCACTTCTTCATGAGCCCTTCTGGTACATCCTGTTTGACACCTGAAGATGGGACTGTGACATATTGCTTCTTTTTATTAAAAAAGTTGTTCAACACTACACATTCACCTACTTACTAAAGTCTCTTTTTAAGATCTGTGCACTTTGTATTCTCAATCGGAACAACTCTCTTAAATAGGTATTTCATAAGAAATACGATAGCTCAAATTAAAAATGAGAATAAGGCCTAACAGACTAATTTTATTAGAAAAGGGAAAGGCTCGTCAACCTTATGCTATTATATGGCATAGAAACGCTTGTTTAGACCTCCCGTCGAAACCGTTATGTTCTATGAGCCGACGCCCTCTCTAGAGGAATCTTTTATAGTTTCTGAAACCCAAGTAAGATTTTAAAAACCAAGGTTCAAACGATAACGGCCTCTCTTGATAGAGAAGGGGATCTATTTTAAGCGAACATTCGCCTTTCCGAGTAATTGTTCCAGTTGTGCGAGCGTCTCTGAATCAGCACTTGACTGATAGTCCTTAGGAAGAAGAAGGGTTTCCCCTTTGTCCTCATAATAGATATATACAGGATGGCCACCATTATGAGCCAAAAGGCATTCTTTAACTGCTTGAAGAACCGAAGAATCCGTGGAACGCACTTTCAAATACAAAGAGCTGCCCTGTTGCTTCTTAAGAGGTGGTTGCGCCCCTGAGAGCTCCTTCAGCTTTAATGCTCTTTCTAGTATGAACTGAGAGCCCGCACTTGATTTATTCTTTTCGATCGTTCCTTCAACGAATAAGAGTTCTCCCTCTTGAAGAATCAATCGATAGGTTTCAAGAACAGCTGGGAAAACAACCGCTTCTAGACTGCCTGTTTCATCTGAGATTCGGGCAAAGGCCATCGATTTACCTGCCTTCGTCTTGATCAACTTCATGCTTTCAAGCAGGACGCTCAATCGGTTCAATGCCCCTGATTGAGCTTCATTGATTGAATGGGCTCCCCATTTGGATGCCGCTTCTCGGTAAGGCTCAGTTGGATGACCGCTTATATAAAAACCTAAGACATCCTTCTCCATTGCCAATCGTTCTTCAAATCGAAAGGGAGGAACCTCAATAGATAATGCAGGGCTTTCATCATTCATGAAAGAAGCTTGTCCACGTACTGCACGTTCCTGTTCCTCATAAGCTCTTTGCAGGATGAGATCGAGCGCTGCAAGCATCTGAGCCCGGTCTATCCCGAATTCATCCATAGCCCCTGCCATTATCAGAGATTCGATCGCTCGGCGCGTGACCCGCTTGGACGATACCCGGATACAAAAATCCTGCAGGTCTTTATAACGGCCATCTTGACGCTTCTCTAGAATGTGGAGAACCGCCGGAAGTCCAACATATTTAATGCCCGAAAGTCCGAAACGAACTCCCATTGGATCCGTTGTAAAATGAGATTTACTTTTATTTATAGATGGCGGAAGCAGTTTCAATCCCTGTTCCTTAAGAAGCGAGACATACTCGGATAGCTTCTCAGGGTGGTGGCCGACGCTTGAAAGCAGGGCTGTAATAAAAGAAGCCGGATAATGAGCTTTTAGATAGGCAAGCCGATAGGCAATTAACGCGTAAGCGACCGCATGTGAACGGTTAAACCCATAGTCGGCAAACCGAACTATCCAATCATAGACCTTCTCTGCCAAAGGAAGCGGATAGCCCTTTGAAGCACAGCCTTTAAGGAAATAGACTTTCTGCTCCTCAAGCACCTCTCGCTTCTTTTTAGAAACGGCACGTCGGAGGATATCTGCCTCCCCCAGTGTAAATCCAGCCATTACAGAAGCGATCTGCATGATTTGTTCTTGATAGACAATCACCCCATAGGTTGGCGATAGAATCGGCTCTAAGTCAGGGTGGAGCAGATCTATTTCCCTTTCCCCATGCTTCCCCTCAATAAAAGCCGGAATATTTTGCATCGGACCCGGCCGATATAAAGCACACACGGCCACGACATCTTCAAAGGCAGTCGGTTTTAGCCGCTTCAATACATCACGCATCCCTGACGATTCCAACTGAAATATCCCATCCGTTTCCCCTCTCGCCAAAAGCTGAAATGTATCTGGATCGTCTAGAGGCAAAGACGTAAGCTGTGGTTTCTTTCGCCCTTCCTCTTCAATGTTCATCAGGATCTCTTCGATAAGAGTTAAATTTCGAAGGCCAAGGAAGTCCATTTTGATCAGGCCTATTGCCTCTAGCACTTCCATTGGAAACTGAGTGACAAAGAGTCCATCTCTGCCTTCTTGAAGCGGAACCAGCTCCGTCAACGGAAAATCATTAATTATAATGCCAGCAGCATGTACCGATGTATGCCTTGGAAGGCCTTCAATCATTTTTGCGAGGCTATACAGCTTGCGATAAGCCTCAGACTGCTTAATAAGCTGGCGCAGCGGAGCGGATTCTTGGTAAGCCTTGTCTAAAGTCACCCCATGCTGTGAAGGGATGAGTGAGGTGATGCGGTCTAAGTCCCGCGGTTTCATGGATAAGACGCGTCCCAAATCTCTTAATGCAGCCTTTGCTGAGAGCGTTCCAAATGTTCCAATTTGAGCAACCTGTCGCTTCCCATAACGCTCCTGGACATATCGGATGACCTCTTCTCTTCGATTATCCGGAAAATCGATATCAATATCAGGCATGGTCACACGCTCGGGATTTAAGAAGCGTTCAAACAATAAATGGTGCTTAATCGGGTCGACATCCGTAATCCCCAATGTATAGGCAACAAGTGAACCAGCGGCCGATCCCCTTCCAGGCCCTGGAATGATGCCCTGCCTTCTCGCATACCGAATAACATCCCAAATCACAAGAAAATAATCACTAAATCCCATTCGATCGATAATCGAAAGCTCATAGCTTAAGCGCTCTTGAGCCTCTGGCAGCAAGCCCCCATATCTTTTTTCGAGCCCTTTGTGACATAACGAATGGAGGTAATCTTTGGTTGACTCACCACGCGGAGTCGGATACTTCGGTAAATAAGTTTGGCTGAAATCAAATGTGACTTGGCATTCTTCAGCTAAACGAAGACTTTGCTTAAGCGCTTCACGGTCGTCCGGAAAAAGGGCGGTCATCTCTTCAATCGATTTAAAGTACGCCTCCCCTTGAATATTGGCAGTTGCATCTAACGTTTCACCTAAACGAATACAAGCAAGACTTTGATGAGCAAGGGCTTCATTTCGCTCAAGATAATGAATGGAGTGGCTCACAACCATTGGAATCTCAAGTTCCTTCGCTAGCTCTCTTTGAAGAAACAACCGTCTTTCATCATGAGCATGACCTGTTCTTTGTAATTCCAAATAAAAACGAGAGCCAAATATTTTTTTAAAATAAAGACTTTGCTGTCTCGCTTTTTCCCGCTCGTTATTCAAAAGAGCTTGTTCAATTTCCCCTCTTGCTCCACCGGATAGAACAATCAAGTCCTCTGAAAAGCGGTCAAGTCCGGCAACTTCAAGAGTAACCTCTCGAACCGACTGCAGACGCGTGCTGATTTCAATCAAATTTTGGTACCCTTTATTTGTTTTCGCAAGCAGGGTGAGTGTCGAAAAACGTTTGTTTGTTCCTGTTCCGTTTTTTGAGAAGTATTTCATGGCCATTCCAATCACTGGATGAATGTGATGCTCCAAACAAGCTTTGTAAAAAGGGACGACGCCATAAAGGACATTTGTATCGGTTACAGCAAGTGCTTGCATTCCCTGCGATTTCGCCTTCTGAACCAGTGATGGGATTCGGCAGGTAGAATCTAATAAACTGTATTCACTATGAACATGTAAATGGACAAAACTCAAAGGCTTAAACCTCCTTCCCCTACGTCTTCCTTGCACTAATAAGGACCGTTCTTCAAACATTCTTCCTTCCATTATAGCTCAATCCAGCCCCTCCCGAAAACCGTCATACCTTCAAGACTCGTCCCATAAACTAGTTATAAAAAGACTTTCACACTAAATTAGTCAGAGGTGTCCACATGGACTTAAAAAGCTTTTTCACCCAGGCCATTATGTATTATTTCATAGCCTTTGGAGTCTTAATTGGCGGCTCTCTCGTCGGCGGGATTGCGGCCTACCTAGTCAATCGCCCTCCCCTTATCGAGATCACCGGACTTGCTATCCGGCTAAAAGTTTGGGCAGTTGTCTCTGCGATGGGCGGTTCAATGGATGCCCTTGAAAATTTAGAAAGGGGCTTTCTGGGTGGAACCCCTACAGAAGTCGTTAAACAATTGCTTCTCATTGTTGCTGCTATGACAGGCGCCCATACGGCAACATTTATCGTTCACTGGATTACTCAGGAAACACGATGAGAGTTCCTCCTTATTATCGCGATCCGAGCTGGCAGCGTTTTTTTGCCGGCATTATCATTGGCGCCATCATAGGCTTTGGCTTTTTTATTTATATAAACGGTGAGGCACAGGAGCGACAATTACTGCTTATTAATCAACAAAAAAAGACGATTGAGGATTTAGAAGACCAAAACAAAGTCTTACTCGAAAAATCAGAAACGCAAAACGAAGATCTCCAAAAGGAACTGACCATTCAAGAGATTAAGGTCACAGTCGAAACCACTCCTAATATTAAGTTAGACGGGCTCAAGAAAATTGATTTGATTGATCAAATCAAAGACCAGCTTCGGCCAATCATTGGGAATGATATCGAATCGGTTGCTAAAAATCAGGCTCTTATCTTCAATTTAATTAACGACCATCCCTTTGTAATTGAGAATAATGTCTATCAAGTCCAGGTCCAAAGCGTTGTCATCTTCTCGAACCTCGAGGTACAAGTTAAAGTCATTAAACAAACGCAAACCTAACACCTTTTTCATTTTTCCTTTCATCTCTGTTGTTTTATCGTAATTTTCGCAAATTTATTGTAAAATAAAAGGAGGAAAAAGTGGAGGTGATGTCAATGGTTTTTGACCGTCATCAACTGGCTGAGTCAAAACTCCAGTTGATTGAGAAGGGTTATTCCGCTTATACCGATTCCCAAGAAGTGGCTCGTCTTGTTCGAAGAGAGATTGAGAAAAGGAAGCTGAATGTCCTCGAAGAACTTACCCCTATTGGGTTTTGGTTCACACCTTCAAAATAAGTTAAAAATCCCTTTACTTTGGCCGCTTATGCCCGAGGTAAAGGGATCCTTTTTTTCGACAGATCATCACAGAAACAAACGGGCTGCCTTCCCAGATTGTCAAACTTTGAGACAAATCGATTGAAGCTCTTCCACAAGTACTTGGGCTTCTTCCCATGAATAGACGGTTGCCCCGCTTGCCATCGGGTGTCCCCCACCGTTATAACGGGCCGCAAGTGTATGGATCATAGGACCTTTCGAGCGTAATCGAACACGAATCTTATCCGGTTCTTCAATAAAAAAGACCCATGCCTTAAGCCCTTCTAATGAGGAGAAGCTGTTTACTAGATTGGAAGCTTCTATGCTCGATAAAGCATAAGCGTCTAAAAGTTCCTTGGTCAAGCGCATGACCCCAACTCCACCTTCAAGAAAGTCAAAGGACCGCAGCACTTCTCCCTGCAAACGAAGCTGAGCAAGAGGCATCAACTCCATTTGATTAATCAGCTTTTCAGCTTGTATATTTTTTTCTAAAAGCTTTGCCACAAGCCGATGGGTCTTAGAGGTTGTATTGGAAAACTGGAACCGCCCGGTGTCTCCCACAATCCCCGCATAGAGAGCTTCGGCTGCCTCTTCCGATAAAGTGAGATCTGAATTTGCCTCATAGAGGGAAGCAATCATCTCACTGACTGAGCTCGCATCCGTATCCACCCACATCCAATCGCCATACGGTTCATTATTAGGATGATGATCAATTTTCAACAGCTTTTCTCCAAGCTTATACCGCTGGTCACTGATCCGCGCAAGATTGGCGGTGTCACAAACAATCACAAGCGCTCCTTTATACAGGTCATCCTGGATCGTGTCCATTTTGGCAATGAAAGTAAGAGACGCAACCTCTTCACCGACCATGTACACCTTTTTGTTTCGAAAATTATCCTTGATTAAAGCAGAGAGACCGGCTTGTGACCCGAGCGCATCGGGATCAGGACGGACGTGACGATGAATCACAATTGTGTCATAAGCTTTAATTAGTGAAAATAAGTCTTCCATTGTTATATGCCCTCCCATTTCTTTAAAAGATGCTTGTTTCCTATATGAATTCACTCGCTTTTCATTTCAAAAAAAGTTAAACTAATAAAACAATTAAGTTTTAGATGATCCATTAAGGCAAGATTAGGCCAGTTGAAGGATGACGCCCACCACTCTAAAAAGGTTAGGAGTTGTTGCAATCATGCCAACGTTAATCATTCTCATTATCTTTTCGGCACTGCTCTTTATTATGTATCAAGCAAAAGCCTATCGATCCAAGCATCCTCTAGTAAAGAAATTTAATGCCGCAAAAGGGAACATTGCAGTCGGAATTTTCTTGGTGACATTTGGTCTCAATCGCTTGTTTATTCAACATCACTTAATCACTTTAATCATCGCCTGTATTTTCATTCTTTATGGAGCCTTTTTTGCCTATGATTATATCAAGCGTTCTCGCTTTTATTATTTTGAGATTCAGCGGGAGAGAAACCAAGGTACGCTCTAAAAAGATCTCTTAGATGATGAGGGACCTTACTTAATGCGGTATAAACTGTGAGACAATGAAAGCTTTGCCAACAGCCTGTCCTTCGTTAAATAAGTCAACATCGAATTTTGCCGTGCGTCTTGTCTCTTCTAATATATTTAATTTGATAAGAACGGTGCTTTCAAGCTGGACGGGCTTTAGATAATAAAAAGTAATCGTTTCAATGACTAAATCCCCTTTTTTATAGCGATGAAAATAACGCCTTGCCACTGTTGTAACAGCGGTCGTCATTACACCGTTAGACAGCATCCCTAAGTGGTTCGTCATTTGCGGACTGACGTCGAATCGGAATTGCCCCTCTTCACCCTCCATTTCACTCAACTGATCATCTACCAAATCATCAATCGTCTCACCGACCTGGGGTTGTCTTTGACTCATCTGCAGCGCTTTTAGCACGTCTTGTCGGGTAATGATTCCCATAAGCTTCCTATTTTGTCCCATTACCGGCAAGCACTCAATCCCCTCCCAAATCATCCTGTGAGCAGCAGAGGCGACAGAAGTTGTTTGACTGACGGTTATAGGGTCTTTCGTCATTACTTTTTCAATGGTCAAGTCTCTAGGCCGGCCGATAATATCTTTTGAGGTGACGATCCCACAAAGCCGTTGACTGCTATCCATAACTGGATAACGACTATGTCCTGTCCGCTCATTTTGACGGTGCCATTCCTCTACTTTATCATTAAGGAGCAACGCACTTGTCTTTTCGAGCGGGATTAAAATATCCGATACGAGCAAAATTTCTTTTTTGATTAACTGATCATAAATAGCCCGATTAATCATCGCAGCAACTGTAAACGTATCATAAGAGGTCGAGATAACAGGAAGCTGAAGACTATCCGCGAGACGCTTCACATCCTCACGTGTATCAAATCCACCCGTAATCAGAACGGCTGCCCCCGCCTGAAGCGCCTTTTCATGAGCCTGATCGCGATTTCCTACAATCAAAAGCCCTCCCGCGTCAATATAGCGCATCATGGCTTCAAGCTTCATAGCTCCTATGACAAAGCGGTTCAAGGTTTTATGGAGTCCCTCTTTTCCGCCAAGCACCTGCCCATCCACAATATTAACCACTTCTGCATAAGTCAGGCGCTCGATATTTCCTTTGTGCTTTTTCTCAATACGAATGGTGCCGACCCGTTCAATCGTGCTGACAAACCCTTGGTTCTCTGCATCCTTTATGGCTCGGTATGCAGTCCCCTCACTAACACTCAATGCTCTCGCCACTTGGCGAACAGAAATTTTATGTCCAATCTCTAACCCTTTTATGTACTCTAAGAGTTGTTCGTGCTTCGTTACCATAGCGGTTCTCCCGTCCTTTATACTGACACTATTATACCGAGAAGCACTATAAAACAAAAGTGAGGAGACGCCATCTAATCTTTTATGATTAAAGAATCGTGATTGACAGGTCCCTCCATTCATCACGATAGCGATCCGATCCCTGCCTGAACACTAGTTGAACTGAGACAGCAACTCATTTTGACGAATATGAGAAAAACCTTTCGTCATGCCATATGGCCATCAAACGAAAGGTTTTTTAAAACATTTTTTATAGGGTAAGGCTATCGCCAGGATTCATAATTTTACCTTCTGCCTTTAATGAAGCAACAAAAGCATGAGGATCCTGTTCAATAACAGGGAACGTATTGTAGTGAATAGGCACTACTACTTTGGCACCGACCCATTCAGCTGCAATAGCCGCTTCCTCTGGTCCCATGGTAAAGTTGTCACCAATCGGCAAGAAAGCAAGATCGATCTTGTGTCGTTCGCCCAGCAGTTTCATATCCGAGTAGAGGGCTGTATCCCCTGCATGATAGATCGTTTTCCCCTCAACATTTAAGAGCAATCCACCTGGCATTCCCGTATAAATAATGTTATTATTCTCATCTGTATAACTCGAACCGTGAAAAGCAATCGTATACGTCACACGGCCGAAATCAAAATTGTAGCCGCCTCCTATTGACATACCGTGTGCTTTTGCCCCTTTTGAAGCGGCGTAACCAGCAAGTTCAGCAACCGCAACAATGACAGCACCGTCACGTTTAGCCAAATCAAACGCATCACCGACATGATCATTATGACCGTGGGTTAAAAGGATCGCATCCAGCTTCGGCACATCATCGACACTCAACGAATTAGAACCATTTCCCGAAATAAAAGGATCGATAATAAAGTTGCCTTTTTCTGTTTCAAAAAGAACGGTTGAATGTCCAAAGTATGTAAGTTTCATCCTGACACTCCTTCTATAGTTAATTAATAATGAACCTTTCTCTTTTACTATATCTCCTCTCTTTTCCTCTAATCAAATATATAGCACCCTAAAAGTTTCTCTAATACCTATTCAGATTATTTATGATAGAATAAACCAATAATCGATTTATCATGAGGAGGACTCAAAGTGAACCATCGTTTGACCAAGTTGATCAACGAGATCAAACAACTTGATTTTTCATTTGGATTCGTATCCGATCCTATGTCTATATTTTACTTAACAGGGTTTCGTTCCAACCCGCATGAACGCTTGCTTGCCCTGTTTGTTTTTCCTGAAGCGGCGCCATTTCTTATCTGCCCAGCAATGGAGAAAACAGATGCTAGAGCTTCCGGCTGGGAAGGTGAATTAATCGGCTACGGAGACCATGAAGATCCTTGGACGTTTGTCAAACAGCAGCTTGAAAGCCGCGGCTTATCCAAGACTCTTAAAATTGGAGTTGAAAGCTCACACATCACTTATTCTCGAGTGGAAAAACTCGAACAGCTTGGCGAATCGGTCTCTTTTATAACGATAGAGCCTGTGCTTAATAGTTTAAGAACGATAAAAGATCCAAGCGAAATCGAGAAACTTCAGCAAGCAGCCAAAATGGCCGATTTTGCCATAGAGGTTGGAGCTAGCCTTATTAAAAAAGGAAAATCCGAGCAATCCATCATCGCTGAGATCGAATATTCACTTAAGAAACGGGGCATATCTGAGATGTCCTTTTCTACAATGGTCTTAGCTGGTGACAAAACGGCCTCCCCTCATGGAAAACCAGACGACCGTCAGATTCGCGAAGGCGATTTTGTCTTGTTTGACCTCGGAGTTATTGTGGATGGCTATTGTTCGGATATCACTCGTACTTTTGTCTACAAGCACGCTTCTGAAAAGCAGGAGGAGATCTATCAAACGGTATTAGAAGCTGAAAGAGCAGCCATAAAACAAGCGATTCCCGGGATGCGCATAGGGGACCTGGACCTTGTCGCTCGTTCCGTTATCGAGAACAAAGGTTATGGCGACTATTTTTCCCACCGTCTAGGTCATGGCCTCGGTCTTAGTATTCACGAAGCCCCGTCCATGAGTCATGATAATGATAGCCTGTTAAAAGAAGGCATGGTGTTTACAGTCGAGCCTGGTATTTATATCCCAGAAGTCGGCGGCGTCCGAATTGAAGACGACGTCTATTTGACGAAAGAGGGCGCTTTGACGCTCACCCAATTCCCTAAAGAGTTAACCGTCATCTCCTAATAGATACATAAAAAAAAGCGTTGAGCCCATTGGTTCAACGCTTTTTTTGGACAGACTCCTACTGAAGGATTAACCGTTCCCGTTCGGAGAGGTCTGTCCCTCCATTTCCAAATTCTCTCGTCCTCTAAAAAATCATTAACGAGCGGCCCACACCATCCCGTTTCGCATCAATTCAATAACCTCAGGCATTTTGACGATTTCAGCAACATGGCCCAAGGAACAATAATAGACCTTACCTTCACCCCATTTTTTCGTCCAAACAACAGGGATATCGACTTCTCCATTTGCAGCATACGGTCCCTCTGCATTTGGAAAACGAGTGGTAGCATGCACACGAACGGCCGGGTCCACATGTAAATAGTACTGTTCAGAGGTCACTTCAAAGTCCTTCATTCCTTTAGTCAAAGGATGATCAGGGTCATTGATTTTGACCGTATAGGTGATGCCATCATTTCCAGGATGCGCTACCCATTGCCCGCCTACCATAAACTGATAGTCTGTCTCCATCCGAAATGAATCGCCCATCCCGCCGTGTAATCCTGCTAAGCCCGTTCCTTGAGCAACCGCCTCAAGCAGCGGATTCAGCTGCTCGCGCGTAATCGTGTCTTGAGTCCAATTCGGCACGATCAAATCATAAGTTGTCAAATCCTCTTGTTCTAAGGTTTCTAAAGTATTCGTAATCTTTACCTCAAAATCTTCTTCTCTCAAAATACCAGCTAAAATAGCAGCTACTTGTTCAGGCTCATGCCCTTGCCATCCACCTTGAAAGATTAACGCTTTTTTCATGAAGACCCTCTCCTCCACCAATTGTTCGTTTTGTGTCGATCCAATTCGATAACGCATTCTCGTTACGCCATTTTGCCAAGTGGCCATTTTCTTATGCGTTAACGTATTCTCGTTACGCCTTAACTAATTAGGCGTAACCTCATTACTCTATTTCCGCTTTTTTCGCCTTTTCCCAACGCGTTAACGCATTCTCGTTACGCCTAAACTAATTAGGCGTAACCTCATTACTCTATTTGCCGGTTTTTCGTCCATTTCCAACGCGTTAACGCATTCTCGTTACGCCTAAACTAATTAGGCGTAACCTCATTACTCTATTTGCCGGTTTTTCGTCCATTTCCAACGCGTTAACGCATTCTCGTTACGCCTAAACTAATTAGGCGTAACCTCATTACTCTATTTCCACTTTTTTCGCCCTTTCCCAACGCGTTAACGCATTCTCGTTACGCCTAAACTAATTAGGCGTAACCTCATTACTCTATTTCCGTTTTTTTTGCCCATTCCCAACGCGTTAACGTATCCGCGTTACGCCTAAACTAATTAGGCGTAACCTCATTACTCTATTTCCGCTTTTTTTGCCCATTCCCAACGCCTGAGCGTAACCTCATTGCGCTATTTGCTATTAATCCGACCACTTACTAGAGGCTTACCCAGCTTTTTAATCGGGCGGATTCTTCAACGGCTGCTAATACTTTTTGGTTCTTTAGCCCATCCTCAAAGTCTGGCTTCGGCTGAGTGCCAGCTGCCACTGCCTCCAAAAAGTCATGGATTAAATTAATAAAGGTGTGTTCGTAACCAATAATGTGACCAGCCGGCCAATAGGCACCTGCATAAGGATGATGTTCCTCCGTACAGTTGATCAGTCGGAAGCCTTGCAGACCGGGTTCATCATCTGCCAGATAGACCTCGAGATTATTCATGTTCTCCATGTCCCAGCGGATCGAGCCTTTTTCCCCATTGATTTCAAATTTATTTTTATTCCGGTTCCCTTGAGCAAACCGTGTTGCTTCAAAGGTACCCAGCACGCCATTATCAAATCGGGCAAGAAACAGAGCCGCATCATCAACGGTCACCTCACCCTTTTGGCTCGTATCAGCCGTAGCACTTAACCCGCCTTGGAGGGAAGCAATCGGGCGTTCCTTAATAAAGGTTTCCATGATGGAGACAAGCTCCTTAAATTCTCCAACCAAAAACCGAGCGAGATCAATGCTATGCGCCCCAATGTCACCAAGAGAGCCTGAACCGGACACATCCTTTTGGAGCCTCCAAACCAGCGGAAAATCCGGATCCACAATATAATCCTGCAAATAATTTGCACGTATATGATACAGCTTGCCTAACCGTCCTTCATCAATCAGCTTTTTGGCATATTGAACAGCTGGAGAAAAACGGTAATTATGACAAATCATATGAATAACCTTATTTTTCTTAACCGCTTCAAGCATCCTCTCTGCTTCTTCAACGGTAAGCGAGAGCGGCTTTTCAATAATAATGTGTTTTCCTGCTTCTGCTGCCGCAAGAGCAATTTCAGCATGGGTATGATTGGGTGTTGAAATATCAATCACATCGATATCATCCCGTTCAATTAAGCGCCGCCAATCTGTTTCATAGCTCGCCCATCCCATCTTTTCAGCCGCTGCCTTAACAGCCGCTTCATTGCGCCCGGCAATGGCTTGTAAGACCGGCTTAACCTCTGTATCAAAATAAAACGGAAAATCACGGTATGCATGGCTATGCATCTTACCCATAAACTGATAGCCTATCATTCCAATTCGTATTTCCTTTTGAGACATGCTCATCACCATCCCTTTCTAACTATATAAAGGCATCTCCCTTAAAAACGATTCGTTTTTACAAAATCCCGACCTGAGTTCAAGACTTTCCCCATTACTTGTTTAAGAGAGTACTAATATTATTAGAATTTAAGCCGCCAGGAAATGCTTGCGGACGCTTGCATGTACTCTTAACCGAATAATGACTGCCTTTTTCGGCTGCTTCGTGAAAGCCATGCATGATCTCAAGCACATGATAGGCCATCTCACCATTGGCACGGTGCTCACGTTTATTATGTAAAGCATAGGCCATATCGACAAGACCGATTCCTCGGCTATTCTCAGTAAATCCATGACTCAATGGCAGTTCAGACCAATCCGCGGCATCATGTCTTCTCAAAAGAACTGGCCCTCCAAACGTGTTTGGATCGGGTACTCTTAAAGTCCCTTCGCTTCCGTAGATTTCAATCCATGGCATATTATGATGCCAAACATCAAAGCTTGTGACAAGTGTCCCCACGACACCCGAATCAAAATCGAGAAGCCCCGCAACATGCGTAGGTACTTCAACCTTAATTTTCTGACCCTTTTTAGGCTCACTCGTGATCGTGCGTTCAGGATAAGTGATTCTTGTTGAACCCGTTACTCGAGAAACCGGTCCGAGTAACGAAATCAAAGCCGTCAAATAATAGGGCCCCATATCGAACATAGGTCCGCCGCCTGTTTGATAATAAAACTCCGGATCCGGATGCCATCGCTCATGACCGGGTCCCATCATAAAGGCCGTTGCCGCAACAGGTGTTCCGATCCATCCTTCATCGATTATTTTTCGGCATGTTTGCAGTCCGCCGCCTAAAAAAGTATCGGGCGCGTTTCCAACCAGGAGTCCCTTAGTCCCGGCAACATCTAAAATTTTCTTCCCATCTTCTAAAGAAATAGCGAGAGGCTTTTCCCCATATACATGTTTGCCGGACTCAAGTGCCGCACAGGCAATCTCAGCATGCGCCTTAGGAATGGTCAAATTCAAGACTAGATCAATCTCAGGATCATTTAAGAGTTCCTGGACTGAATAAGCTTTTGGAATGTGATATTCCTTTGCACGTGCTTTGGCACGTTCCAAATCCAGATCCGCACACGCCACTATATTAATGGCTTCGAACTTTTGACCCGCTTGAAAATAAATGGAGCTAATATTGCCGCAGCCAATGATCCCCACCTTCAATTCAGTCACATCCATCCCTGCCTTTTCCAATTAGATTCAGTAAACGCTTTCAACTTAAGCTAATAAATAAACTTACTATTCTACCAAGTTACCTCATTTTATGAAGAAAGTCTAGAAGCACGCCTTTATATTGAATAAAAAGATGACCCTGTTAAGCCAGAGATCATCTTCTAAAAACGGATATTTTTTTTAACTTCCTTTGACCTAAGCGAATGCTTTAACTTATGCGTTCGTTCCGTTTAAGGCTTATTTAATATGACCTTTAAGAAGATCACTGGCGGAACGATACTCTAATCCATGTGCGTCAGCCACTGCTTGGTAGGTGACGTAACCATCAAGTGTATTGATTCCTTTAAGCAAGGCTGGATCAGCAAGACATGCCTGTCCAAACCCAAGTGATGCAATTCGGGCTGCATAAGGGACTGTCACATTCGTTAAGCCAATGGTCGAAGTGCGTGGAACCGCTCCTGGCATATTGGCAACCGCATAATGAACGACACCATGCTTCACATAAGTTGGGTCATCATGCGTTGTAATATGATCGGTTGTTTCAAAAATACCGCCTTGGTCAATCGCAACATCCACTACCACGGAACCTTCAGACATGGATTTTACCATCTCTTCAGTTACAAGTCGCGGGGCTTTTGCTCCTGGGATGAGAACCGCCCCAATCACAAGATCTGCCTCCTTAACTGATTCTGCAATGTTAAAAGGATTCGACATTAATGTATGAACCGATTTACCAAATATATCATCTAATTGACGCAAGCGATCAGGATTCAAATCGAGAAGGGTGACATCGGCTCCTAAGCCAACGGCAATCTTAGCCGCATTGGTTCCCACGATCCCCCCGCCAATGATCGCTACCTTTCCACGTTTAACCCCCGGAATACCGCCTAGAAGGATTCCCTTCCCACCATGAGGCTTTTCAAGAAATTGAGCCCCGATTTGAGAAGCCATACGTCCTGCCACCTCACTCATTGGCGTCAGAAGGGGGAGTGAACCGTTTTGAAGTTGAACGGTTTCATAGGCAATCCCAACAACTTTCTTCTCCGTTAAAGCACGTGTCAATTCAGGTTCTGGAGCAAGATGTAAATAGGTAAAAAGAATAAGTCCTTCATAGAAATAGTCATATTCCTCTGGAAGAGGCTCCTTTACCTTCATCACCATTTCTTGTGACCAGGCTTCTTCAGGTGTACTCACAATCGCCGCACCGGCTGCTTGGTATTCCTCGTCGGAAAACCCTGAGCCTAACCCCGCATTAGTCTCAACAAAAACCTGATGTCCCGTTTTAACCAAATGGACCGTTCCTGCAGGGGTTAAAGCAACGCGATTCTCATTATTTTTAATTTCCTTTGGCACTCCAATACGCATGAGTTTCTCCTCCTAAGCTACCATTCAAATTCTTCCTAACCAAAAAGCATATTATGGAAGTCCTTCATCATGCTTCCAATTCAGTTTTACGCCAATTATGTGACTTTTGCAAGGTGTCGCTAAATAGTTTGAATCACCAGAAAAATCAACCCTTTTGATTCCATACCCATGTATACAGATGATTATCCGAATCAATCATCCGAATATCCATTGATTTTATTGACGGAAAATCAGTGGTTTGAAGAAGATGAACAATCTGTTCAGAGGTGGTTTCAGGTGTCAAAGACAACGTCGTTATTTCTTTTAGAACAGCAGCCTTAGCTTTTGGCCCGCTGATCTCTTGATTTCCTTTTCGATAAATGTAGCGATCCGGTTCAATATAAGCAAAAAAAACATCCGTTTTCTCTAATCGGAGGCTTATTTTGATAACTTTATCGTGACTAACCGGCTGGGCTTGTGCTGCTTTAAGCGGCAGTAATAAGAGGAACGATAGAAAAACCATAGTCATTGCTTTCCTCATGTGTGATCACCTCATTAAATAATGTGGGGATCCATTTCCTTTTTTATACATGCCAACATAGCTTTTCCAGCATAAAAAGCCCCAGAAAGCTTATTGTGCTCGAAACCGAAACTGATGAATCGTGTCGACGCCTCCCGTTACATCAATCACCGATCCCGATATCATGACGGAATTCTCTTCACATAAGAAGGCTATTAGCCGCGCGACATCTTCTCCCGTTGCTGAGCGGCCAAAAGGAGTGTTAGACTCCTCTTCCGCTTCTGCTTGAGCGATCGATGCCTCTTTCATGTCACCCACTATAACCCCTGGACAAACCATATTGGCGGTTATCCCATATTCACTTTCTTCTAGTGCCAATGTTCGTGTAAAAGAAACCAGGCCTGTTTTGACTGCAGCAAATGGACCTCGATACATCCACCCTGGAGCCCGGTCCGCTTCCTGAAACCCATATGTAATCCAACGGCCAAATCGCTGCTCTCTCATAATCGGTACCACCTGTTTGGCCAAGCGAAACACAGACGTCAAGTTACCGTTTAGAAGATAGGTCCACTCTTCTTCGCTGTAATCCACTATTTTCTTTCTCTCAAAAACAAACGGTCCAGCATTATTTAGGCAGCAATCAATACGGCCAAATCGCTGCTTAGCAGAGCGGACTAACGCGTCCACAGCCTTCTCATCCGTCACATCTCCTTGGATGAATTGAAGCCGTTCTTTCAAATGAATCCATTTTGCCCTTAAGGACGCAACCGATTCATCCTCAGACCGATAGTTAACCGTTACCGAGTATCCCTTTTGCAAAAAATGCTCCGTCACTTGTCGTCCAATCCCCTTTGTCCCAGCTGTTATGAGAGCATGACGCCTCATGGTTAAGTTCCTCCTCCCGTCTTTGTTGTTCGTTTACTTATTTATTTAATTCATGAACAATATGACGAATTTCAGGGAGAATCAGCCGAGTTAATCCTAAACGGACCGCCCCTGTCGACCCCGGCAAGGAGAACAGGGCTTTTCCATTCACAACACCGGCAATCGCACGACTGAGCATCGCACCTGTTCCAATATCTTCCGTAAAACTTAAATAACGAAAAAGCTCACCGAAACCTGGCAATTCTTTTTCGAGTAGTGCTTCTACCGCTTCATAAGTGACATCACGCTTGGCAATACCCGTACCCCCATTTATAATAATCGCCTCGACCTTTGGCTGAACCATTAAGTTTTCAATAGTCTTTTTAATAACGCTTTGTTCATCTTTTATAAGTTGATAACTTTCAATTTGATGTTCAGCTGCTTTCACGGCTTCTATTAAAAATTGACCGCTCTTGTCTGTTTCTTGTGTACGGGTGTCACTAACGGTAATAATTCCAAAACCAATCGATTGAACCCCTTGATTTTGCCTAGCTTGTACTGACATACTGTCTCTCCTTAGATCGTCCATAGCTCCCAAAACGAGAGCTTTTTAGTTAGATTTTGAGGATTGGTAGTCCTTAAACCAATTCTGAATTTCTAATAGCATGGAAGAAAAAGCTTCTTTATTTGAAAAGCTTGGAAGTTGAGCGAGTAAGGCTTGCTTCGGCTTTTGTACACCTTCCCCTTGTTTCTGAAGGATTAATAGACTTCGGCCTTGTGAATCCGTCTTAAAAAGGGAGCTCGGCAGTTGCAGAAAACCTAATATAACCGCTTCTTCTTGAATCAACTGATTTAAACGGTGACGCTCATCTTCCTGGAAAAGCGTGTTCGGAACCATCATGATGGCATAACCGCCTGGTTTTAAATAAGTTAAGTGCTGTTCAATCATCAGATGGTGACTAAATGGCTGCTCGGATTCTTGAGCCACCTTAAATGATTGAGCCTGTTGCTTGTCCGGGTAGTAACCCACTGGAAGATCACTGACCACTAAATCAGCCGGATCAATTAAGAGCGGGCGGAACGCATCTTGACGAAAAAGTTCCAACGTTGTCTGCTGAAGATTGGCGTTTGTCATAGCAAGCCGAATCATAAGATCATCCACATCCACCCCTATCCCGTGAGCCGGAGTTTTCAGTTGATTTAAAACGGCTGTTATAAGATTCGCTGACCCGACAGCCAGATCCAATACCGTGATAACACTTTCTTGTTTAAAGTTTAGTAATTGGGCTAAATACCCCATAAATAAAGAAACCGTATCTGGTGTCACATGATGATGGGCCTGATCGGTTGATTTTAGACCTTTGAGGACAGACAATTGAAAAGCCCGGCGAATCGACTCTTTTGTAAAAGTTCCTGACCAAAACGGATCGAGACTGGCCAATAACGTTTTTTCGAATGTCTCTGGAATTTCTTGGTCCGTAATATAAGGGCCAACCTGTATAAGACTCTCCAGATAAGATTGCGATTCAGCTTCAGCCAAATATTGAACACTCTGATCTAATGCGGAAAATAAACGTGTTACTTCTGTTTCAAGAACCATAAATACCTTCCCTCCTTTCGCTATAATACCATATTAAAAGGGACCAGACTCCTAATCTGCCCCCTAGTCCTTTTAGTTATAAATGTCATCCTGATTTCCTTGTAAGCCGCCTCCTCCGTTTCCTTTACTTCCCGTTCCTTTGTTTTTCATCAACTGCTGAATTTTATCAATGGCTTGAGGAGCAAGATCCATCATTTTTTCAAAGAGATGAGTACTGTTATCAAGATGGATCATTTGAATGCCTTTAGGACCTGCAATAAGAAAAGCAATTGGAGTAATGGATACCCCTCCGCCGCTGCCTCCTCCAAACGGTAAGGAATCGCCGCCTCCACTACTGTCGCTTTCTTGATCTTTTTGACCTTCTTGCGACTTAGAGCCTTTAAAATTGCTTCCACCGGCAGCGAAGCCAAATCCAACCTTTGAAACAGTCAAGATCACATGACCATCTGGGGTTTCAATCGGTTCGCCGATAATGGTGTTGACATCAGTCATTTCTTGCAAACTCTCAAGCGCTGTCTTCATGAGTCCTTGAATAGGATGTTCCCCCATGGAGCAACTGCCTCCTTTTAAACTGCTTTCGTATCCAAATTGCTTGCCTTATAGCCTTTCCCAATCGAAAAGAAATCATGCATGACAGATGGGTTTCAAAGTGCCATTCATTAAAAAGAGGCAAAATATTATAATAGGGAGATTCCAAATACATAAAGGATTGAACTACCCCAAGAAGAGTTGATTTGAGCGCCCAGCAGACCCCAATGGCAATAGCAGTCTGATCTGCTTGATGACACCCAACAGACGTTTCCCAATTAAAGTCTTTTATTTTTAAGAGCGGGGATTTTTTTTTTCTCTTTCCCATAATGTCCAAAATGCTTTTAAAATTACTATAGAGATGCGTTAACTGATCTTTGTTCAGTGTCTTCTCTTGCTCTTCAGTTATGGAGGTTTTATTTTGGATCGTCAACTCGATCGGGTCCTCATCGATGTGAACATCAGGGATTGAAAAATGGAAGACTTTCCATTTCCATATGTAAACAAACCCTTCTAAGTGTCCGTCAAGGTCTTCAACATCTGCTTTCAACTTAATTTTTATTAATAGGAAATTAAGTATAATCATCACTACTAACAGTACAAGAAGGATACCTACTACCCATTTCAGCCAAAGCATGCTCTCCCTCACTCCTATTGTTCACAGTATAGGATGTTAAGAGACAATTAATACTATCCCCTTGCAAGCAAATGCAATTTATAGTCTCGGCATGGGTTTTTGATTTTTTCAGTGTCTCGACTGACCATCTATTCCTTTATTGATTGTGGTTGACTTGCCTGACCATAGACTCCTCTCTTTCATCTTTGAGGGATAACTAAACGATTCCATTAGACGAAAAAGACGACTCAAAAATTCAAAAGCTGAATTCGAGTCGCCTTTTTTTAATTGAGCAAGATCACTAAATTATAAAACAAGCGTTTTTCAGTGGTCCCATTTTTTCAATCGAGGTTTTTTCTTTCAAAGACCGTTTCGCCACCGATGACCGTCCTAACAACTTTTACAGATGGAATGGCTTCCTGGTCGATTTCAAATAGGTCGTGATCTAAAATCGTAAAGTCGGCGAGATAACCGGGATGGATTTGGCCCATTTGGTGTTCTTGATTGACCGCATAGGCGCTCCCTGTTGTATATAATTCAACAGCTTGTCTGATCGAGAGCTTTTGAGAAGGAAAGTAACCTTCATCTGTCTCATTTGGCCGCTTACGAGCGACGGCTGCATAGATTCCGAGTAATGGGTCCGCCTTTTCAATAGGCGCATCTGAACCGCCTGCACAAGGGATGCCTTCCTCGATTAACGTCTTCCAAGCATACGCATCCTTCATTCTGTCTTCTCCAAGCCGCTCTATTACCCATGGGAAATCAGACAAAACAAAGGTAGGTTGAATATCAAGGATGGCCCCCGTCTTCTTCATTCTTTTTCGCAAATCAGGTGGTACCAATTGTCCATGAATCAGACGATCTCTCATCGCCGTCTGATTAGGATGAGCCTCAATGGCCGAAAGAGCGGTGTCAAAAGCTTGATCGCCAATAGCATGAATCGCAACGGGCATCTGTTTATCCCTTGCTTTTTTCACCCAGTCTTTGAGCTGTTCAGGGGTATGAATCGCAACCCCCATTGTCTCAGGGGCATCCTGATAAGGACGTCTTAACCAAGCCGTCCTTCCTCCATAAGCCCCATCAGCAAACAGCTTCATGGCGCCAAAAGAGAGATCTCCCATGACCGCTAAAGGCTTTACTCCATTTTCATCCATCTCATCAAGGACTTCATGATGAACAAGCAGATGGGTTCGAAAATGACGACTCTTAAGTATTGTTTGATACGCTTCAAAAGGCTTTTTTAACTTCCCATAGTAGGCAAGATCTTCTGTATGGCCCCCAACTAATCCAAGGGAGATTAAGTGATCCATGGCACGGTGGCCTGCTTGAACCAGCTTTTCAAGAGAAACTTCCGGCATCGCTTGAGCAATCAAGTTTTGAGCTTGATCAAGCAACAGTCCAGTTGGTTCACCGTTATCATCTCTCACGATGACGCCACCAGGTGGGTCAGGTGTTTCAGCATGAATGCCGGCTTTGGACAAAGCGAGGGAATTCACTAGGACCGCATGATGGCAAATTCTCGTTAAACTCATTGGGTGATGAGGGGAAATAGCATCCAACTCATGTTTATGAAAAATTTTTCTGTCCGGCCAACGATTTTCATTCCAGCCTTCTCCAATAATCCATTCTCCAAGCGGTGTTTTTTGCGCTTCAAAATTTAAGCTTTCTTTCATTTCAGCTGAAGAGCGTGCGGTTGAAAGATCAAGACGAGCCAATTGAAGTCCCAGTCCCATTAAATGCAAATGGCTATCTACAAACCCCGGATAGATAGTAAACGGCCTGACATCTTGAATTTTCTGAATTCGATCAGAAAATGTCTCCCGCAAATCCGCAACGGATCCTACCGCCTCAATTCGTCCATTGTCAACAAACACCGCTTCTTGTATGTCATTCTGTCTGTCCATTGTGCGTACGCGCCCTAACCAAAGTGTTCCCATAGATTTCTCAAGCCCCTCCCTAACCATTAAAAAGTCGAGCAGGCGCAGCCATTACTGACTACGCCTCTCACAAAAACTGAACGTGCGGACTCCATTCGCAATAAATTACTGAGCGTTTTTGAATTCGCGATCTCTAAGCTCAATTCTGCGGATTTTACCAGAAGTTGTTTTTGGAAGATCCTCGACAAACTCAATCTTTCGCGGGTATTTATAGGGTGCGGTTAATTCCTTGACATGATCTTGAAGTTCTTTGACTAATGAAAGGTCATTTTGATCCTCTGGATGACGCAACACCACATAAGCCTTTACTACATTGCCGCGATCAGGATCTGGGCTCGCGACAACTGCACATTCTTTTACCTTTGGATGTTTGACAAGCGCATCCTCTACTTCGAATGGCCCGATAGTATATCCGGAACTGATAATAATATCATCGCGGCGTCCATCAAACCAAAAATAGCCATCTTTATCTTTTTTAGCACGGTCACCCGTTATATAGTAATTTCCTCTATAAGAGGCAGCCGTCCTTTCTTCGTCTTTGTAATAATACTTGAAAAGAGCTGGCGTGCTTCGATGAACGGCAATGTCCCCGACTTCGCCTACATCTGCTGCATCCCCGTCTTCAGTGATAATTTCTACACGATTTCCCGGGGTTGGCTTGCCCATCGAACCCGGGCGTGCTTCCATGCCGACTTGTGTACACACTAGGAGCGTATTTTCAGTTTGCCCATATCCATCTCGTACTGAGACGTTAAATAATTTCTCGAATGTCTCAATCACTTCTCTATTTAAGGGCTCACCTGCCGATACCGCACTTCTTAATGAAGACAGATTAAATGTCTCCAGCCCATCCTCTTTCGCCATAAGACGGTATTCAGTTGGTGTGCAGCAAAGCACATTTATTTTATTATTTTGAAGCAATTCTAAATACTTCCCGGCTGAAAAAGGGCCATTATAGACAAAACCTGTGGCTCCTGAGCCTAAAACAGAAAGGAAGGGTGACCATAACCATTTCGCCCAGCCGGGTCCTGCGGTTGCCCAAACAAGATCATCCTCTTGAATATCCAACCAGCTTTTGGAGGCTGTCCGAATGTGGGCATAAGCCCAGCTATGTGTGTGAACAACGCCTTTAGGATTACCAGTCGTCCCAGAAGTATAGGCTAGAAAGGCCATATCATCTTTTGATGTATCTGCTGCTATGAAATGGGTTGAGTTCCCCTCAACAACCGTATCATAAGTCAACCAACTTGAGGAAGGAGCATTCCCAACTGCAATCTTATATTGAACCGTTTCATGTTCAGCTTGGTCAATTCGATCGGTCAATTGATCTTGCACTACCACTGCAAGCGCCTCTGAATGGTTTAAGCGATAAGATAAATCTTTTGGCCTTAACATTTCAGAGGTTGGCACAATCACAAGCCCTGCTTTTAATGCAGCAACATAAACCACATATGTCGTAATGGATCGCGGCATCATCACAAGAATGCGATCACCTTGTTTTAGGCCTAATTTAGTCAGGCCATTGGCAAAAGCATTGGCTCTTTCCATGAGTTCAAAATATGTAAGTGTGAAGGTTGTTCCATCCATATTTTCAAATTTAAGTGCTAACTTAGAAGAATTTTGCGCATATTTTTCAATCTCAGAGGTGAAATTATATCGGGCTGGCGCAATCAAAGACTCCATACTCAACTCCCCTTCCTTAAGCGTTTTCTTTTTCCTTCTTATTATACAAGAGGGGTGAAGGTTTTGAAAGAAAGGATCGTCAGAAAAAACAAGCAATTTATTGGTAAAAAACCCAATAAAAATAGAGAGGTGACCAGAGCCACCTCTCCATAGCCAAATTCTATTTAATTTAGAAATGACCACCAAGTTGTTGCTGAGCAGTTGCAACAAGGCGTTTCGTAATTTCTCCACCAACAGAACCGTTAGCGCGAGAAGTGGTATCAGCGCCAAGCTGTACACCAAATTCTTGAGCAATTTCTTGCTTCATTTGGTCAATTGCTTGCTCTGCACCTGCTACGAGGATTTGATTGCTGTTGTTATCAGCCATTGAGTATCACCTCCTTGTGTACTTATATCATCTGTAATAAAGGAGGATTCCATGCAAATATCCAATTGGTAATTATTTCTTACAAAAAAAGCCCGTTGATTAACGGACTTTTTCCAAAGCACTATTTAAAATAAATCCTCAAGGTCTAGCTCATCTTTTCGAAGATCAAGTGTTTCAATCCCTGCAACCGCCTCCGCCACTAGTGCTTCAATATCTAAATCGGCCTCGAACAAAGCGGCTTTTTCACGACTTGGCTTTGTTTTAGGGGCTTTTGGAAGAAAGATCGTACAACAATCTTCATAAGGACGAATCGAAATATCATACGTGTCAATTTCCTGGGCAATAGCAATGATATCGACTTTATCCTCCGAAATAAGCGGGCGCAGGACCGGATAATTGGTCACTTCATTGATCGTGTGCATACTGCTAAGCGTTTGACTGGCAACCTGGCCTAAGCTTTCACCTGTTGCGAGAGCTAATGCGCCTCTTTCCGATGCCCACTTTTCCGCTATTCTGAGCATCATTCGCCTCATTAAGGTAATCGCATAATTGGCAGGTGCTTTTTCATGAATCGCCAACTGTGCTTTCGTAAAAGGCACAACATGAAGCTTGAACTCGCCACCGATTTCCTTCAAACGTCGACTGAGATCAATCACTTTTTGTTTCGCGCGTTCACTTGTGTAAGGGGGACTATGAAAATGAATGCCTTCGAGGACGGCGCCTCGCTTTAACAATTGAAATCCCGCAACAGGACTGTCAATTCCACCTGAAAGCATTAAAAGGATTTTCCCTCCCGTTCCCACAGGCATTCCACCAGGTCCCTTAATGGCTTTTCCAAAAATGTTAACATAATAAGGCTTCACTTCAACTTTTATATCCACATCAGGGTTATGGACGTCAACCTTAAGGCCGTCCCTATTTTCGAGCAAATATCCCCCAAGCTCGTTATTAATCTCATAGGCTGGATAAGGAAACTGCTTATCTTTTCGACGCGCTGAAATTTTAAAGGTTTGAATACTCGAGTCGCCTTCGATTAATCGAAGGGCGCCTTCTTTCATCGCATCCAAGGACTTTTCAACTTGAATACCAGCTCGAATCACATGAATCCCAAAAACATATTTCAAGGCATGAAGAATAGCTTCGTGATCATGTCCATTCAACCTTATATTAATATGGTCAAAATGTTTTTCTAGTTCTATATTTTGAAAAGGCTGAAGCTGTTTTTTTACGGTACGAAACAAAGTATCATAAAATCCCTTTTTATTCTTACCTTTAAGTGACAACTCGCCATATCTTAAGCTTAAAATGTCATAATTCATGGTTTTCCTCCCATAACACGTCTTAGCTCTTCCACTTTTTGATGAAACACATTTAGAAAAGTTTCAATCTCTTCATCGGTTGTTTCGAATGAGAGGCTAATTCGAATGGCTGATTCCGCCTCTTTTTCTGGAATTCCTGTGCCCAACAAGACACGGCTTGCTCCTTCACTTTTTGAAGAACACGCTGACTTTGTTGAAATATAAATCTCCTCTTGATCAAGTGCATGAATTAACACTTCTGCTTTAATGCCATGTACCGATAAGCTGAGAATGTGCGGGGCTCCGTCTTGAGGCGTGTTTATCGTTACAAAGGTTGACTTCTCAAGATCCGATCTTAATTTCCCCATCAAACGTTTCATTCGAGGAATCCCTTTCTCCATCTTCTCAAGCGATAGCCGCAGTGCTTTAACCAAGGCTACATTTCCCGGAAGGTTTTCTGTACCAGAACGGAGCTCTCCCTCTTGACCTCCACCTGCAAATAGGGGAGCAAGTTTCACCCCGTTTCTTATATATAAAAGGCCTGTCCCTTTTGGTCCGTGGATTTTATGTCCAGACATCGTGCATAAGTCAATTTGAGCTTTCTTAAAATGAAGCGGTACTTTTGTGAGGCCCTGAACATGGTCCACATGAAATAGAATTTTAGGATAATGGCTCAAACATGAACCGATCTGTTCCACATCTTGAATACTGCCCGTTTCATTGTTGACATGAAGAAGAGAGACGAGAATCGTATCCGGTCGAATAGCTTCTTTCAATTGCTCAATATCTACTTTGCCAGAACGATCGACGTCTAAGTAAGTCACATCATAGCCAATCGATTCGAGTTGCTTAAAAGCTTCAAAGCTCGCCGCATGTTCGACCGATGTCGTGATCAAATGCTTTCCACGTTGCCGATAATAAAAGGCCGTCCCCTTTATAGCAAGATTGTTACCTTCTGTTCCCCCAGAAGTAAAAACAAGCTCTCGATCCTCCACTTGAAGCAATCGTGCTGCCTGTTCACGTGTTTTTTTCAGGAGTTCTTCCGATTGACCGCCTAGCTTATGAATGGAGGAAGGATTGGCAAAAAAGGAATCCGCTACTTTAAGATAGGTCTCCAGTACCTCTGGATACACTCGAGTTGTAGCACTGTTATCAAGATAAATCATGAGTGTCCCTCCTCTTTTTCGTCTACAAATTTTTATCTTATACTCATATGGTTGCAAAAACAAGTAAAGAAAACAAGGCTCGCACCAAGCTTTAGGCGAAGGCAGCAAAGCTTGTTTCCCTTATACTTAGTTCCCAAACATTTTTTTAACGTATAAAAAAGACGTTCCCAAAAGAAGCCGCCTCTACCTTTTACACCTTTCCGTTTGGATGAGATGTTTCTAAAGAGGTCAGTGCTCGGGATCGTCTCTTGTGACACTAACTAATATGTTCTTCCTTGACGATTTGGAATTTCTTTAAAGCACCTGGATCAATTTTGTTTATAGCACTCGCTGCAATCTCAACAGATTCTCCGTAATTATAGCTTCTGAAAGCCGCTTCTGCTTCTTTAAGTTCTTCATCAAGCCTAGGATTTTGACGACGATACCGGTTTCCGTATTGAATCAATTGTTCCGTAAAATTAGCCGAGTCCACCATTTCTAGTGTCTTATCATGGACCAAGTCCATTTGTGCCTCAGATTCCTCTAAAAGCTGAAGAATCGTCTCCATGGCTAAAGGCTTTTCATCTAATCGGTCCCGGACTTCCGATAATAACTCATCTGAATCCTCAATCAAGGAAACATAAGTCTGAGGAATCCCTGGCAAATTGCTTTTTTGTACCAGACGCTTAGCTTCATTAAGTCTTTGTTTAAGCTTCTGAAGGCTTTCTTTAGCAGCTAATTCATCATGTCTAAGATGATGTAATTTTTCAAGATAGGCTTCCGTTTTCGAGTGCACATCTTTTAAATGCCCTCTCATATCCTCTACCTTCTCAAATAAAATACTAAAGGCCTGCTTATTTTCAGAAAAGACGATGTCCACTTCTTCAAACTCTTTTTGCAGCTCTTCAAAAACCGCATCCAAGCTGTCACGCGTTTTAAAATCTTCCTCATCTAATAGATAACTCTTCTTAACTTCTTCTGTTTCTTGATTCATCATCTCAATTTTCCCGGCAACAATGGTTAAATCATGTCTAAATGAAGGAACTTCCTTTATAAGGGCATGTCGAACTTCCACTTCTTTTTCTAGCTGTGTATAAATCCATTCTAATTGCTCGAAGCTTTCCGCAAGACCTTCTTTGACTTCTTTAAAAGAAGCATTCTCTAACGCCGTCTCGTAAACAATGAGATGGTTTTGGAGTTCATTTATAAAGGTTTCAATCTCCAAGTGATCTAACACATAGCCTTTTTCCGTCATCTCAGCAAGTCCGGCTTCAAGTTCTTTGATCCGATTAGGGAGAATGATCTTGATATCTTTATAATACTTAGGGACATCGAGGAGGTCTGCCTCAAGGTGATCCAATTGTTCCATAACATCGGTAAGAATCTCTCGGCCTAAAATGACATTTCCCTGCGATGTTTCAAGGTCATATTTTTCTAGTTTTTCTTCGAGTTCTTTAAGCTCATTTTCAAAATAACCAATGGCTTTTTTAAAATCACCGCGCCTGGTGATTAAGGTTTTCTTCACGTCATGATAACGCTCTTTTATTGGAATAATATTCTTCTTATTTTGCGCTTCGCTTTCAACAACAACATTTAAGTCCTCAAGCATATGACCGATCTTTAATTCGGTTTCATTAAGCTTTTCATCGACTGTTGCCAGGACCTCACGTGCCTTCTTGAATCGATATTTATCCGCGCACTCCTCCGCTTCAAAGAGAGCCTCTTCAACATTTGGGAGATGAAGAGTAATAATTTCATCCCAATCACGGCGCCATTCTTCAAATTTCTTTTCAGTTTCCCCGCCCATAGTCATTTTTTTTACCTTAGAGATTTCATCCGTAATCGGTCGATTCATAACACTTATTTTCCAATTAGCGTAGCGATCAACATCCTTATATATTTTTCGTCTCATAAAGGCACCATACCCAACAATCAGGGCAATGACGATGATAAGTCCAACAATCACATAAAACAACATTCATGTTCCCCCAATCTATCGGGATCCGTATTTCGTCAAACATTTGTCGACAGAACACGACAAAATCGCCGTTTACTCTTAAAAAATTCATGAAAAAAATATCAAAATAAATAAAATTATGCAGTCTTTATCATACCATGGATTTACCAGTTTTGGACACCACTTTTATAAAAATTTGATGAGTGTTTTATAAAGCATCTCGGGATCCTTTTATTTGAAGTTAAACACAAAAAAATTTCAGATATGAGGATAGGAAAATTTCCGTTCGCCAAACCAAGGATGGGGCATGCGTATTGAAGGCTCCAAATCGAGGCGGTGCGCGGTGCCGAAGCGTGGGATGGAGGCAAAAGTGTGCGTTGGGGCTCCATCACACAAAAACAGAGCGTGTGTGGGGCCAAACGTGTGCGTTGGAGACTCCATCACACAAAATCGGGGCCGGTGCGGGGCCAGACGTGCGCGTTGGGGGCCCCATCACACAAAATCGGGGCTGATGCGGGGCCAAACGTGTGCGTTGAAGGCTCCATCACACAAAATCGGGGCTGATGCGGGGCCAAACGTGTGTGATGGGGCCTCCATCACACAAAATCGGGGCCGGTGCAAGGCCAAACGTGTGCGTTGGGGCCTCCATCACACAAAATCGGGGCCGGTGCAAGGCCAAACGTGTGCGTTGGGGCCTCCATCACACAAAAACAGAGCGTGTGCAGGGCCAAACGTGTGCGTTGGGGCCTCCATCACACAAAAACAGAGCGTGTGCAGGGCCAAACGTGTGCGTTGGAGGCCCCATCACACAAAAACAGAGCCTGTGCAGGACCAAACGTGTGCGTTGGGGGCCCCATCACACAAAATCGGGGCCTGTGCAGGACCAAACGTGTGCGTTGAAGGCTCCATCACACAAAAACAGAGCCTGTGCAGGACCAAACGTGTGTGATGGGGCCTCCATCACACAAAATCGGGGCCGGTGCGGGACCAAACGTGTGCGTTGGGGCCTCCATCACACAAAAACAGAGCGTGTGCAGGGCCAAACGTGTGCGATGAAGCCTCCAATACACAAAAACAGAGCCTGTGCAGGGCCAAACGTGTGTGATGGGGCCTCCATCACACAAAATCGGGGCCGGTGCAAGGCCAAACGTGTGCGTTGGGGCCTCCATCACACAAAATCGGGGCCGGTGCGGGGCCAAACGTGTGCGATGAAGCCTCCAATACACAAAAACAGAGCGTGTGCAGGGCCAAACGTGTGCGTTGGGGCCTCCATCACACAAAACCGGGGCCGGTGCAGGGCCAAACGTGCGCGTTGGAGGCTCCATCACACAAAACAGAGCGTGTGATGGGGCCTCCATTAACTAAAACAGGGCTTAGGTGGAGAACAAGCCAAGTTTGCCCACCATATTAAGCGAGTTGTGAGTCAATATGGTGGGCATGACTCCCTTGCCCACCATTTTCAGCGGGATCTAAGGCCAATATGGTGGGCATGACTCCCTTACCCACTAAATTCAACGAGTTGTGAGCCAATATGGTGGGCAAGGGATGAGGCGTGCGCAGAGCCACCCAAAGTGTGTGTTGCAAGCCCCCCCCACCCCCATACACTTATAACCCCAAATTAAAAGGACACCTCAATCGGTGCCCTTTTTTTTCATATGATGAGCTTTGGCTTGCGGGTTGCTGTCGCATCAAGTCCTCTGACCCAGAGTCTGACATGCTTTATATAATGAGATAAAAAAGTCGATTGGGTGGGTTGTAAGCCGTATACTTTTCGAATGTATTGAGGCTGACTGTACGGCAACATGACCATATCACGAAATTGCATGATTAAAAAATCCAAGGAATAATGAGGGTCGAGACCGACTAATCCGACTTGTTGGAAAATGGCCTCCAATAAATACTTCTCTTTCATAAGATACGTTGTCATAATCTCACGTGTCAGCATCGAATCTAATGTGATTTCGCGAAAAACAAATCTTGCCATGTAAAAATGATGGGCCTGATAAACTAATAAGCATTCGGCTAATTGAACGATATCATCGAGGAAGATCACAGACGCCTCTCTCTTTTTCAAAAAAGCTTCTATTTCTAAAATATATCCATTTAAGAAATGCTCCATCAATTGTTCGAGCAAGGCTTTCTTACCACCAAAATAATAAGAAATAAGTGCCACATTCACTCCAGCTTCCGATGCAATCGCCCTTACTGAAGTTCCGTCATACCCATACATATGAAAAAGACGACTAGCTGCATCCAGAACAGCCTGCCTTGAATCTTTTCGTTTCTCCATTGTTCTCACCACCTTAAAAAGCCAAGTCTAGTCTATAATCTACGTTTTCTATACCTTTATTAAATTTCCTTTAATAACTTCTCGACAAATAACGTGAAACCAAGCTCATTTTTTGCTACACTTATACTATTTAAATCGAAAGCAGGTGGATTTTGATGTTTTCTGTCACCAAGTATAATGGAACCATTGAAGAACAGTATGAACAAGTCAATAAACAGCTTAAGGCATTAATAGAGGATGAACCGAATCAAATCGCCAATCTAGCCAATACAGCTGCCTTACTAGCCCAATTCTTAGAAAATATAAATTGGGTGGGATTTTACTTATATGATGGCAAAGAATTAGTATTAGGTCCTTTTCAAGGGCTGCCGGCCTGCATTCGCATCCCGATTGGAAAAGGAGTTTGCGGGACTGCTGCCGAAAAAGGTCAAACCATTCGTGTTGAAGATGTCAATCACTTTCAGGGTCACATTGCCTGCGATGCCGCTTCACAATCCGAAATTGTGATTCCAATTAAGAAAAAAGGAGCTCTTATCGGTGTATTAGATATCGACAGTCCTTCTACAAAACGTTTCTCTGAAGCGGACCAAAAGGGACTCGAACAGCTCGTTGCTACGCTAACGGAACAGCTCTAATTCCCCGTCTTTATGCACTTGCTGCGGTCAGCAATCCCCGATCTAGGAACCTGAGACTAGGCAAACAAGGATGATAAAGATTCAGGCAACAGGTTGACTTTAAGATAAGTTATGCCTATAATGGAGTTTGTGTAAAATGAGACAGCGTACGAATTCCCTTTATAGGCCCTATTTTGTTCCTTTATGCATATAAAGGTGCATCGCGTAACCTCTTCTGTCGGGTGAAGGTGCATAAAACAAAATATCCTACTTAAAGGATCGCACATGTCATTTTATACGATAAAATGACAAAGGAGGAGTCATAACCATGGCTCGATATACTGGTCCAAGTTGGAAACAATCTCGCCGTCTTGGTATTTCTTTAAGCGGAACGGGAAAAGAAATTGAAAAACGCCCATATGCACCAGGGCAACACGGTCCAAACCAACGTCGCAAACTGTCTGAATACGGTTTGCAACAACAAGAAAAACAAAAGCTTCGTTTTATGTACGGAGTGAACGAGCGTCAATTCCGTCGCATTTTTGATGATGCTGGTAAAATGAAAGGTGTTCACGGTGAAAACTTCATGATTTTACTTGAATCTCGCCTTGATAACCTCGTTTACCGTATGGGTCTTGCCCGTACACGTCGTCAAGCTCGTCAGCTTGTAAATCATGGTCACATCCTAGTTGGCGGACAACGCGTTGATATTCCTTCCTATCGCGTTAAGCCAGGTGAAGTCATTGGTGTAAGAGAAAAATCTCGCAACCTTGACATCATCAAAGAAGCTATTGAAACCAACAACTACATTCCTGAATATGTGACTTTTGATGAGAATACACTTGAGGGAACTTATACTCGTTTCCCTGAGCGTTCAGAGCTTCCTGCTGAAATCACAGAAGCGTTGATCGTCGAATTCTATTCTCGTTAATCTTCGGATAAACGCTAAAATAAAAGAGAGTGTCTCAACTTTGAGACACTCTCTTTTTATTTGCCATCAATCTAGCAACCTTTTATTCTAGCACTTCTCATCTTTAAACAAAAATATGATAGAATATAATGGAGCGTTTTCAGCTTAAAAGTTACTACCTAAACAAATCACTAGAACTCATTAGGGATCTGTTTAGAGGGAGGAAGGAAGTTATGTCATTTAAACCTTCTGATCTTCTAGCCAAACTAAATAAGGGCATTGCCTGGTTAGAGCAGAAAAAAGTATTAAAAAGCTTTCGAGTAAGCGGAAAGGTCATATGGAATTTATTTTTAATTCTTATATCTCTAGGCTTCATTTCCATCTTTTTCTTTGGAGGGGTTGCAGCAGGGTATTTTGCTTCTCTTGTTCATAAACAACCCATTCTAAGCTATGCCGATATGAAAAAGGACATCAATAATTACTCCGAAACAAGCACTGTTTATTTCGACGGAAACATCCAATTAGGCAAATTGAAAACGGACTTATTACGGACCCCCGTTCAACTTAAGGATGTCTCAAGCAATTATATTGATGCTTTGCTTGCAACAGAGGATGAACTCTTCTACCAACATCAAGGTGTTGTCCCCAAATCAGTGATTCGAGCCACCTTCCAAGAACTAACCAATCAGCCGATTGTGACGGGCGGAAGTACGATCACCCAACAATTGGTGAAAAACCAGATTCTCACAAATGAGGTCTCCTTTGATCGGAAGGCAAAGGAAATATTATTAGCCCTAAGATTAGACCGATTCTTTAGCAAAAATGAGATTCTGGATGCGTACATAAATGTCATTCCATTTGGACGAAATGCTGCGGGTCAAAACATAGCAGGTGTTCAAACCGCCGCAAAAGGTATTTTTGGTGTCGATGCAAAGGATTTGAACCTCCCGCAAGCTGCCTTTATTGCCGGGATCCCTAAAAATCCATTTGCTTATACCCCATTTTTAAATGGCGGAGGGGTCAAGAGTGATATTTCAGCAGGTGTGAATCGAGCTCATGATGTGCTTAAGAACATGCTGAATGCCGGTTATATTAACCAAGATCAATATAATCAAGCAATTAACTATGATTACGAAAAGCATTTTGTTAAGAAAACCGACCCCGTTGTCTCCAAATATCCTTACCTTATGCCTGAGGTAAGAAGTGAAGCGGCCAAACAGTTAGCAATCGTAAACGCCAACAATCAAGGCTATAACGGGACGACACTCTCGAACGATTATGACACGCTTTCTAAGCTCAAAACACTGAATAGTTACCCTGCCTACAGCAAACTCACGATTCAGGAGATCTGCAAAAAACAAGGGGTAGACTATACAACCTTAAAGAAAAACAGTGATCTCTATCAGGAATTCTATGACAATGCAGGAAAACAATTAGATCAAAACGGGTATAAAATCTACACAACCATTAATAAGCAAATATATGACAAGATGCAGAAGACAGCAACTTCCTATAATGGCTATGAAAGTGATAAAGTGTTCACTTATACGGATGCTAAGACAGGTGAAAAGAAAACACTGACCTTCCCAATGGAGCTTGGTGCCGTTCTGATCAAAAACGATACGGGCGCCATTGTTAGTTTCGTGGGCGGCCGACAGAATAAAATGGAGTTTTCTCAAATTAACCACGCTTTGGATGCGAAACGGCAAAACGGGTCAACCATGAAGCCATTGCTCGATTATGGGCCCGCCATAGAGAATGGAATTTTATCACCGGGGACCATCTTAGCGGACTTACCAACGACTTATCCAGGCAATTATTCTCCGCATAACTATGGCTCTGAGGGAGACGGTCTCTTCCATGGATTTGAAACGGCTCGTTATGCTTTGGCGGAATCGCACAACCTCCCTGCCATTCAAACTTATTGGGAGAATTTGCAGCATTTCCAACCTCTGAATTATCTTCAGAAGATGGGCTTTACTAATCTTGTTTATCCTGATAATGGACCGTTACCTGTAGCCATTGGCGGGTTAACACTCGGAACAACTGTCGAACAAGACACAAATGCTTATGCGACGTTTGCAAATGACGGAAATTTTGTGGGTGCTTACATGATTAAAAAGATCGTTGATAAAAATGGAAAAACCGTTTATCAGCATAAAACGACTTCCACAAAGGTCTTCAGCCCGCAAACCTCTTATATGGTCATTGATATGCTCCGAGATGTCATTAATAAAGGAACGGCAGCTGGTCTGAAAAGCCTGCTTAACTTTAATAGTGACCTTTACGGAAAAACAGGAACGACACAGAACTGGGACGATTCTTGGTTAGTTGCTGGAAATCCGTCAATGACATTAGGTGTTTGGAACGGATATGACCAGCAGCAGGTCACGATCAACGGAAAGGTACATAAGCTTGAGCTCGACCCTTACACGTATCATGAGCATAACACTCAAATATGGGCAGATCTTGCCAATGATGCTTATTCTGTTGAGCCTTCATTAATGGCACCGAAACAGTCCTTTTCAAAGCCAAGCGGTGTTGTAACCGAAACCTTCTGTGGTTTGACCAATGGTCCCGCTTCGAGCGATTGTAAGGCAGCAGGTATGCAATCAACGGATTTAATTAATACAAAGTTCCAGCCTTCTGGGAAGGATACCGCTTTTGAAAGAGGAAATTATGTCATTATAAATGGAAAAGAATACCCTGCTCTTTCAAGTACTCCTTCACAATTTACTAAGTCTGGTGTTCTATTAAGTGAGTCCTTTATTAAAAGCCATCTTCCTTATATACAATGGAACGAGGTTAGCAATAATCCTTTAAAGAATACGATCCAAGTGGCCGAGTTCAATGCGGATAACCAATCCCCTTCTAAACCATCGAGTGTTGGTTATTCATCGGGTAAACTTACATGGTCCAAGAGTCCCTCAAATGATGTTGTAGGATACCGAGTCTATGAGGCCTCCAACGGGACAAACGACTTTAAAAAGATTTCTGAGGTCATGTCGGACACGTTATCGATCTCAGTCTCACAATCAGCGGCAGCCTACTATGTCACTGCTGTTGATATAACAGGTAAAGAATCGGCTCCATCTGACCAAATAATGGTAGGTGAATATAGTCCGACTACCACAGACCCTACTTCAGACAATAAGGCATCAGAAGATAAGGGTGACGGAACAGACAATGGGACAACCGCCTCAGAAGGAAACGGAACAACCAATCCTTCAGGAAATGATACAAATAGCGGGGCTGTTAACCAAACTGGAACAGACAATTCTAACGGGTCAGGTGCAAGCAGTCAAACGAGCACCCAGACAAGCGGTCAATCAAGCGATTAATCATATAAAAAAGTTTTAAAACAAAACCCCTCAGATACTGGATCTGAGGGGTTTCTCTTTTCTTTTCATTTGGCTTTTTTCACATTTTGCAAACTTTGCTGCTTTTAAACCGCTTTTAGTCTTGATGCTCTTTTGTCGAATGACGATATTCAATCCGATGAGGCAGTACGACGGTTTCCTCATCAACGCTTTCTTTATTCATATACTTAGTAAGTAATCGCATGGCGACAGCACCGATATCATAAAGCGGTTGAACAATGGTTGAGAGCGTTGGTCGGACCATTTGGGCTAGACGGGTATTCTCACAGCTGATTACTTCAATGTCATCTGGTACAGACATATGGTTATCTTGGATCTGATGTATCACCCCAAGGGCCATTTCATCTGTTGCAGTAAAGATAGCTGTTGGCTTCTCAGGAAGCTGCATTAACTGTTCTACCGCTTCGCTTCCTGAATCATACGTATAATCTCCAACTGCCACATAGCCATCATTATAAGTTAGTCCACCGTCTTCTAGCGCACGGCGATAGCCTTTTAATTTGGCTTCACCATTAATAGGATCCTCAACCGGTCCTATAACCGCTGCTATCCTTTGATGACCGCGGTCAACAAAATAAGAAATCGCATCATAGACAGCTTGTTCATAATTAATGTTGACAGAAGGAATTTGGTTGGACTCATCAAGTGTTGCCGCAAGAACGACAGGGACGGATGACTGCTTAAAGGTGCGAATATGCTCCTCTGAAATTTTTCCACCCATGAACACAATGCCATCTACTTGTTTACCAAGCATCGTATTAATTAAATGCAATTCTTTATCCAAGTTTTGATCAGAATTGCTTAAAATGATATTGTATTTGTACATTGTCGCAATATCTTCAATACCGCGGGCAAGCTCAGAAAAGAAAATACTCGAGATATCAGGGATAATAACCCCTACCGTTGTTGTCTTCTTACTCGCAAGTCCTCTGGCCACCGCGTTTGGTCGATACCCCAATTGTTCAATGGCAGCTAAAACTTTTTTCCGAGTAGTCGGTTTGACATTCGGATTGCCATTAACAACACGAGAAACCGTCGCCATCGACACACCTGCTTCTCTTGCTACATCATAGATTGTTGCACTCATTTCGTCTCCTCCTCATATGTACGGAATCTCGTAATAATCGTAATAGAATTTTTATAACTCTTTCTTGGCGTCTTCAACTTTCAGGGTCAATAAAATGAAACTAAGTTGTATATAATCGGCCATTATGTCTATTCTTTACTATTATAATCAAATTATGGTGCGAACGTCTATTTGTCAAGCTAATGTACGCGTATTCATTTTAAAATTTTTGTAGAATCGTGTTTTTATCATGAAAAATGTCGTATTTAAATAGACGTTACTCACATTTATTCCCAAATTTGTCCTCTTTCAACCGCTATAAATAAAAAAAACCGTTCTCCTTATTTGGCAGGAACGGCTTTTTCATTTCTTACTTATGCTTTTGTTAATAGACCAGATGGCTCAAGTGCCTTCACAAATTCATCAAACTGCTTGAAATCCATTTGCTGCTCAGAATCAGAAAGAGCGACACTTGGATCCGGGTGAACTTCCACCATTACACCATCTGCACCAATTGCCAGCGCGGCTTTTGCCGTTGGAATCAGCAAATCACGTCGGCCTGTTGAATGGGTGACATCGACGAACACAGGTAAATGCGTTTCTTGTTTAAGAATTGGAACAGCCGAGATGTCCAGAGTATTACGGGTGGCTCGTTCAAACGTCCGAATCCCTCTCTCACACAAAATGATATTCTCATTCCCGGAGTAGTAAATGTATTCAGCCGCTTTCATAAATTCATCAATCGTTGCTGCGAGACCTCTTTTTAGTAAAACAGGTTTGTGGGCTTGACCGGCTGCTTTCAATAGCTCAAAATTCTGCATGTTACGGGCACCGATTTGGATAACATCCAAGTAATCCTGAGCCATTTCAATATCATGTGGGGAGACGATTTCACTAATAACAGCAAGATCGTATTTGTCGGCAATTTTTTTAAGAATCTGGAGTCCTTCAACACCAAGCCCTTGGAAATCATAAGGAGATGTTCTTGGCTTAAAAGCACCACCGCGTAAAAATTTAATGCCGTGCTTTTTGACTTGTTCCGCTACACTCGCGGTTTGTTCAAAACTTTCAACGGAGCAAGGTCCTGCAATCAGGCGCTGTTCGCCATCACCGATTCGCTCACCACGTATAGTAATGACTGTATTCTCTTGCTTGCGTTTTCTTGAAACCAATAAGGCTTTTCGGCGATCTTCTTCTTGTAACGAGAGCGCTATTTTTAAGATTTCTTTAAAGATATGCTGAACACGTCCGGTTTCAAATGGGCCATTGTTGCGTCCCGCAATCTTATCCATAATGGCGCGTTCACGGACAGGGTCATAAGGGTCAACCCCTTTTTCCTTTTTCAATTCGCCAATCTTTTGAACAATGATACCGCGCTGGTTGATTAACTCAAGGAGTTGATCATCGATTTTGTCAATCTGACCGCGCAAGCCATCTAATGTGTTTTCACTCATGTTTCTCCCTCCACCTTTTTCAATCTTAAGAAATATTATATACGAGAGCTAACATCTTGTCACGACTTTTTACTTTAATAATTAAACGCTTTTATGCGTTAAAGCAACATAAAGAATGACAAAATTTCCTTTTATTTAGGGACAAACCTTGTATTCCCCTCATTTATAAATTTTAAAAATTAAGATAAACTTAGTTTCCAAAAAAAGTTTTAATAAAAAAACCCCAAAATTGCCAGAGTTTCTCTAACAATTTTGGGGTCTCTATCTGCTTTTGTTAATGGCCTCGTCAGGCTTGATCTTCTTCTGTTGATTGTGAAGCTTCGATTTCTCTTAATGTCTCGGCTTCAATCGTATCTTCCGCCTCTGGTGTTGACTTCCCCACAACTGGCCATTCCTTGACTCGACTCACAATTGCAGAGGATTGATCACTCATATTCTTCGCGAGGTCAGTCGATTTCTCTTTTGCTTTTTGAGCCAAAGTCGTGCCCTTATCTTTCAAGGAGATGGATTGTTCACCAATCGTTTGTCTAATTTCTTTACCCGTCTTTGGAGCAAAAAGCAATGCGCAAGATGCACCGACTATTCCTCCAAAGAATGCTCCAATCATAAAATCTTTTAAGTTTATCGAGTCGTTCTTGTCTTTTCCCATTATTTATTTCCTCCCCTTTATCAAATTTCTCCTGTTTAATCTTCGTTTCCGATTTGCTGACGTCTCACTTTCCATTTCGTCCAAAGATCTAACGCTGCATCTCCCCACTGAAGCACACGTGCCACCTCTTCAGAGTATTGTTCACTTTTCTCTGTTACCGTCTCAGTTATTCGGCGAACGGAATGGTTAATAGTTTGAATCGATTCTCCCACACCCTGGATAGAATTAAAGATAGGTGTTAAAGTTTTCGAACGCTCATGCAATTCTTCTGTAATCACATTGGTTTTATGTAATAGATCCGTCGTTTCACGAGTGATTCCTTCCATTTGATGAACCACCTCATTCATGGTCTTAGAGACATTGTTTAACGAGTTCTGAGCTGATTTTAAGGTTTGCGAGACATAGATCACTAAGATCGTAAAAGCAATCGCTAGCAAGGCGACACTCAGTGATAGAATCCATTCCAAAATAGTTGCCCTCCTTTTTAGTGTAATACCCTTAATTAATTTTAGTCAAACAGGCTTTTGTTATCCAATAGATCTATTAAATTTTTTTTTGGTTAGCTTTCCATTCATTTGCCAATAATACCTGCAAGTTTACCTAGTTCTATTGTATCAAGAAAATAGGCTGAATTAAAAGAAAAAGGGGCACTTTTTTAAAGTTAAGCCCCTATCAATTGTTCATATGCTTCTTGATATTTTTGAATATCTCCAGCTCCCATGAAAAGGATGACAGCATCTTTGTGCTTTTGTAGTTCAGCTAATGTTTCATCGTTCATAAGCTTTGAGTTTGGAATCTTGCTCTGCAGATCTTCAATTGTAAGCATTCCGCCCGACTCTCTGGCGGATCCGAATATATCACACAAATAGACGTAATCAGCAGCCTGGAGGCTCTCAGCAAATCCATCAAGAAAAGCAAGTGTCCGTGTAAAGGTATGGGGTTGAAAGACAGCCAATACTTCTTTGTCTGGCCACTTGTTACGGGCAGTTTGAATGGTAGCTTTAATTTCAGTAGGGTGATGCGCATAATCATCAACCAACACTTGATTGCCCATTTTTTTCTCTGAAAAACGTCGTTTAACTCCGCCGAATGTTGCCAATCTTTCCTTAAGAAGCGAGTTTGGAACACCTTCACGATCACAGAACGCGATAACGCCTAAAGCATTCAAGACATGATGGTCGCCAAAGCCTGGAATGGTATAGCGGCCAAAGAATTGCTTGTGCAGATAGACATCAAAGGTCGTTCCCTCATCGGTTCGAACGATGTTTCTCGCCTGATAGTCGTTTTCTTCAGACATGCCGTAATAGACAATGGGCACGATCGCTTTTATTTGTCTGACATTCAAGTCATCCCCGCAAGCAATGATTGCCTTTTTAACTCGCAATGCCATTTCTTGAAAAGCACTTATAACATCCTCTAAGTCTTTGTAGTAATCAGTATGGTCAAATTCTATATTCGTAATTAAGCAGTAATCCGGTGTGTAAGATAAGAAGTGGCGACGATATTCACAAGCTTCAAAAATAAAATACTCACTATCTTTAGCTCCTACTCCTGTTCCGTCGCCGATTAGGTAGGAGGTTGGAGCATATTCACGAAACACATGGGCCAAGAGTCCAGTCGTAGAGGTTTTCCCATGAGTGCCTGTTATCGCTACACTTGTATATTGCTTAGACAGCTGGCCGAGAAACGCATCATAGCGAATCGTTTCGGCACCTAATGCCCGAGCTTCTTTAATCTCTTCATGATCATCAGGAAACGCATTCCCGCAGATGACGACTTGATCCTTTTTTATATTATCCCTAGAAAATGGCAGAAGCGGAATCTCTCTCTCTTCTAAAGCATCTTGGGTGAAAAAGTGTTTAGTAACATCCGATCCCTGCACCGTTTCACCCATGTCATGTAATATTTGGGCGAGCGAACTCATGCCAGTCCCTTTAATTCCAACAAAATGATAATTGGTCATCCCGTAAACCTCCACATTATATAAAGTGGCACCTTATCATGAACGCACACATTTATTTTGGGCTTCTAACATAATATATGCCTTTTGCAACCAGTTGCTAATAAATTATCCTCTAAGGCAAGAAGCGGCATTTCCTCTAAGAGCAGGTCATCCTCTTTCTTTCCCTAATTCTTCCCGAGCTGGTTTCTTTAAAAAAGAACCGCCACATGTCAACTCCCAGGTGGCTTTAGCACCGAATGACTTGCAGGCGGTTAATTAGCTCTTAGAAAATCCGTAATATATTTTACCTTTATTCTCTACAATTGTAAAAGATTAATTCATTAGTCTATTCGTTCCGTACTAAGAATATCTGACTCAAAAGTCATCCTGTCCATTAAAACTTGACGAGGCTTCGAGCCATTTGATTCGGTAATGACTGCAGCTGCCTCTAATTGGTCAACGAGTCGTGCTGCGCGATTATAGCCGATTCGAAAGCGTCTCTGCAGGCTCGAAACAGAAGCTTGTCCCTGCTCAATGACAAAATGACCCGCCTCTTCAAATAATTCATCCTCTTCTTGATCCCAGGAAGACCTTTCTTGAAGATCACTCGCATCAAATAAATAACCAGGTGACTCTTGATCGTGAAAAGTATTCGTAATCTTTTCGATTTCCTCATCTGTCACAAAGGTTCCTTGAAGTCGAAGCAGACTTCTTGAACCATTTTCAGAGAATAATAAATCCCCTTGGCCTAATAATCTCTCAGCACCGCTCATATCAAGAATGGTTCTAGAATCAGCCTGTGAGGAGACACTAAAGGCAATCCGAGTTGGAATATTCGATTTGATCAAACCCGTAATGACATCAACAGATGGCCGCTGTGTAGCAAGCAGCATATGAATACCCGCTGCTCTCGCCTTCTGTGCAATACGGCAGATCGCCGCCTCTACCTCTTGCGGACTTGTCATCATTAAATCGGCAAGCTCATCAATCACAATCACAATATAAGGTAATTTAGGTCCGTCAATCTTTCCGGTACCAACAAGATCGTTATATCTCGACAAATCACGAACACCTGTATCTGCAAATAATTGATAACGATTTTCCATTTCATCCACCGCCCACTTTAAGGCAAGTGCGGCCTCTCTCGTTTGAGTAATTACAGGGGCAGCGAGATGCGGCAAATTCCGGTACGTGGCTAGCTCCACCACTTTCGGGTCGATGAGAATAAATCGAAGCTCATCAGGAGTCGCTTTATAGATAAGACTCAAAATTAAGGAATGAATGCAAACACTCTTCCCTGAACCCGTCGCTCCCGCAATTAATCCATGAGGCATTTTCGCGAGATCAGTCACGACATGATTCCCTGAGATGTCTTGACCTAATACAGCGGTCAAAGGGGATTTGGCGCTTTGGTAAGCCTGGGAACTCAATAATGCTTTCAGATGCACGGGTTTGCGAGATTGATTGGGAATCTCAATGCCAACCGTATTTTTCCCTGGAATAGGAGCGATCCGAATTTGGCTCGCTGAAAGTGCTAGTTTCAAATCCTCAGTCAAACTAATCACTTTATTCACTTTAACACCAGGGTGCAGGCGAATTTCAAAACGCGTCACGGTTGGTCCTTGAACATAACTTATAACATCTGCTTTTACATTGAAATTTCTTAGAGATTCAGCTAAAAGAATCCTTTTACTCTCAATCCACTCTTTATCATCAACCGTTGTATTGGGACCGGGATCGCTCAATAAGTCCAAGGTCAGAGCCTTCGTCCTTTTTCGTTCTAATCGTTGCTGTCTGACTCGATCTGACTGATACATAAGCACATTGAACGGAACACCCGCCGGCTTTGGATGTGGCGGTGAAGGTGGTCGACTCACAGTAAGCGGTTCTCGCTCAGATGTCCCGGACGGTTCTTCTGATTGATTCGTCTGGGATGGTGAAGAACCACCATGAGCCTCTGGTATCTGGTCTTGCTTATTCTCGTGCTCTTGTTTCTCTTGGACGGCGACGATTACCTCTTGTTCCTCCTGAGAAACGTTCTTATCAATCGGATCACTGACTACAACTTGCGGAGCTTCCTGTTCGACCGGCTCATTCGTCAACGCTGGGTGCGGCTCTTGTGCAGCTTCCTGCGCAATCGGCTCATTGATCGGCTCTGGGGGCGGCTCTTGTACAGCTTCCTGCGCAATCGGCTCATTGATCGGCTCTGGGTGCGGCTCTTGTACAGCTTCCTGCGCAATCGGCTCATTGATCGACTCTGGGCGCGGCTCTTGTGCGGCTTCCTGCGCAATCGGCTCATTGATCGGCTCTGGGCGCGGCTCTTGTACAGCTTCCTGCGCAATCGGCTCATTTGTCAACTCTGGCCGCGGCTCTTGTACAGCTTCCTGTTCAACCGGCTCATTCGTCAACTCTCGGTGCGGCTCTTGTGCGGCTTCCTGCGCAATCGGCTCATTGATCGGCTCTCGGCGCGGCTCTTGTGCAGCTTCCTGCGCAATCGACTCATTGATCGGCTCTCGGTGCGGCTCTTGTGCAGCTTCCTGCGCAATCGGCTCATTGATCGACTCTGGGCGCGGCTCTTGTACAGCTTCCTGCGTAATCGGCTCATTGATCGGCTCTGGGTGCGGCTCTTGTACAGCTTCCTGCGCAATCGGCTCATTGATCGGCTCTCGGTGCGGCTCTTGTGCAGCCTCCTGCTCAATCGGCTCATTGATCGGCTCTCGGCGCGGCTCTTGTGCAGCTTCCTGTTCGATCGGCTTATTGACTGAAACAGGAGGAGCGTCTTGTAGCATCTCTTGCTTAATCCGCTCCCCTCCTGTAGGAAGGCTAACAGCTGGCGGCGTTTCACTAGAGGTTAATCCCTTTTGTTCAAAGGGCTGTAGCGCATTGTCTTTTAAGAGACTCCCTACCTGACTACTCGAGGGCTTCGAGTGATGCTCTTGTCTGATAAACGCTGGCTTTTCAAGGTCACGTTTCTCTGCAGGAATCACTTTTTTCTCCTTATCCTCTACTGATGGTTTCATAATCTCAGCAGGTTTAGGTCTCGAACGAAACCCATAGACAGGAGATGGGACGGTTGTTGCGACAAATCGTGCTTTCTTTACAGGGGCCGTTGACGGATTTGAGGATGAAGTTCCTCCAGCACGATGTTGATGTTGATCAGGATTCGCCTTCGGTTCCTGTTTCGGTATAGGCATCTTAGGCTCACTGTTTCTCATTTTTCGCCTGCCCGATGAAAAAGAAGACGACGGCAGACTGCTCGCTTTCTGATCTTCTGGATAACGATGCATCATTCTAACATCAATAGCTCGATGAGGATCTTCAAATCGCCCGACTATCTGTTTAGTTTCCTTACCTAGGGGAAATGGACGTTCCATTTCATACGTATCGTCTTTAGAAGGAGGGTGAACTTCATCCACTTCATCCTCCAAGCCGAAGAAACGTTTCCACCAATTGGACATCATTTCACCATTCTTTCTTTCTCTTACTTTCTATTTAAAAAAGGGTTGTTTATTCTATTTTGGCAGATAACGGACATTAACTCTTCTATTTGGTGGTTAGGAGTTGATCTTGATAGGACCAAAATCCTTCTCCAACCGGTGCTTCATCTGGAAGGACATAAATCCCTTTCTTCTGAGGCGCATTAGGTAAGGCTAACTCACGGGCAGAACAGATCATTCCTGAAGAGGCAACCCCTCTTAATTCTGCATCTTTAATGACTAAACCACCCGGCATTAACGCACCCACACGAGCCACAACCACCTTCTGACCTGCTTCTACATTTGGAGCCCCGCATACAATTTGAAGTGTTTGATCACCCAGGTTAACTTGGCACACCTTAAGTTTATCGGCATCAGGATGAGGAGTTAGCTCTTCGACATAGCCAATCAAGAAATCAGGACGCTGGTCAAAAGAAAGCTCGATTCCTAATTCTTCTTTTAATAAAGCAGTGAGTTTCTCAAGATCCGCTTGACTCGGTGTCCACTTGCCTTTTACCTGCTCCAAAGCTTCAAACTTTTGAGAAGCATTAAAAAGGTTGAGGCCAATGAGTTCTTCAGTGCCTTCTTTTAGTATAAGGGCCCAATCTCCCTTTCTTTCAGTCTTAACCTCATCGGCGTTTTCTTTCAATAAATGGAAGATTAACACATCTCCAATACCTTCTTTGTTGTAAAAAAGTGATGTCATGTTAGCTTCAATCCTTTCGTTCATCAGGAATAGGTTTTGATTTTGATTTTGGCATTATAAATATAGGTCTAAATTCACCCTCTTCATATAGAAAAGGAAGTGATGTAATGGGTATTGTGCCAGTCGTAAAAAAGTGCATGGCCATCTGAGCAAGAATATCGTATCCTTGGTTATTTTGGATATCCGCAAAAATAAGGACATCTTGATGGGGGATAGCACAAACAAAAGTTCCTTCTATTTTATCATACATGGCCTCCACAAAGGATTGGTTTAACAATCGGCTTGCATCATAGCCATCATTATGATTAACAAAATAAAACGTATTTCCAGCGACTTTGTCTTCTTTTGTTTGAGTCGGCAATGAGCGCAAATTAAATCGTGCCATTTCATCGAGTTCAGTTGCCGTCAAATTATGGCGTTCAAGAAAAGTCTCATCTACAAGGCGATAGGTTTGTCCAAGATCTAAGGCATAATAAATTCGTGATTCTGCCGTGTGGGGGCGAGTTATTAATTGAGTTCCCTCAGACGTTTTGGTTGTAAAGGAAGTTGAGCGAATCACTGGAAATAATCGTCGTTCAAACTCGCGATCCTCTGCAGGACTGCTCATCGCTTCTAGTGTCTGTTCGACATAATAAATCACTTCTTCGACTGCCTTTTCTTTTTCATCTTCATAACGAGCACAAATACCAGGAAGTGAAAGCGTCATACCTTTTCCCGCTGACTGACTTTCCACTCTTAGCTTTTCATTCTTTGAATCATAAGTGATCTGTCTGTTTTCGGCTTCCAAACGTTGAGTCAGTAATGCCGCCATTTCTTTCTCTTTCATGAAAATCCCTCCATTTGGAGTCTAAATTTTATTGTACCACGACAAGTGCAAGTAGAAAAACAGGATCTCCCTATTTTTGTTAAAATGGTTCTTTTATGCTAGTTTTGCCATGAAGAAAACCCATAGAGGATTATTTGCCCCTATGGGTTTCTGCAATCTATAATGAGGAATCACTCAGGCGATAATTCAGCCCACTTCCAAGACTGGTCCTTTGACCTCTTCAAAGTCACTGAATGGATGACTTTCGTGAACAGTTGTGAATCTTTTCCCACTTGCCCGATCTACCAGATGATTAATGGTTAGTGTCTGCTCTGAGAAAACAGCAGTTTTGTTACATGAGTAAACATATCCAAGCGTGTGACAGCACCCTGTGTTAAAATACCAATTGCTCCTTGATGCTGACGAGTGCCGATTGAATGAGCATACTCATCCATCACGTCTCCAAGCTCTTTTCCTTCTTCTAATCCTTTAACAACCAGATCAGGAAGCGGAATGCGAGCTCCACCTGCTGTAAAAAGTTGGTTGTCTGCGGTGACCATTGCCCCCCAGTTACATAAATAGAGTGTAGGCCCTATCCACATGACCCCACCTTCTAAACCGATTCCAGCCTCAGCCTGTTCACAGGCCTTAAGCGCATTTCGAGCTCGATTAATCGCACCTTGTAGCGTTTCTTCGTCACCAATAGGCTGATTGGACACCTCAGATGGGACATCAACACTTAGCACCGTACTTCCTTCTGGACAAGACGCCCTCACTGAATTAAGTTTGGCTTGGTTCTGACTTCCTACACTAATAATCATGGGGCTTCACCTTCTTAGATGGCTTTTTACCCTTTTTCAAAAAGATGTCCGGATCAAAATTCAATCAGCGGAAAGGGTCTATCCACTTAGTTTAACCGTCTTAAAATTGTTGGCCTCGGATCGAGTCAACCGTTGACTTGTCTGATGATTTGACAAGCTCAATCAAAAGAGCTTTTGCAGCCGCATAATCGTCAACATGAATCATGGAAGCCGATGTATGAATATATCTTGAGCAAATTCCAATTACAGCGGATGGAATCCCATTTAAATTAGTATGAACACGTCCTGCATCGGTTCCACCTGCTGATACAAAATATTGATAAGGGATATCATGGGTTTCAGCCGTATCAAGAATGAATTCACGCATGCCTTTATGGGTCACCATTGTCCGGTCAAAAATACGCAAAAGCGTTCCTTGTCCAAGCTGGCCAAACGCTTCTTCATCTCCTGAAGCATCATTAGCCGGTGAAGCATCAAGTGCAAAAAAGAGATCCGGTTTAATCATAGTTGAAGCGGTTTGCGCCCCTCTTAGTCCAACCTCTTCTTGCACGGTTGCCCCTGAGTAGAGCGTATTCGGTAAGGTCTCATCCTTTAATGCCCGTAACAGCTCAATTGAAAGACCGCAGCCATAACGGTTGTCCCAAGCCTTTGCTAAAATCTTCTTCTCATTAGCTAGCGGTGTAAAAGGACAAATGGGCACGATAAATTGTCCCGGACGCACCCCGATTCGCTCGGCATCCTCTTTATCGTCGGCACCGATATCAATCAACATATTTTTGATATCCATCGGCTTATTCCTGACAGAATCCTCTAAAAGGTGAGGAGGAATCGAGCCGATGACACCCGTAATAGGCCCATTATCCGTCATGATCTGAACACGTTGCGCGAGCAAGACCTGACTCCACCACCCGCCAAGCGGTTGAAAACGCAGCATCCCATTTTTTGTAATCTGGGTCACCATAAAGCCAACTTCATCCATATGTCCAGCGACCATCACAGTTGGACTTCCTTCAGGTCCCTTCTTCAAACCAAAAATACTCCCTAAGTTGTCCTGAACGATCTCATCCGAAACCTTTGTTAATTCCTCTCTCATAAAGGAGCGCACCTGATGTTCGAAACCAGATGCTCCTGGAAGCTCAGTCAATGTTCGAAATAAAGCTAACGTTTCTTGATTCACCATCTCATCCCCTTAACAGATATTAAAGATATGTACTTCACTATTTTACTGTAATAATTAAAATGTTCAAATGAACCTGCTTTTTACTTTTTATCATAGATTGGTTTAAATAAGCGCTCTCCTGTATACTTTAAATACAAGACCAACATTTAAAGGGGGAAAACAAGTGACTAAATGGTCAAAAGTTGGAATAGCCTTTGCTATTGGATTCGCAGGCGGTTATCTTTTGCAAAAATCATTAACTAAAGACAGATTAGCACCAGAAGAAGCCCTTAAGAAAGTAAAAAAACAAATCAATAAACAGATTAACATAGACGGTTCTTGGATTTATCAACACACTGAGGAATGGGACGGCAATCAAGTCCCGCAAAAAGTCTACCGCGGCGGTATAACCGAACGAAAAGGGGAAGCTTTAAAGCATTATGATTTTATTGTAGATTCAGAAACTGGAGCGTTGCTGGAACTGACACCGCAAACGTGACATTTTCTTAGAGGACTCAACACCTTTTAATCCGAACAAAAACCTTGCCTCAAAACTCAGGCAAGGTTTTTTATGTAAATCGCTTTATTTTTTTGCAGGTTCTATCAAGTTGTTATTTAATTTAAATTCTAATGACGAATACCCTCTTCTTGATAACACAAATGCCGCAATAATGGGAACAATAATAATAAGAGCTAAAAAACCGCTGATTGGACCCAGCTCGAGCCTAACACTTGTTGAATGGGCTTTTTCATAGGCCTTAATGGCTGGAATGTTCATCACGTCGCCTTCTGTTAAAACAACGCCAGCGTCAGGTGCATAATAAGCATAATCCTTCCAATCTTTAAAGAAGATGCCATCACGCATGGTCTTGAAATGAGCGACAGCGGCCTGTACGGTAGTCACTTGAACCTCATCATTGCCATTTTTGACCTTAATGGGCTTATCGAGTTTAAAAGTCTTGGCGTCCTCTAATTTAAGCGAGCCTGATTTGTAATCATAATTTGCTTGCTTATACTGGGAATTGAACGTTTTAAACATTTTCCCGCTCGTCACGGTTTCAGCATGAGAAACGCCGAAAACGAAAAAAAAGGCAATAGCAACAGCTGAAAGTAATGCGGTGATTTTTTTTACCATAGTTACCCCCCTGTCTTGGTATCCGCTTTAAAACCAATGAGAATACCCGTTCTAAAGCGATAAACTGCCTGGCCAGTCCTCAGAGCAACACTCTAGGAAAGCGCTATTATCATAATAATACCACAAAACTGACTATTTCAAGCCCTATTTTCAAGAAGTGACCATTAAATTTAGAAAAACTTGGCTTTCCCTAAGGACTTTTGATGTAACTTTCAAGAAAGTCACAATCAGAGGAAGTCGCCAAGCCCTTAATGGCTGAAGCCTTAGTTTTACTTAGTTCGCAAAAATTTTTAATGCGTCGATTTTCTACCTTGCAAAAGTTTTATACTTTCTTAACCGTACAAAAAAATCTGCCAATAACCGGCAGATTTTTCTAGAAAAGCGAATTTACTTAGGCCAAGCCTCACATCGGTAGATCCGTTGTCCCTTATTAGAGAACTTCTCTTCGTATTCGGTCTTAACAATAGACAGATCTCCCGTACCGTGCAAATCCAGGCTGACATTCCTAATGATAAAACCATGATCAGAAAAGCTTTCTAATGAATATTCAAAGAGACCTTGATTATCGGTCTTCAGCTCGATATGACCTTCTTTAGAAAGCAGCGTCTTATACGTCTCCAAAAAACTCGAATAAGTCAAACGGCGCTTTTCATGCCGTTTTTTTGGCCAAGGATCTGAAAAATTAAGGTAAATGACCTCCACTTCACCCTCAGCAAAGTATTCAGCCAAATCTTTGGCATTATTATGAAGCAAGCGGACATTCTCAAGAGGCGTTTCTAACAATTTGTCCAATGCCTCGACAAGAACACTTCCCTGAAACTCCATCCCAATAAAATTAACATCAGGATGCTTCTTTGCCATCCCTGTTATAAATTGCCCCTTTCCCATTCCAACCTCAATATGAAGAGGCTGTTCAACAGGAAACACCTTTTGCCAACTGCCTTTCATGGATGCAGGATCCGATATGACCCAATTCGGGTGGGCTTCAATCTTATCCTTTGCCCAAGGTTTATGTCTGACACGCATAAAATGTACCTCCCATTAACAACTTTCTTAAAACGGATAACTTACCATACAGGGAAATGATTTCAAGACTAAAAAAGTCACATCCGTTTATCCTAAATAAAGAAAGGATAGGGATGTGACATATGGGACTCTCAGCAGAAGATCAAAAACGACTCATTTTAGATATTCTTAAAGCCCATCAGTCCGATCAAACGACGAGGCGAAATGAGCTTGAACAATTAAATCGATTAACTGCTCAGCTTCTGAATCAGACCCATTCTGAAACGCCGGTCCAACATTTAAATGCTCTTCAAACCTATTGTGAGCAGGAGAGTATAAATGCGGACGGAGCGTCTATGACTTCAAGCGAAGAATTAGACTCGCTCATTCAAGCGTTCGAGACAACTTAATGTGTTCCCATAGCCGGAAGAGCCTTTCTTCCGGTTTTCCCTTTAACAACTAGAAACGACTTGAATGTTGGTTATAGTGAATCAAGTTGTTTAAATAAAACTCCGCTTCTTTCTTGTTGCGCGGATAATGATAAAAAAAGAAAATTAAGGTTTGTGCAACCATATACCAATGCATGCGCAGCTGCAAATCAGGCGTTAAGGTCCAGCCATACCCTTTTAACCATGATTCCCAATCCGCTTCATCAATGTACCAATACAGGATAAGTGCTAAATCAAGAGCTGGATCGGCAATAATCGCTTGATCCCAATCCACTAAATAAAGCTGGTCGTCTTCATCAAGCAGCCAATTATTATGATTAATGTCTGAATGACAGACACGTTTATAATGGGTTTTAACCTTTTCCTTCGTTCGGGTTAAAAAAGCAAGTGCTTGCTTAATGGGTACCCAATCATTAAAGGAAACGGCTTTGTCCATAATATTATTTAAAAAGTGCTGCGGGGTCACTGCCTCTTTTCCCAATCTCGCGAGCATAAAAACGAGCGGCTCGGATTGGTGAATCTTTTTCAAGAGTTTGGCAACACGTTCTGACTTCATCTCGTGAGCTTTTAATTCGCGTCCTTCTAGCCATCTTTGGGCTGAGATGACATCACCGTTTTCCAAACGCTTTGTCCACAACAGCTTCGGTACAATACCCTCTGCAGATAATACTGCCAAGAAAGGAGATGAGTTGCGTTTTAAGAAAAGCTTCTTTTGTTCAGATTGAGCTAAGTAAGCTTCACCCGTCACACCACCTGCTGACGTAATGACCCAATCTTCATTATCAAACACCCTCATACCTTCACCTTTCTTCTAAAAACGCTCTATATAATCCTTTATTTAAAACGCTATTTTTGTGTTTAGGAAAAAAATAAGACCTCTTTAAAATATAACATTTTGCCTCTCGAGTCAACGCATTTTTACTCAGCGTTTTGACGTCAAGCCGCGTTTTGGACTCAACTTTTTCCTTTGACACCGCTACCAAACGGAAAAGTTTCAACGCGTTGATATTTGGGGAGTTCAGACGGCCTGACCGTATAGAGTACAATGTGGTCCACGATCCATTCTTTTAAAAAGGATAGTGGCGGTGCAGGCAGACGATCTAACTGAAGCGCCCCACCTCGCCATTTTTTGGCAATTGTAATATGAGGTCGATATGGACGGTTTTCCGCATGAAACCCATGGCTTGTGCACAGCTTATCAATTTGCTTTTGCCAGTCAAAAAGCTCAGGGTCACTTTCCGTACTCGCCCATAATACTCTTGGTGCATCGGTTCGTCCAAAGGTGCCCGCCCCCTTCCCTTTCATTTTAAAAGTTGAAAAAGACCGCGTTAGTTGATGAAGATCATCCGATAGCGCCTTTACTTGCTCCTCGGAAACACCGCCCAAAAATTTCAAGGTCACATGAAAGTCAGCTTCATAGACCCATTCTTTATAATCAAAAGGAAGTTCTTTTAATTGATCCGACCACTCGGCAAGGACTTTCTTGATTAATTTTGGAATGGGAACGGCTATAAAGTAATGTTTTAAAGTTGACATTTTATATTCTCCCTTTCATCATAAAATAGAAAGCATTTATTTTTAATGATTTTTCTTGTCTAACGCCTTCCTATAATGGGTTGCTTACTAGCTATTATAAGCTTTCCTATTTTGGATGAAGGTTAGACTGAAAAGACATCATATTAATTAGGAACTCTTCGAATAAAGGATGTGCTCGGTCTTATGAAACGTGTTGTAAATAATATTTCTGAACTTATAGGGGATACCCCGCTGATCCGTCTTAATCGCTTACCGGATCCCAATGGCGCAACAGTCTATGCGAAGCTGGAATTTGCTAATCCTAGCCGCAGCCTAAAGGACCGCGCTGCTTTTAATATGATTATTGAAGCAGAGAAGGCCGGACATCTAAAACCAGGTTCCACCATTATAGAACCAACGTCTGGAAACACCGGAATCGGCCTCGCCATGACAGCATCCGCTCGAGGCTACAGGACGATTATTGTCATGCCTGATAATAGTACTGCAGAACGAATCAATCTGCTTAAAGCCTACGGTGCAACCGTGTATCTTACACCTGCTGATGAGAAAATGCCAGGTTCGATCGAGAAAGCAAAGGAATTAATTAAAGAAATACCGAACAGCTTTATGCCCATGCAGTTCGAAAACAAAGCGAATCCCGATGCCCATCGAAAAACAACCGCTATCGAGATTGTAGAAGCTGTAAAGGAAATTGGAAAGCCTTTAAAAGCATTTGTAGCAACAGCCGGAACAGGAGGAACCGTTACCGGAACGGGTGAAGCCCTTAAAGAAGTGTTCCCTGAGCTTACGGTTCACGTCGCTGAACCTGCTGGCTCCCCTGTTCTGTCCGGCGGAAAGCCTGGCCGGCACAAACTCGTTGGGACAAGCCCCGGCTTTATTCCATCCGTCCTTAATCTTGATATCATTGATGAAATTATTCAAATTACAGATGAACAAGCTTATGAGGTGACTCGTCGACTTGCCCGTGAAGAAGGCATTTTAGTGGGTCCTTCCTCTGGTGCATCTGTCTTTGCGGCAATGGAAGTCGCCAAACGTCTTCCCAAAGACAGCATGGTTGTCTGTATGACCTGTGATACAGGCGAACGCTATCTGTCTGGAGACTTATTCTTATATGACTGAAGTCTTTAAAACACCCTTTGGTTCTTCCACAGGGTGTTTTTTCATTTAACTCACACGACCTTAACCTAGGCATGAAAATTGAAATCAGGGAACACTTTTAGGCGTTATCTTCAATTTAGGTGCTGTTTAAATTGACTTTTTCGAAAAATAAAGTAACATAATAATTAAGAAAAAAATCGACATTCTTTTTCCAAAAGACATGCACCTTACGTTTATCATCAGAGACTTTTAAAGACAAGCCTCATGGAATCAGGAAATATTTTGAATAGTTTTTCCTTTCGTGCCATAGAAATGCTTTAGAAGCTTTTTTAAAAGATTAAACGTTAAGGAGTGGTAGGTACATTGAACTCTTCTACTGACCGAATGTTGAATCGCGTAAAAGATGTTTACCTCTTTATTAAAGAAAAGGGAGGGACCGTTACGACTCAAGAATTGGTTGAAGCGTTCGATATGACCCCGCGCACGATCCAAAGAGACCTCAATATTTTGACGTACAATAAGCTCGTCAAAAGCCCTAGCCGCGGTATTTGGACACTGACAGATAAGAAAGTAAAGGTATCTTAGAGGATAAGGGTATAAGGACTTCCATTAAATACCAGCCAATACGATAAACCCGTTCTCTACATAAAAAACAGCTGGAAAAAGTCCAGCTGTTTTTTATGTAGAAGATAATCGCTCATGTTATCGGAGCTCTTTCAGGGGAACCAAAAGAATCGCAGACCATTTCGTTTTATAAAACAGGATTTGGAAGATAATAGTCTTGCCTTATGGGGTTCCGCTGCCGGTATGAGAATGAATAAGCGGAGAATTTCCGGCTAATGGTTAAAGGGACTACTGAAGAGACAAAAATAAGCGGACGTTTTCCGGTTAACGACTCCAAATCAAGCAAAAAACAAAGATTCGGATCAGATAAACGGAATATCTCCTCTTATTTTAAAGGAAATAAAGACATTTCCTAATTTAAACGGAATATCTCCGTTTATTTTTCAAACACCGTGCTATCCCCATTCAGTCAGAGCCCAATTTAAAGGAATCTCTAGATTACTGCGCCTTTTTCACAAGATTCCCCTCTAATAACTCATTTCTCTCATTATTAATCTTTCTTAATTTGCAGGAGTTGTTCTCTTTCTGTTTCAGTTAGCCTCCGATACTCCCCCAAAGCTAAGGAAGGGTCTAGAGAAAGCGGCCCCATTTTGGTTCTCTTCAAATATACAACTTCTCGGCCAACCGCATGAAACATTCGCTTTATCTGATGAAATTTACCTTCCGTAATCACGATTTCAACAAGTGGTTTCTCTTCATTTTTAAGGACTCTTAAAGAGGCAGGCTTGGTTCGCCCATCGCCAACAAGTTCAATTCCAGCAGCAAATTGTTCAATCATGTCCGATTGAATCGAAGCATTAATAATGGCCTCATACGTTTTCTTAACATGATGCTTAGGTGAAAGCAGAAGATGGCCCAAAGCTCCGTCGTTCGTGATCAGGAGCAGTCCTTCTGTATCCTTATCTAAACGGCCAACCGGAAAGAGATCTTTGTGCAAGTCCTGTTGATCAAAAAGATCCAGCACCGTCTTCTGGTGAGAATCTTCAGTCGCGGTTATCACTCCAGAAGGTTTATTAAGCATAAAATAGACAAATTCCTGATAGAGCATTGGAACACCGTCTAAAGTGACGCTATCTTTCTCTGGATGAACTTGCCGCGCTGACTGTTTTTCCACTTTGTCATTCACTTTGACACGTCCTGCTTTTAACAAGAGCTTGACATCTCTTCTTGTTCCGCCTCCGCAATGAGAGAGCCACTTATCTAAGCGCATGGTATCATTCCTCTTTCTAAACAAACAGGTTTATTTTCCAAAAGTTTAAACGAGACTTATTTTCGTTCTTCTTAAACTCTCCTCAAACGAAAGTCTAAAGACTTCTAAAGCGAGATAAAATGAAAGGTGGACACACTCATATCTCCTAGGCTTTCATACTATACAATGAATGACTTAAACAAGGAGAGATAACATGGTTTTTAAATCGAATCCCAGGGGTTATCAAGGGTCCGAGCCTTTTGCTTATGGGGCCATAAATCCCCAATCGTATGCTGGAGGTCAGCAGGTCCCATGGTCCAATCAAGGGACATTTGGAATGGGAGGAACGATGATGCCCTCACAAGGCTATCCCACAACAAGTGGTTCGCTACCAGGAGGCATGCCTGCCAACTCCGCTCCATTCGGACAGCATTTAAATGCCCCTTCGAATGTTGGACAGATCGCTCCCTCCCCCTACCAAACAGGTCAGATGCCCCAATATACAGGGCAATCAGGACAGTCTGGCGCTTATTCAAGTAAAGGATACATGCCACAGTCTATGGGGCAAATGCCTACTAGTCCATCTTCGGCAGGCCCTATGACTCCATTTCAGGGACAACTAGGACAGCAACCCGCTGGTTACCCACAAATGCCTGGATACTCAACCCAATTTAACCAAGCACCCGCAAATTTTCCTAACATGGGACAAAGACAACAAAATCCAAACCCAATGATAAGTGAACCGTTTCCTGGCTCACAAGGCATGGGGTCTATTCAGAACCTGCCGAACCAAATAGGGCAACAACCTTCTTCTATGGGACAATTGCCCAATTCCCAAAGTCAAATGACGCAGCAGCACCCTTCTATGGGACAAATGTCCAAAAGCCAAAGCCAAAGCCAAATGACGCAGCAGTACCCTTCTATGGGACAAATGCCCAAAAGCCAAGGCCAAATGGCGCAGCAGTACCCTTCTATGGGACAAATGCCCAAAAGCCAAAGCCAAATGGCGCAGCAACCTTCTCATATGGGACAAATGCCCAAAAGCCAAAGCCAAATGGCGCAGCAACCTTCTATCGGACAAATGCCCAAAAGCCAAAGCCAAATGGCGCAGCAACCTTCTATCGGACAAATGCCCAAAAGCCAAGGCCAAATGACGCAGCAGTACCCTTCTATGGGACAAATGCCCAAAAGCCAAAGCCAAATGGCGCAGCAGTACCCTTCTATGGGACAAATGCCCAAAAGCCAAAGCCAAATGACGCAGCAGCACCCTTCTATCGGACAAATGCCCAAAAGCCAAAGCCAAATGGCGCAGCAACCCTATAGAGAACAACCAGCAGGAGGCTTCCAAAACCATTTTAATCAATTAGAAAAAACGGCATTTCCTCAATCGTTAGAAATGTCCTCTAGCACAACTGCCTATACAGAAGCGAACCATGCGTCGAGGCCAGCAGAATGGTCCTCAATGAACGATCCATATAAGAAGGGCGCCACACAAACCCAAGGCACATTAACTGATTCTCATGAGCCCTATGATAATCGCTACTATTCACCTTATGCCAATAAAGAAATCGGAAACGATCATCCTTATCTCCCTTATTCATAAGCGATCTGAGGTAGCCCTCACTTCATAACAACTTATGGGGACAGACCTTACAGAAGAGGTCTGTCCCCACCCATTTATCAATCACCCTACATAAATCGCTCTAGGCGCCGGAACCTGGATCCTAGAACTTGTTTTAACAATCCTGATTTAAGGGAGAGGAGAAAATAAATCCCTCCGCCGACCACGACTCCCATTATCGACCTAATCAGAGCGTTTAGGCGAGTATGAGGGACAAAACCTCCAGTGATCGACAAGGCGATCAGCACAGCGACTGTCATAATTAATGTAAAAATACAAACGAGCAATAGCCGCTTCGCAATAAATGTAAAGCGATACCTTGTTGAGTAACCTATAGCATATAAATTAATCAGAATAGAGGCTAGATAACCCATATCTGTTGCAAGAATAGCCCCATTTACACCCAATCTCAAAAGTATGGGGTTCAAGATGAGCTTGATGAGCACACCCACACATAAGCTTAAAATAGTCACTTTTTGGTGATTAATTCCTTGGAGTATAGCCGCAGTCACAGAAAATCCGGCAAAAAATATGGCGGTTGGCGCATACCATTGCAAGAGATCGCCACCTGATATAACGGCAGACAGTCCATTTTCAAACCCATATAAAAGACCGTAAACCATGTAACCAAGAACGGAAAGACCAACGGCCGCAGGGATCGTGATAAAGATTGTAAATTGAAAGGCCTGTGTGATTTTGACTTGCATATCCTGCTGACGTCCCTCAGCATAGGATTCGGTAATAGAAGGCACCACACTTAGCCCAAGTGCGGTAGCAAGGGAAACAGGGATCAGAATAATTTTTTGATCATATGTAAAAAGATTAGATATGATATCTGATATTTGACCCTTTGTCATTTCAAAGTAGAGTGAAAGAAAATGGCGAACGGTTCCTTGGTCTATTAGAAAATATAACTGGTTGGCTAATCCAACTGCCACAAACGGCAGGGCATACCCGATAATCTCCTTATAAATCGAGGATAGCCGAATGTTTTGAACCGTTGTACTCTCTTCTACCATTTTATCAATATAAGATTTGCGGGAAATCCAGTAACGTATTAAAACAATAAGGCCTGCCAGAGCGCCCATAAAGGCTCCAAATGTCACAAAGCTGACTGCAATGGATACCTTTGCATGATAAGTTCCTTTTACCGTCGCCATGATCACATAAGCACCCGCGAGTCCAAAGACTACACGGACAATTTGTTCGACTGTCTGGGAGACAGCAGTTGGTCCCATAGATTGAAAGCCTTGGAAATAACCGCGAATTAAGCTCATAGCCGGGACAAGGATTAACGCGAAGCTTGTGACCCGCATAACCGTTGTTAGCGGCTGGACCAATTCTTTAGGTGCGCCTAAAGCAAAAACCGGAGCAAACCCATACATGACGAGAAACCCAATGATACCCGTTAAGGTCATTAACAGAAGACCTGATTTGAATAACCTTCTCCCTGTGTAATAATCCCCTAACGCATTGTATTTCGCCACAAACTTTGAGACCGCTAATGGAATCCCCACCGTCGAAATACTTAAAATAATGGAATACGGTGTATAAGCAAGCCCATACAAAGTTCCCCCATCAGGACCGACGATTGGATATAATGGAATGACAAATAACATCCCTAGAAATTTAGTAAAAAAAGTGGCCGCTGACAGAATCAGCGTTCCACGAATCATACGGGAACCGGACATCATGACAACCCCTGACTGTATACGAATTACAAGTACGAACCATTCACACTATATAAGAAATAGTTTTAGTATTAACAAAAATTCACTCCTCTAAATCTCTTGTATTTTATCACACTTCTTTAGAATTAATAGTTACAAACTAGGAATTGTTAAAAAAATAGTCGAATTATGTAAGGAGAAATTTGGCATAGTGTCTCAAGTCATGGTATTCAATAACAAAAATACCCCCATGCTCAAAACCTTTTCACACCATAGATGCTTTCAAATGAAAAACGACTGCCATTTGCTTAAGCAGCCGTTATTATGTGCCTTATTGGATTAACTTCTAACTTCGCCTGTCCAGTTCATCATACCGCCAACCATATTGTAAACATCAAATCCTTGAGAGGCAAGATACTCCGCTGCTCTTTGACTGCGACCGCCAGAACGGCAAACCATAACAAGAGGTTGGCTTCGATCAAGCTCGTCCATTCTCTCCGGAATTTCTGATAAACGAATATGAATCGCTTCCGGAATCATGCCCGCCTCAACCTCTTCATCCTCACGCACATCAACCACTTGAAGCGTCTGATCCCTGGACTCTAAACGCCCTTCAAGCTCTTGAGGCGTAATCGTTTTAACTTCTGTCATAAAAAGCAACTCCTTTATCTGAAATAAAACCCACTCTATAACGCACTAAGGTTCAACCTATATTTTGTCTTTTTCACCCCATGAATGTCAAGAATGCACGCCTTAGGATGAGGCACAGCTTCTTGGATTTTTCACAAACCTTTTTGGATTTCCCTCGCGCTCCTTGGGATGAGGCGCATCTTCTAGGATTTTCCGCGCACCTTCTGGGATATTTGACAAACCTTCTTGGATTTTTGGCTGACCTTCTCGGATTTTTCACAAACCTTTTTGGATTTTCCTCGCGCTCCTTAGGATGAGGCACAGCTTCTTGGATTTTTCGCGCACCTTCTTAGATCTTTGACAAATCTTCTTGGATTTTTGGTTGACCTTCTTGGATTTTTCACAAACCTTTTTGGATTTTCCTCGCGCTCCTTGGGATGAGGCACATTTTCTTGGAATTTTCGCGCACCTTCTTAGATCTTTGACAAACCTTCTTGGATTGTTGGCTGACCTTCTCAGATTTTTCACAAACCTTTTTGGATTTTCCTCGCGCTCCTTGGGGTGAGGCGCAGCTTCTGGGATTTTTCGCGGACCTTCTGGGATATTTGACAAACCTTCTTGGATTGTTGGCTGACCTTCTCAGATTTTTCACAAACCTTTTTGGATTTTCCTCGCGCTCCTTGGGATGAGGCACAGCTTCTTGGATTTTTCACCGACCTTCTTAGATCTTTGACAAACCTTCTTGGATTGTTGGTTGACCTTCTCGGATTTTTCACAAACCTTTTAGGATTTTCCTCGCGCTCCTTGGGGTGATGCGCAGCTTCTAGGATTTTTCGCGCACCTTCTGGGATCTTTGACAAATCTTCTTGGATTTTTGGTTGACCTTCTTGGATTTTTCACAAACCTTTTAGGATTTTCCTCGCGCTCCTTGGGGTGAGGCGCAGCTTCTTGGATTTTCCGCGCACCTTCTTAGATCTTTGACAAATCTTCTTGGATTGTTGGCTGACCTTCTCAGATTTTTCACAAACCTTTTAGGATTCTCCTCTCCGCCCCATGAAGTGAGGCACAGCTTCTAGGATTTTTCGCGCACCTTCTTAGATCTTTGACAAACCTTCTTGGATTGTTGGTTGACCTTCTCGGATTTTTCACAAACCTTTTAGGATTTTCCTCGCACCCCTTGGGATGAGGCACAGCTTCTTGGATTTTTCACCGACCTTCTTAGATCTTTGACAAATCTTCTTGGATTTTTGGTTGATCTTCTTGGATTTTTCACAAACCTTTTTGGATTTTCCTCTCCGCCTCATGGGATGAGGCACAGCTTCTTGGATTTTCCGTGCACCTTCTGGGATCTTTGACAAATCTTCTTGGATTGTTGGTTGACCTTCTTGGATTTTTCACAAACCTTTTAGGATTCTCCTCTCCGCCCCATGAAGTGAGGCACAGCTTCTAGGATATTTTTCACAGCTTCTTAGATCTTTGACAAACCTTCTTGGATTGTTGGCTGACCTTCTCAGATTTTTCACAAACCTTTTAGGATTCTCCTCTCCGCCCCATGAAGTGAGGCACAGCTTCTTAGATTACTTTCTTTACGTTATTGGTAAACAAAGCAGGCCCCTTGCTGTAAGGGGCCTGCTTTGTTTTTAGTCATCTATTCGTTTATTTGGCGACTATGTTGACTAGTTTTCCTGGGACGACGATGACTTTTACGATGTGCTTTCCTGCGGTTTGTTCTTTAATGATGTCATCGTTGAAGGCTAGTTTTTCGAGTTCTTCTTTGTTCATGTCGGTTGGAACGGTTGCCTTGTTGCGGACTTTTCCGTTGATTTGGAGCACGATTTCAACCTGGGATTCGGTTAATTTGCTTTCATCGTAGGTTGGCCAGCTGTTCAAGCTGACTGGCGCTTCATTTCCAAGGACCTCCCATAATTCTTCCGCAAGATGCGGAGCGATTGGCGCTAGAAGCTTCACAAAGCCTTCCACATAGACCTTTGGAATTACGTCTTGTTTGTATGACTCATTAATAAACACCATTAATTGGGAAATCCCTGTATTAAAATGAAGATTTTCGTAATCCTCTGTGACCTTTTTCACCGTTTGATGATAAACACGCTCGAGTCCTTCAAGTGATGCGTTATCTTGAACTTTCTCAGATAAGCGATGATCTTGAGTTACAAACAAGCGCCATATACGGTCTAAGAAGCGGCGTGAACCATCCAAACCTTCCTCGGACCAAGCGATTGAGGCATCAAGAGGACCCATGAACATTTCATACACTCTTAACGTGTCAGCACCATGAGTTCGAACAATCTCATCCGGATTCACAACGTTTCCTTTTGATTTACTCATTTTCTCATTGTTAGAGCCCAAGATCATTCCTTGGTTGAACAACTTTTGGAACGGTTCCTTCGTTGGTACGATTCCTAGATCATATAAAACTTTATGCCAGAAACGCGCGTATAAAAGGTGAAGAACGGCATGCTCAGCACCGCCAATATACACATCAACAGGAAGCCATTTTTTAAGAAGTTCAGGGTCACCAATTGCCTGATCGTTATGTGGATCAATAAAGCGCAAATAGTACCAGCAGCTTCCCGCCCATTGAGGCATGGTGTTGGTTTCGCGGCGCCCTTTCTTCCCTGTTTCAGGATCGACTACTTCCACCCAGTCTTTAATGTTCGCAAGTGGTGATTCACCGGTACCAGACGGACGAATTTCACTTGTTTTTGGCAACATTAACGGGAGCTCTTCCTCAGGAACAGGTACCATCTCGCCATCTTCCATATGGATAATTGGAATCGGCTCACCCCAATAACGCTGGCGGCTGAAGAGCCAATCACGCAAACGGTAAGTCACTTTACGAGTTCCAATGCCCTTTTCTTCTAACCAATCGATAATTTTTGCAATTGCCTCAGCCTTATTTAAGTCATTAAGGAAGCCTGAATTAATATGTGGACCGTCTCCAGTGAAGGCTTCTTTCGTGACATCTCCGCCTTCCACAACCGGTACAATTTTCAAGCCGAATTTTTGAGCAAATTCAAAGTCACGTTCATCATGAGCCGGTACCGCCATGATCGCCCCTGATCCGTATGTGATAAGGACGTAATCCGCGATCCAGATCGGCAATTTTTCACCGTTAACAGGGTTAACCGCATAAGCTCCTGTAAAAACACCTGTCTTTTCTTTTGAAAGCTCTGTCCGCTCTAAATCGCTCTTGCTCGCTACCTGAGTTCGATATTCTTCAACAGCCTGACGCTGTTCCGCTGTCGTGATTTGATCCACTAATTTATGTTCAGGGGCTAGTACAGCATAGGTAGCTCCATAAAGCGTATCAGGGCGCGTCGTAAACACTGTGATGAAGGCATCTTCATGACCGTCAATTTCAAAGTTAACCTCTGCCCCTTCAGAGCGGCCGATCCAATTCCGCTGCATTTCCTTGATGCTTTCCGGCCAATCGACTTCTTCTAAATCTTCAATCAAGCGGTCCGCATAGGCAGTAATTTTCAGCATCCACTGACGCATTGGTTTACGGATTACCGGATGTCCGCCGCGCTCACTTTTTCCATCAATCACTTCTTCATTAGCTAAAACGGTTCCGAGAGCCGGACACCAGTTGACAGGCACCTCATCGATATAGGCGAGCCCTTTTTTATACAATTGCAAGAAGATCCACTGTGTCCATTTATAATAATTTGGATCAGTTGTATTAAGTTCACGATCCCAATCATAAGAGAAACCGAGCTCTTGAATTTGACGTTTAAAGGTGGCGATATTTTTCGCGGTGAATTCTGCTGGGTCGTTACCGGTATCTAATGCATATTGCTCTGCTGGCAAACCAAACGCATCCCAGCCCATTGTGTGAAGAACTTCATAGCCCTGCATTCTTTTTAAACGAGCCAAGATATCGGTTGCAGTATAACCTTCAGGGTGTCCAACATGAAGTCCCGCTCCTGAAGGATAAGGAAACATGTCCAAGGCATAGTATTTTTCTTTGTCCGAAACACTGTCCGTTTTAAAAGTCTTATTCGACTCCCAATAATGCTGCCATTTCTTTTCAATCTCTCTGTGATTAAAGCTCATGGTAAATCCCCCTTTGCCATCTCTATTGACATCCATACCTAGTTACCTAGTTCCACCCTCTAGTATCGACCCATTCTTTCCACTTTTAAAAGCATAGAGATAAGTCTTTTTTTCTAGCGGCTGTAGAAATAAAAAAATCTCCCGCCCCAAACAACTTGTAAGGGACGAGAGATGCTTTCACAAATTCCCGCGGTACCACCCGAAATTGGCGTCATAATTGACACCCGCTTGAATACCGTAACGCGGCTGACGGCGACCCCTAGTCAAATTCTTTTTTCAGGGCCGCAACTTAGGAGGGGAGTTCACTTATCTGTCATGTTGATTTGCACCAACCATCAACTCTCTAACATAGAGGGGTCTCTATTAATGACCTTAATAAGTTACTAGTCCTCTTCAATGTTTTTATAATCATTAGTTTTTAACATTTTATTAAAAAAAATCGATTTTTGTCAAGTATTTCTAAGATTAAAGGCTTTTGTTTCCGATTTTGCCCTCTTCTTTTCAAGATAGAGAGGAAAATCGTAAAAATAAGCAATCAGGCCTGCGACAATATAAAGCAAAATAAGAGCTAGAAATAAGAGATGAATCGAGGCCTGGTCAACAATCAAGCCGCCAACGAGCGGACCCACCATGCGTCCGGCGGTGGCCGTACTATTGACGAACCCTTGGTAAAAACCGATTCTGCTTTTCGGAGCAAGCTCATTGGCAATCGTTGGAACGGCTGGCCAGACAAACATTTCTCCCAATGTTAAGACCATCATCGCAATGGCAAAGCCTTGGAAATGTTGGACTCTCAATAATATAAGGTAGGAGGAGACAAATAAACAAATTCCGATCGCCATCTGTATTTTGAGTGAATGAATTCGCTTGGTTACTTGCTTAAGGAGTGGCTGGCCAATCACAATAATCAATCCATTTAAGGTCCACAACAAACTGTAGCGGTTTAACGACAAGCCAAGCTGCTGTGTATAAGAAGCTATTGTTGACTGCCACTGAACATAGGCAATCCAGCTTAAGAAAAAGGCAACGCTGACCCACATCAAAGCATAAAAAGGGGCTTTTTGCTTAATTCTTTGCTTCTTTTGATCAAACACATTCGAAATATGGACGTCCTTTTCCTTTGAGTGACGATCCATGCCGCGATAGCAGACAAAAACTAAGGCCAAAAATAGAAGATAGAGCACAGCATTGACAAAAAAGCTCAATGTAAAGGAAATCGCGGCGAGAAAGCCGCCTAATGATGCGCCAATCGCTACACCGAGGTTTTGAGCCACGTATAAGGAATTATAGGCGCGGCGTCCCCCTTCCGGCCAGTTCGCTCCAGCCATAGCGTACATAGCAGGAAACATCAGACTGGAGCCAAATCCGATGATGATTAACAAGATCGCGTATGGATACAAGCTGTGAAAGGCGGTCAATAGAAATGTCGCTAAACACGATATCGCAGCGCCAACCAGCACCACTTTATATCCGCCAAGCCGGTCATAAAGAGAGCCGCCGACAAGATTCCCCAATATACCTGCTGCATTATAGAGCATTAATAAAAATCCTGAAAATGTTAAACTGGCTCCCAAATGGTCATGAATAAAAATCGTATTTAACGGCCAAATAATGGACGAACCCGTAATATTCACAGCCATCCCAATGATTAATAACCAATTATTTCTAGGCATGTCGTCACTCCATTCCACTTCCTTAAAGCAGAATCTGCTCAAAGCAGCACCTTCCCTTAAGGTAGTTCCCGCTTAAACCAAAATCAGTGTAACCTTTATTATTTTCCGTGACAATTCCATTTCCGATAGTCAGAATTTTAAATATGAACCGCCCTCCCACTAAAACTTACCTGATGGCTCTTCCTTTCTTATCATTTCTAACCGTGCTACAATGGGAACAGATCTGCCCTTAAACCTCTCACATTAGAGGTTTTTTAATTGGGAATTAATCGCATCTGAACAACTGGCAAGGTTATCATCTAATCGAAAGAAAAACGACAAAATCTGTGATAGATGTTTAAGAACGAAAGGCTGAGGCTTATGACGATTCCAAAACACTTTGGTGACCAAAAGCGCTATTATTCATGGAATACTTTTTTGAAAAATAAATTCGGTGAAAAGATCTTTAAAGTTCCATTAGACGGTGGTTTTGATTGCCCGAACCGTGACGGGAAGGTTGCCCATGGCGGTTGCACCTTCTGCAGTCAAAAAGGATCTGGTGACTTTGCCGGAGACAGACGTGATGATCTTGTGACACAATTCAATACGATTAAAAATCAACTGCATGAAAAGTGGAAAACCGGGAAATACATCGGCTATTTCCAAGCTTTTTCTAACACCTATGCACCTGTAGAAGTCCTGCGAGAGCGCTACGAGGTCATTCTCGAACAGGAGGGGGTTGTCGGCTTATCTATTGCTACACGCCCTGATTGCTTGCCGGATGATGTGCTGGATTATCTTGCTGAGCTGAACGAACGGACTTATCTATGGGTTGAGCTCGGTCTTCAATCGGCACACGATCAAACGGGTATCTTAATCAATCGCGCTCATGATTATCAATGCTTTGTGGACGCCGTGGAAAAGCTCCGAGCACGTAACATTAATGTGTGCACCCATATAATTAACGGTTTGCCTCAGGAAACCCCTGAGATGATGCTAGAAACAGCCAAAAAAGTAGCGGAATTAGATGTTCAAGGCATTAAGATTCATTTATTGCATCTATTGAAAAAGACGGCGATGGTCAAGCAATATGAAAAAGGCTTAGTGGAACTGCTTGATTTTGAGACCTATATTAAACTTGTCGCCGATCAGCTCGAAATATTGCCGCCAGATATGACTATTCACCGTTTGACTGGTGACGGCCCGCCCGATCTTCTAATTGGACCAATGTGGAGTTTAAAGAAATGGGAAGTGCTGAATGCGATTGATGCGGAACTTGCTAAACGAAACAGCTGGCAAGGAAAATATTATCAACCGGTTCAGGAGCTGGCGCAGTGACATTAAGAACAGCGGTTCAGGTTGCCAAACAACTCGCATCTGAACGAATGATTTCTGGTGGGCTTGTGGTTGATGCGACAGCTGGCAATGGGCACGACACCCTATGGCTGGCAGAGCTAGTTGGACCAACAGGCCGAGTAGTTGCCTTTGACATTCAAGAGCAGGCCATTCAGCAGACGTCGAAACGTCTCGAGGAAGCAAAGCTCAGCCAACGTGTTACACTTGTTCACGATAGCCATCATCTGGCTCTCAATCACTTACCACAAGAACCGCTCGACCTTGTCCTATTTAATCTTGGTTACCTGCCCGGTGGAGACAAGCATATCGTCACCCGCTTTGACACAACGAAAGAGGCATGCATAAGCTTTCTTTCTGCATTAAAGCCTGGTGGCCTGCTTATTCTTGTCCTGTACCCCGGTCATCCTGAAGGCGCCCTTGAAGCAGAACAACTGGAACAATGGGCGGCAACCCTTGACCAGAAACGCTTTACCGCACAAAAAATAGGCATGTTGAATCAAGCGAATCACCCTCCCTATGTCATTGCCATAGAAAAAAGAGACCAAGTCAACCATTAATTAATGGACTTGGTCTCTTCTTTATTTAAATAAACAAATCGCCTTTCCCTCATGTAACGGATTTTGCTGACACAGTTTAGATTATATCCCCGGTTTTAGACGCCGATACAGCCATCCATTCACAAAGAAGAACAGACCGGATCCACCGGCTTGACTAATGATCTTCCGTGCTAGCGAGCGGACATTTTTCTGAGCTTTTACCTTTTGATCCGCGAGATAAATCCCCAACAGCCCGCGATTAATCATTCGGTGAAAATTCTTATCAGGCAATTTAGCAATGCTTATATCGGACTGCTCAATAAAATGATGAAAGCGTTCGATCATGGTCGCTTCGTCTTCATAATAAAAACAAAAATTTAAATCGCCGCCCTGCTTATCTTCATCTTGATCCACAAAATAATCAAGCAAAATATGCAGACCTTGTACCCAAGGAAAATAACCGTCTTTTAACTGATGGACAAGTTCGTCCATTTTTATTTGTGCCAGACCATAAGAGACGATACAAAAAATTCCAAGCGTTGACCCCGAACAAGCCGAAAACTCATACCAGGTCATTTCAGGAAGCCTCGATTGATGATATTTAAACCATTCTTGCAGACGGGGCACACGCTCATCTTGTTTAACGTGTTTATGTACTTGTAAGTCACTGTAATAGCCTTCGAGCTCCCACAAGGCAGGCTGGATCACTTTCAGATCCTGAATTTTACCTAATTGATGCTGACACGTCTTTACAAGTTCTGCTAAATACCCACCGTCTTCCCGTTCTTTACGGAATCGATAATAGTCGCTGACTGGAGCACCAGGAGTCAAGGCATGATGCATCGATTCATGTAATGCTCGAAAATCATTCGGATCAAGTGATGTGCTTCGATCACACAAATTATCGAGATAGTCGCTGATGGTTTGATAGGCAACAATAAAGGATACCGCATCGTCCAAATTTTCTTTGGCTAAGAGGCTGTAAATGCCGCCGCCTTCACAGTGAAATGTCTTTCCACGAATGCTGGACAAAGCTTGATTTCTCAATTCTTGATCCGGGATCGCTAATGCGCGCTCCTTCCAGTAGTTCAATTTTTGATGGACTTTCGGCAACACATGACGGTAGATTTTCGTCATCAACCCCAAAGGCCGTTTTGGAATCTTCATGGAAGCACCTCTTATCTATGAAAAATTGAACCTGTCCTATCGAATATAAGGGTCAGATGAAAGCCTCTACCTTCTACAACATTAGATAAAAGCTTTAATCCGCCTGGTTAAAAATAGAAAAACAGTCTCACGCTCTGGTTCATTAAAGACTTCATGGTAAAAGTCTTTCCATTCTTTATAGTGTTTGTTCGCTACCGGCAGTTGTCTAAACCATCGATAAACCGCATGCTTATCAACAATTCGGTCCGCTCCTGCTTGCAATATAATCGTTGGGACATTAGGGAAGCGGTGAATTCGATTAGTGGCTTCCTTCATCGCTTGATCCAGCTCAAAATACCATCTGACAGAAATGCGTTTCACAATCAAGGGGTCGTTCGCATCCTGCTTTAAGACGTCCTCATTACGAGTGGCTAAAATATTTTCACCCGACCGCTTAATCGGTACCTTAATCGTAGGCAGAAAACGATTAACAGGATGAAGGACTCGTTTGACCCACTCAGGAGGCGGAACGACAAGTCCGAGGCACGGTGATGAAAGAATCACCAAATCAGGGTGAATGGCCGTCTCTTCTAGTGTCCGGATAACAGAAAGGCCGCCAAGACTATGGCCTAATAAGAGGATCGGTAAACCGAACTGCTCGGCACACTCGTACCAGCTCTTTACTGCATCAATATATTCATCAAATGAATCAACATGTCCTCTATTTTTTGGAGATCTCCCTTGCCCGGGCAAATCCCCCATGACAACATGAAACCCTTCATCTAACCATTTTTTCCGCAGCCAATGGTAACGCCCATGGTGCTCCCCTGCACCATGAACCATGACAACGACTCCCTTTGGCTGTAATTTGGTTTCCCATACCCACATATTATGTCCACCTCTTTGATTGCTGAGCTCGGTCTAAGGTCTCTGATGTAACCTTTTATGTATCTACAGGGACCAAGTTTTTTGTTAGGCACGCACTCTGTTTATTTATACGTTCAAAAGCATAAAGAGGTGATTAAATTCGTTTCTTTTATAGTTTAACATTTTTTAGAAAAAGCGAAAAATCAATTTCATCACTCATCGTGGGTCCCAAGCTGAATAAGTGCCCGCTCACCCCTTTATTTGTGGGCAATTAGAAATTAAGCGTTTAACAAAAAATGAGTGATTGTCTAACCGATCGTTCTTTTTAGAATATGAGTTAAAGCTAAAGCGCACTATTGGATGTGGCAATGACTTAAAATCGTTTGGAGTTGTTTTCTAGTGTTGTTTGGAACCTATTTCAAATAAGGGGTGTTTCGTGAGCGCCGCTTACTCAGATATTATTCTTGATTAGTTCGGATTTTCTTTTATAATTTCCAAAGCCATGATAAAAGGTGCCCTACCTCTTACAGAGACAGGACACCCTTTTCATTTTATCAGACAAAAAACATGTTTTTCACTCGGGTAAACCCATGTTTTTATTTAATTATCCTAAAGCTTCTTTTTTTAAGAGGTCAGCTTTGTCAGTCCGCTCCCATGGAAGGTCGACATCCGTACGGCCGAAATGACCATAAGCGGCCGTTTGCTTATAAATAGGCCGTCTCAAATCCAACATTTTGATGATACCTGCTGGGCGCAGGTCAAAATGGCGGAAGACAAGATCGACTAATACATCCTCAGAGACTTTCCCTGTCTCAAACGTATCAACGGAAATGGAAACAGGACGGGCCACACCAATCGCATAAGCGAGCTGCACTTCGCATTTATCTGCAAGTCCTGCTGCCACAATATTCTTAGCCACATAACGGGCCGCATATGCAGCCGAGCGGTCTACTTTGGTCGGATCCTTCCCTGAAAAGGCTCCTCCTCCATGACGAGCATAACCACCATAAGTGTCGACAATAATCTTACGTCCTGTTAAACCCGCATCTCCCTGAGGACCGCCGATCACGAAACGGCCGGTTGGATTAATGAAGTATTTGGTGTTTTCGTCAATGAGGTCACTCGGAACGACGGGCTCAATCACATATTTCTTCATATCCTCTTTGATTTGATCCAAGGTGATTTCCGGATGATGCTGGGTAGAGATCACGATCGTATCAATGCGTTCAGGTTTTCCGGCTTCATTGTATTCAACGGTTACTTGCGTTTTTCCGTCCGGACGAAGGTAAGGCACCGTTTCATCCTTACGCACCTGAGCTAACTGACGGGCAAGCTTCTGAGCAAGGGAAATAGGCAGCGGCATCAATTCTGGAGTTTCGTTAACCGCAAAGCCAAACATCAAACCTTGGTCGCCCGCCCCGATAGCTTCAATTTCATCATCACTCATTTGTCCTTCTCTTGCTTCAAGAGCTTGGTTTACCCCTTGAGCAATATCCGGAGATTGCTCATCAATACTTGTCAGAACAGCACAAGTCTCAGCATCAAATCCATATTTAGCCCGATTATAGCCAATGCCGCGAACGGTCTCTCGAACAATACTTGGAATATCGACATAAGTCGAAGTAGTGATTTCACCCGTTACAAGGACAAGTCCTGTATTGACCGCCGTTTCACACGCAACACGTGCATTCGGGTCATTTTGTAGAATGGCATCCAAAATCGAATCCGAAATTTGATCACAGATCTTGTCTGGATGCCCTTCCGTTACCGATTCAGATGTAAAAAGACGTCTTGAATATGTTTTCGACAATTTAAAGCCTCCTAACCAATCGTACTTATCTACATGTTAGAAAAGGCGCAGGGCGCCATTAGTCAGCCGCTGATCCGCCACCAGAAGCTCCCCTTGAGGAGACGGTGCTGCCGGCAGCGGGACTGAAGTGGTTCGAGCGGTTTAAGGCGCCCGAGCTAAACCTTACTTCCTGACAATAAATTTATAGTTTCTTACTTATAAATTAAATGGACTTTTGTCATGTAGACAAGCTGTTAAACTTCCATAAGAATAGCGCACTCATCTAGTAAGGTCAAACAAAACCTGTTTAATTTAACCAAGACATCCATTATTTTTATATAAGCAAGCACTTTGGCAAAAGTGAGAAAAGCTTATTAGACAAGGCTCTGCAGCCATTCCATCACAGAACAAGTCTCTCTTGTCTAGAATAACCCATTTTATAGAATGTATTTACCAACTAAAGAAGTTCACATAGACAGACTAATTATAGTGCGCCCAAACAACCGCCACCGACTAACGCTGGACACTTGCACTTGTTTTTATTTATAGGCTCTGTTAAGCGTTCATGCCCCATCGTCTCTTTTCATTTCATGACTTATTAATTTTATTAGAAAAACTTGGCTTATTGCCAATATCGTTAATGGCGAAAGCCTTAGTTTTACCCATACTTAGTTCTTAAAAATTTGTTCTGCGTTGGTTTTCTACCTTCCTAAAATTTTTACTTTCTTAACGTATAAAAATGGATGAAAATTAGGCTTTCAATAGTATGAATGATATGTCTTAATGTGTTATACTAATCAACAAATTCAAAAAACTGAAACTATAAACAAAGGATGATGAACGGATGCCCTTTACCACCTTTAATAGTCAGTTAGAAAAATGGATGACTGCCCCCAACACATTGGTTAACGCCTCAACAGCCAGGCTTGTTGAAGAATCCCTTCTATGCGGAGAAGGGCAATTAAGTCAGAATGGAGCTCTTTCGGTTGATACTGGCAAATACACAGGACGCTCCCCCAAAGATAAATTTATCGTAAAAGAGCCATCATCAGAGAAGCAAATCGATTGGTCCGCCAATCAAGCCTTTAGCGAAGAGGATTTTGATCTTCTTTATGCTAAAGTATTAACTTACTTGAAAGATGTTCCTAGACGCTATATTTTCAGAGGTTTTGCAGGCAGTGACCCGGCTTCACGACTCGCCATTCAAGTCGTTAATGAACGGGCTTGGCACAATTTATTTGCCCAGCTTCTTTTTATCCAGTCGGAAGAGGCTGATCTTGATTGCTTTCAGGATCCTTTTACCGTTCTTCATGCTCCCGGATTTAAAGCCGATCCCCAAACGGATGGCACATCTTCTGAAGCTTTTATTATCATTTCATTTGAAAAACGACTCATTTTAATTGGCGGGACCGAATATGCGGGTGAGATCAAAAAATCAATTTTTACCGTAATGAATTTCCTTTTGCCGGAGCAAACTATTTTATCCATGCACTGCTCCGCAAATATTGGAAAAGCAGGGGATGTCGCCTTATTTTTTGGCCTATCAGGGACAGGTAAAACCACCTTATCCAATGACCCCAATCGTCAATTAATTGGGGATGATGAGCATGGTTGGAGTGACCAAGGCCTATTTAATATTGAAGGGGGATGCTATGCCAAAACCATCCACCTTTCGAAGCAGAAAGAGCCGATCATTTGGAATGCCATTCGATTTGGAGCGGTCCTTGAGAATGTCGCTCTTGATGAAGCAACAAGAATTCCGGATTATAGTGATGGATCACTGACGGAAAACACGCGGGCGGCCTATAGTCTGTCACATCTTGAGAATGTGTTCAGTCACAGGCTTGCTCCTCATCCGACGACTATTATTTTCTTAACTGCTGATGCATTTGGTGTTCTTCCGCCGATTAGTAAACTCACAAAAGAACAAGCGATCTATCACTTTCTCTCAGGATACACCAGCAAATTAGCCGGAACAGAGCGCGGCATCACGCTTCCAGAAGCGACCTTCTCAACTTGCTTTGGTCAGCCTTTTCTGCCGCTTTCTCCTACGGTGTACGCTGAAGCTCTTGGGAAGAAGATTGAGCAGTTTGAAGCCGACGTCTATCTTATCAATACAGGCTGGACAGGCGGCCCTTACGGAGTCGGATCGCGAATTAACCTAGCTTATACGCGCTCCATGATTGAAGCCGCCTTAAGTAAGGCATTGGATCAGGCGACTTGGACAGAAGCCCCCCTCTTTAACTTGCGCATTCCTCTGACCTGTCCGAATGTCCCGTCTCATGTTTTGAATCCTGAGACGGCCTGGTCTGATTCAGAAGCCTATTTAGAAGCCGCTCATCACCTCGCCCAAAAATTCATCGCCAATTTTAAACGATTTGACGATCTGCCTCCTGAGATAGAAGCCGCTGGGCCTCATCTCTCATAAGCCTAAAATTAAATAAGGCCAGATCCGCTAAACGGTTCTGACCTTATTTTCTGCTAAATATTTCATTGTAGATATACTGCATACTTAGCCGCAGTACGTCGTCTTTCATCATGAAAGAATACGTGTCATTGTTTTGAATATCCCTAGGCAGGGTATGAATGAATACGGGTCCATTTGTTTCCATATAGTCTTTCTTTGCCTTTACTTCGCTGATTTCGGCATAATAAACATTTTTGACGATCGTTCCGCTTTTTCCATCTACTTTATATTGTCCGATATACTGTATGGAACCAACACGAGCCCCCGTCTCTTCATTGACTTCTCGGATCGCCGCTTCTTCTGGAGTTTCCCCTTCCTCCACTTTGCCTCCGGGAAATTCCCAACCTCGTCTTGGATGACGCGTTAACAGCCACTGATCCTTGAACCGACAAATCACCCAAACATGCTTGGGATAAGAATCAAAAGGGTGATTCTCAAACGATAATAAAACAGGGTTTTCATAGTAGTCTACAAATTCATATTGATCTATGCTCATAACCATAACTCCATCCCATATACGCTTACCAATCTCCTGCGTCTCCTCATCTCTCTTTAAGATAAAGGTTACAACGATACTTGTAAAGGAATCGCCCTTTAAATCGTCTACAACGACGCTTTTCCTGAGATGAAAGTCGCCCTAATTTAATGTATGCGCAAATGAGGCGAGAGGTCCATTGAATACGCTTAACTCTTGATTTACGAAAATACTCTTTTTATCTGCCTGTTCTGCATTTGAAGAACTTGACCTTCCTTAAAGACTAATTGACTTCCTGATTAAGGTCATTTAGATAATAATGCCACTCACGTTCTAGCTCCGATAATGTAAGCTCTTCAAATGGCGTCTCATCATTGACAGACAAAGCCGTGAGACAGGAAATCAAATGCTGTCTTCTCATTTCCACCGCTTGCCTCAGCATATTCTCTTTCAGCATCCCATTCATCTCCAACCTATTTTTCAATTAGTCTTCCCAGACACTGGAAGGAATACACCTTAAATAGGAGAAAAATTAAACTTGGGGAGGGGCAGCCAGAGGAACCATTGAACCGGTGTTTGCCGATGCCAAACAGACGACCGGCAGACGATGAACAACCTTAAGATGGCAAAAAAATGGTCCATGCAAGCGAGGTTATTACCGTACTTTTAGAAATGTCGAATCATCCACAAATCGAGACTTTTATACTTTCCTGCAATAAAAAACTGTCGACTCCTTCCATTAAGGAAAGTGTTGTCGACAGTCTGCGGACACCTTTAATAGGTCTAGTTTAATTTTCGTGAAAGGTTTTGAAAAACGGTAATGGCTTTATCGATATCAAGATCACTAATGTCATAGTGTGTGGTAAGTCTTATTGTAGAAGGTCCAAAGACAGAAGCCAAAACTCCCTCTTTCTTGACTTCTTCGACGATTTGCTTAGCACTCAGAGACGTGTTTGAGACATCCAGCATCACAATATTCGTATCCACATTATTACTAATTTCGTAACCTTCAACTTCTGCTAATGCTCTAGCAAGACGTTGAGCCCGCTCATGATCCTCACTTAATCGATCGACCATCTTTGTCAAGGAAACAAGTCCTGCCGCTGCTAATATCCCCGCCTGACGAAGACCACCGCCAAGCCGTTTACGCCATTTTCTTGCCCGATTAATAAAGGCTTGGTCACCTGCAATAAGTGAACCAACAGGTGAACCGAGACCTTTAGAAAGGCAAATTTGAACCGTTGTGGTCTCTCTGGCAAACTCTTTTGCGGAATGACCCGATTGAACGACGGCATTGAACAAACGCGCCCCATCTAAATGAACGGGTATCCCGTTTTGTTGAGCAACCGTATAAACACGTTTCATGTCTTCAAGAGGAATGATGCTCCCACCTGCTCGATTATGCGTGTTTTCGATAGCAATCAAACCCGTTTCTGGTTCGTGAATATCTTCGCCGCGAATAGCTCTTTCAACGTCTTCTGCTTGAAGACTTCCGTGAATCCCTGTTACTAATTTTGGTTGTACACCCGCAAGCGCCGAAATCGCGCCCCCTTCGTAAACATAGATATGAGCATTCTCTTCCAAGATGATCTCTTGTCCTGGCCGGCAGTGCGTCAAAACGGCAACCTGATTGCCTTGAGTCCCGCTTGTGACAAAAAGAGCCGCCTCTTTTCCCAAAATATCAGCTGCCATCTCCTCTAACTCATTCAAAGTGGGATCTTCGCCGTACACATCATCTCCCACCTCTGCTTCATACATAGCTCGTCTCATCTCTTCTGTTGGTTTTGTGACGGTATCACTTCGCAAATCAATCATGGTTTTCCCCTCCGATTCTCTTAACTCCATTGTAGAAGACGTCCAATTAATGCGCATCTCTTAACAAGAGATGAAACCTCAAATCTTTTTTATCATTTTTTTGTTTTATAGGTTTAGACTCTATTTCTTTTGGGTAATTTAATAACAACCCTAACCCCAACACACTTTCATCCTGACCTCGCCAAATGGCGAGGTCCTTTTTTATTTGTTGTGGGGGGGGGACAGACCCCAGCAGGCAGTGTTTACTTTCAGTTAGGGGTCTGTCCCCGCTGTTTACTTTCAGCTAGCGGTCTGTCCCCGCTGTACTAGCAAGCAGTTTTTACTTTCAGTTGGAGACTGTCCCCTCTGTCTCTTCTTCAAACTTCTTCTGCATTAATTCTAACAGCCAATCAGGGATGTCTTTTTCCTCATCTAGTGTCAACATATCAATAAAGTCAGGATCACTTAAGAGTGAGCGGATATTTTCTATTTTATTTTGATCACCTGTGATGGAACCAAATCCTTGATTTAATTTTTTGTGGCTTTCAAAATTGGTAGGCCAATTATTCCCCATATTTAAACAAGAAGCTTCTGAGATGGTTCCAATCTTCAATTCTCTTATCATGAAAGTTGGCGATAAAAAGCTCATCCCCACTCAACTCCTTTATTATTTTTATCTTCCTCATTCTATAGTGAAAGAACTGTCACCCGGCTCCTTCTGTGGAATAACCTAATAATGATCAGTTGGGTGGTCGAACACCCACTCTACACATGTATATGGCATGAAGTGATGTTTATTTCAGTAATCTAGGAAAGGAGTTGTCCCATGTTCCCTTTCTCAAATCCATTAAATGGAAACGCCAATCCTTTTAATACGAATGCAACTAACCCAGGTACTAATCAAACACCGCCTAATGGGTTTCAAAATCCGTTTTCAGGCGGAGCACCGTTTTTCAACACAGGCTTTCCTTTCAATTCTGACCAACTGCAACGTCAAATCAACGAGACGATTGCCAATTCGATGCCCGATTTTCTAAAGACCACTGGCAATCAGGCACAGGCACAAGCGCAGACAAGCAGTTCTGTCAAAATAGAAGTCTTTGAAACGCACGATTTTATAGTGGCACGAATTCCCGTTTCACAATCACAGCCCAAACCTAAGCTGTCACTTGATACAACCCGACTCTATATAAAAGGACTTCCAGGGACTGACCAAGCGGATCAGGTTGTGTCATTGCCAGCTCCCATTAAACCTAAATATACAAAAGCTGAATACAAATCCGGCGTACTTGAAGTCAGAATGCTGAAAAAAGGACCGGAACCTATGACCGATATAAGCATTGAAGAGTAAAGAAAAGGGTCAGACCTTCTAAAAGAGTGCCTGACCCATTTCTTTTTTTATTGAACAGGGTTGGTAAGCGTTCCAATCCCTTCAATCGTGATCTCGATTTCATCGCCTGAAGAAAGCGGTCCAACCCCTGCTGGTGTTCCTGTTAAAACAACATCTCCTGGATATAACGTCATCACTTCTGTAATAGCAGCAATCACCTTAGGAATGGAGTGGATCAGATCCTGGGTGCTGCCATTCTGTTTGAGCTCGCCATTTTGCGTAAGCTGTATTCTTACTGACTCTGGGTGCAGCTGAGTTTCCACAACTGGACCTAATGGTTTATAAGTAGCAAAGGATTTAGCCCTTGTAAATTGCTTATCTAGATCTTGCAAATCCCGATCGGACACATCATTGCTTATCGTAAAACCAAATATTACGTCATTCGCGTTCTCCTCAGAAACCTGATAAGCTTGTCTTCCAATAATAATCGCAAGCTCTGCTTCATAGTCAATTCGATGCTTTTCACGGGCCAATTTGATCGGTTCATTAGGTCCAATAATGGCACTTGGAGAAAGCATGAACATCATGGGTTCTTTTGGCAAATCCATATTCTGTTCTTTGGCATGATCCACATAATTCAATCCGATTGCGACAAGCTGCTTCGGTTCCACTGGAGCTAATAATTCAACGTCATTCAATGGATATACTTGATCGGTCGGCGTGCTTGTCTGCTCTAAGTAATGCCCCGTCATCTCAACCACTTTATCAGCATCGATCATACCGTACTTAATGTCGCCCTGTATTCGGAATCGGCAATATTTCATCTTTCACCCTCCAAAGACACTTTTTCAGAATCCTCTTTATTTTATCACAATCAAATCCTTAACTGTATAATAAATGCAGGTATTAAATGGATTAATGCATTTTATAATTTTAATTTTGACCACTAGAAATAAGCATATAGTTGAACTTATACCCGTTTCAACTATATGCTGCACGTGTATGGCTAACACAGAAAAGAAGGACCCCGACAAACCTTTTGAACTAGCCCAGCTGTTTCCCCAAAACAAATGATAAAAACGCCATCACTGCCATTCGGCTTGTTTGATCACGACTATCTAATTTTGGATCAATTTCAACCAGGTCGATCGCTTTCGTTAAAGACTGTGATCCCAAATAGACTAAGGCTGAAAATAAATCTTCCGGATGCATTCCACCAGGCAGAATAGCCGGACAACCAGGTGCATAAGCTTGATCTAATACATCCATATCCACCGAGACGTAGATAAACTCGACTTCTTTTGCCAGTTTTTGATAAGCCTGCCGCCCAATGGTTCGTATGCCTTTTTCACGAATCTCCCTCATCGTAAAAACAGTAACTCCTTTTTCACGAGCATAAGCCGAATACTCTTGGCTATTAGCAAAGTTTCTGATGCCTATTTGAACAAGGTGCCGGGGATCTAAATTAAGGGTTTCAATCAGACGCCGAAAAGGAGTACCGTTAGAGGGTCCTCCGTCTTCCACATTCCTCAAATCATGATGGGCATCCAATTGAATGATGCCTGCCTTTTTTCTAAGTGCTTGTGATAAGCCAGAGAAAGCAGATGCTGTTACGGAATGATCCCCACCAATTAGAATAGGTATAAGTTCTGGATTAGACGTCATGACATCATTCATGGTAGAGGCAATCCTATTATGACTTTCGTTCATGTCCGTTAAATGCATTTGCACATCGCCAAGATCAGTCCAAGGTACCGCAGCTAAATCTATATCCTGCTCAACCGCATAGGTGGCCATGTTTTTAAACACTGAACGTACTGACTCTGGGGCAAAGGAGGCACCTGAATGACTGATAGAGGTTTTGGAGAGAGGAAGACCCATTAACCCAAAGCCCTTTACCCCTTCTTGACCATCCCACGGTAGAAGAACATCTCCAAATTTTGTGACCATCGAATCTTGAAAGGCTGTCTGGCCCGCTGATTTTAAAAATGGAGGTTTAGACATATCCACTGCTCCTCTCGTACACACAATTTCCGTTTTTGAAAACAAATTGAGTATGAGAAACACCATAATGGTAAGGAACATACACATAATTCTCGGCATCCCAAATGACGAAGTCCGCCGGTCGTCCAACAGCAAGCTGACCAGCGACATCCCCTCTTCCAATTGCAAAGGCAGCGTTGACTGTCACGGCATTCCAAATTTCCTCTGGTGTCAGATTCATTTTAAGCAGAGCGAGACTCATGATGAGCTGAAGATTTTCTGTAACAGAGCTACCTGGATTGAAATCAGTCGATAAAGTGACGGCCCCTCCGCAGTCAATAATCGACCGCCCCGGAGCATAATGATCTTTACCTAGGTAAAAGGTCGTCCCTGGAAGTAGGGTAGCAATGGTCTTACTCTCTGCCAGCTGTTGAATTCCCTTTTCACTTATGGCAACTAAATGATCGGCTGACACCGCCTCTAGATCAATCGCAAGCTCCGTACCGCCTAAAGGATAGAGTTCATCGGCATGAATTTTGATACCAAACCCTTTTTCCTTGGCTCGCGCTAGATAGGCTCTTGACTCCTCAACGGAAAAAACACCTGACTCACAAAATATATCAACAAATTCCGCTAGATTTTGTGACTTGATTTCATCCAATAAATCTTCCATTTCCTTTAAAAATCCCTTTGTGTTCCCTTTAAATTCAAGCGGAACCGCATGAGCCCCAAGAAAAGTGGAAACAAGCTCAATGGGATGACTATTTAGAGCCTTTATGGCCTCTAATTGCTTTAGTTCTGTTTTTTTATCAAGACCGTAGCCGCTTTTGGCTTCTAATGTCGTCACCCCAAAGGACAAAAATCGATCGAGTGAACGGTTAGCTTTTTTTACTAATTCCTCCAAAGAAGCTGCTCGTGTTGCCCGAACCGTTGAAAGAATGCCGCCACCTCTTTCAAGAATCTCTAAATATGAAAACCCCTTTTGCTTAAGAGCTACCTCATTCTCACGAGTTCCCCCAAAAACTAGATGTGTATGGGGCTCCACTAGTCCCGGTGTTACCAGCTGGCTTTTGGCGTTCATTGTTCGGGAGGCTTTAAGGGAGTGTGCCTCCTCTGCTGACCCAATCCATGCCACCTTTCCTTGCTCAACAGCAAGTGCAGCGTTATCTTTAACCGTGATTTGGCCCATTTCTCTGCCTTTTCTAGGTCGATTCGGTCCTTCCATAGTTAATAGCTGTCCAATGTTTTCAATTAACAGATCGTACATAGATTAGCCCTCCACCTCCCACATTGGAATGCGGACACCCTTCGCTTTTGCTACTACCTCGGCTTTTTCATAACCAGCATCCACGTGACGAATGATGCCCATACCAGGATCTGTTTGGAGAACACGGACCAGCTTCTCTTCCGCACGTTTTGAACCATCGGCCACAACAACCATGCCGGCATGCAGGGAGTAACCCATTCCGACGCCACCACCGTGATGAAAGGAAATCCAGCTCGCCCCTGCCGCTGTATTAAGCAGCGCATTTAAAACGGCCCAGTCCCCCACCGCATCACTGCCGTCACGCATACCTTCTGTTTCACGGTTCGGTGATGCCACAGACCCGCAGTCCAAATGATCACGCCCAATAACAATAGGAGCTTTAAGCTCACCTTTTTTCACAAGCTCATTCAACGCAAGACCCATTTTCTCACGTTCGCCATAGCCTAACCAACAAATTCTAGAAGGGAGGCCTTGAAAAGCCACTTTTTCTTGCGCCATAGTAATCCAGCGCTTTAACCCTTCATTTTCAGGAAAAAGTTCTAAAAGTAAGCGATCCGTCCTATAGATATCTTCAGGGTCACCAGATAAGGCTGCCCAACGAAACGGTCCTTTTCCTTCACAGAAGAGGGGACGGATATACGCCGGAACAAAGCCTGGAAAACAAAAAGCAGCCTCAACGCCATGATCCTTCGCAACTTGACGAATATTGTTTCCGTAGTCAAATACAACAGCTCCCCCCTTTTGAAAAGCCAGCATCGCTTCAACGTGCCTAGCCATGCTCTCAGAGGCCTTTTTTACATAAGCTTTAGGATTGATTTGCCGAAGCTTTTCCGCTTCCTCTAGCTTGATGCCGGCTGGAATATAGCCATTTAACGGATCATGAGCCGAGGTTTGGTCGGTCACAATGTCTATTTTCACGCCTCTATTTAAAATCTCTTGGTGAACCTCTGAGGCATTTCCAACAAGACCAATCGATAAAGGCCGCTTTGCCTGAAGAGCGTCTTGGGCCCAAGCCAATGCGAGATCCAATGATTCTGTCATACGATCACAATAGTTGGTATCTATTCGCTTTTGAATACGTTTAGGGTCAACCTCTACTGCGAGAACAACCCCTTCATTCATCGTAACAGCAAGCGGTTGAGCACCACCCATTCCGCCAAGTCCTGCTGTAAGAGTCAACGTCCCCTTAAGCGATCCGCCAAAATGCTGGTCGGCAATCGCTCGGAAGGTTTCGTAAGTCCCTTGCAAAATCCCTTGACTTCCAATATATATCCAGCTTCCTGCAGTCATTTGCCCATACATCATGAGGCCTGCTTTTTCAAGTTCATGGAAATGCTCCCAATTGGCCCATTTCGGGACAAGAACCGAGTTAGATAAAAGAACCCGCGGAGCTCGTTCATGAGTTTTAAACACGCCTACCGGTTTTCCAGATTGAACGAGCAGCGTTTCATCGTTCTCTAGCTTTTTGAGGGATTGAACAATGGCTTCAAATGCCTCCCAGCTGCGGGCAGCCTTTCCCCTTCCGCCATAGACGACCAATTCTTCCGGATTTTCAGCTACTTCTGGATCCAAATTATTGCACAGCATTCGAAGGGCGGCCTCCTGCTCCCAGCCTTTTGTTGTTAACTGTGTTCCCCTTGGTGACCGAATCCTTTTGGCGATCATGTTGATTTCCCCCTCTTAACATTTTTTATCTATATCTAAATTGTATGAAAGATATAAAACGTTAAGGCTTTTTTTAGCAGAGGTTTAAATGAAACGAGGTTGAATGTTCAGCAAGTATCAGTTTCTTAGTAAAAAGAAAACCACCCGCTCTATTAAAGAAGCGGATGGTTGATCTTATTCTTCATCAATCGGTAAGAGCAGGCTGTTCCATTCCTCCGATTCAAACCATTGATGGATGTTTTCAATATCATGAGAAAAGACGCGGTCATGTTCAACGGCTTCCACAAGACGCCTTCCTGCTTCATAGATCGCTCGGGTTCTCGGGGCCAGCTTCTTGCGGTCACGGAATTCAAGGGCTTGTAAGGCACAAAAGCATTCAATGGCCAACACCCGACTCACATTTTCAATAATTTGGGCGCAATGTCTGCTTCCCGTTGTCCCCATACTGACATGGTCTTCTTGATTCGCTGACGATGGAATGGAATCAACGCTTGCCGGGTGCGCTAATGTCTTATTCTCTGAAACAAGTGAAGCAGCAGTATATTGTAAAATCATCGCTCCCGATTCAACACCAGGATGCCGGCTCAGAAAAGGCGGCAAGTCATTTAACTGCGGGTTAACAAGCCGTTCAATTCGTCTCTCCGAAATATTTGCCAGTTCTGCTACCCCAATCTTAAGAAAATCCATAGCGAAGGCAATCGGTTGGCCATGAAAATTCCCTCCCGAAATGATTTTGGCACCTCCATCAAAAATAAGCGGGTTGTCAGTCGCCGCGTTCATCTCGATCGTCAGTTTTTCTTTGACATACTGAATCGTTTGCCACGAGGCACCGTGCACTTGAGGAATACATCTCAGTGAATACGCATCCTGAACGCGCTTTTCACCTTGATTCGTCGTCAACTCACTCCTGTCTAGATAAGCTCTCATTCGGCGGGCAACATCAATTTGTTCTTGATAGCCTCTTGCCACATGGACTGCTTCATCGAAAGCTGTCATAACGCCTTCTAATGCCTCCATTGTTAGAGCAGCCGTTACTTCTGATAGACGCGCTAGACGAATCGCTTTAAGTAAATTAATGACACCTTGAGATGTCATCGCCTGTGTTCCATTAATGAGTGCTAATCCCTCTTTAGCGGACAAACGCAAAGGCAACCAGCCTAATTGATCGTAAACAAGATTCGTGTCCAGACGTTCTCCCTTATAAATGACCTCTCCCTCTCCAATTAAAACAAGGGCCAAATGAGCAAGAGGAGCGAGGTCCCCACTTGCTCCAAGTGAGCCTTGCTGCGGGATAACAGGATGAATTTGATGATTCAATAAATCTAATAAGCGCTCGATCACTTCCTGACGGACACCGGAATACCCTTTTAAGAGTGCATTCGCTCTCAACAAAAGCATGCCTCTGGCTACTTTTTCAGGAAAAGGAGCTCCCACTCCGCAGGCATGGCTTCTAATGAGATTAAGCTGCAAGTCCTCAACATCCTCTCGAGCAATATACACATCGCTCAACTTCCCAAAGCCTGTCGTAATCCCATAAACGATTTGCCCATTTTCGACAACTGATTCAACAGCCCGACGGCTTTCTTGAACCCGTTCCCAGCTCTCATCCGTTGCCTTCACGCTTTCATCCAAAAGAACGATTTTTTCAAATTCCTTAATGGTTAAATGACTGCCATCTAATTCAATCATGCTGTTCACCTCTATGCTAATTCTCTGAACAGTTACCACGCTAAAGCATTAAAAAAAAGAGGATCTTATATGCTTTTACATATAAGATCCTCTTGATTGATTCGTATTATTAAAATGCCTACATATAAGGCCCTGTTCATCGCGATCCACTCGTTCTTATTAATAATAGTGCCACTTTAGCAGTACTGTACCTCTTCTAACAATAATGGCCGGATGTTTAATTGTCAACTCATGCTCCAAGCTTGAGCGGATTGATTAAGAAGTTCATAATAAAGCTCTATGTAGTGAGCAGCGGATTGGTCCCAACTGAAATCGAGGTGTAAGGCCCGATCTGCGAGTTCCATCCATTTACTCGGTTGAAAGTGATAAAACCATAAAGCGCGCTCAATGGTATAGAGCATGTCATGAGCATTATAATTGGCAAAAGTAAAGCCATTACCTTCATTTGTAAACTCATTATAGGATATTACCGTATCCTTCAAACCACCCGTTTCCCGAACAATGGGGAGCGTTCCATAGCGAAGCGCAAATAACTGTCCAATCCCGCACGGTTCAAATTTGGATGGCATTAGAAAAAGGTCCGAACCTGCATAAATTCGTCTTGCTAACCCTTCATCAAAATAGCAGCAAAATACAAATTTCTCCGGATACTCACGAGCAAGAGCCTTAAAAGCCTGTTCGTAGGCTTCCTCACCTGTTCCAAGAATAACGAATTGAACCTGTTCCTGAAGGATTTCATGAATTACGCGGAGCACAAGATCCATACCCTTTTGCTCCACAAGTCTTGTCACCATGCTCATTATAGGCCTATCCGAGTGTTCCGGTAATCCAAGCTCTCTCTGAAGGGCTGTCTTATTGAGTGCTTTCCCTTCTATTGTCTTGAATCTTTCAGCAAGAAAAAGGTCCGTCCCGGGATTATACTCATCCACATCGATCCCATTTATAATCCCTGCCAAATCGTGCCCACGCTTTCTCAAAAAACCATCGAGTTTCTCGCCATAATAGGGGGTTTGAATTTCTTCAGCATAAGAAGGGCTAACCGTTGTCAATTTATCTGAAAAGGCTAGGCCTGCTTTCATATAACTGACATTCCCATAGAATTCAAGACCATCCTCTGTAAAGTAAAGCTCACTCAGATCAAGAAGTTCATACAAGACTGACTTTGGATAAACCCCTTGATACTTAAGATTATGAATTGTGAAAAGAGTTTTGATCCCTTGATAAAACGGATGATTGCTGTAATGGGCTTTCAATAGGGCACTGATTGGCCCTGTCTGCCAATCATGGCAATGAATAACGTCAGGCCTTTCATCTAAGAAAGGCAAGGCCTCTAGCACCGCACGGGAAAAAAAGGCAAAGCGTTCTCCATCATCATAAAAGCCGTAGCTTCCATGCCTTTTGAAATACTGTTCATTATCCAATAAATAGTAAGTAACCCCTTCAGACTCTAGCTTAAAAAGGCCACAATATTGCCTGCGCCTTCCAACCGGTACTTCGAAGCTTCTCACGAATGTAAACTCATGCCCGTACTTTTCAGATAGATCTTTGTATTTAGGGAGAATCACACTGACGGAGACCCCCTTCTTCACCAAGGCTTTGGGCAGAGCCCCTATAACGTCTCCTAAACCGCCCGTTTTAATGAAAGGTGCACACTCAGATGCCGCAAATAAACTATTCACTTGGTCTCCCCCAACTAGATCACTTCAGATTTTTTAACTAAAATAGGGTCATGATGCCCTCTTAAAGTTCGATGACTACTAATTCTGCCTTGCTTATCCATGATGACATTTTCTATATAAGCGCCTTCTTCAATCTCTCCTTTTTGCATAATAATACTGTTTTTAACAAAGGCTCCCGGATGAACCTTCACTCCTCTGAATAAGACACTGTTTTCTACCGTTCCATCAATCTCACAGCCGTTTGCAATTAAGGAATTAGAAACAAAAGACGAATCTCCAAAGCGTGCGGGTGCCTCATGTTTAATTTTCGTCAATACATCCCAATCCTCATAAAAGAGAGAATGGGACAGCTCAGGATCTAATAATTGGAGCTGGCAATCTAAGAAACTTTCAATCGAATGGATGAAAAACATTTTTCCTAAGAACGGATAGCCCATAACATTCAATGATTGAAGATGCGCTTTGACCACATCTTTTAGAAAGCTATACTCTTCATTTCCAACACATTCTTCAATTAAACCAATCAAAATCTCTTTTTTAATGACATAGGTTTCAAGCAGGACGGGGTCTCCTAATTTCGGGATCGTAAACAGGTCAATGTCCTTCACATTCCCCTGCTCATCCAGTTCACACTTATGATACATCGGTTTATGAACCGGCTGGCCATCATATGCTTTATAAATAACGGTTAAATCGGCACCATTCTCTCTATGAGTCCGAATTACCCGATTATAATCGATTTTATTAACATGAATACCTGGTGATATAATGACCTCTCGGCAGCAGGTCCGTTTAAAGATCTCCAGGTGATCATGAAATTGCTGCAGATCTCCTTTAATAGAATCGGTGGCCTGAAGCGGTGGCAAAATATATAAACCGCCTGTTTGCCTGTCTAAGTCCCATTCTTTTCCGGAACCGAGGTGGTCCATAAGGGAACGATAGCGTTCTTTTGGAAAAATAGCGACCTGAGTCATATCAGCATTGATAAAATTTGATAAAGTGAAATCAATAAGGCGATATCGCCCTCCAAAAGGGACTGAGGACAGACAACGATGAGAAGTTAATTCTTTTAAATAATGACTTTCATTAACAAGATTAATAACGCCCAACACTTTATCCATTTGCATCGTTCCTTTTCTATCTGACTTTAATTTTTAACCCAACTCTTGACTTTGAAGATCGAACGCATCCCCGCCATATAGTGTTACAGGCGCATTCGCTTCGGACGACCCTATACACTGTCCATCAGTAATGACTGCTTGGCTGCCGACGATCGTTTTTTCAATTCTCACATTTTCACCGATGCTCGCACCAGGCATAATGACCGAATCTTTTATAACCGATCCTTTCCCTACCCGAACGTTGTAAGATATGACGGAATGATTGACCTCCCCATAGATCACACACCCTTCATTCACCAACGATCGGCGCACCTTAGCTTCCTTCGCTATATATTGAGGCGGGTGGTTGGCATTACCCGCAAAGATCTTCCAATTGGGATCAAACAGATCGAAAGCCGGTTTTTCCTCAATCAAATCCATATGAGCTTCCCACAGGCTTTCAATGGTCCCAACATCCTTCCAATAGCCATTAAATTCATAGGCAAATAATCTTTTGCGTTCACCTAATAAGCGAGGAATGATGTCTTTTCCAAAATCATTAGTGGAGAGGGCATTGGCTTCATCTTCTATCAAGATTTGCCGAAGCAATGGCCAATTAAAAATATAGACACCCATTGAGGCTAGATTGCTAATCGGTTCCTCCGGTTTTTCTTGAAATTCCACAATCTGCCCATTCTCACTTGTTGTCATGATGCCAAAACGATGGGCTTCCCGCCAAGGAACCGGTATCACGGCAATGGTTGCATCGGCTTGATTGCGTTCATGTACCTCGAGCAAATCATTATAATTCATTTTATAAATATGATCGCCGGAAAGAACCACAACGAATTCAGGATTATATTGATCGATATAATGAATATTCTGATATATAGCATTAGCTGTTCCTTTATACCATTCTCCGCCTCCCTCGCCTTTATATGGAGGAAGGAGTGCCACGCCTCCGAACAACCGATCTAAATCCCACGCTTTTCCATTTCCAATATAAGCATTTAAGACATGAGGCTGATATTGTGTTAAGACCCCCACCGTGTTAATTCCTGAATGATTACAGTTGCTGAGAGCAAAATCAATAATCCGATATTTACCTCCGTAAGGGACCGCTGGTTTAGCTAATTCTTTTGTTAACTCTCCTAACCTTGTGCCCTGTCCACCCGCTAACAGCATTGCCAACCACTTTTTCCGGCGCATGTTGTTAAGACCTCCTCAATCGTTTTTTAGTTTCTTTCATGAACACAAGCATACTCAGAGGGGGAAGGGAAAGCATTACGCTGCATGGCTGCCCCTGATAAGGGAGCTCCTCGGAAGATACCATTTGTCCTTCTTCATTCGTATTCCCACCATATCTTGCACAATCTGTGTTAAACATTTCAAGATAGTTTCCACTTGAAGGAACACCTAGTCGATAATCGTCATAGTGGTTGCGTGAAAAATTACAAACAATAATGGCCGCATCACCCTTGCGTTTACCTTGTCTAATAAAAGCTATGATACAATCTTGGTTTGCATTCGCTTCAATCCATTGAAAGCCTTCGAATTCGTGGTCTAACCGCCAAAAACAAGGCCATTTTTTATAAAATTGAACCAGTTCACGTTCGAAACAATTAAAGGTGCGGTGGGAATCAAAGTTCTCGAGTAATTCCCAATCAACCTGTTCGAGGTCTTTCCATTCATCAAATTGCCCCAATTCATTTCCCATAAAAGTAAGCTTCTTGCCCGGATGCATCATAAAGAAACCATGTAACAACCGTAAATTAGCAAATTTTTCTTCATAGGACCCTGCCATTTTATTAAGCAAAGAACGCTTTCCATGTACAAGTTCATCGTGTGAAAATGGAAGAATAAAATTTTCAGAGTAGGTGTAAAGCAATGAGAAGGTAAGTAAATGATAATGGTTTTGTCTTTCTATTGGCTCCATCGCCATGTAGCGAAGGACATCATGAACCCAGCCCATGTTCCATTTGTAGTTAAAACCGAGTCCCCCTTTGTCTGTTTGACCCGTTACGAGCGGCCAATCCGTTGCTTCTTCAGCAATCATTAAGACGCCAGGGTAGCGGCTAAATAAGACTTCATTCATTCTTTTAACAAAAGCAATCGCTTCGAGATTGGTTTCTCCACCTTCTATGTTGCGAAGAGGGCGATCAGAGGATCGATCGTGGTTGAGATAAATCATGTGCGAGACTGCATCAATGCGGAAGCCATCTACATGGTACTGTTCCATCCAAAATAAAAGATTTGAAATAAGAAAACTCCATACCTCAGGCTTTGAAAAATCAAAGTTATAAGTGCCCCAATTATGTCGCTCGGCTCTTTCGGTATCCTGAGGCTCAAACAAAGGAGTTCCATCAAAACGACTGAGGCCATGGGCATCTTTACAAAAATGAACAGGGACCCAGTCCAAAATGACGCCAATTCCTCTCTGATGGCAAGTGTCGACAAAATACATAAAATCCTCAGGGCTGCCAAAACGGCTCGTCAAAGAATAATAGCCGGTTATCTGATACCCCCATGACCGATCGTACGGGTGCTCCATGACTGGCATTAATTCAATGTGGGTATAGCCCCTATCTGCCACGTAATCGACTAACTCTTCAGCGAATTCTCGATAACTTAAGAGCGTCCCGTCCGCTTTCTTCTTCCAGGAACCCAAATGCACTTCATAGATGAGTAAAGGGCGATGGTAAATATCTGTTTTTCTTCTTTCGTTCAACCAGGCCTGATCATGCCACTTATACTGACCCAGCCGATGGACAATTGAAGCTGTCTTTGGCCGCACTTCAGAATAAAAGGAATAGGGGTCTGATTTCAAAAAGATTTGGTGGTTTGATACGAGTTCATACTTATAAAGACTCCCTTCCTCTATCCCTGGAATGAACCCATACCATATATCCGATTGAGGAATTTGCGTAAGACGGTGCCCGCTGCCGTCCCAATGATTAAAATCCCCAACTACCGCAACCCTTTCAGCATGTGGAGCCCATACAGCAAATCGAACACCTGATTCACCGTTGACAGTCATCACATGAGCACCCAGCATTTTATAGCTTTCATACAAGGTGCCTTCATGGAAGAGATAGCGGTCAAACTCAGTTGGAATCCATGCCGTGCTTTGCAGTAGGTCACTCTCCGTCTGGCTCATCATCTTTTCCGCCTTTCCCTAATTAAAATAGCTTTTCTGCCACATACCTCTTAATTTTCTAGATGATTGACAAATTTTCCTTTTGCAGAAAATGTCTATTTTCGTCACTTTTTTTCTTTTTTTGGAGTATTTCGGTAAACAAGCGAAATGCAAGCGTTATCATTTTCGGAACTCCTTAAAAGAAGAACAAAATCGCTAACGCCGCGACTCCCTTCTTCCCAAGTATAGATTTAACCTATGAGTTTTTCTCGGACACTGTTTTTATGTTTAAACACTTAACAAAAATGGGTGGTTGTCTAACCAATGTGGAAAATCGTCCCGTTTTAACATAAGAAGCGCAACTAGGATACGTTACTGGTCAACTTCCTGGGTAAAATGGGCCGTTCCGAGTTAAATAGAGAATGCTCGTTACGCCTAACGACTCAAATGGGCAATTGGGAGAGGAATAGCGTATTCTGGTTACGCTCTAACGAAATAGGCGTAACCTCATTCCCTTATTTCGGCATTCCGGCCCGATTCGCGGAGGATTAGCGTATCCTTGTTACGCTCAATCAAAATTGGCGTAACCTCATTCCTTTATTTCGGCATTCCGGCCCATTTCGCGGAGGTTAGCGTATCCTCGTTACGCTCAATCAAAATTGGCGTAACCTCATTCCCTTATTTCGGCATTCTGGACCGATTCGCGGAGGATAACGTATCCTTGTTACGCTCAATCAAAATTGGCGTAACGTCATTCCTTTATTTCGGCATTCCGGCCCATTTTACGGAGGTTAGCGTATCCTTGTTACGCTCAATCAAAATTGGCGTAACCTCATTCCCTTATTTCGGCATTCCGGCCCGATTCGCGGAGGATTAGCGTATCCTCGTTACGCTCAACCGAAATAGGCGTAACCTCATTCCCTTATTTCGGCATTCCGTCCCATTTCGCGGAGGATTAGCGTATCCTTGTTACGCTCAATCAAAATTGGCGTAACGTCATTCCTTTATTTCGGCATTCTGGACCGATTCGCGGAGGTTAGCGTATCCTTGTTACGCTCAATCAAAATTGGCGTAACCTCATTCCCTTATTTCGGCATTCCGGCCCGATTCGCGGAGGATTAGCGTATCCTCGTTACGCTCAACCGAAATAGGCGTAACCTCATTCCCTTATTTCGGCATTCCGTCCCATTTCGCGGAGGATTAGCGTATCCTTGTTACGCTCAATCAAAATTGGCGTAACCTCATTCCCTTATTTCGGCATTCCGGCCCGATTCGCGGAGGATTAGCGTATCCTCGTTACGCTCAACCGAAATAGGCGTAACGTCATTCCTTTATTTCGGCATTCTGGACCGATTCGCGGAGGATAACGTATCCTTGTTACGCTCAATCAAAATTGGCGTAACGTCATTCCTTTATTTCGGCATTCCAGTCCAGTTGCAGGCGGATAGCGTATTCTGGTTACGCCTAATCGTTTTACGTGTAACGACGATAACCTCGCTTTGCGCGGACGTATTGCCGTGCCCGCGCAAAGCGAGGTTATTTTCGCACAAAAAACGACGTTTCAATGTCGATGTATCCACAAGTCGAGAATTTTATAATTTCCTAAAAAACAAAAAAATCTAACCTCTTCGTCCTTTTTGGTGATCGCTCACCAGGCCGTATCAGAAAAGGTTAGATTTTATAAAAACAGTCTTTATTGTGAGATGGAATTTCGATGCTTCTGCACATGTTCATCATCTTCAAGACTCTTTAAGAAAAGATAGGACATAGAGACCGCCCATGCAAGTGGTGTATTGACATTAGGAACATCCCGGCCGCCAATGTAAAGTTCAGGTACTCGCCAGTCATCCGGAAGAATAGATAAGGTTTTCTCATAATAGGCTTCCGCTTGATCATGGAGACCCAACTCACGGTAACAAAGGCCAAGCCAAGGAAAACCAAAGCACCATTCCGCTTCACAGCCCTCATTATAGTACTGATCATTCACATACCGAATACAACCGCGCTCACGCTCAAGCTGTTTGGTAACATTGGATAGGATTTTAAGCGCCATTTGCCGGTCAACGACACGATAAGGATAAATGAGAGACAATAAGGCAAGGTCCGTCTCTTTCGTCCGGCTCTCCCTAGGCAATAAGAACCGGAGTGTTTCCTCGCCTTTCTTAATCAACTCTTTATCGACATTAACCAAAAGCTTAACGGCTTTCAATCCGGCCACGCAAGCCCCGACACTTGAAGCATGGAGCTCCATATTTTCTTCCCACATGCCGTTATCCTCAGCTTGCCAATATTGGACACACGCCAAGTAATCGACAAGCTTCTGAAGAATTCGCCAGTCATCCTCATCGCGAATGACCTGCTGTCCATAGCGTCGTCCCTCGCCGACTCCCCATAAGAAAGCCCCGATCGCATCGTTTTGCGCATGTCCCCATTCAACGGGAATTTCCTTTAGGTCCTTTGAATAACGGGCATGAATATATTCATATAAATAAACCGGTTTCTTTTTGGTGTGAATATCAATTTTCCACTCGTAGGATTTGAACAAGTCAAATAAAGCATGGAATGCCTTCTCATAGCGGTCAGAGGGTGTAAAGATAAATGGTAATACCGTATACACCACATCCCGAATCCACACATAACCATAGTCATCGGAAAGGCTAGCCAAATAAGCTCCATTTTCAAGCCTCATTTGATCCAAAACGTCCAATGCTTTTTCAATGTTCATTCGAAAACCCTCCCAAAACGCTTCTGGGTTTGCCTTTTAAATTGAATAATGGTTCACTTTAAAGTCAAGCCCGAAAAACTTCGAAAAAAGTCGTTTAATTATTTATTACCCATTATAGACACATTTAAACGCTTTCAAACGCCCAAATTATAAATTCTATGGCATTTCTTTTCGATCGCCCAGCCCAATGAAGGATTAATAATAGCCATCGACAGCAGATTCACTGTCTCACTACTATTTTATGAGACTGCACGAATAATGGCGAACACTTTTATCACGAGGACAAATTAGAAAATACTTAGTTTTTTCCTAAAGGACATCCCATGTGACCTCCATTCATCTTGGGGTCATACATAGAGGGTGTCGCCAAGCCATTAGGCGAAGAGGGGCGCTTAGTTGCACGACAAATTTTTCCTGCATCGTTTTTCTTAACGTAAAAAAAGCTGCCTCAATGCCTTTCCCTCTTAGTAAGAGGAAAAGCCAATAGGACAGCCTTTTAATGGACAGTTCCATTCAGGTTAATCATTTCTCAAATACTTATAACATGGTCAAGCTTACCAGTCTCTGGATCAATGACGAGCCCATGAATAGGAACATCATTTGGAATGAGCGGATGTTGATGAATCATTTCAACACTTGTCCGAACACTTTCAGGGATAGAATCAATTCTTGCTAACCATTTATTGAGATCAATACCCGCATGGCCAAGAGTTTGAATCGTATCCTCTGATATCCCTCTGTCACGCATTTTTTGAAGCGTATTTTCAGCATTAATACTCCCCATCCCGCAACCATGGTGGCCAATCACAAAGACTTCTTCCGCCCCAAGATCATAAACGGCAACAATTAGGCTTCTCATTATGCTTCCAAACGGATGACTAACAATGGCACCCGCATTTTTTATAATTTTGGCATCCCCATTTTTTAAATTCAAAGCTTTTGGCAAGAGCTCAGTAAGCCGGGTGTCCATACAAGTTAAGATAACCATTTTCTTATCTGGAAATTTAGACGTTTTAAACGCCTCATATTCTTGTCCTTCAACAAATTTTTCGTTAAATTCAAGCAATTCATCCAATCGACTCATGCTCTCTCCTCGCCTTCTTAAATAGTCAAAACTTTTTTTACCCGCTTATTTTGGTTTTTGTTTGAATTGCGTTATAATAAAAGAAGAAAGCTTATGATAAAGCTAACTAAAGGGGGAAAATCATGGCGTTTAACAAAAACCGCCGGGAGCCGGTTCCCGAAGTTGAAACTGAAATATGGGCTTGTACAAGTGAAAATTGTTCAGGATTCATGCGCGCTGCCTATTCCTTCGATACCGAACCGAAGTGCCCCTTATGCCAATCTGATATGGTAAAAGAGACACGCATTTTACCCGTACTAGACTAAACGCATTATCTGTGAAAAAAGGACTGACCCTTAAAAGAAGAAGGCTGCCTTTTACAAAAAAGGCGGCCTTTTTATCAAAGAGCCAGTCCTTTTTCTAATTTCATGCCTTCTTTTATTGTATGTCTAATAACAAAATTTTTCAAAGTTGGCGCGTTCACTGTAGTTGCTCTATGTAGAACTTAAAAAAGAATGGGAGCTGTTCCCATTCTTTATACCTTCATATCTTCGTGTTTTTCTTTTTGGCACGATCCTCAAGTTCTGTAGTCGGCTGCTGGTCCGCTACGTCCTCAGAAAGACCTTGGGGATTGACACTGGATGCCGTTTTCCCGCTGTTTCGACGTCGTTCTTTCTTCACACTAACACCTCCCAGGCACTAGTTTGCCCGTCTGAGTCGAGCAATATGAAACGTTATTCTCCTTAGTTCTGGTTGCTCTCTTCCTAGCATCACGTTATACTTAGATTCAGTATGCACTCCATACAGAAGCTGTCCGTTTTGAGGTGACTAACATGTTTGATCCAACGGTCTATGACAACTTAAAGGTGGTTCTTGAAGGTTCTGTCTATGATTTAGACTTATCTGGTGACATTGAAATTTCTGATCGAAGCGACATCATAGACCTGGCCAAGATGGCTCGTGCGTATTCGGTAGGGTTTAAAAAAACACAAAGTCCGATCGAAGGTTTATTAATCTTGGCTACGGATGCTGACAGTTGGGCAGGCGAAGTATTAGAGGATGGCTACGGTCCATACCCTTGTGAACTCATGATTCAATTCTTCATTCAAATTAAAGAGGTCGATCATGACTGCTCAGGAATCCGGTTTCGTCTCAACCAAATTTGGCGAGATTTGAAGCCTAAAATTGAGCAACAGCTCTCTTTCATTTATGGCCAAGACCAAACCATTACGAACCAAATCACGCTTACACTGCCAGAGCCCGTCGATGAGTTGTTTATTATGGATATTCCAATCGTTCTCAACAAAATGATTGAGACGTTAAACAGTCTTGCACGATTTTCTGATTCTAAGTAAAAGGATTCAAAAAGCTCATCATCGAGCTTTTTGAATCCTTTTTCTGAGCCTCCAAACACGATGGTTAAGCTGCTCTTCCATAATGAATTCAAAACCATGCTTTTTATAAAAACGAAGGGCCCGTTCATTGGTCGGCGAGACCCGAAGATGATACTCATCAAGACCATACCTTTTAAAAAAAGATTCAACATAGTTTAGTTGTTCCGCCCCAAGCCCCTTCCCGCGGTATTCGGGCAGAAGGTAAAATAAATCTACGAAACCAATCGGCTTATTAAAATAGCTTAAAAATTCAAGTTCAATTTGGCCAACCAGTTGCCCGTCTTTCTCCATCATGACAAAACTCCCTGGATAAAGGAGATTATTTATCTCAATCCAAATGAGGTAACCCTTAGGATCCCCCATCCCATCTGGGTCTTGAAAGCTTATATCAAAAGAATCCCGGCGAATCCGTATCGCCGTTTCGCCATCTTTTACGGGATCAATCATCCGATAGGTATACTCTTGGGACATGATGTCGCCCCCCTCTTTGGTCTTATCTTTATTACTATATCGAGGGACGCACCAAAACGTGAGTCGATTAAAATAGGACATCTTTTTTGCAAATAAAGGGTTTAATCTTTGAAAAATGGTCAATAATGTAGACAAGAGCGAATTATCTTCTCCCCCTTTTTTTGAGGCCGATTAAATCGGCCTCTTTTTTTGTAAAGGTGCAACTTGGTTACCCCCTTCGCCTAAAGGCTAGGCGCGAGGTTGTTCACTAGATGTTAGTTAATTGTGCGGACAGCTAATTTTCTGGCCAATTTGAAGTTTTCTAGGATCAATACCGGGATTCAGCTTCGTTAAGGTGCCATGGGACCACCCATTTTTCGTTTCCAAATCCCAGAAGGTGTCCCCTTTCTTAATAATTAAATGAGCGGTGTGGTTTTGGATAGGAGCTTCTCTTTGAATCGTCGTACTCTTAGCGGCGAAAAAAGCCTCCCCCCGTGTTCGATCCCACTCGTTCAAATCAACATTCCCTTTGATCCCAGGCACCGTTCCTTGGTCGCTGAACTGAAAAACGTCCCAATTCTCCCAAATTCCATTTTCCTTTGGAGTAAGAACGCCATAATGAGCAATCCACACCGGAAGTTTTTTTACCGTTAGATCCAGATGCTCTTTGGCAAAATGAGTAGAGGTGTAGAGCATACAATCTGCCGAAAGCTGTGATTTAAGCCTTTGACGAAATACAAGTGCAGCACTCGAAAGGTCTTTTTTCGAAAGGCCTTGATTTGTTTCAATGTCCAGGACAGGCGGCAGATCGAGGCTAAAGGGTTTGACGATCTGCGCAAAATGATTCGCTTCCTTTTCCGCCTTTTCCCCATCCTTAAATCGCCCAAAATGATACGCCCCCACCATGAGACCCGCCTGCTTGGCCCCTTTTACATTTTGACTGAAACACGGATCCGTCACACTTGTCCCCTCTGTCGCTTTAATATAAACAAACGACATCCCTGCATTTTTAACCTTTTCCCACTGAATCTCACCTTGCCAATGACTCACATCAATCCCTTTAAAATTTTGATCCGAACGCTTTTGCATTGTACAGCCTCCTTTTAACTTTTTTTACCTCAGGAGTAGATTAAAGGAGCGGACGCACAATTAAAAAAAGCCAAAAAAAGAAAAGCCCCCTTCCATGCGGTTGGAAAAAGGACTTTTCCTATAAGCAAATCGCCTATTTTGATCATCTCTTAAGTGTCAACATCTCCATTCGGGTCGAGTTGCATTTCGCGGTAGCGGCAGCCGTCGCCTTTACACCATTGATTAGCAACTGAGAACCTGTTGGCTAAACGCCTTTTCGCCAAGAGAGAGATAACCACCTTTTAACAAAGAGTTAAATGTTATCGTTACTGTTTTACTTGGATCATCATACCTCACGTCAGTTAAAAGGGGAACACGTGCTTTACCCGTACCGATTGCCATAGAAACGGTCCTATTTTTTAAATTGGACAATCGCTCCGTAATATCTGAAGGATTGAGAAGATCCAATCCAAATTCAGTGAGATGGATGGTGTAAATCGTATAACGCTTAGTCTCATTGCGTCGAACATGCGCTCCGATTCCATACAGTATCTTTTTCTCAAAAAGACGAAGGTTCTCCCCAATCGAGTCAAACCAATTTACATTTAATGACAATGGTGTCCCCCCTCTTATTTATTGGCCTTGTCTGAAACAGCCGACCAATTTTGAAGCAATTAGCACCAGCAAACGATTCCCTACTATCTACAGTTGGAAGAGCGATGATTGCTTTTTGTGGCTCACTCACTCAAAGAATGTATCCACCATGCGCTGGATCTCCTCTGGATCGGGATCATCCCCTTGAAATGTGAATGGCATCTCATGTACAAATTCACCATTCTGAAAAACATGCACAGCACCACGTTGAAGCATATTACTATACTCCACATCAAACGTAAATCCATTTTTTTGAATCGCTCCCATTGCTTGCACTCCTTTCCAATCTATTTTTAATTGATCAGAAGAAAAATATACCTGTCAGGGCGGATTCCCTGACTTACGTGGAGCCCCCATCACACACTTTTGGCCTCCTTCACGCCTCGGTTTTGTGTATTGGAGCCTTCATCTCACACTGGGGGCTCCAACAACGCCTTATTCTTGTGTGTTGGAGCCTCCATCTCACACTTTTGGCTCCACTCATGCCTTATTTTTGTGTATTGGAGCCTTCATCTCACACTGGAGGCTCCACTCACGCCTTATTCTTGTGTGTTGGAGCCTCCATCGCACACTTTTGGCTCCACTCACGCCTTATTTTTGTGTATTGGAGCCTTCATCTCACACTGGAGGCTCCACTCACGCCTTATTTTTGTGTGTTGGAGCCTCCATCGCACACTGGGGGCTCCACTCACGCCTTATTTTTGTGTGTTGGAGCCTCCATCACACACTGGAGGCTCCACTCACGCCTTATTTTTGTGTGTTGGAGCCTCCATCGCACACTTTTGGCTCCACTCATGCCTTATTTTTGTGTGTTGGAGCCTCCATCTCACACTTTTGGCTCCACCAACGCCTTATTCTTGTGTGTTGGAGCCTTCATCACACACTGGAGGCTCCACTCACGCCTTTTTTTGTGTGTTGGAGCCTCCATCTCACACTTTTGGCTCCACTCACGCCTTTTTTTTGTGTATTGGAGCCCTCATCACACACTGGAGGCTCCACTCATGCCTTATTTTTGTGTATTGGAGCCTTCATCACACACTGGAGGCTCCACTCATGCCTTATTCTTGTGTGTTGGAGCCTCGATTTGGTGCGTTGGTGCACCCATTACACTTTCCTATAAGTTTTTTCAGCCAAAATATAGTAAGAGTATCTCCCATGATTCTTAACTACAAGATTAGAGCTTAAAACATGCTGATAACTCCTATCCGAAATCTCCAATCGGCACCAATCTTTGATACGGCTCAATGTGATTTTGTGGTTGGGGAATAGGATGTGGAACTCTTCAACACCGCGCAACACAGCATGCTTAATCGACTCTTCATGTTTGCACGTCTGACATACTATTTTTTTATCAGAAGGGGATAACGAGAAGTTTGTACAGGATTCACAATAGAGTCCTTTTTTTAATTCCTCGTAGGTGTAGTTGGGCAATCGTTTAAAGGGAGAGTCGGGTTGGTGGAAGTTGAGGAGCTTTTGAGAAAGATCGATTTGTTTTCTTGATACGGGGGATAGATTTGCTTCTAACTTCTTAAAAAAGGCATTCAGCTGTGTGGGCAATACGAGTTTACGGATTGTCATTGGGGCTTGGTACAGAGTGAATTCGGGGTGAACAAATAGGATGTAGGAGTCGATCGGTATCTTTATACCAAACGACTGCAATTTTTTCCGAAATAAGGCTTCTGCCCGGTCACTTTGCTCAAAAGGACTTTTTAATTCGTAGCCAGAAGCTGTAAATAATTTACCCTCTTCGTAATAATGGTCACCTTCCTTATTTTTGATCTCAAATAAAATCAGCTTATTGGCCATAAGAAGAAGCGTATCGATCTGAGCATAGGAACTATTAAACTCAAATAAAAAGTCACCAATTGCTAAATAGTTGTCATCAGGAAACTTCTCAATCAAGTGATCGACAAATACTTCCCCTTCAAAGCCTTTCTCATCATATACAAGTTGTCGTGTTTCTTTTTCCGTCCAATTCATACGATGCTGCAGAAACCTTGTTATTTTCAACTCAGATGGGACCTCTCGCTGCTTTATGAACAAAAGAGCCACCTCCTTCAAAACCTATCAAACCCAACACCTCTTTCCTATAAAATGTCACCTCAACTATATCATGAAAATTCAGACACCACATCAACTTTTGCCTTCATCTAGAATCTCTTGGTGAATTTGTTTCGCAAACTTTGTTTTTTTCGACTTTAGGCTCGCTTTCCAGGGGCAATCCGCGAATCAGGCTACTACTTGGAAAACATCATGGATCCGCTACCTCTAATTTACATCATGTTGCTACTCTCACCAAAGTTTACTTAAATAGCATCAATCTTATAGAAATGAGCGATAAAAAAAAACGCCCACAAAAGGCGTTAAGGTGTAAAAAAATAGAAACCGATCGCTAACCACCCGTTCGGCTTGGGTCAGAGCAACAAGCAACCTAATCTTCTCACCAGCACATTTGACTAGTCGAGCAGGGAACCGCCCCTATGAAACCTGTACGAGTTTGGCCATGTGATCACAGTCAATCGCTCTTAAGCGTTCTAATGCTTGGCTGCTATCAAATGTCCAAAGGGCCTCTTCAAGAGAACAGGTAATTGGTGCTTCACAATGAATGGTGGCTAATCGGCGTGAGAGATGGAGCATATCGAGGTCGGTCTCGATTTTCGACCTGATGCTTTTGGACAGCTTATCCAAATTATCCAAAATCCCATCGATCGATCCGTGCTCTTGAAGGAGTTTGAGAGCTGTTTTTTCCCCAATTCCCTTAACACCTGGATAATTATCAGAGGTATCTCCCATAAGCCCCTTTAAGTCAATCATTTGCGGCGGCACTATGCCTTTTTCTTCCAAAAAGCTTTCTGGGGTATAGACCGCGTAATTTCCGTGACCCTTCCTCATGATGGCTACCGAAACACGTTCATCGACGAGCTGCAGGATATCCTGGTCACCCGTTAAAATAATGACATCGGCTTCCACTTGTAATTGCTTAGCAAGTGTCCCGATACAATCATCGGCTTCATAGCCTTTAATTCCAACATTTGGGACTTCCAACGCTTCGACGACCGACTTAATCAAATCGAATTGAGGGATCAGTTCCGTCGGCGGTTCATCCCGATTTCCCTTGTAGGCATCGAACAGTTCCGTTCGGAAGGTCTTGCTCCCCATGTCCCAGCAGCAGATCACATGTGTTGGCTGGAACGTTTGAAACGCATTTATAAAATAGCGAAGAAAACCATAAATTCCATTCGTTGGAACTCCGCTTTTATTTAACATGAATTGACCTCTATAAGACGTGGCAAAAAAACCGCGAAAAAGCAAAGCCATCCCATCAACGAGCATCACTTTCTTTTGTTCAGACAAAAGATACGCCTCCTTATAAAAACTACAAAAAAATAAATGCCTTACTATTATACCATGATTATGTGACCTGTCCCTTCTTCTTGGTGACGTCACTACAACATTTTGCGGTCCTTCTAGCTTCAGAAACGTAAACAAAGACTAACCCCATATAGGGATTAGTCTTTGTCAACAGGAATACAGGCCTCTTCTAGTTCTCTTTCATAATTGGCTGTGTGCTCTTCTTTTTCAGAAGTTGACCAATTGAAGAGTTTAGCCATGAAATCAATGACTGGCTGCTTCCATTGTCTAGCCCAGTTAATATTGAAAAGAGTAGCACCAGTGCGTCTTGTGAAAAAGTCGATAGGCGTAACGACCATTTCCTCTTTAATTCCATATATAACCGCTGCCTTAACAGCAAGAGGCAGGTCGGTTGAAGCGACCTCTTCTTGGGAGACAATGATGTCGTAAAGAGAATCAATATTGGAGCCATAGCGATCAACCAATATTTTGGCCTCATTTTGGCTTAGCCCTAACGCCACCCCACGCTGCACGTTTTTCTCCACAAAAGCTGGAAACCCGGCTGAACCGCCTACCTCACCACCGGACAGCTTCACATGATCGGTTGTGCAAGCTGGGAGGTGACGACCTTCTTCTTTCTCCAATTGTTCACCGACTAAATCGACGACGCGTTCCGCCATTTTTCTATAACCGGTCAGTTTTCCTCCAGCAATCGTAATCAATCCCGAATGAGAAAGGAAAATTTCATCCTTCCGCGAGATTTCAGATGGGGACTTCCCTTCTTCATGGATGAGAGGACGCACACCTGCCCAGCTCGATTCCACATCCTCAGGAGTTAACTTGGCATCTGGAAACATCCCATTAATCGCCTCAAGCAGATAGTCACGGTCTTCTGCTGTCATACGCGGATGAATAGGAAATGTTGTGTAAAAGGTATCGGTTGTTCCTATATAAACTTTCCCTTCTCGAGGAATCGCGAAGATCATGCGCTTATCACCGTTGGTTGTATCAAAATAAACCGCTTGCTTCATGGGGAATCGTTTGCCGTCGATGACGATGTGAATTCCTTTAGTCAGATGCAAATATTTTCCCTTTTTTGACTTATCCATCTCACGAATAGTGTCCACCCACGGACCTGCTGCATTGACAACCTTCTTAGCAAAAATTTCATAGGTTTCTTGACTGATCTGGTCCGTCACATGAACGCCGATCAATTTTCCATGATCATCATATAAAAGCTGATCTACCTTTGCATAGTTAACCGCATGGGCCCCTTTCGCCACGGCTGCCTTAATGGTTTCAATGGTTAAACGAGCATCATCTGTGCGGTATTCAACGTAATACCCGCCCCCTTTTAGACCGTCCTTTTTCAAAAGCGGTTCTCTTTGAAGCGTTTGAGAGCGATTCAGCATGCTTCTGCGTTCATTTTTTTTAACTTTCGCTAAGAAGTCATACACTTTTAAGCCAATCGATGTCGTAAACGGTCCAAATGTTCCGCCTTCATACATGGGGAGAAGCATCCATTCCGGCTTCGTCACATGCGGTGCGTTCTCGTAAACAATAGCCCGTTCTTTACCGACTTCAGCCACAAGCTTGACTTCAAATTGCTTCAAATAGCGAAGACCGCCGTGCACGAGTTTGGTGGAACGACTTGATGTACCAGAAGCAAAATCATTCATTTCAACTAAACCTATATCTAACCCTCTGACCTTCGCATCAAGAGCAACCCCGGCTCCTGTAATCCCGCCGCCTATTACAAGAAGGTCAAGCTTTTTATTTGCCATTGCCGATAGCGTTTCTTTTCTTTTCAAACTAGAAAATGTCATGATCCTTCACCTCAATTTATTTTTGATCAACACGTGATGCCGTTTTTTACGTTTCTATTGATTGGTTTAGCCTGACAGTTATCCTTATAAAAGGCTGGACCGAATCGATTTCCTTAATAGCCAAATAAAAAAAGACCACAAAACACTTAAATGTCCAAATTCAAATGAACATTCATGTTTTGTGGTCTCTCAAGTTCCTTGACCGTTATTAACTTACCTATATTATATAACTTTAGCTGATCCTTGTAAACTCATAGTTCCAAAGTTTATCAGTTTCCTAACCCCATCGCTTGTATTTTATTTACAATTCAATCATAAAACTCATTTTAATGAAAACAAGGTTCTCACCAAGCCTTTAGGCAATGCCGGTCGCCTTGTTGAACTTATGATTTTATCCCTTCGCAACACAGAACAAAATCGCTAACGCCGCGACTCCCTTCTTCCCAAGTATAGATTTAACCTATGAGTTTTTCTCGGACACTGTTTTTATGTTTAAACACTTAACAAAAATGGGTGGTTGTCTAACCAATGTGGAAAATCGTCCCGTTTTAACATAAGAAGCGTAACTGGGATACGTTACTGGTCAACTTCCTGGGTAAAATGGGCCGTTCCGAGTTAAATAGAGAATGCTCGTTACGCCTAACGACTCAAATGGGCAATTGGGAGAGGGATAGCGTATTCTGGTTACGCTCAACCGAAATAGGCGTAACGGCATTCTCTTATTTCCACATTTCAGCCCAGTTTAGCGGACGATAGCGTAGCCTCGTTACGCTCAATCGAAATAGACGTAACGGCAGTCCTTTATTTCGGCATTCCGGCCCATTTCGCGGAGGTTAGCGTAGCCTCGTTACGCTCAACCGAAATAGGCGTAACGGCATTCTCTTATTTCCGCATTTCAGCCCAGTTTAGCGGACGATAGCGTAGCCTCGTTACGCTCAACTTAAATAGGCGTAACGGCAGTCCTTTATTTCCGCATTTCAGCCCCGTTTAGCGGACGATAGCGTAGCCTCGTTACGCTCAACCGAAATAGGCGTAACGGCATTCTCTTATTTCCGCATTTCAGCCCAGTTTAGCGGACGATAGCGTAGCCTCGTTACGTTCAACCGAAATAGGCGTAACGGCATTCTCTTATTTCGGCATTTCAGCCCCGTTTAGCGGAGGTTAGCGTATTCTCGTTACGCTCATCTGATTTAGGCGTAACCTCAGTCCTTTATTTCGGCTTTCTGACCCATTTGGAGGCGGATAGCGTATTCTCGTTACGTTCAACCGAAATAGGCGTAACGGCAGTCCTTTATTTCCGCATTTCAGCCCCGTTTAGCGGAGGATAGCGTAGCCTCGTTACGCTCAACTTAAATAGGCGTAACGGCAGTCCTTTATTTCCGCATTCCGGCCCGTTTAGCCGAGGATAGCGTATTCTCGTTACGCTCAACCGAAATAGGCGTAACGGCAGTCCTTTATTTCCGCATTCCGTCCCATTTCGCGGAGGTTAGCGTAGCCTCGTTACGCTCAACCGAAATAGGCGTAACGGCAGTCTCTTATTTCGGCATTTCAGCCCAATTTCAGGCGGATAACGTATTCTGGTTACGCCTAATCGTTTTACGTGTACGACGATTGCCTCGCTTTGCGCGGACGTATTGCCGCGCCCGCGCAAAGCGAGGTTATTTTCGCACAAAAAACGACGTTTCAATGTCGATGTATCCACAAGTCAAGAATTTTATAATTTCCTAAACAACAAAAAAGGCAGGGACATACCCTGCCTAATTGGTTTACTTGGGTGTTGCTATTATTTAAAGGCAATCGTGGCTTTAACCGCTTTCTTCCAGCCACAGTATAATGAATCCCGATCTTCTTCAGACATGGTAACATCAAAGGACCTATCAACTGCCCAATTGTTCGTAATGTCATCGCGGCTCTTCCAGAAACCAACAGCTAAGCCCGCAAGATAGGCGGCACCGAGAGCCGTCGTTTCACTGATGATTGGCCGTTCAACAGGAACATTCAAGAGATCGCTTTGGAATTGCATGAGAAAATTATTGAGTGAAGCGCCGCCATCAACACGAAGCGTTTTCAATTCAATGCCTGAATCGGCTTCCATTGCATCCAAAACATCTTTTGTTTGGTAAGCCAGTGATTCTAGTGTTGCCCGAACAAAGTGCTCTTTGCTTGTTCCACGTGTCAAACCAAAGACAGCCCCGCGAACATCACTTTCCCAATAAGGCGTTCCAAGTCCAACGAAAGCAGGAACGACATAGACACCGTCAGTAGATTCAACCTTTGTCGCATAGTCTTCACTTTCAGGCGCATTATCGATTAATTTCAAACCATCACGAAGCCACTGAATCGCTGAACCCGCAACGAAAATACTTCCTTCAAGGGCATACTCAACCTTCCCGTTTAATCCCCAGGCAAGAGTTGTTAAAAGGCCATTTTTTGACTTTACTGCTTTTTCTCCTGTGTTCATCAGCATAAAGCAGCCTGTTCCGTAAGTATTCTTCGCCATTCCTTCTTCAAAGCAAGCTTGACCAAACAGTGCGGCTTGCTGGTCACCAGCTACCCCTGCAATAGGAACCTCTTCCCCAAAGAAATGATAATCAATCGTATGTGCATACACTTCTGAGGAAGGCTTAACTTCAGGAAGCATCGCTTTTGGAACCGTTAAAATATCAAGGAGTTCCTCATCCCATTCCAACTTGTAAATGTTATACATCAACGTTCTTGACGCATTGGAATAGTCGGTTACATGGGCTTTTCCTCCTGATAGCTTCCAGATTAACCAAGAGTCTACCGTACCAAAAAGTAAATCCCCTTTTTCTGCTTTTTCCCGAGCTCCTTCTACATGATCTAAAATCCATTTTACTTTAGTCCCAGAGAAATAAGGATCAATCAAGAGACCTGTTTTATCCCGAATCAGCTCTTCATGCCCAGCGGCTTTTAACGCTTCACAAATTCCGGATGTTTGACGGGATTGCCAGACAAGAGCATGGTAAACAGGTTGGCTAGTATTTTTATCCCAGACAACGGCTGTTTCACGCTGATTGGTAATTCCAATACCCGCAATTTCTTTGGCATTAATGCCAGAAGTGGAGAGTGCCTCAGCAATGACAGCCAGAACGGATGACCATATTTCATTCGCATCATGCTCCACCCAGCCCGGCTTAGGAAAGTATTGGGTGAATTCCTTTTGAGCAATCTTTACAATTTCTGCTTTTTCATTAAAGATAATCGCACGTGAACTTGTTGTCCCTTGGTCGATCGCCAAAATATATTTTTTTTCCATAAATGAAACCCCTCTCAGGCTAAGCCTTATCTTTTATTTTTTTGCCTAATGGCAATTTCTAAATAAGTAATCATCTAATTTTTACTAGTTAAGCCAAACCTTTTTAACTCTATCAGTTTGAACGGCTGTCTAACCTATAATTATGAGACTAACAATAAATCGATCACTTTTCATTTTAAAGAAATTCTATCTGGAAAAGCTAGCCTATGCAGCCATCCTATTAACTCGCATCACGATCCATTTCAGCAGATTCTACATAACGGCTTGCTGGAATTTTTCGTTCCGTTGCAAAAGCTGCAATTAAAACGATCAGAATGATAACACCAAAGATCCAAACGGCAGGAGAAACTTTTCCAAGAAATGCCGCATTGTAGAAAAGGCAGCCGAATACACCACCCAGAATAGGTCCGACGACTGGGATCCAGGCGTAACCCCAATTGGAGCTGCCTTTACCTGCAATCGGTAATAGAGCATGGGCAATACGCGGTCCCAAGTCACGCGCTGGGTTAATCGCATAACCTGTTGTCCCTCCTAAAGAAAGACCAATGGCGACAATCAAAAAGCCAACGATAAGCGGATTCAGACCATCAGCAAACTTATTGGCACCAATAGCTAAAATACCAAGTACTAAAACAAATGTCCCAATTATTTCACTCACTAGATTCGAAAAGGTGTGAGGGATTGAAGGTCCTGTTGAGAACGTCCCAAGCTTTGCCCCCTGATCTTTTGTTGCTTTCCAGTGCGGGAGGTAATGAAAATAGACAATAACAGCTCCAAGAAAAGTTCCAACCATTTGGCCGGCAATATATTCAGGAACCTTCGACCAAGGGAAATCTCCTGCCGAAGCAAGTGCTAGTGTTAAGGCCGGATTTAAATGAGCTCCAGTAAATTTTCCTACTGAATAAGCAGCGATTGCAACAGCGAATCCCCAGCCAAAGGTGATGACAATCCAGCCAGAGCTATTGGCCAACGACTTATTCAAGTTAACGCCGGCGCAGACACCCGCCCCAAAAATGATCAAAATCATCGTCCCTATCAGTTCCCCAAAAAATCCATGCATGCCTTATCCTCCTCTCATGAAAGAAACGCAAAAAGACCCCCAACGCAATCTGTAAAACAGGAGTGTTTTACAGTCAGTTGTGAGTCTCTCAAATGGTCTCATTCACAATTAATTATTAACTTAACTAAAAGTTATTATACGTTGAAAACGCTGTCAACCTTTTTCTTATCTCAATCTTTTATAGATAATCTCCACAATTTCTTGTTCGACGTGGTGATAGCTGTTGCCCCTGCCTGAATAGCCATTCGTACATCTTGCTCGGTTCGAATAAGACCGCCGGCAATCAATGGAACATTTGTGCGTTGACTCACTTCTTTAATCATGTTTGGAACGACTCCTGGTAAAAGTTCGACTAAGTCGGGCTTTACTTTATCAAAGGTTCGAAAACTGGTTTCGATCGATAAGGAATCCAGAAGGAAGATGCGCTGTATAGCCAGAAGCTTCTTCCTTTTTGCCACCTGCAGGACACTGCCCCGAGTCGAAATAAGGCCATCAGGACGAATCTCTTGGCACAAGAATTCAGCTGCATGCTCATCACTCTTTAACCCGTTGATGAGATCCGCATGCAAAAGCACCTTTTTAGCATGCTTTCTGGCCATTTTAATGATAGGCTGCAGTCTTGCAATGTGGCTGTCCAATATTACCATATATGGCTGAGGCAAGTTCAAGATATCTTCCAAATCCTCTAAATGTCGAAGTGCAGGCAATATGATCGGTTCTTTAAAATGGAACAAAAGCAACCCTCTTTCCATAATTCATGATTTTTTATTTGTTATTATTAAAAAACTTGGCTTGTCGCCAAGAGCCAGCGAAAGCTTTAGTTAAAAGCCAGTGCTTATACCCACTGATAGTATAACAAAAAGATCTGCCCTAATGAGCAGACCTTCTTCAGGACTCTATTTTTTTACCGCCTTGACCGAATCTGAATTTTGAACCCCCATGATATCTAATATGAAGATAAAGATAGGGATGCCAATTATGAGACCCCATATGCCGAGAAAATGCTCAGATACAATTAAAATGATAAATGTATAAAAAGCAGGCAGATTCGTCTTGGCTGACATGAATTTTGGATTCAGAACATAGCTTTCAAGCGCATGGATAAGAACAACCATAATCAGAACATAAATAATTTCTCTACCGCCGCCAATCGTATAAGCGATCGTCATTAATGGAACAAGTGAGATAAACACACCCGCAACAGGGATCAGGCCAAAGACTAAAATCATGACACCGAGCCCAAATATTTTCGGAAAGCCTAAGAAAAACAAAATGATGGACGATATAACGGCATTCGTAAAGGCAATTAAGAATTGGACTTCAATAACCTTTCCAAATGTATTAGCGAATTTCCGTCCAAAGAATTCCACTTCATTAACAAAGGGACCGATTTGACTCGTACGGAATTTGGCTGAGAAAGTCGTAATACTGTTTTTCTCAAGCAGAAAGAACAGGCTAAGCAAAAGCGCTAAAAGAATCTGTACGCTAATCTTTCCAACGCTTGTCACATAACTATAAACCATCGAAATTTTATTAGCTAAATCAGTTGGTTTGGCAATCGTTTTGGCTTTGTCAAACAAATAACCTAATAGTTTATTATCCGGTGGATGAGTGGTGTAGTATGAATAATAAGAAGTTAACTGATCTGTTAACTGGACAACCTGCTTAATCACAACCGGAAGATAACGATAAGCCCCGAAAACAATGAGGGCTACGATTAATATATATAATAAAATAATGACCAAATTCGAATTGATGGGCATAATCTTTTTCAGATAGGTCATGAGAAACACATGTAACCGGCCAATTAAGAATGTAAAAATAAACGTGAATAAAATCAAGTTGATTAAATCTCTCAAAAAATAGAGCAAAAGGACAAAAAAAGCAAGGGTTAAAAAACGAATAAAGCCACGGGATTTTACAAATGCAACCAATGTGTCCATTTTATTCTCCTCAACATAACAATCTATTTAAAATCAATCAAAAGCTGGTGAACTTTCCCCTCTACTTTTTATTTTCTCCTATATCCTTGTTTTTAACAACCCATAATTGTTGAACTAAATGCGACAATTTTCATATGACGGAAGTCCTTTTTTTGACTGCCCCATTTTTAGAAAGGAATCGTTTACTAAAAGGGTACTGCGCGGTGCTATTCGAATGAGGTGTGTGAATTAACCAGTGATTGAGCAAGTGAAAGGTAGAGTGATTACCAAGTCATTTGGATCTATACGTTAAAATAAAAGTTCGCTTATCGAAGACTTTGTGAAAAAGATGTTCTTAAAGTAAAAAACGGAATGTCATGGTTAACAAGAAATTTTAGAGTCACCTGTGCTATGTGAAATAAGCGGAATTTTTTCCGTTATCAACCAAAGTAGCGTTCAGTTCGTCGTAAATAAGCGGAGTTTTTCCGTTTAAACAAAAAGAATTGACCCATTTTCATGTTTTTCAAGTCAATAGTCGGAATTTCTCCGTCTATTTTAGCTATTTTCATTGTTGATTTCTAAATAAGCGGAATTTTTCCGCTTATTTAGAAGGTTCGCTTTAGCCATTTAATGAAATAGGTAATCGATTGCCTTTTATGAAAGTAAAACAACCGAATCTCAAAAGATTCGGTTGTTTTGTCGTTTACTAGTCTTTTCTTTCTGTGATGTTATTGTGAATAGTAGTGTGATTTAAGGTGATAATTAGAGTTTTGCACCTCACAAGTAAACCCGTTATTAGAAACCTGGGTGTTTTGAAGCAAGCCTGTCCGAACCGTATTGAACTACGTGGCGAATCTATTGCAAGGTTAGGCGTTGTAATCCTGTGGCGAATCTGCTGAACGCTTTTGCCGGCCTCCATTTTCGAGCATTTGATCAACGGTTCCTTCATTGTACACATCAAAAATCTGTTCTTGAGTGATCGCTTGCTCATCAAGATCTTCTGAATAACCGCTTCTTTTGAAATCCTCATTTGCCGCTTTCAGATCCTTCTGACCCATCTTCATCATCCTTTACTCGTTGATTCGAGTAGTTTAAGTCCTTTAGAGTGTATTTATGCATAGGAGGATTGAACTGATTTAATACTTGTACTCCGCCACTCAGAATGGGACAATAACACTAGAAAAGCGCCCATTAATCACAAGCGCTCATTAGCAAATGACCGGTTTTCTTATAACGGTGAACAAGGCCCACTGGCGATTGCCTTTTTCACCTTATCCAAATGGTTAGGAGCGATTCATATGATGCACGAAAAAAAATTCTCATCTGAAAAAGAAACGATCGCTCAGTTAGTCATTGATAACGTTTTAGATGGAATCATCACAATCAACCGTAGAGGGATCGTCGAAACGATTAATCCTGCCGCCCTCCATATCTTTGGCTACCAATCCGAGGAAGTCATTGGGCAAAACGTGTCTATGCTTATGCCCGAACCTTTCCATTCACATCATGATCAATATATTCGCAACTATCTTGAAACAGGGACTGCCAAAATCATTGGCATTGGTCGAGAGGTCGAGGGAAAACGGAAGAATGGCACTACTTTCCCAATGGAGTTGGCTGTCTCTCAATTTAAAGTTAAAGAAAACATCTATTTTATTGGGATCATTCACGATATTACGGAACGCAAGGATGCCCAAAACGCTCTCCAAGAAGCACTAAAAGACGATTTTCGCCACACGGTGAGGAACCTTCAGACGATTGTTTTTAAATTCAAGCAATTGGAAGCAGGCTCCTTTGTGTTTACTCTTTTTGAGGGGAAGCTAGCCCAAGAATTAGGCTTTATGTCTGAAGAAATGATAGGGAAGAAACCAGAAGATATTTTAGATAAGCGCCGCCGCCTTTACTTAGAAGATAAGTTCTACGAAGCTTTTCAAGGGAATCCTGTAAGCTACGAGGCGGGGATTAAGAATCGCGTCATCCATATCTCTCTTTCCCCCATCATGGAGAATGGACAAGTTATCGAGGTTGTCGGAACCGGCATCGATATCACCCACCGAAAAAAAATGGAAGAGGCACTTGCCTTAGCTCGAGATCAAGCATTAGAATCCGCGCATGTAAAATCCCAGTTTTTGGCGAATATGAGTCATGAAATTCGAACGCCAATGAATGGCATTATTGGCGTAAGCGAATTGCTTCTGCAATCAGAGCTTTCACCTGATCAACTAGATTGGGTGACCATCATTCACGATTCCGCTCATGCCTTACTTACCATTATTAATGACATCTTAGATTTTTCCAAAATGGAAGCCGGAAAGCTTAAAATTGATTCCATTGATTTTGATCCGATGACACTTGTCGAGGGCATAGCTGAAATGTTTGTCCCAAAAGCGAAGGCTAAAGGCTTAACACTCCTAACTTTTGTGGATCCCAAAATCCCTAGAACCATTAAGGGAGATCCGATGAGGCTTCGTCAGGTTCTCATTAATTTAACGGATAATGCCATTAAATTTACTCAACATGGTCATGTCATTGTCCGAGTCAATTTACTTGAGGAGACAGAAGCCACTCTTACCTTAACCTTTACTGTCACCGATACAGGGATGGGCATTAGTGACTCGGACCAAGCCCTCTTATTTCAGCCTTTTTTTCAAGCGGATGGGACCCCGACACGAAAATATGGCGGAACTGGACTTGGCCTTGCGATTTCGAAACGAATTGTTGAGCTCATGGACGGCACCATGGGGATTGAGAGTGAAAAAGGTAAAGGAACCACCTTTTGGCTTCAGCTTCCTTTTGAAATACAGGAAAGAGATCGTTCCATACCTAAAACCGTTTCATTTAACCAATTGAATGCCCTGCCTATTTTACTCGTTATCGACGACCCTATTTCCCGGGATATTATCACCTCCTACCTGGAATCTTGGGGATGCCGAGTCAGTTATTGTGAGAATGGGATCGAGGGCTTGTCTATTTTAAAGAAAGCCTCTCTTGATCAAACACCTTATCCAATCGCGATCGTGAGCCTTAAAGCTTCTGGCATTGACAGCCTTACCTTCGCAGATATCGTTCATAGGGATAAAGATCTTTTAAATACAAAGTTGATTCGTCTATTAGAAATTGACTCCGATCAAAAGGTGACGGAGGATAACGGTTTTTCAGCCCAACTTGCTCAACCGATCAAACAGAGTCAGCTCCGCTCCTGCATTTCTTTATTTCTAAATGAAAAAGAGCTTCCTCCTATCCCAGATGAGGCCAAAAGGTCTGTTACACAAGGACCCAAGAAGCCATCTGCAAAGGCCCAAGAAGCTGCTATACTCCTAGTTGAGGATCATCCTGTTAACCAGAAGGTCACCCTCTATCAGCTCAAAAAATTGGGGTTTAAGGCCGATCTAGCAGAAAACGGAGCTCAAGCACTCGAGAGACTGCAGACTAAAGACTACCACCTCGTTCTAATGGATATCCAAATGCCTGATATGGATGGCGTTGAAGTCACCCGGAGAATTCGCGAGTCCGAAATAAAAGGCGAGCATCTTCCTATTATTGCTGTAACCGCGAATGCCATGGCTGAGGATCAAGTACGGTACCTGAAAAATGGCATGGATGACTATTTGAGTAAACCCGTCTCTTTAGATGGACTAGAAGCTATTTTAACAAAATGGCTTCCTCAGATGGGGGAAGCCGGTCAGGCTGAACCTGCTCAGCCAACATTAGATCCACCGCCTGAAGAGGAGCCCATCCACCTGGATGTATTAAAAATGACTTATGGAAGCAATCAAGCGGAGCTTCTCGATCTGCTTCATGTTTTCTGTGAGAGCATTGCACCGGAACTCGAAAGCTTAAGAGCAGCACTCGAAGAACAACAGCTGGAAGACGGAGCAAAGATTGCCCATGGGCTTAAAGGAGCATCGGCTGTTATCGAAGCTCGACCTTTTCAAAAAATAAGTACGGCTCTCGAAACCGAATTAAAATCGGGCCATGCGGCTGAAGCCCTCGTTCTAATTAATACGTTAGAAAGTGAATTCCAACGCATTCAACAATTTATTCAAAATCTATAACTTGCAAAAAGGTATCCTTAAAGGAAAGCACATTTCCCAAGGATACCTTTTTTATTTCCAACCCCTTATCCGGATGTCCATTTTGTCAATTAGCGTATTCTCGTTACGCCTAATTAGGGCAACGTGTAACGAGCATTCGCTGATTTTGAGGCTGATTGATTTCTAGTCTAGTTAAACCCACCCCATTGGACGTCTTGAGCTTTTGCCTTACAACGCGCCACGGAAGCTAAAAAAGCCAACCCGCTTGAACATGGTTGACTCCATTAGAAGATTCGTATGACGCCACTTAAGCCGTTATCTCTATTCCACATATAAGACCGGACAGGTCAGCTTGTCATCAACATTGGTGGCTTCTTCTTGTAAGTCACTCAACTGCTCCCGAGTCATGATTAGAAGGCCGCATCGACCTAAATGGACTTGAATTCGTACTTCATGCAGCAAATTACCAATGCCGATATATTTTTCATAAGAAAGCTGTTCATTTTCGATTAATTGTAAGCATGGAAGAAAGGCGGCCTCTGAATCTTTTTCTAATTCTTTTTGAAAAGACCTATGGATCGCTTCTATTTGGGAGTCGGTTGAGAGAGTGTGCATATATAACAATCGAAGTTTGGAAGAAGGCATTTCCTTCGCCAATTCTATGGCTTTTTTTACAGCCTTTCTTGAAGTATCTTGATTTTTTGTGACAATAACAAGCAATGAATGGCTCATACTCCCAGATCCTCTCAATCAGTCTAGCTTCTTCCATTTGTCGAAAACAAAAGCGTCCTATTAGTTTTTAGCAAACCATCTCAGGTCAACCGACTATTTATAAGACTGCTTATTTCAGCAAGCCTTTTTTCAACGCATAATCGACAAGTTCATGTCTTTTAGAAAGCCCCAACTTCTCCATAATGTTTTTTTTATGGGTTTCGACCGTTTTAACACTAATATAAAGTTCCTCCGATATCTCCTTATTAGCGAAGCCGCGTGCAATATACGTTAAGACCTCTTCCTCCCTTTCTGATAGGTGGCTTAAATCAACCTTAGGGCGGCCACCCACTTGAGGGCTCTCCAATACTTGACCTACAATCCATTTGGCAGCTGTCGGATAGAGATAGACATCCCCATTCGCTACGGCGCGAATCGCCGCAATGAGCTCATAATCAAGGGCTTGCTTCAACATATAGCCTGAAGCCCCTTCATTCAGTACCTTAAACAGATAGTCCGGTTCATCGTGCATCGTTAAGATCAAGACATGGCAATCAGGCGCCTGCTTCTTAATCGATTTTGTCGCTTCAAGACCATCCATTCCAGGAGGCATACTGATATCCATAATGACGACGTCAGGCTGATGCGCAATAGCTAAATCAACGGCTTCTTGTCCTTGGCTAGCCAGGGCAATCACCTGCATATCCTCTTCTTTTTCAACCAGCAGCTTCACACCGCTCCGAACTATGGCGTGGTCATCCGCAATGACGATCTTCAAATGATTGTCCGTCTTCATCTTGTTCCTCCCCATCCAATCAGCTGTCATTTTGTGACTATTATATCATGTTGGGAGGAATTATCCTGCTGGGGTCCATACAAACGGATAACCCCTTTGTTATAAGCGGCATATAGCTACTGGACAATGCTCACAGTGACAAACCTTTTTAAGTTCATTTAGATTCGTAATGACAATCCGACTATGATGGACTTCGATCAATTGTTCCTTCTGAAATTGGGACATGAGCCGATTCACGGTCTCACGTGTCGCTCCAATTAAGTTCGCCAGGTCATAATTAGTAAGCTTATGAGCAATGACAATTTTGTCACCTTCCTGAAGACCAAACGTATTAGCCGCTCGAATTAATGTTGACGCAAGTGCCCCATTTTTGCCATGAAATAAAATATCTCGAAGTTTTAGCTGTGTATACCATTGCATTTTGCTTAACCATTCTGAAAAGCTAATACCGAGTGAACCGTGCTGGCTAATCACGTCATTAATTTGTTCCAAAGAAATAACGCCTATTTTGCAAGTTTCAACAGCTTCAGCGCTAAAAGTGGCCTTTTGCTCACCAAATGTACGATATTCTCCAAAAAGATCTCCAGGAAAAAAGTAATGCATAATCAGATCTTTGCCGTCATCACTTACTTTTGACAATTTGACGCTTCCTTCTTGTACATAGTAAAGATGGGTCAGCGGATCTCCTTCACAGTAGATCGTCGAATTTTTAATATACGTTTTTGGTTTCATAAGTTTAGATAGCAGCTCGAATTCTCTAAAGTCCTCGGTATTACATTCCACGTTCAATGAACTCGTCGTTCCCGTTGTCATTTGAAAGTCCTCCCTTTATTCACTTAGGGCTTATTTGTTACTTTAAGAATAAAGAAAATGGGGAGGAATAACTATCGGGGAATTCCCCGATAATAGACGAGGGAAACCCCTATTTAAAAAAATAGGGGGGAATGGTCATCTCAGGATGTTTAGCGATTCAATCTATTTTGCGATCAAAACAGGACAGGCCGCCTGCTGTGCAACATGATGACTGACACTGCCAAGGAACAATTCTTTTACTGGGCTTAAGCTGCGGTTGCCAATGATTATGAGATCATTTTTTCCTTTTTTGGCAAAGGAAAGAATTTCTTCGACAGGACTTCCTTCAACAACATAGGAATGGATCGGATTAGGTAAGCCCCACTCTTTGACAACTCCGTCAAGAAGGCCGTCTGCATAGGTCTCGTATTCCGTAACTAAGCTCTGTTCATCCATGATTAAGGCACCAGGATACATATCATAAGGCAACTGAATTTTTATGACAGACAGAAAATCAAATTCCGTTTGTTCATCCAACCGGGCTAAATGCTTAGCCAGCTCCAATGCTTTTTTACTTCCCTCTGAGCCGTCATAACAAACAAGAACACGTTTTACTAACTGTTTCATATAAATCCCTTCCTCACTTTAAGGCCTTCACCTTATTTATAGCTCTAGCATACCGCTCTTCACTCATAAGGGTTGTGATGTTTTTCACATCTTTAAACTTTTTAAATCGTTTTCCAATTCCCTTTGTTGTTCGATATATTTAACGCATTCAGGATTTGTATTGAATAAATAGGACTTTAGAAGTAGTATTAAATTAAAAAATGAGCCATTTTTTATAGATGTGATGAGGTAATAAAAATGAATATTGGGATGAAAATTAAATTTAGAAGAAAAGAGTTGAATTTAACTCAAGAGGAAGTTTGCACTGGTATTTGTTCCATTACTTATTTAAGTAAGTTGGAGAACAATAAAATTGAAGCTAATCATGAGCTGTTAAAACAACTGAGTGTTCGTTTAAAAATGAACCTTGATGATTTACTACAGGACGATTTCTCCCATCATATGACTCAACTGCGCACGCTTTATAAATTTGTGAATGAAAAAAGTCTTAGTGAAACGAACGAGAAAATTCTTGCCTTTCCTTTAAATCAGGTACACGATCCGATCATCAGAACCGGATTTGATATTATTTTATTCCTCTTTACGATTCGCAAAAATGAGAAAGAAAAAGCCATTCAATTAAAAGATAACCTGATAGGCAAAGAAACCTATTTAAATGAAGAACTAATGGTTTGGTACTATATATCAACAGGACTCTTTGAATATACCTATGGCTCTATTGAAAAAGCCGTTTCAAATCTCTATCAAGCAAAAGAGGTTGTCGATCAATACCATTTAATCGATGCTCATTTAGACTATCTGTTAGCTCTTGCTAATACTCGTATGAATTTAATCTCCAAATCGATTCTGCATCTTGAAGCAGCCATTAAAACCTATACCAATGAGATGAACTTCAGAAAAATCATTGATTGTAAAATCCTTTTAGCGGCCAATTACAGTAAACTTGGGGACTACCCAATGGCTAGAGAGCATTTGCTGAAGATTGTGGAGTCCATTGAGACGACAGGTAATGCCTCTCAATTAGGCCTGATTTATCATAATTTGGGCTATCTCTATTCATTAACTGATCAACCTGAGTTGTCCTTAAGCTATTTTAAAAAGGCTTTAGACATAAAGACCGATCATGAGGATAAATTAAATACCATTTACTTATTGGCCAATGAGTATAAAAAGCATGGGGATTTGTCAAAGGCACTTAGTCTTTGCACAGAAGGAATCAATCAGTCTCACAAAGAGAATAAGCATTACTATTACAAACTCCTTATTTTAAAACAATCTATACTTCCGGATGGCTACCATGATGACCATTTCTTAAAGTTTCTAGAAAATGAAATCATTCCCTTTTTTATTGAACAGGACTTCACGGTAACGAGTGAGTGCTATTATCTCCTTGCAAAGATCTCAACAGAGAAAAATCACTATAAAAAAGCCGTTCATTATTATGAGGAAGCTTTAAAGTACGCTTACAAAACAACTAAAAGGGAAAGTCCCTTTTCATGGAAATCCTCCAATTAAATACCTTGATTAAGGCTCCCCTATTAATGTTGTCGGGCCCATAAATAAATGCTAGTATTTTGGTAATCTATTATGAGAAAGGTGGCTGTTTTATGAAAAAATTAGCGATTATACTTTTGGTTGCATTTGGACTAGCCATGGTTATAACTCCTTTAGATGAACAACTTCCACCTCCTTTCCCAACTAGCATCTCTGCTTAAAACAAAAAATACGATATTAAAAGTCCCAAGGATTCAACCTTGGGACTTTTTTTTCGTATCTAATTAACTTCACTCATCTTTTAAAAATTCATCATGCGGACTAAATTTTAAAGAAATATCCAGTAAAACGTTTTCTGGCACTTTTTCTTGAATAAGTGGAAAAATAATGCGCTCCTCACTTTGAATATGCTTTTTTAAGAGTGCGCCTAATTCATGCATCAAGGAGAGTTCATCTGAAACTTCATGATGAATTAATTGAGAAAATAGGCCTCTCATTTTAATATGCTCTAATAACGCTTCCGCCATTTCAGGAAGGCTTTCAATGGAAGCATATTTTGAAAAAGTCGGATAGAGCACATTTTCCTCCTCACGAAAATGCTCTTCACCGCCACTTTCCCAAAACAACTTCGCATCCTGAAAGACTTGTTCCTTTGGCCAGCGACCTCCGCTTTCCACCACTTCTTGCAGTTTCAGAGCAATGACAAGCCCATGATGGTGATGATGGGATAAGGGGATGAGTGCTTTATGCCGCTTTTCCATAATGGTCACCTCGATGTAACTTTTTGCTTTTCTAACAGTCCCCTAACAAAGGGGCCCCATTGGCCTGACATTCAGAGATCGGCATCCAACTTACCAAAGGACCCAAAGAATTCGTAATGAATACGGTCTTCTGGTACACCCCATTCTTTAAGTGAGCGATTAACAGCTCTCATGAAAGGCTCTGGTCCACAGAAGTAGAAATCAGCATCCTTCGGTAAATGGTGTTGAATCCATTCGAGATCAATATACCCTTCTTTATCATAGGCTTTCTTTTGCTTGTCATCCTCTGTCGGCTTTTCATAGATGACAAAAGACTTCACCTGAGGATGGTCTGATACTAATTTTTCAACATGATCTTTGAAGGCATGGAACTTGCTGTTAATGGCGGCGTGAACAAAATAAGTTTCACGGCTTGCCTGAGCATCGACAGTTGAATTCAGCATACACATCATCGGCGTTTGTCCGACACCGCCGCTTATTAAAACTAATGGACGTGTAGAGGTCGTGTCTAAATAAAAGTCACCAGCCGGTGCTGTGATCGGGATGATATCGCCTTCCTTAACCACATTGTGCAAATAAGTAGAAACCACTCCAGCCGGAATATCACCACCCTTAGGATCTTCTCTTTTAACACTTATTCGGTAATAGTCATGACCAGGACGATCCGATAAGCTGTACTGTCTTAAACATGTATAGTCTAAACGAGGACTGTCTATCCTGAGTGTTAGATATTGACCAGGAATAAACTCGGCAATCGCCTCACCATCTTTTGGCTTGAAGTAAAAAGAAGTAATGACGTCACTTTCCTTCACTTTTTTGTCTACCACAAATTCCCTGAAACCGGCCCATCCGCCTGGCATCGTTTCGGAAATTTTATACATTTTCTCTTCCATACGGATAAAGACATCCGAAATCACCGCATAGGCATCTGCCCACGCACCGATAATGTCATCTGTAGCGGCATCACCCAGTACTTCTTTAATCGCCCCTAGCAAATTTTCGCCAACTATTGGGTAATGCTCCGGCTTGATCTGCAAACTGCGATGCTTCTCGCCAATCCGCTCAAGAACAGGCATAATCTGACTGAAATCTTCAATGTTTGCCGCTGCCCCGTAGACGGCATCCGCCAGCGCTTTAGGTTGATGCCCGGTAATTTGGTGAGTTTGGTTAAAGATATTGAGTAATTCAGGATGCTGCTTGAACATTCTTTTATAAAAATGCTTCGTGATCGTTTCACCATGTTGTTTAACGATCGGCAATGTTTCCTTAATGATCGCTAGCTTTTTTGGATCCAATTTTTTACCGTATTTAAAACCTCTTGCCATGTTTTTCTTTCTTCAATGGTTACTGACATAGGATAGATCCCCCTTCAAAATCATTCAAAAGAAGTATTCCCTCTAAGTTTTGACTCATGCAAGTTTATTTCCAATTAGGATTTCATGCCATCTTCTGATTTTACGGTGGCTGGTATTAAAATCAAAATTTAAATTCAGTATTCAACGCCTAATGATTGAATGAGTAAAACTGTCTCATTCGCCTCTTCCTCATTTTTTATCAAATGTAGGATGAGCTGATGGACTTGGTGTCAATGTCAAAAGCATTACACTATCCTCTAAAGCTTCAACGGAATGCTCTACACTTGGTTCAAGACTGAGTAGCCCCCCACTTTGAAGAACCACCTCTTCCTCAGCTTTAAATCGAACTTTCCCTGATAACACAGAAACCAGAATAGCACTGGAGGTTTTGTGTTTTTCTAGTACTTTTCCTTTAGTAAATGAGAATTGGACGACTCTTGATACTTGGTTGTCCAAAATTGGTTTTACAAAACTCTCGTTAAAAGTTAATGAATAGACTTTCACAACAGTCCCTCCTAATTGCTTTATACCGACTATTTTTGCAGCATCTTGTTCATTAAAAATTGGATGTTCGCCAATAAAGGCTCTTTTGTTGCTGTGGCCAAGTCCATCTCTTCCATTGTTTCGGTCAATAGTTTCAGCCATATCTTTGCTCGATCAGGATCGACTCCAAAAGAATGCCGCTCCTGAACTTGGCTGACCTCGCTATGCTGCAAGTCCGTAACTTGGGCCAAACGAAAAATAAAGACTTTTTGACGGCTTTTCAAAACCTCTATGTCGACCTGTCTTTCCGCAAACATGCGGCTATAGTAAGGGTCTTGAATGAGACGTGCGTAAAATCGATCCACCAATTCATCAATGGTTGCTTGGCGTTCATCTTGATTGGTATCTTCAACCCGTTCGGATTGCTTTTGTCTTTCACCTAACCATTCGCCCATGTTTATCACCCCTTATTAATGGATGTCTATAGCGTAATCCATTCTCACTCTTTCCAAAGTGCGCTGCATCACACTTATGGGCAATGCCATAAAATGTTCAAAAAGTCATTGCCGTTTTTGACGAATCGAGCCCTCCTGAAATTCGGATGTTGGCAAAAAAAGCCCCCAATCCTTCAAGGAATGAGAGCGGATTAGTATTTAATTTTTAAATTGGCACCGTTAAAGGCCGTTTTTTTAAGTAATAAAGGCGGAAATAGGCCCTCTATCCACGGGCAAATCCCGCAGGACCCTCGTTTACTTCTCTAAGTAAACGGCGCTAGAGGAACTCACATTTTAACGTGTTCCGAACAGAGCCTTTTTCGCCTAATAAAAAAGCAGCATTGAACATTAATTGAGCCTTTTAACTAAATATTTGATGGAGAAACTGTCTTGCCCGTGCGGCTTCGTTGTCAAAATCATTCCAATTACATTCGATTGAAACTCGTCCTTGATAATTGGCTTCCCTTAAGCGCGCAACAAACTCATGATAGGGGTATTGGCCCGTGCCAGGTGCGAGCCGCCCGGTATCAGCCACATGGACATGCTTTAAATAGGGGCTAGCCGCCACAAGATGAGAGAGGGATTCCTCTTCTTCATCCATGTGATAAAAATCTGCCAACATCTGAATAGAGGATCGATTGATTTTTTTAACGAGTTCAACTCCTTCCTCCACCGTATTAATCACATTGCATTCTTTTTTGTTGAGGGGTTCGATCACAACTGTCATTCCAGCTGCATCTGCTTTATCTGCTGCTGCATTTAAAAACTCCACAATTTGTTTCTCTGCTTGTTGCCGATCAAAACCAGCAGGAATGTTACGCGCACCACCGCTTCCGAAAACAACGACTTTTCCTCCTACCAGATTCATTCGCTCGAAGGCACGATCTAGGTAGTGTTGAAGAGCCTCCCAATGTACTTGGTCCCCAACAAGCGCCATCTGCCCGGGAATAAAAACATTAAAAGCTTCAACGGGTAGAGGACTTTCCTGAAAACGCTTTAAAATTGTTTGTTCGAAAATAGAATGATCTTCATTCGGGATCAAAGACGTCACCGTACATTCGATAAAATCAAAACCCGCTTGCTTCACGACTTCTGCCTTTTCAATACTCGCACAACAGCCTAATCGCATTACACGCGCCTCCTTAAAACACAGAGGAAACCAAGAAGCACGCCTTACTTCCTCTGATTCGTTTTTTGCAGCAAAAAAATAAACACATATAAACCCAAACAGAACGGTTATTTCCACTTTTAAAATAGTATGTATTATTCTAACCCTTATTCTCTGTACAAGTGAATCCATGTGATTGGGATTAAAAAGAAGAGAGCTATTAAACTGCTCTCTATCTCATTTTATGTGCTCCTTTAAAAAAGGATGACTTCTCTCATAAGCAAGCCAGAAACTCAGGAGCACTTTCTTACTCTAATTTTATTAACTTCGGCACCAAAATGGCACCAACCTCATAAAGAGCAAAACTGCAGCCAACCGACTATATGAAAATACTTCATGAGTTATTCCAACTGAAAATTCGACTCATGCTGGTTTGCTTGAAATCCCGTTACTTCAACTTAGGATTTGAAGCACAGTTAATTGTTTCCCGTTGTTTGTCGTAACCCTGATATTAAAGTCTGTTTTATCGAGCCATTTTAAAACCTTACAATTTTGCAGGCTAAGGTGGATCTTTCCGTGTTGCTCCGGGTCCGTCGGATAGTTAAAGCTATTTAAGTTACTATTTGTCGCGTCGTATTTTATAGTCGGCTGGACACCGGGCTGATTTCTACTAACGTTAGTGCTAACTGATACTGCCGTCTTTGAGAGGGAAGACTTTGATTAGTTGTACTGCAACCCCCAACCAAACCAATTAAAATTGTTAAACATAGAAAAAAAGCATTAGTAAAACCGACTTGTTTTAAAAAAATGCACACTAACCCTATTAACCAGTGTTTTTTGTCGACAATTGTTGTAATCATATAATTTTTCTGAGAAAATTTATTAAAAAGGAGTGATATAAATGGATGATATTATGAATGAACTACCAATCGTCAAAATAGATTCTTCAAGAAATTATTGGTTAGTTAGAACGCAAGCCGGGCAATATCATGATCAATTCTATTTCGAAGAATATGTAGCAATTGGCTGGAATGAATTTAACGATCCAAGAGATTTTGAAGGAAATAATGATGACGCCATAAAGAAAGATATCGAAAAAGTTTATCCAGACTCAAAACAACCAGGGCTGATTTTTGGTCAAATAAAGAGATTTTATCATGAAATTAAAGTTGGAGATGTTGTTATTATTCCAACTGAAAATTCGACTCATGTTTCTTTTGGAACAATTGAGTCACATCCATTTATTGAAGAAATTAGTGAAACAGATATTGAAGAAGGTGTTTGTCCTTTTCAGAAACGCAGAAAAGTAGATTGGATCAAAACAGTTAAACGGGCTGATTTAGACCCTTATTTATATAGACTTCTTCATTCAAACCAGACAATTAGCAATGCAAATGCTTATGCTCCTTTTATTGATCGGACCCTTCACTCTCTTTATATTAAAAATGGACAAGCTAATCTTGTTATCCCGATAAAAAAACAAGGTAAAATACCTGCGCTCGATTTAATTGATTTTGTAAACAGCATGGTTAATCTTGTTGATGAAGTTAACTTATTAGAACTAACCAATGAAAAATTTAATAAGAGAAAAGATTTGGATATTAAATTGAACGTTCAGTCACCTGGTATTGTCCATTTTTTCTCAGACTCCCCATATGTAATTTTGGGTATTGGTGTCCTGTTGGTATTCATTGTTGGTGGGAAGTTTAAAGCAACATTTACAAAAGATAAAACTGATGTAGAAGCTTCATCTACCGGTTTAATGGGGATGTTTCTTAAGTTCAAGAGTCAAAAAAATGACCATGAGATAAAGAAATTGGAGATTGAACATAAACAAGCAATGGAACGCGTTCAGGCCGAGATACCTGAAGAAATAAAAAACCTTCTCACTAAAATTGACGGAGAAGGCGAGTGATTAATGTTTATATGGAGAAGAAATTTTTATGAATTTCTTCATGAATATTAATGATGACGATGTAAATAAAAGAAATTTTAAAGGTATTGCATTAAAAATCAAAGTACTATTGATAAAAGGTATCAAACCAACAGTGAATGATTGGATAAGGTATAGGACTCCAAAAATAGTCATAAATGTTCCGGTTATTGACACATAGTGCAAAATGTTTTTGGACTTATTAAAACTACTATCCATAAGTACCCCTCCTACACCATTACAGATATAATTATTATATCTAAAGCATTAAATAACAACAATAATTAAAGTGCCCATTTTAAAGCCTTATTTTAAGGCTTTTTTTGACAAATGTAAGTCATTCGACTTTAGTTGTTAAGTCCATGAAAATTGTACACATTTGAACAACATTGTTCATGAATATTTGGTATTGTTGCTATGGGTTTTGTAAAAAAGGAAGATAACCATTACAACTGGGATGCGGCAAGGGGAAATCTTAGGACCTAGGTGGGGGATATTGACTTTGATTCAAAGGCTCTAAAGATTAAACAAACCCTGTCCCACAATGGGAAACAACTATTAACAGGTGCCAAAACAAAAGCAAGCCTGAGAACAATATGGCTCACCGAAAAAGATCTAACACTATTAAAAAAGCACAAAGCCCAAATTGCTAGGGAGTGGCTGTCTATTGAGGCGGATTACATGGACCTGGACTTAGTTATATATACAGAAAACGTGGACCTATTAAATCCATCAAACCTAAGACGCTCCTTCTTATAACTTTGTGAGGCTGCAGATATTCCTAAGATACGTTTTCATGATCTAAGGCATACCCAAGCTACCCATTTATTAGCCCAGGAGTAAATGTTAAGGTTATCTCAGAACCTTAGGGCCACAGCAACATTAAAGTGACACTGGACACCTATTCCCACGTGTTACCCACAGTGCAGGGCGAAGGACCATGGCAATCGAAAATTTATATGTAACAAAGTAACTTATGACAACAAAATGACAACAACCGCCGAAAAAACCAAAAACCGCGATCCTCTGGACTAGCCAGAAATCGCGGTATAAACGGTAAAGTTATGGTGGAGCATAGCGGGATCGAACCGCTGACCTCCACGCTGCCAGCGTGGCGCTCTCCCAGCTGAGCTAATGCCCCATACTTGTTTCGGACAAATAAAACTATAGCATGTATATGGATATCTGTCAAGCATCTATTAAAATTGGTATGTGGCAGGCCTTTCACAAGGGTGTATAAAGGGACATCCCTTTCGCACTGTATGTTTTTGTACACCTTAACTGAAGCTTTGGCAATAGTAAAAGAAGCAGCATGGGCGAATCGATTTAGTTTGTACACCTATTATTACCCCTGCTGCGCTAACGCTTAGTCCATCCAGGAATTCGATTACTCTACCATAACCCTGCCAAAATCCTGTAGACCAACATATTTTTTAAAAATGTTCTTTAGCTTGGGTCAATACTAAGGGGAACCAATCGTTTGTCCCGGATGCCCACCAAGCCAACTCACTAAATTTAAGGGCTGCAGAGTTTAAAGCCGCTCGTTTTTCAACAGATCTCTACGGTTTCCCCTATTTTTTTGCCTCTTCGCTAATTACTATAGGCGTCTCTTAAATACGTGGCAGGCTTAATAACGTCGATAGCGTGATCCACTTCCCCTTATATAATCTATGGGCACAGAAATCATACTCGCAAACCTTCCCATCATCCAGCAGTGAATCTATCTTTTTTACCCACTAAACAGAGAAGTTCCACTTTATTTCGATCGTCTTTGTCTTTACCTGCACGCTAATTAAAGGCGCATCTTATAGGCTTATTTGACCTCTCTTTAGCACCCAAAGCGACCAAGCTAGCCCGGAGCTCCATTCCAACAGTGTGTTTGCCTTCTCTATGCTTACTTGGCACGCCTACATTTTTGATAGAGTGCCTTCTCTATTTTTTATCGATCAATTAAAGAGCATTTGTCCGCTCGCTTGATATTCCTTCTAACAGCTCGGAACTCCCTTCTTGTTCCGACTCCCTATTAATAGAATAAGAAAAAGAATTCCGTTTACGGTGGCGCCAAACGAGGCGCCATAGCCAATAGCAGCTGAACCCATTGTCGGGACGAAGTGATAATCAAAGGCGACCGAACAACCTGTCCCAATTAAGTAACAGAAAAAGGGAACAAGCATGCGCCGATTGGCTAAGAAAAAGCGTAATCCAATGAGTGAAATACTTTGTCCGACAATCGCAAAGGAATAACCTTTTAAGATACTCACGGTTTGAATAACTGAATGTTCGTCAAAGGCTCCTCTCTTAAAGAGCAAAGTGACAATAAAAGTTCGAAGCAAGAACAAGCCTGCGCTTGCTAAGAGTGTTACCCCAACAGTCACATAAAGCGCTATGTTGATTTTCTTATAAACGGCCTCTGAGCGGTTATTCAAGACTTCTTTAGAAAGGTCAGGCAGCAATACTGTTGTAACAGCTGCAACAAAAACCCAGATAGGAAAATCGACAAGACGTGTCGCGAAATTCAGTGCTGCAATCGTCCCGCTCTCTAAACGTGAGGCATAATATCGTTCAACAAATGAGAGAATTTGAGAAAACAGCAAAATACAAAAATAAGGAAAAAAGTCCTTAAGAAGCCCTTGAATGTAAGGAACGGCTTGTCGCCACGCTTGAAATCTAACCTTGATCTGAAACCAATTCAACCGTCTTGCCACCCATACCCAAATCATGATCAAATAAAAGAGGTTTGCAAGACTTGTAGAAATGGCATAGACCTTTCCACCCAATGGCCTGTCTAAGTTAATCACAAAGCAAACCACTAACACCGAGAGCAAACTCAAATGATACAGGACTGGGGTAAGGGCTGGGCCAATAAATTTTTTCTCGGACTGCAATAAGGCAACTCCTATAAAAGTTAGAGGAATCACAATGATGATCGGAATCATCATTTTATAAGAGAAAAACACCTGATTCAAGGTTTCTGGGTCCAGTCCCTTTGCATACCAATTTATAAATCGCGTACTTCCAAAGAAGACGATGACTGAGAGGAGAAAAGTGACACCCGCTACCATCACATTTAAAACAAAGACAACTTGTCTAAATAATATCGGGTCTTTTTGCAGCCGTGCAAAAAGCGGAATACAGACAACACCTAGTGCGGCAGCAATTAAATTATTTCCTATCATATCCGGTATGAAAAAGCTTAAGCTATAAGCGTCTGCTGAACCAGATGTTCCAAAATAATGAGCAAACATTACATCTTTTAAAAAAGCGCCAATGGCTAGTAAGAGGTTCATAATGATAAGCACGGTGTACAGGTCTAGCTTCATTTGGCGTAATTTTGACCACATGTCGATTCATCCCATCATAGTAAAACTTGTATCTTAAAAGTGCTTTATTCACGATAAAAGGAAATTTTTTTTGGATTGTCAAACCCGCAAGCTTCACCAATTCCCAAAACAAAACTAATTATACCTTATTTCTTTAGTCTGCCACAACGACTCATTTAGCCATCACACAAAATCGGAGCATCTGCGGAGCCAATAGTGTACATTGGAGCCTCCATCACACAAAATCGGGGCATCTGCGGAGCCAAACGTGTGCGTTGGGGCCTCCATCACACCAATTCGGGGCTTGTGCCGAGCCTAACGTGTGCGTTGGTGCCTCCATCACACAAATTCGGGGCTTGTGCGAAGCCTAACGTGTGCGTTGGTGCCTCCACCACACAAAATCGGAGCTTGCGCGGAGCCAAACATGTGCGTTGGGGCCTCCATCACACAAAATCGGAGCATGCGCGGAGCCAAACGTGTGCGTTGGTGCCTCCATCACACAAATTCGGAGCATGTGCGGAGCCAAACGTGTGCGTTGGAGCCGCCATCACACAAATTCGGGGCTTGTGCCGAGCCAATAGTGTGCGTTGGAGCCTCCATCACACAAAATCGGAGCTTGCGCGGAGCCTAACGTGTGCGTTGGGGCCTCCATCACACAAATTCGGAGCTTGCGCGGAGCCTAACGTGTGCGTTGGGGCCTCCATCACACAAATTCGGGGCATGCGCGGAGCCAAACGTGTGCGTTGGTGACTCCATCACACAAATTCGGGGCATGCGCGGAGCCTAACGTGTGTGTTGGAGCCTCCATCACACAAAATCGGAGCTTGCGCGGAGCCAAACGTGTGCGTTGGAGGCCCCATCACACAAAATCGGAGCATGCGCGGAGCCAAACGTGTGTGTTGGAGCCTCCATCACACAAAATCGGGGCTTGTGCGAAGCCAAACGTGTGCGTTGGTGACTCCATCACACAAAACCGGAGCTTGCGCGGAGCCTAACGTGTGCGTTGGTGACTCCATCACACAAATTCGGGGCATCTGCGGAGCCTAACGTGTGCGTTGGGGCCTCCATCACACAAATTCGGAGCTTGCGCGGAGCCAAACGTGTGCGTTGGGGCCTCCATCACACAAATTCGGGGCATGCGCGGAGCCTAACGTGTGCGTTGGTGACTCCATCACACAAAATCGGGGCATGCGCGGAGCCTAACGTGTGTGTTGGAGCCTCCATCACACAAAATCGGAGCTTGCGCGGAGCCTAACGTGTGCGTTGGTGCCTCCATCACACAAAACCGGGGCTTGTGCGGAGCCTAACGTGTGCGTTGGAGCCTCCATCACACCAATTCGGAGCATCTGCGGAGCCTAACGTGTGCGTTAGTGACTCCATCACACAAAATCGGGGCTTGTGCCGAGCCAAACGTGTGCGTTGGTGCCTCCATCACACAAATTCGGGGCATGCGCGGAGCCAAACGTGTGCGTTGGTGCCTCCATCACACAATATCGGAGCATGTGCGGAGCCAAACGTGTGCATTGGTGCCTCCATCACACAATATCGGAGCATGCGCGGAGCCTAACGTGTGTGTTGGAGCCTTTTCCCAAACCAAAAAAACACCGAGACTTCCCTATTATTGGGAAATCTCGATGTCTAATGGATGAAAAAAGGGCTTACGCTTTTGGCCCAATCATCTCTTCTGGGCGCACCCATTGGTCAAATTGTTCTTCAGTGAGAAGTCCTGTCTTCAAAGCCGCTTCTTTTAATGTCGTGCCTTCCTTATGTGCGGTTTTGGCAATTTTAGCTGCATTCTCATAGCCAATATGCGGGTTGAGTGCTGTTACGAGCATTAAGGAATTTTTCATATGAGCTTGAATGACCTCGACATTTGGTTCAATCCCAACGGCACAGTGATCATTAAAGGAAACGATTGAATCGGCCAATAGGCGGGCGGATTGCAAGAAATTATAGCCGATAACCGGCTTAAAGACGTTTAATTCAAAGTTTCCTTGACTCGCGGCAAAACCGATGGCGGCATCATTTCCCATAACTTGAACGGCAACCATTGTGACAGCTTCAGATTGAGTCGGATTGACCTTACCTGGCATAATGGAACTGCCTGGCTCATTTTCTGGGATACGAATTTCACCTAAACCAGAACGAGGACCGCTTGCTAACCAACGAACATCATTAGCAATTTTCATCATATCCGCAGCAAGGGCACGAAGCACACCATGAACGACAGCAATTTGATCATGGCTAGTTAAAGCATGAAATTTGTTGTCAGACGTGACAAATTCCTTTCCTGTCATGGCGGCAATTTCTTCAGCTGTCATGCGACCAAATTCAGGATGAGCATTTAAGCCCGTTCCTACAGCCGTTCCACCAATCGCTAATTCTTTAATATTAACGACGGTGTCTTGAAGCATTTTCTTACATTTCTCAAGCATAGCAGCCCAGCCGCTAATTTCTTGTCCAAGGGTGAGCGGGGTCGCGTCTTGTAAATGCGTCCGGCCAATTTTAATCATATCCTTAAAGGCTTCGACCTTTTGATCAAGGGTTTCTTTTAATTTATCGATCGCTGGAATGACATCATTTTCAACAGCAAGAGTGGCAGCAATATGTAAGGCAGTTGGATACGTGTCATTAGAGCTTTGCGATTTATTGACGTCATCATTAGGGTGAACCTTGGCATCAGAGCCTTTTTCTGCCAACAATTGATTAGCACGATTGGCAATGACTTCATTTACATTCATATTGGATTGGGTTCCGCTTCCAGTTTGCCAAACCACTAATGGAAAATGCTCATCCCATTTTCCAGAGAGGATTTCATCAGCAGCCTGTGCGATCGCCTCTGCCTTTTCGCCATCCAATTTCCCTAATTTTTGGTTAGCAAGGGCCGCCCCCTTTTTGAGCATCGCAAATGCACGAACGATTTCAAGCGGCATCCGTTCCCAGCCAATTTTAAAATTCTCTTTACTTCTTTGAGTTTGAGCAGCCCATAACTTGTCCGCAGGTACCTTAATCTCACCGATCGTATCTTTTTCAATTCTATACTCCATATCCAAGTCCTCCTTAACCCATCCTTAGAAAAACTAGCTTTCACGAAAGGACACCTGATGTGACTTTTAAAAAAATCACAGCCAGAGGACGCCGCCAAGTCCTTGATCGGCAAAAGCTAACGTTTTCCTTATTCTTTTTTCCTATTCGCATTCAAGATTTTTTTACAAAAAACCAATTTAATTATAACAGGAATTGAAGAAAAATAGGAATGATACTGATTTTTTCACAAAATCATGATACTCGCCTAAACGAATTTTATTTAAATATAGCTATTTCTATCAGCTTGATAAGGGTATAGCCGATTACACTGTACACAATTAAGGCAAAGAGGGCGGACATATCAAGAACATATTGCGGGGAGAAGTTGATTGGCAGAAAGATCCCATTAAAAGGCGCTAACAAAGGCGCTTCAAGTGCATACATAAATCGAACAAATGGAACAGGCCTCGCACCAAAAAACTTCAAGACAAGACCTAATCCAATTAATAGTTGAATGATGGACACGATCCCATTTATTAATTTAATTAAAATATGGGCTCCCCGTTTCATTAAATCCCCTCAATTCCTTCGTTAGAAAACGTTTCTTCATTTATAGGTTTACCCGTTTTAACCAGGATGAAACTTTAGAAAGATGTTCTTTTGAAACAGGAGAACCGTCCCCGCGTTTCACCCGCGTTTCAAAAAAGCAACCGACCAGTGGCCGGTTGCTTGCTTTTTTTGTTGTTTATAAGCACATTTTGTAGAGTTCGGTGACTTCTTCTTCGCTTGTAAATTGATAAAAATTGCCGAATGCGCCACGCTTCATCGCGCGGTCCGCTATCACACCTAATTTCTCGTCTGTGATATTGTAGTCCTTCAGTCGGGATGGTGCGCCAATTTCGGTCCAGAAATCACGAAGGCGCTGAATACCTTCTAAAGCGATATCCCGGTCGGATTTACCCGCTGGATCCACGCCAAATACTTTGATGGCAAGTCGCTTCGTTTTCTCAAGACCTTCATCGAGGGTAAACTTGAGCCAATTCGGGAAGATGATTGCAAGGCCGCCTCCGTGCGGGATATCATAAACCGCTGAAACGGCATGCTCTAGGTTATGAGTCCCCCAATCGCCGCGTGTCCCCATTTGGAGCATTCCGTTTAAGGCAATGGTCCCTGCATAAAGAATGGTTTCCCGGTACTCGTAATTCTGAAGATCATTAACGAGTTTTGGAGCAGTTTCCATGACGGTTCTTAAAACCCCTTCACATAATTCATCTTGTAAAGGTGCATTTTTCTGTTTGAAATAATACTGTTCAAGAACGTGACTCATCATATCAACAATCCCATAAATCGTTTGATCCCGAGGAACCGTATAAGTATTTTCCGGATCAAGAATAGAGAATTTAGGGAAGAAATGAGGAGATCCCCATCCGTATTTCTCTTGTGTCTCCCAATTCGTAATAACGGCCCCAGAATTCATTTCGGAACCTGTGGCTGCAAGTGTAAGAACCGTGCCAAGCGGAAGTGCACTTTTCACGACATCTCGGCGCATGATGAGATCCCAAACATCGCCATCATAGGTGGCGCCTCCCGCGATGGTCTTGGCGCAGTCAATAACGCTACCTCCGCCAACCGCAAGAATAAACTCGACTCCTTCAGTTTTGCAAAGATCAATGCCTTTACGAGCCGTTGTGAGTCTTGGGTTAGGTTCTACCCCTGACAACTCAACGACCTCCGCTGAAATCGCCTTAAGCTCTTCCATCACTTTATCATATAGGCCGCTTCGTTTGATACTGCCGCCACCGTAAACAAGAAGCACCTTCTTCCCATACTTAGGGACTTCCTCTTTTAATGCGGCTATTTGGCCTTTGCCAAAAATGAGCTTGGTTGGATTATGATATGTAAAATTCTCCATAAAAAAACGACCTCCTTTGCTTTAAATTATGCGTAATCGGAATGTCACTTGTAAAGCAACTCGCTCATGCATAGTTTAACTCATTGAAAGCCAATCTATTTATGAGCAACCAAAAAAGGAGGGGTGACCAATGGGTGGCTTACAAAGAGCAGCTCTCGCCCTTATTATCATAGGGGGCATCAATTGGGGATTAATTGGTTTTTTCCAATTTGATTTAGTCGCTGCCATATTTGGTGGCCAATCATCTGCCTTAGCTCGTATTCTGTACGGAATTGTCGGACTATCAGCCCTTTACTGCCTCACTTTGTTATTTAAACCATCTGCCGAAGTAGAGCGCGAGGCAGAAACCTCTAGGTATTAAATAAGGGTAAAAATAAACAGGCCAAGCTGAAGACTGTTAAAAAGTCAGTAGCAGAGCCAATAAAAAAAGAGCCATTTGGCTCTTTTTTTATTATTTCTTTAAGCGTTTGTTTAACTGTGCTTGTTTTTCATTCGATTCCTTTAACCAATCCTTAAGCTTTTGCTCAAGTGTATTGAAACCAGGTTTGTCACTTTGTGGTTTGGCATGGCTTGGAGCCGTATGCTTTGGTGCCGGGCGACGCTCAGGGGCTGGTTCCGTTTGACGAATAGATAAGGAAATTCTTCCAGACTCTTCATCTATTTTTAATACTTTCACTTTTACCGAATCTCCAACGCTAAGGAGATCATTAATGTCTTTTACAAAGGAATGGGAGACCTCTGATATATGAACAAGACCTTGAGTGTCTTCATTCAATGCTACAAAAGCACCAAAAGGCTTGATACCTGTAACCTTTCCTTCTACTATGTCACCGACTTTGAACGCTTCTGTCATAAAAACAACTCCTATATATTATTTGATTAGAAAAACTTGGCAGTTCAAGTTTTGTAAGGCGGTAGCCTTCATTTTCCAACACTATCTTCCTTAAATCGCCTTAAGTCCATCACTCTTCTGAACTTTCGAACACATCCAGAAGTTCGTCATGAAATAAAAGGCAATAAAATCCGAACTCACCTGAAATGACACTTATAACATTATAACACAAATTTCTTTAGAAATAAAACCGAGAGATCTTGACAAATTGAAAGGAATCTCCCCTTAAGTTGGGACAGACCCCTTCGAGCCGTTATTCTTTCAGTAGAGGGCTGTCCCACCAATAAACATCCACGAAAAAGGCTGCCCCAAACCTGTCGCAATGACATAAAAAGGAGCAGCCTTTCTGTAATTTGTCTAATTAGGATTGAAGTTGCGGTTCTTTTTGAAAGCTTATCTGATCCTCAACATAGATCTTATGCCAAATCATAAACACAAGAATGGTCCAGATTTTACGACTGTTATCCTGCTTATCATGGAGATGATCGTCGAGCAGTTTATAAACATAAGACTTGTTGATCAGGTCATCCGTTGCACTTTCTCGAATGATCGTTCGAGCCCACTCGTACAGTTCATTTTTCAACCAGACACGAATAGGAACAGGGAACCCTAATTTTTTCCTATATAAAATAGATTCAGGGACAATCCCGCGCATCGCTTCACGAAGCGCATATTTGGTCGTTTTATTAGCGGTCTTTAGTTCCGCTGGGATAGACGCGGCCACCTCGAAAACCTCTTTATCAAGAAACGGAACCCGTAATTCTAAAGAGTGCGCCATTGTCATCCGATCGGCTTTTACTAGAATATCGCCTCTTAACCATGTATGAAGGTCGACATATTGCATTTTTTCCACATCTTGATAAGTTGAACTGTTTCTATATAGGGCTTCTGTGACTTGTGTAAAATGCGTATTTTCGTTGAAGTCCTTTAAGACAAAACGCTTTTCACCCTCATCAAACATAAACGCATTCCCAATATAGCGTTCCTTCATCGGTGTCGTACCACGAATCAAATAGCTTTTCCCTTTCATCGTGTCAGGCAAACGGCTAGCGGTTGCTCTAATAAGACCTCGGGCCGCTTTTGGAAGATGCTGGAACCAATTCAAAGCAAGGGGTTCCCGGTAAATATTATATCCGCCAAATAGTTCATCCGCTCCTTCACCGGAGAGAACAACTTTAACATGTTTGGCAGCTTCTTGTGCCACAAAATAAAGCGGAATAGCAGCAGGATCCGCTACTGGATCGTCCATGTGCCAAATAATTTTTGGCAGTTCTTTCACAAACGCTTCAGGGGTGATCACCGTGTGGATATTGGCAACCCCTAGCTTTTCAGCCGAATCCTTGGCAATATCAATCTCGCTGTACCCTTCACGTTCAAATCCCACTGTAAACGTTAAAATGGACGGGTGAAACTCCTTGGCAAGGGCGACAATACTTGTCGAATCAATACCACTTGATAAAAAGGCACCCACTGGTACATCGCTTCGCATATGCATTTTTACGGAATCCGTTAATACTTCGCGTATTTTCGAAGTCGCCTCATCGAGTGATTGTGGACGAGGACGAAACTCCGGTTTCCAATAAGAAGCAATATGTAGGGCTTCCCCTGGTTTCTTCGAGATGAAATGACCCGGTTCAAGTCTCTTAATCCCTTGGCTCATTGAAGCGGGTTCTGGAACAAATTGAAAAGTGAGATAGTGCTGAAGAGCTTGAGCAGAAATCTCATCCTTATCTTTACCAATAAGCAGGCTCTTTTTCTCAGAGGCAAAGAAAATCCCATCTTCTGTTTCCATAAAGTAAAAAGGCTTAATTCCAAATGGGTCACGTGCTGCAAACAATTTGCGGTCTTCTTTATCCCAAATAACAAAGCCAAACATACCGCGAAGTTCTTTAACGGCTTCTTCGCCTTTCTTCGCATATAAAGCCAGAATAACTTCGGTATCAGAAGTGGTCTGAAACGCCATCCCTTCTGCTTCCAATTGCTTTTTAATTTCCAAGTAATTATAAATTTCGCCATTAAATATAATGGTATAACGCCCATCCGAATAAGAAAGCGGCTGATGGCCCCCCTCTAGGTCAATAATGCTTAAACGACGAAACCCTAATTGTACGGTATCATCTGTATAAAAGCCTTGGTCATCAGGACCTCTATGAGTAATTATTTCAGTTCGCTCAATCATTTGGTTTTGATCATGCTTTTGTGGTTCTAGTGCCTTATTAGATAAAAAACCAACAAATCCACACACGGAGAGTGCTCCCTTCTTTCTTTAAAAAACAAATGCATCCATCACTTATAGTTTACCATTTTAAAGGTCAGTAACGAAACTTTTTCTATTCGATTTTAATGGGTCTTATTTCCTAATCAAACGAATAAAAAGAGGTCATCCCTTAGAACGGCAACACACACACTCATTCGCCAGATCCATTCCTTTTCTGGGTAAGAATGAGGTGTCTGTCCTTTCTTTGGAACGAACCTCCAAATGCTTAACTATTAATTAAGTTTTGATACACTTCAACAGTGTCATTATTATTAAGTGAGTTGAGCGTTTGCTCGGTTAGATGTCCTTCACCTTTTTTTATAATATAGACACTGACCTTGCGTTTTCCCCATTCCTTGTAAACGTCTTTAACGGAATTATAATAGAGATCCAGCTTATAGCCATGAATAGCGGACCCCGTATCGGCCACAACACCATATCCATAACCCGGTATAAACAATATCGTTCCTATAGGAAAAATATGTGTGTCAGCAGCGATTGTTGAAAAAAAAGCGCGTCTTACTTTGACACCGCTATACGTGATTCCGTAAGACGGGTCACCCGGTTGTTTGCCGGTTGACTCGGTTCCTGCTGTATAACCGGTCGCAATGACATCATGAGATGGATATTGACTTAAATCAATAGGATCATCCGCAGAAGATAATTTCGTTTTAACGGACTTCGACTGGTCACTCTTTACTTTATAAGTTAACGCCTTTGCGGAAGGGCTTGACTGCCCGCTAGATAGAAACGACAGTATATGATCAAATCCATTGATTGCCGCCTTATCTTCTCCCACCGAAGGGGCAATATCGGAAGGCAATAGTCCAGTAATTGCATAGAATGTTGAAAAGATGGCGGTTATAAGTAAGAAAGCCATCATCACATTTCTTACAACTGATCTTGCGGTTTCCAAAATCGTCACTCTCCTCTGGAAACAGTCTGCCCAGAGAAAAAAGAAACTATACAAAATCATTCGAAATGCGAGGAATGGCTATGGGTTCAAAACATGGAATACCCTCGGGATCTCAGCAATTTCATTGTAATACCTGAAAGCAAAGCACCAAGAAATCCCATCCCTAAAACCGTCCAATCAGAAGGAGCTAAATGACTCAATCTAGCCCCCACTTGAGAAAAAGTGTGGCGAGGAGCCGAAAAATAACTCCATGTTGACACATGATCAATCACAATTAAAATAATGAACGGATAAAGAACCGAAACCAACCACGTCGTCTTTAACAACATATTAAGAATAAAACCAATCCCAAAAAACAAAACCGCAAACAAAAGCATCGAAAGAATAAATTGGGGCAACGATATATGCACGCCCTTACACCTCCCCATAGACCGGTTCTCCTGAAAAGACTTCTTTTAGAATTTCTTCTTGTAGGCAGGCCTAGTGCATCGTTAGTTCCTCTTCTATTAACAGAATATTATTTATCCATAGAATTAATTTAACATATTAGGTTAAGGAATACACCCCATTATTTACCAAAATTTCATAGGGCTCTTTTATTTTTGCTTTTACCCGATCCCCCGCAATTTCCACATGTTTCGGAACCGCCAAGCAATAATTGGAAGTATCCTTGCCCTTCACAATAAGGACACTGATTAGGTTTCAATGAATCCGCTTTCTTCATAAGGTGTCGACACTCCTTCTCTAACTTTTCAGATAATAATAACAATTTTTCTATCAAATTGGAAGTCCCGAAATTACCGAATACACCTGATGTAAGCGGAAACAAATCAGTTTTACTCCGTTTATCTAGATTATAAGTTAAATTCAGACAATTATAAGGGTACCACCTAATTTTAAGGCATTCCAAATAAAAGAGGCAGCCCATAAAAGTTCGGACAGCCTCAAAAAATTATTTAAACAAATTCAATTTTCCCTTTTTAAGAACAAGACCGACGCCGCCTAAAAGGAATAAATAACGATCATCAATGATTTTTTTCATCGCTGATGCTGAAGTCCCTTTGAGCTTAGTCCCATCAAACACAACACCAATTGCATCTCCATGCCCAAGTGAAGCAACCGTTCCCTTTGATTTATAAACAAAAGGCTTCGTAGGTTCACCATTTAAAAGATGCTTAATATTCGTTGCAATATTAAAGGATTGCTGTATCGCAATTTGTGCTGTAGGAGGATACGGACGTTCCTCTCCTTCTCCGTAAAACAAGGCGCAATCGCCAATGACAAAGATCGTGTCATAACCTGGGGCACGAAGATCCTGATCAACCTTCAAGCGTCCCCGTTGAACGTCAAATCCTGATTTTTCAACAACACTATTCCCGCGAATACCGCCTGTCCAGATCACAATGCCCGCTTCGATTTCTCGACGAAGGTCACTGCCCTTTTCTTGGATAAAAACACGTCCCGGCTGGCATTCAACAATGTGTGTGTTAAAAATAAATTCAACCCCACGCTTTTGCAGGCGATTAATTGCGTACTGTGCAAGTTCCTCATCAAATCCCGGGAGAATGCGTTTACTGCCTTCAACATTGATTAACTTCACCTGACTTGGATCAATATCGTAATCCCGGCAAAGCTCTGGTATACGATGAGACAGTTCACCCAAGAACTCGACTCCGGTAAAGCCGCCGCCGCCAACGACAATCGTTAAATCAGCTGCTTTTCTCTCAGGGTTGTTCAAATAACAAGCAAATTGATACTCAATTCTCTCCTTAATCTCCCTGACCGTGTTAACATCTTCAATGGTAGAAGCATGCTCTCTCAATCCAGGGATACCAAACGTTTCCGATTCAAACCCAAGCCCAATCACTAAGTAATCATAGTCAATTTCACCATAAGATTCCAAAACAACTTTTTTCTCATCTTTTTTTATTAAAGTTACTGAATCTTGAATAAATTGAACACGATTGGTATTAATAACGTCTTCGATTAACATTCGGGTTCGCTCAGGAGGTAAAGTGCCGGCCGCCGGCTCATGCAGCCAGGTTGATTGATAGTGGTAATTATTTTTATTGACGAGGATGATCTCTGCATCATTAGGATGTAGCCGTTTCACTAACTGGGTTGTGGTCATCATACCACCATACCCCGCTCCTAGGATGAGTATTCTTGGCTTATTCAACTAAATCACTTCCTCCTCTTCTGTCTATAACAGGCTTAATAAAAGCACATTGTGAATAGTTTCACGAAACATTTCGCACGTTTTCCCTTTCCAATCATATTGTTTTATAGCCTCTTTTTCAACCCTTTTTAAAGGAGTTGTAAGTTTAAGAAAATTCGAAATGGATAATCACAAGTGTTTTTAGTTGCTTTTTTTATCAACAAGCTATTTCTTAGGATTTCAGATTAAAACCGCTTTTATTAACTGATTTTGCAAAACCCACATAAACTGTTAGAAACGGTTAAAAGAGGAGTGATCATTCATGCCTATTTTCTTTGCCGTTCTAGCCGCCTTACTTGCCGTCTACCTCATTGCTACCGCCATTTATTTTATTGTCTTCTTTTTTGCACTTATTTTTACCAGTTGGGTATTTTGGATCATTTTTATGTTTGTTCTAATTGTGAGCATTTGGATTTTTATTAGTATGAGGGTGTAAATCGATCTTAAGGATCAAGCTTTAAGAGGGGTTTTTTTCAAACAACAAAAAAACCTCCTAAAGGCTAGCCGTGTTTTTTAACAGGAACTAGCCCGAGAAGGTCTGTCATCTTAATCAATGGAATCTACTGTATTCAAAGCTTTTTTAGCAATCTTTCGACGGCGTCCCTGCATTGGTTGCGGTTTTAAAGGATTGACCGCACCCGCATGTGGCAATGGCATTCGGGTTATCGATCGTAAAGCCGCCGCCCATGAGGTTTTGTTTAAAGTCAATCACCACACCGTTTAGAAGGGGAGCACTTTCTTTGTCGACTAATACTTTAAGACCGTTTGTTTCAAAGCTTTGATCCTCTTCATTCATCACTTCATCAAAGCCCATCCCATAGGTCAAGCCCGTGCAGCCACCGCCTTTAACGCCAACGCGAAGATAGTTTGCAGGTGTTTCAGATGAGGCCATCATTTCTTTTATACGGCTGTTTGCCGCTTCTGTAATGGTAATCAATTCGCACACTTCCTTTCAAAGCATTTCAGTGACGATCCTGATTAGCGAATAATGAGTCGGTTTATTAAATGGTTTAATTATATTATAACGCGTGACCAATGGGTTCTCAAATAGAAGCGTTTAAGTCGATCTGATATTTTTTCTGGAACTGCGGTTTCATCGTCTGTGTGCAAACTTCATCCAATTTTTGACTGTAACGCAAGACTTGAGGGTGACCAAACCCTAATCGTTCTGCCGACTCCACCATTTGCTGACGGAGTTCCTCGATTTGATTTAGCAAGACTTGACGGTCATTGCTCATAGGATATCCCTCGTTTCATTAAGTATTGGTGTCTCAAGCTACGACTAACATTGAACGAATCCTTCATCATTAGTACGTATAAAAGATGCCGTCACAGATTGTTGTCGCGGGCCCAGTCATCAAAACATTTCCGGTTTCCGATTCCCATTTGACGTTTAAGTCACCGCCATCTAAATGAAGGAGGATCGATTCATCTTTTTTTGCCTTTTGATTTAAAATAAGGGCCACGGCTGCCGCACAGGCGCCTGTTCCGCAGGCCTGAGTAATAGCAGAGCCTCTTTCCCAAACCCGATATCTTGCTTCGTTTGGCCCCTGCCACTCGACAAATCCGACATTCACACCTTCAGGAAAAAGTTCATGGCCGTCAGCGAGCTCTGGCCCTAGCTTATGAATGGGCGCATGTGTGATATCATCAACCAAAAGAATAGCATGAGGATTCCCCATGGAAACGGCGGTTAAAGAATAGGCGTCACCTAAAATAGGAAAGGACTGGTTAATCACCGGGGTTTTAACGGAAGTTACCATCGGAATTTGCTCAGGTTCTAAGATGGGCTGCCCCATATTCACCGTTACCGAAACCACTTCACCGTGTTTCTCATGGATCACCGCCATGACCATACCGGATGCCGTTTCAATAGGAAACTGTGCTTGCTCGACATACCCTTTTTCAAACAGATAGCGTGCGACACAGCGAAGACCATTCCCACAATTTTTCCCCTCGGAGCCGTCCTTATTAAAAATCCTCATTTTTGCTGCGCCTTGAACAGACGGAAGGATCGCAATTAATCCATCAGAGCCAATTCCGGTGTGCGGATTAGACATTTGCACCGCCCAGTTTGGAAAAAGGGATTCATCAAACGTCTCTTTAAAACCATCTAAATAGATATAGCAATTTCCAAGGCCGTGCATTTTAGTAAATGTGACAGGTTGTCCCATTCTATATATACCCCCTTCTTTGGCTTTAAAAACACCTGTTTAGTTGCTCGTTTTTATTTTCTTAAAGGGCGGTCAGCCCAAACATAATCATCATCTATTTGAAGAATCGTCAGCTTTTCATGACAGCACGGCATCACTACATGCGTCTTAAAGCCTTCACGCGCAAGCTTCATCTTTTCCGCTTCTGTAACAACTAAAACCGAGCTCTCATCACAGAAAGGACAATCCTGAAAAAACAAATCACCTTGCATCCAATCATAAGGCCACGAACAAGAAAAATCCATATCTTTCCTCCTCTGAAACGCAGGGACGGTTCTCCCGTTTCATTCTATGAAACAGGAGAACCGTCCCTCTGTTTCCCTCTGTTTCCCTCTGTTTCCCTCTGTTTCCCTCTGTTTCCTGCCTTGCTTTATTACTTAATGTATGAAATAAACACCGCCAAAAAAGCGGTGTTTAACATTTATGTTTAAAACATCGGATTGTCTTTAAGAAATTGGTAAATATTTTCCACGAGTTCATCCGCTGTTTTACCGGAAACAAACTCACCATTGACAAGCGCGTAGGGGCCTTCATAGCAAAGGTCGCAATAATCCAGACAAGTGTATTCCACCACATCTACATTTGGATCTTCCTCTAAACGCTCTAATGCTTCCTGCGAGCCGCTGGCGAGATTGCTCATACAAAACTCGATTATAGGATTCATAGGGCTCACCTCTTTACCCCTAACATGGTACAACCTTATGAAGCCCTCGTCAACTTTTTTAACGCCGCTTTCTTACTAAAGTTGGCAGCTTTGTAAACCCTTTTCTTCTAAGTATTGAACAATCGTTTTAAGACGGGGATCTCCCTCTCCAAGTACCTGTCCTTCTGAAACCACTAGCGGATAAAAATACTCATCGTTTTTTATCTTATTGGTAAATCGAACATCCTCATCGGTTTCCGGCTCATCGAGATCCACATAACGAAGGGTAATAGCACTATCTGGGAATTTCCGTTTCAACGCTGCCTCCAACCATTCCTTTGTCTCTTTTGAAGAAGGAGAATGCAAACAGCTTGGACAAGGAGTATCTGCACCATAGACCGTTAATTTCATATAAATACGCCCCTTTTTATCTACTGAAAGTTGGCTAACTTCGTATCATTTTGTCAACATCATACCATATTTTACTGCTTCGATGGACGTCTCGTTCCCCCAAATTCTATACGAAAGACTTGCCTCTTGCCGCCTGACTTAAGTTTCATGCCACCTGGGCCCTATATTTCTTTTCCTAGACCCATTCTAGTTCATTCCTGACAAGTTTTAAGTTCTCGGCGGAAGAGCCGTTGTTAAAAAGTTGAGGGGCTTCTCTCGTAAGTTTTATTTTTTACAGACATAAGACAAACGCTCAAGATTTGACAATAGATTTTTAAAAACAAAGAGAGTATAATGTAGCTATGATCATCCTCTATGTGAGGATGGAAAGATGAAAGGAGTCATCTTCATGCGTGAACAAGTAGAAGAAGTATTAGGTAAATTACGTCCATTCTTACTTCGTGATGGCGGAGATGTTGAACTCGTTAATGTGGATGATGGAGTTGTTCGTGTTCGTTTAATGGGTGCATGTGGCAGCTGCCCAAGCTCAACCATTACATTAAAAGCAGGAATTGAGCGCGCACTTTTTGAAGAAGTACCTGGATTTAAAGAACTTGAGCAAGTTTTTTAATAAAAAAACTTCTGAATACAAAGTAAAACCGTCCACTTAGTGGGCGGTTTTTTTATGGGGGACGGTTCTCGCGTTTCACTTTGCTTCATTGATGAAACGCGAGAACCGTCCCTGCGTTTCAAAGCCAGTCGACTTTGGCTATGGGATTGAGTCCTAGTGATGGCAAGGCTTTTAGGAGGTTTTCTTCGGTTTGGCTTTTGAGTTGGACGTCTTCTAATCGTCTTAGTGCTTCGCCTTGATTGTAACTGCCTGAGTAGTATCCCTCTACTGTCTCATAAAAAGAAAGCGGAAACAGAATTCGGGCATAGGCAAGACTGGCCCCAACTGTTGTAATCGGTCTTACCTTTTGATACTCGTTTATAAACTCTTGTATTGCTTCATAGGGCTCTCCAATTTGGCAGGCCGTCCTGATCCATTCGCCAACATCACGGCCTGGATGATCAATGACCCACTCTGTCGGCCAGATTAAAGATTCCTCTTTTTTAGAAATGCGTCCTTGGGGAAAGCGATAATGACAGAAGCTTGCTCCCTCTTCCACCGGCGTATCCATAACTAAATCAACCACATATTGAATCGCATTCTCTGCTCTTCCAGAAAAATAGGGGTAAGCTTGCAGAGCCATCTCCTCAAATTGAGAGGATTCCTTTTGTTTGCTAATTTGCTCCATCCATGAATAAGTTTGGTCCGCTCGTGATTGCCAAATGGCAGACCAATTAAGGTAGGGCCGTCCCGGGCTGTAAACCGCTTGCTCCATATGAGTCTCTGTATGAAAACGGGCGAGTGTTTCACCATTAAATGGAACCGTTTCACGCTCAATAGGGACTGCTAAAACGGCTAAGGATGATCCCTGATAATCGGTTGTATACGCATCTTGCTGGGTTTTGAGAATACGGGCTGCCGGCATCCCTTGTTCAACAAGATAATGACTCACCGCAGCTAAAGCTTCTATGGATGAGTCATGGAAAGCGGTGAGGGGCAGTGGATAAATAATGAAATCCCCGCTTCTAAGCCAGGTTCCATCCGTTGTCCGCTCAAAATGACAGGATAGACCATATTGTTCATAAAGATGTTGGACAATCACCTCAGATCACCACCTATATAAAATGCCTCTTCTTCATCTTTATGCAAGCGTCTTGCCGGGCATTCGATAATGGAATTCGGTATAAGGGGTGAATAAGAAGGCGACACTAAATGAAGAAATGCAAAATGAAAGGAGTCCATTCTTTTGACTGGAAAAATGAGTGAGGAAATTAAACAAGCCGCGCGTAATGCCATCCTTGAACGCGGCGTTAAACTTTCGGATATTGCTGAACTCGTGATGTTTCTTCAAAAAGATTATCATCCAAATTTGACACCCGAATTATGCTTAGAGAATGTAGAAGCTGTCTTAAGTAAGAGAGAAGTACAAAATGCGATTTTAACAGGTATTGAATTGGATCGTCTTACAGAAAAAGGCGTCCTCTCAGAACCGCTTTTAGATATGCTCAAACGGGATGAGAGTTTGTACGGCATTGACGAAATCATCTCCTTTTCAATCGTGAATATATACGGTTCAATTGGGTTTACCAATTATGGGTATGTCGATAAACTCAAGCCTGGAATACTCGAGAAGCTTAATGACAAATCAACGGGTGCCTGCCACACATTTTTGGATGATCTAGTTGGCGCTATTGCCGCTGCCGCTTCAAGTCGACTTGCCCATCATGCCGGTGATAAAAAGTAAAAAAGAGTGCCCTTAAAAGGACCACTCTTTTAATGAGGTTAAGGAATAGGTTGGCTGTTCGTCAAACTGATTGAGTTCCTCCACTTTCGTAACACCGGTTGAGACAAACAAGGTGTCGACACCTGCTCTAATACCTGCCAACATATCGGTGTCATAATTATCGCCCACCATAATCACTTCTGATTTCTGGCACCCTATCCTTTTTAATGCCTCATCGACAATAATGGATTCTGGCTTCCCAATATAAATAGGGGCTACACCTGTTGAAACACTCACCGATTCAGTGATGGCACCATTCCCAAGTGCCAAGCCTCTTTCAGTAGGTAAAGCGACATCCGAATTGGTGGAGACAAATTGTGCTCCCCCTCGAATGGCCAAGCAAGCCCTCGTTAACTTCTCATAAGTCAAACCGCGATCAAGTCCAATCACGACATAATCACTAGGCGCCTCCTCTACTACTTGAAGCCCTGCCTCTTCTAAAGCTATTTTGAGTCCCTCTTCGCCAATATAATAAACAGAAGCTCCCGGGGCCTGTCCGGCAATAAAACTCGCTGAAGCCTGACTCGTTGTTAACACATGCTCCTTATCAGCAGGGGCCCCCATCTTCTGTAATCGTTCAGCCACTTTTTCAGGTGTCGTCGTCGAATTATTAGTGACATAAAGATATGGAATCTTTTTTGATTCAAGCTCCTTTACGAAGGCGATTGCCTCAGGGATTGGTTCATTTCCTTTATAGATCGTTCCGTCCAAATCAATTAAATAGCCTTTATAACGCATTCTTCTCACCCTTTCTATTTTGAAGCCGGCTTAAATGCAGACACTGGACCCAATTCCGATTCGACATAACCTCTGACCTGTTTCGGAAAGGTCGACCAAGTTGACAGATGAGCCTGCAGCTGTTCTTTTAAAGTGTCCGATGATAGTTCCTCATATTGTTGAACCAATTGCTTTCTAAGCTGAACAAGCTTGAGATAAGCTTCCTTCTCTTCTAAAGGCAAGACGGATTCATCCACTAAAATATCGACAATATCCTCGTAGCTTCCCGGATCGCGCATAATAAAACCATCAATAAGCTGGTTTCCTACATCCAAAAAAGATTCAATTATGAGTTGCGTCATACGCTCAAGGGCACGTATTTGAATCGTGGACTGCCAGGAAGAGAAACCTTTAAGGTCTGCAAATTGGGTTTCCATAAATTGAAGGAGAGCTTCCATCTTATCTCGATCAATAAAATACATAATGATCACCTCGTATTTAATAGTTTTGTTAGAGTTTCCGCGCTTTTTTGCCTCCCTGCCTCCGTCCATCGATACAGGAGGATAGGAATCGAAGCATTCGGTTAATTTATAAAGAAGGAGGGGATTAGTATGAGTAAAAAAGATAACTATTCCGATGTTTCTAATGCCGAAACGAGGCAAAACTTTTTGACAGCTGAAGAATTTCCTGAAGGACCTGTTGGATCTCCCCGTCACAAAGACGATCCTGTAAAGAACAAGGAAACCCCGTGGGAAGAAGGCCAGCAGTTTTATTCCAACTTCGCCTATGAATACCGAAATTTTCACGAGAACTTACCTCGTCAATACCCGGACGCTCACCACACCCACGACGATCCAAAAACTGAAAAAGAAAAGCCCTACGACAACTACACCCCCGATTGATTCCGGGGGTGTTCCCTCTATGCGCCCTAGATTTTTTTAACAACAAAGTAAGCACAGCCAAAATTGCAGTACTCGTAAATGTAATCGGGTAAGGTCCCTATTTTTGAATCGAAAGCAGCGCGGCGATTGTCATCCTCGTAAAAGCCGCGAAGACGGAGCTGCTCATAGCCCCAATCGCCTACAATATAATCATATTTGCTTAAAATATCACTGTATCGCTTAGCAAAGGCTTCTTCATCCCATGCCTCTCGGTAATTCGTGATGAGTTCATAGTGATGCTGATCAACCTTTACAACCTCTTTGTTTTCCTGTTCCATCGTTATCACCCAAAATTATCTTATCATATTCATCCAATAGACAACAATATTTGTCAAGTTCTCCTGTGATTACTAGAGGATTTCGGAGAACGGGAGGTCATCCTATGATTAGGAGGGATATTGATGAGACAGGTTGCTGTTATTTTAGGTCTCATTCTAACCGTCACCTTAAGCGGTTGTGGATTAAGCACTCATAATAATCACTTAGCAGTGGACTCAGGCCGGATGCAAGATCCTACGACTGATGTGACGTATAGTGGACCATCTCCAGTCATCCAAACCCATGAAGCAGAAGACTTAGAAAAAGGGGCTTTTGGGTACATTCATTACTCCCGAAAACCAGGGTCTGAAAACGCCTTATCCTCTAAGCATATTCCGAAAACCGATTACCAAGCACTCGCGGATATTGTGACAAGGCTGACCTTAACGCTTCCCACTATTTATGATGTGGGAACCCTTGTGACGGATCAATACATTCTCATCGGCTACAAGACCGATAATCCAAATAGAGAGGAAGCAGCAGGGCAGGTACGGGCAACCGCTCGAGCAGCCGTTCCCACTTATTATAAAATTTATATTTCCGATGCCCATAACGCGGCAGCAGATATAGCACGCTATAAGGACTATACAGCTAGTTCATCTAACAGCCACCGCTTGCTTGCTGCCATCAATAATTGAACAAATGCTCGAATCTCCTCAAGGGCTTCAAGATGAACCGAAAGAAAATGGGGAATTGAACCAAACGTCAGTTAAATAACGACTCAGAAACCGAAAGGAGTGAATAGGTCTGATGTCTTCTCTATCAAAACGAGTTGCTTGCATCATCCTTTCTGCTTTGGCCGTCTCCCTTTTCTTGTCAAAAGGAACGTCTGCCAAAGAATCTCAGCCAACAACTGATCCAATCGCTTTATACCTAAAAACAGCTGCGCTTACGCATGTCCCATGGACGATGCTTGCGGCGGTCAATCAATACGAAAAAAGTACCCTACGCTCTAAGGAAGTGAGCACCGATTCTCCTATTAGGATACACATCGATCCGATTAAATGGGTTGGACCTCTTAATCCTAATCCTGAAGACACCTCTCCAGTGACCATTTCCTTCTTTCACGGGATGGGTTTAGATGGAAACGGGGATGGCAAAGCAGACCAGAATGATCCTGAAGATGTTCTCTACTCAATGGCTCATTATTTATCCAACTACGGGGGAACATTGGAAACTGAAAAACAAGGGTTATGGGACTATTATCACCGTGATGAAACAGTCACCATCATTAGCGAACTGGACCAGCTCTATGAGACCTTTCATACATTAGATCTGTCAGAGCATGATTTCCCGATTCCTTTAAACTATAATTATGATTACACCTCATCTTGGGGTGCCGGAAGAGGCTGGGGAGGACGGCGTATCCATGAAGGCACGGATATTTTTGCCAATTACGGGACACCCGTTAAGGCTACTTCCTATGGCGTCGTTGAATTAAAGGGATGGAATAAATATGGAGGATGGCGACTTGGCATCCGTGATTCAAATGCCCTGTAT